>JAJQBQ010000023.1 GCA_021203205.1 Lachnospiraceae bacterium | reverse complement strand
CGGCGGCACTGTCACCGGCGGCTACTGCGGAGTTGGGATTTATGCCGGTAATAGTACAAGCGATATGAGCACTCTGATTGTGAACGGCGGTTCCATCAGTGCCTTTGGATTTGGAGTTTCTACCAATGGCTCCTACTCTTACGACTATATCGAGATCAATGGCGGCACGATTTACGGCGGTGGAACGGGCATGTACCTCCCGGCAATGGAGAGCAGCACTGTTATCAACGACGGCACCATCACCGGCGGTAACACTGGCATTGAGATTCGTGCCGGTTCTCTGGAAGTTACTGGCGGCACCATTAAGAGTGAGTACACCGGTAGCCTCGCCACCGAGAACAACAATAGTGGTACAACGGTTGTCGGCGCTGGCATTGCCGTGTCTCAGCACACAACGGACAAAGCTATCACGGTGGCCATCTCTGGCGGCGAGATTTCCGGCATCTATGGTGTTTACGAAATCAACTACAACACCAGCAATACTAGCGAAGTTAAAGTCAACGTCACAGAGGACAGCGATGGTACTTCCGCTACCATAACGACCACGGACAGCAGCCAGGGCGCGGCGGTATACAGCACCAGCTTGGATACCTCTAGCACGAAGACGAACGCACAGAACGCGAGCGTGACTTCCATCGCGCTTTCTGCCGGTACGTATAACTCTGATGTCTCTGAGTACTGCGGCACCAGCTACACCACAACCACCAGCAATGGCGGCACCACTTATACCGTGACTACCGGTTCTGCGGTTGTCTCCGTCACTACTTCTGATGGAAATACTACCCAGTATGCCAACCTGAAAGCGGCGCTGGCTGCTGCGTCGGCGGGCGACACCGTTACTCTGCTGGGTGACCTGACCATCGACAGCCAGCTGACCATCGACAAGGACATCACCCTTGACTTGGGCGGGTACACACTCACCAACACCTTTGTGAACGAGAGTGGCACCGGCGCAAACCGCTTCACCCTCATCACAACGGCGGATGTGACCATTCAGAACGGCACCTATGTGACCACCGCCCCTGAGACAACAAACGGCGTGGAGACCCGTGGAATCTGCCAGTCCTCCGGTGACCTGACGCTGAGCGACCTGACCGTCACCTGCAACGGCATCAACGTCTGCAACTATGCAGAAGAAGGCAAGTTGACCATCACGAACTGCAATATTAGCGGCACCTATGCCGTCAGCTCCTTTGCCAACAAGAGCACCGTGACCATCACCGACAGCACCCTGACCGGCTCCGTCTGCGGCCTGTACCACAACGGCTCCTACTACGGCCTGACCCTGACGGCGACGGACACCACCATCACCGGCGGCAGTGCTGACAGCAGCGTTGAGGGAGCAACCGACGCTACGGCGGTCTATATCTCCGGCAGTACCTACACTGTGGCAAATAACAACGATGAGGAACATCAGGTATCCTTCACGAATTGCACCATCACCGGTTCCACCGGCATCGAGGTGAAATACACTGACCTGACGCTGACGAACTGCACCGTCACTGCCACCGGGACAACTCCTACCTACGAGCAGTATAACAACGGCTCCACTACGGCAGGCTTCGCGGTTGTGTCCACGGATAATTCCATGGACGGGGAGGATCCCCTGCCCAGCGGCACGGTCATCATCAAAGGCGGTACCTACACAGGCGAGGTGGGTCTGGCCAGCATTGTTGACACGGAGACGTATACCAACTTCAAAGAGGCCAATTACGAGATTTATGCCGGCACCTTCAGCACGGACGTCAGCGACTACTGCGTCGACGGCCTCACCGCAGCTGCAACCGGCGATGTGTTCATCATCGTGGAAGAGAGCGCTGTTGCGGTTGTATATGACAAGGACGACAGCTATGTGGGTTCTTACACCACACTGAAAACGGCATATGCTGCTGTTACAGACGGCGGCACAATGATTCTCGTAAATGATGTGGACGGCGAACAGCTGGGTGCGACTTCTGACAAAGAAGTAACGCTTGATTTGAACGGCTATATCATCAGCAGAGACTCCGGCAGCGTGATTGACTGCTCTAACGGTACGCTGACCATTAAGGACAGTTCACAGACCGATTCCGCTATCGGAACCGGTATGGTGCAAGGCAATGGAAATGTTGCATTAAAGCTGCGCGGCGGTACTGTTGTACTGGAAAGCGGTACGCTTGAATCAACGTCAACCTATGCGGTCACCATGAGCAGCGGTACATTGACAGTGAACGGCGGCGCGGTGATTGCGGCATCGAATGCAAACTGCATTTTCTACTACACGGGCGGCACACTGATGATTAACGACGGATTGTTCACGGTTGTAGATCGTGCAAGCACTGTAGAAGAAGGCGATGTTACCGGTGCTATCGTAAATGTGGGCAGCAGCACAGCAAGCACAGCATCTGAAGATGATGAAGAAACAAACGTTCAGGTTTCAATCACCGGCGGTGTCTTCCAGATGTATCGTCCGCTGCTTGGAAGCGACATCGAGCTTGAGATCACCGGCGGGTATTTCCTGAGCAAATATTCCCTCAGCGAATATTATCCTGTCGGCTACGGATATACAAAAGTTGACAGTTATACCTATCTTGGAACTAAGTACACCAATTATTACCAGGTGGCACACATCAACTTTACGTTGGCGGTGACCTCCGGTGATACAACAACGGAGAGCTATTACAAAACTCTTGTAGCGGCGGTCAATGCGGCAATTGATGCGTATGCTAGCACCGGTAGCGCAACAATTACCATCAAACTGGAGAACGACTATGAGACGGGGAAGGTTCCGGTTGAAAAGGAAGTTGAGTTCACGCTGAATCTGAACGGGTATACGCTGACCAGTACGGACGTGGGCGTGTTCAAGATTAACAATAGCGATGCCACGGTTACAATCATTGACGACAGTGAAGCCGGAACCGGCACAATCACAACGGCTGATTCGAGCACGGCCACCACTTCCACCACCGGTCTTTTCCAGGTGTCAAGCGGAACGCTTAACATTACCGGCGGCTACTTTAACCAGAATGCCGGTCAAAGTCTGATTGCAGGCAGCGGAACTGTGAATATCACCGGCGGCTATTTCACCTCTGACCCGTCCGACTACATTGGCAACTATGAAGTTGCCACCAACGATAGCGAAACCTATCACTGCTACGTCGCTGACATCATCTCCGGCAAGAACATTGATCTGGACAATGGCAAGATTACCCTGAATGTCTATGTCAATGAGTCTATCATCGATGCGACCATATCCGCCTCGATGACTGGTGCTGCCAATGACGCCACTGTGAATGACAATGTCGTTTCCCAAAAGGTAGAGGCTAAGATGATGGCTGATGACCTGGCTGTGACCGTTACCCTTTCCAATGGTTATGTGGTTACCTACAAGACCAGCGTTGAGGAGTATGCTGACGAACAGCTTGAAACCCTCAGTGTAGACAGTGAGACAGACGCAGCGGAGATAGCTGTTCTGACTGCCATGCTGGATTATGGCACCGCCGTTCAGGAGTTCTACAGCTACAACACTGAAAACAAGGCCAATGACGGCACCTATTCGTCCGACGTTGATAAAGTGAGCGAAAGCGATTTGAAATCTGCCGCAACCAGGAAGTCTTCTACTAGTGGTAATTGGACTTCGAGCAACAAGATCAGCAGCTGGAATATGTACGGCAACTATGATGTAACCCTGACCATGACTTACTCGTTTGAACTGACGGATTATACGGCTAGTGTGATGATTGGCGGTGAAACCTACGAAAACATTTCTACCAATGGCAAGGTTTTGACTATCAGTGGGTTGGGAGTGGAACAGTTGAGCAAGAGCTTGGTGGTCACCATCACTAACTCCGCTGATAACAGTTCTTATACTATTACAACCACAGGTCTTTACTACGCACGACTGATGGTGACATCCGGAACGGACGCGCAGAAGAAGGTCGGTCAGACTATTTACCTGTATGCCAAGGCATTGAATTAGGATTGAAAGGAGGTTCTGTACAATGAAGAAAGCTGTTTTTGAGGATCCGATGTTTAAACTAATTACATTTTCTGGTGCGGATGTTGTTGCTGCCAATTCTGATTCTGATGGCTTCGGTGAAATTCCGGATGGCGGTGACGATGATTGAGGGAAGTAAGTCATCCACTTAATCATTCTCCATAGAAAGGACAGATCACATGACAGCTAGGAAAAGGTTCTTGCTTCTGACGCTGACTCTTGCCTGCGTGGCGTTATTGGCGGGCTGCATCGGATCGGACGGTTCGGTTTCTGACCATTCCGCAGCGGGTTTAGACTCATACTCCGCTTCAGCGGAGAGTGAGGAGAGAGCGGATTCATCCGCCACCGAGATGTCGGATGAGGCAGATACCTCCGCAACTGCCGAGACTTTGGATTCGTCGGAACCGTATTTAGAGGTAGAGACGGAAAATTTGGAGAACCAAAAAGATACCCTCGTTTCCTTGGGCGAGATGGAAGACCAGGGGGAGGATGACGAGGATGATACCATGACAGAGGAGGAGGCTTTGGAGGCTTTGGACGAACAGTACAGCGCCTTCACTGACGCCGACACATCCCTGCCCATCATCCCCTGAACCAATTTGACGGAAAGCCCGGTATGCCGTTTAGCTGCCGGGCTTTTTGTCCCACCACAAAGGAGTGTCACCATGAAAGTGAATAGTAATTTTGTTCTACGCAAGGTAGGAGGCTGCTGCGTGGCGGTGCCTGTGGGCCGCGCCTGCACCACCTTCAGAGGCGTTGCCAAGCTCAACGACACCGCCCAGCTGGTGTGGGAGTCCCTCCTGGCCGGTGACGGCGAGGAGCAGACGGTAGCCAGACTGCTGGACATCTATGACGTCACCGAGGATCACGCCAGGGCGGCCTACCGCTCTGCCGTGGAGCGGATGGTCGAGATCGGCGCCCTGACGGAGGACTGAATGGAGACCAGGCTGTTCGACCACTGCCCCTCCGCGGGGTGTGCCTATTGGATTGTGGGACGGAGAACATCATCGCACCTGTTGATATTGACACGTGTTGGATTGTGTCTTCCGTCAAGTGTTACCGCCGGAGGCGGTTCTCGTGGCATACAGAAGAATGAAGTGAGGGACAGCAAGATGAAAACCAAAGAAGGCTTCGTTATCCGCAAGTTGAGAGGAGGTATGTGGTGGTTGCTATAGAATACGCATGCCATGAGTTTCACGAAATAGTCAGGTTCAACGAAACGGGTAAGATCATCTGGAAGGGAATTGCCTGGGGCAGGATCGAAGAAGAATTTGTAAATATACTTGTGGAAAAAGCGGTACAAGGAAAAAAGAAAGCAGTGGTGATATAGATGGCAGAAAAACAACGTGATCCAAAAGAAAAATCCGCCCGCCTGAAACAGCAGCGCCACGAAGCCCACAAACGCTACTACGCGAAAACCGCGAACATCTACCCCGCCCGTCCCTGGACGGAAGAAGAAATACAGATGGTCATGGAGCACTCCATCCCGGACAGTGAGCTGTCGGAAAAGCTTGGTCGTTCCATGAAGTCCATACAGGAAAAACGGGGCAGAGTGCGGCGGTGGCAGGAAGCGGGAGAACCGGGGCGCAGGCCCTCCAGAGTCATACCGGAACTGTCAGACAGTTTCTATGAGTCGGTCAGACTGTGGAAAGAAGGAAAAATCACCTGCATCGAAGCGGCAAATAGGTGCGGCATGCCGAATTCCACATTCCGCTACCGGGCCGGTGTAAAGTGCGGGGAAGAAACGGCGCCGGAGGAGAGGTGCGTGGCAGAGCAGCTGCCGGCGGAGGAATATATGGTGGAGCAGGATTCTGTGGATCAGCAGTCAGTGTAACAATTACAGTGACAATCACAGCAGACATCGAAAAAAGTGTCTGCTGTTGCTATATTACAGGCAATTATTAAGAATGTCACGCAACGTTAAAAGAGCTGACGCAAATTATAGAAAATTTCCGGTTGTACATAAGAAATATTTGTGGTAATCTTACGGCAGGTGGCATAGCTTGGAGAGGCTACATCGTTACGAATATGACCATGGATTTAAGAAACACATTAATTGTCACAAAGGATGAAACCCAGTATGATTTGAAAGCCAAGAGAATCTTGGCGCGGAAAAGTGTATTGTCACATATCCTGGCCGCAACCGTGGATGAGTTCAAGGGCATGGACGTAAGTGAAGTGGCAAAACATATCGAGGGTGAAATTTATATCTCCAGTGTACCGGTCGAATCGGGATTGACGAATCTGGGGATGACAGATGCGAAGGGCGATCGCATCGTTACCCTTAATACGGAAGATTTTGACAACAACGAAGGGCTGGTAAGGTTTGACATCCTGTTTTATGTACGGACGAAGGATGGTATTTCACAGGTAATTATCAACGTAGAAGCGCAAAAGGCTAAGCCTTCGGGATACAGCCTGTTAAATCGCGTGATCTATTATGTCAGCAGACTTATCTCATCGCAGAAGGAACGTGATTTTGCCGGAGATAACTATGACGACATCAAGCGGGTCTATACGGTTTGGATCTGCATGAACATGGACAGCTGTATATGGAACTATATTCACCTCGCAAACGATGCACTTATGGGAAACTATGACTGGGAAGGAAAGCTGGACATGATAAACATTGTTCTGCTGGGTGTCCCAAATGAGTTGCCAGAAAAGGGCGATGGATATGAGCTGCACCGTCTGCTGAGTACATTGTTTTCGCCGGATTTACCGCCGGAAGAGCGGATTGATATTCTGCAGACTGAGTATGATATGGCGCATGAGGATGCACTCGGGAAGGAGATGATGGAAATGTGCAACTTGAGTGAAGGTATTTGGGAAAGAGGAATCGCAGAGGGTGAAGCGAGAGGAAAAAAAGAAGGAAAAAAAGAAGGCCAGATGGATGTCATTCAGTGGTTGAAGGATCATCCGAATTCGACTGCAGAACAGGTCATGCAGGCGTTTGGCCTGGCATAAAAACGAATTTTTTTCACCTGATATTATGACACAGCTTCAAGAGCGCGTAGCGCGAAGAAACCCAAAGTGTCATGTTGTTATGCTCGTTATTTTTGAGACAGTACCATATCTTTAAGTTCAGACAGTAAAATACTATAAAATAGAAAATCCCGGGAGACAGTCCGAAAAGGAAAGTCCCCGGGGTTTTTAATATGCAAATCTATTGGCTTGTATGCCGTTTCGTGGATATCGCCGATGACTGATCGGAGTCCCAGCTGCATGCCACCTCGTGGATACCACTCCTGACCGATCAAAGTCCCATCAGGGAAACTGACATGATGTATGAGCTGCGGGAGCGTCAGGAAGGTTTAGGTCCCTAGCGGACAGTCTGACAGCTACAGCCGTTTATGATGCTGGCATCAGACTTTCTGCAGAAACTGTTACACGGACTGTAATTTGAATGACCGCTGAGGAATCACAGAAATGAAGTGAAGTGAATCTTTCCTCACTTGGGCAAAGACTCGTGAAAAGTATTCTTTTTGAGATGAATCATGACAGAGTTTATGGTTATGGCTCGTCTCAAAGGGAGTATCGTTATGAGTATAAGGAACAGCTAAGAGTGGTGAAGTGTGGGGAAGAAACGGCGCCGGAGGAGCGGTACGTGGCAGAGCAGCTGCCGGCGGAGGAATATATGGTGGAGCAGGATACATCTGACACTCCCCCTGATTAAATCATGATAATTTCCGGTTGTACATAAGAAACTTTTGTGATAATCTTGCTTTATCTCACAAACGATGCGCTCATGGGAAATTATGACTGGGAAGGAAAGCTGGACATGATTAACATCGTTCTGCTGGGGGTTCCAAATGAATTGCCGGAGAAGGGCGACGGATATGAACTGCATCGTCTGCTGAGTACATTGTTTTCGCCGGAGTTGCCGCCGGAAGAGCGGATTGATATTCTGCAGACTGAATATGACATGGCGCATGAGGAAGCGCTCGGGAAGGAGATGATGGAGATGTGTAACTTAAGCGAAGGCATTTGGGAGAGTGGATATAAAGAAGGGGAAGCAAAAGGAGAAGCAAGAGGGATGAAGAAAGGCCTGATGGCCGCTATTCAGTGGATGAAGGATCATCCGGATTCAACTCCTGAACAGGCCATGCAGGCATTTGGTTTGTCGTAAAACCTGAAAAATATATTAATATATGACAGACAGTTCGGACGAAGGAATTCTGTAGTTATTAAAAGCCGACGTAAGGAAACGATAAAAAATCCCTGAGAGAGTTTCTGTATGAAGTTCTCTCAGGGGTTTTCTCTTAGAAGTCATGGGAGCGCATGAGTAAACCTAAAAGCCGTAATCAGAAATATATAAAGGGATGACGGGCCCTGTAGTATTCAACTTAAAAGAAAACCATTGCATTTTCCTCCGTCAGGCACTAAAATTATCAGCACGGGAGAAAAATTCATCACGAATGGAGTGTGATTCAAATGACAGTGTACCTTAAGGTACATCATCGCGTCGGTCGGGGCAGGGGTCGGGACGGGGCTGTTGTTATAATAAGTACAACCGGAGAACCTATGGTTTTAAGGCCGCTCTTTTGACCCGGGAGTGAAATTTTTATCGGACGAATTTTAAAATTCCTGTTGCATTTTTATCAGTTTTCGCATATACTATTTTCAACGAAATCAGTGATTTCATTTTGGGCTGGTCGCAAGACCCAGGTCCATCACGGGCGGGGAAGTTCCCCGCCATTTTTTTACAGATGTTATAGAGGTATCCTGCATTGAAAGAATTAAGCGTATTTATTGATGAATCTGGTGATTTCGGAGAGTATGATTATCATTCACCGTATTACATAATTGCAATGGTTTTTCATGATCAGGAAGAAAATATTCAGCCTGCTGTTTTAAAACTGAATCAGGAACTCTCATATTTAGGTATGAATAACCTTTGCATACATACCGGGCCTATTATTCGTAAAGAAGAGATATACAAAAACTTATCCATAGAGGAACGCCGGAGAATATTCAACAAAATGGTTGCTTTTATTCGACAGGCTAATATCCGTTACAAGTGCTTTTACATAGAGAAAAAACATTTCCCGGATGTCGTTGATGCAACAGGAAGATTGTCAAAACAGATTTCTCAATTTATCAGAGAACATTATGATTCTTTTTTGTCTTTTGATAATGTGAAAATCTACTATGACAATGGACAGGTTGAGGTTAGCAAAATTCTTTCCTCAGTTTTTAATGCTTTACTCCCTAATCCTGTTTTTCGAAAGGTTATGCCTTCCGAGTATAAACTTTTTCAGGCAGCTGACCTGCTCTGCACTCTGGAGTTAGTCAAATTAAAATTGGAGAATAATACGTTTTCCAAATCAGAAATGGCATTTTTTGGAAGCGTCCGTGACCTGAAGAAGAATTATATCAAACCTTTAAATAAAAAAGAATGGATATGACATTAACAAAATAGCATTTCCAGCGATAAAAACCATTGCATTTCTTGCTTTATCTTACAAACGATGCGCTCATGGGAAATTATGACTGGGAAGGAAAGCTGGACATGATTAACATCGTTCTGCTGGGGGTTCCAAATGAATTGCCGGAGAAGGGCGACGGATATGAACTGCATCGTCTGCTGAGTACATTGTTTTCGCCGGAGTTGCCGCCGGAAGAGCGGATTGATATTCTGCAGACTGAATATGACATGGCGCATGAGGAAGCGTTCAGAGAGGAGATGAGGGAAATGTGCAACTTGAGCGAAGGTATTGTGATCCCTGAATTGAAAAAGTGATCTGTGAAAAGGAAGAGAAATAGAAAGCAAATAAAAGCAGATTTTGTGCCATTTTCTGGCACGAATATTGACTAAAATCGCGCGTCATGGTATATTATATGACATCAGGATCAGGAATCATGGGTTCGGTTTTGCAGATCCCATAGAGAGTACAGGGAGGGCCTGACATGCGTTAAGGAGGAATTCCTGATATTGTACGTTTTGATCCCGGCATCATAGCAATAACGGAGGTGCATAGAATGCTTTTAAATTTCAAGTGTGACAATTTTAAATCATTTCAGGATGGATTTGATTTCAATATGGTTCCGGAAAAGAGAATGAATGATCTTGAATACAGTATTCTGAAATGCGAGGCCGGCAATAAAACAGAGTCGGCCCTTTCGGTCTCGGTTATATATGGAGCGAACGCAGGAGGAAAAACCTCTGTGATAAACGCCATGTCATGTATGCGTCAGATTGTGCTTCGGGGCAATATAAATGACATGGAAGATGACCGCTCTATGGATCACGTAAGTCATCATATGTCGATGGTGCCATTCGCTTTTAGCGATGAGCAGAAACCGGTCAGCTTCGAAGTGACATTTGTGTATCACGGTGTGAAATACTGTTACGGGTTTTCTGCATTTCTTGGAGAATTCCTTCAAAAGAAAGCAGAGAGATATATTGACAGGGAGCAGCTTTTTGTAAATGACAAAATCATATTTGAGCGCAGCAGGGATGCGGTAAATAAGCTGTCACTGAAGCCTATGGAGAGTTTCTTGAATGTTGGTTATAGTGTCGCTGACGCAAATAAGACAAAAGAATCCATGAGCAGTAACATCGCGGAAGATACTCTGTTACTCACATCGGATTTCAGTTCTTTTTGCAGCAAAAAATTAGTTGTTGAGATAAAAAACTGGTTTAAGGATCAGTTCTTTGTGATAAATTCTGCGGATAGAGCGCGTTTTACGCCGAATGTGCTGGGCGAACCCGGGACGGAAAATCAGGCGCTGATTGAAAAAAATATCAATCGCATTGCGAAAGAGGCCGGTATTGTTGGTACAGATCTGGCCTATATGCAGGATGCTGAGACACACACGGTTAAAATTGTGTCTGTGATTAGCAAAAATGCAGGGTCATCTTATGGATATGGCGTAGATTCTGACCAGATTGAATCCGTGGGGACATTGAGGCTGGTATCCATTATGCCGGCGATAATCACTGCCATGAAAAGCGGTGCAGTGCTTGTAATGGATGAATTGGACGCATCACTGCATCCAGATATTGTTATGAGTCTGATTTCTGTGTTCCATAATGATTCCGTAAACAAAAACGGTGCCCAGTTGATCTTTAACACGCATAATGTTGTTTATCTTAATTCAAGGCTGCTTCGGCGTGACGAAATTAAATTTGTGGAGAGAGATTCGGAGACAAAATCCAGCAGTTTATATGCACTGTCCGATTTTAAAGCAAACGGAAAAGAAAATGTACGGAAGACAAGCGATTACATGAGGAATTATCTTATGAACCGTTATGGAGCAATGCCGGATTCCGACCTAACGGATATATTTGCTGATATTATGAGGGGAGGAGCAGAGAGTGAGAACGTATAAGAAGGAAACCAGGCAAATATATATGTCTGTTGAGGGCAGGAATTGTGAAACATTTTATTTTGCTCATCTGGCAGAATTGATTAATCAGTCAGGCAGAAACACCTATAATTTGAAAATCAAATCTATGGTTGAATCCCCTATGAGCTATGCAAAGAGACTTGCCCATAAACCAACGGAAACAATGAACAGGAGTGGAATCCCATATTTCCATATTCAGGATGTTGAGGATTATGAGAATGAAGTTTTCCGTGGAAAATTCTATGGAATCATAGATGAAATGGAGAAAGCAAAGAAAACATTTCATATCGGATATGAGCTGGGATATTCAAATTATGCGTTCGACCTGTGGATGTTGCTTCATGTTGCGGGAAATATTAATTATACGGTAACGGACAGACACGCATATTTGAAGTTGATTAACAGGCACTTTCATCGAAAGTATTCAAGAATGGATGAATTCAAAAAGGAGGAAGAGTTTAAAAAGATTCTGGAGGAGTTTGTGACATTGGATTCGGTATTTCAGGCGATTGAGAATGCAAGAAGAATTGAAAGTGTTAATGTGGAATCAGGCAACAAGCAGGAGAATTATAAAAATTATAAGTTTTATCATGATAATCCGGCAACTTCCGTCCACGAGGTGGTTCAGATGATTATGGAACTCTGTGGAGTTTCAAAGAATTAATGGAAAAAACGACAAAAATCCCTGAGAGAGTTTTCGTATGAAGTTCTCTCAGGGGTTTTATAAACTATTTAACGACAGATCATTACCGAATCACCGTCCCCACGCGCCCCTCAATGCCGTCTCTGGCCCGGCCCAGGTCGGTTATGATGGCCGTGCGGCCGCTGCCCGCGGTGACGAAGTTGAGGCTGGCCTGCACTTTCGGCAGCGTTGTGGTGGGCCCGAAGTGCCCTTCTGCGATGAGCTTTTCCGCTTCGTTCACGGAGATTTCGCCCACATTCTGCTCATTTCCGTCGCTGTCCGTGTAGGTGAGGTAATCGCCCGCCGTCAGGATGAGCAGGTACGATGCGTCCAGCATGTCCGCCAGCTTGGCTGCCGTGAAGTCTTTTTCGATGATGGCGCTGGCGCCCTTGAGCTGCGTGCGCTGGTCGAGTACCGGAATGCCGCCGCCGCCCGCCGCGATGACCAGCTGCCCCGCGTCCACCAGGGTGCGGATGGCGTCGATCTCATAGATGTCGATGGGCATGGGCGAGGCCACGATGCGCCGGTAGCCGTTGTACTGGGGGCGGGAGTCGAAGGTGACGTAATTGCCCTTGCGCTCCTCGGACTCCGCCTCGTCCCGGCTCATCACCCGGCCGATGATCTTGGTGGGGTTGTGAAAGGCCCGGTCAAAGGGATCCACCCGCACCTGCGTGATAATGGTGGACACCGGCTTGTAGATGCCGCGGTTTAAGAGCTCGCTGCGGATGGCGTTCTGCAGGTCGTATCCGATATAGCCTTGGCTCATGGCGCCGCACACCGACATGGGCGCCACCGTGTGGGAGGCGGAGATGCGGCTGTACTCGGTCATGGCCGTCTGAATCAGGCCGATCTGCGGGCCGTTGCTGTGGGTGATGACCACTTCATATCTCGCTTCCGCCAGATCCGCGATGGCCTTCGCGGCCTGCTTTACCATTTCCTTCTGCTCCGGGAACGTGCGCCCAAAGGCGTTTCGGCCGAGGGCTACCACTACTTTATTGTTCATGCTGAGTCTTCCTTTCCAATGCCTGTTCAGAAACCTTTCGGAAGAAATGCATCACACTGCATGTGGCAGGGCGTGAGCTTCCATAACCAGGAAGGCTTCTTAAAAATATCCATGTCAGTGTCAGCTGTTGCGTGCCTGACACATTGCAAATAATGAAATATTATATAGGAAGACACGCAAAAGTGCAATAAAAAAATCAGGGCTGCAACAAATATAAAAAAACGGCCTATACACGTTACAGAGCCAAAGCAAATATAAAAAACAGGCTTGACTTTTTCATGGGCAGGACATATAGTTTCATCAGATTTTGCATAAGGATGGTTCCTATTCGTGAGCGGCTTCCTAAAGATAATAAATCCAAACGGAGCGCACAACGCAGAATGATGGGCCGTGCCCCTGATGGTGGCCGCGAAGCAGGCATGGACACTTCTTATCTTACAGCGAATGACAGCGGACAGAAATGAAGGAAGCGAAGCACAGCGAATGACGGCGGACAGAAGCGAAGGAAGCACAGCGAATGACAGCGGACAGAAGCGAAGGAAGCAAAGCGAATGACAGCGGGCAGGAACGAAGGAAGTTCCGGATCGCAGGAAGAAGATTTAAATGAGAGGATGGTGACAGCCCCTTGGAAAGAAAGAAAATGATTCCGGTGGGGATCGAAGACTTTGAAAAACTTCGCCGGGAGAATTATTACTATGTGGACAAGACGGCGATGATCCGGGATCTGCTCTGGTCCCGGGGTGAGGTGAACCTGTTCACCAGGCCAAGACGCTTTGGAAAAACATTGAATATGAGTATGCTTAAATGCTTTTTTGAAATCGGCACGGATCCGACACTGTTTGATGGGCTGGCGATTTCGGAAGAGACAGATCTTTGCGCGAAGTATCAGGGGCAGTTTCCGGTTGTGACCGTCAGCCTGAAGGGCATTGATGGGCCGAATTTCGCGGCTGCCAGGGCGATGGCAGTCAGCATCATCAACAGGGAAGCCGGGAGGCTTGGTTTTCTTGAAGAAAGCGAAAAGTTAACGGAAACGGAAAAAGAAAAGTTTTTACAGTTGCAGAGGCAGGATATTTCGGATGAAAAGTTGAGCAACAGTCTTCAGGTGCTGACGAATTTGCTCGAAAAGCATTACGGGAAGAAGGTGATTCTTCTGATCGATGAATACGATGTGCCGCTGGCGAAGGCCAATGAGCGCGGATATTACGATGACATGATCGACCTGATCCGCAGCATGTTTGATCAGGCGCTGAAGACGAATTCGAGCCTTTATTTCGCAGTGATGACCGGATGCCTGCGGGTATCGAAGGAAAGCATATTTACGGGGCTGAACAATCCGCGCATCCTTTCCATCACGAAAGTGCGTTTTGATGAGTATTTCGGATTTACAGATCGGGAAGTCTGTGAAATGCTGGAATATTACGAGCTGGCGGAAAAGCATGATATGGTACAGGAATGGTATGACGGCTATCTGTTCGGAAATGTGAAGGTTTACAATCCGTGGGATATCATCTGCTGTCTGGATGACCTGACTGCGGATCCGGACGCACCGCTGCAGGACTACTGGTCGAATACGAGCGGCAATCAGTTGATCCGCCAGCTGATTGAGAAATATGGGAATGAAAAGACAAAAGAAGAGATCGAGACTCTGCTTGCGGGAGGCACCATAGTGAAGGAAATCCGCGAGGATCTGACTTACAATACGATGTATGCTTCCATAGACAGCATCTGGAGCGTACTATTCACAACCGGATATCTGACGTTGCGCAGGCGGCCTGAGGGAAAAAAATGTACGCTGGCGATCCCGAACCGTGAGGTGGCAAACCTGTTCGCGGACCAGATCGTGGATTTGTTTAAGGAGCGGGTCGAAAAAGAAAGCAAAAAGCGCGAAAGTTTATGCGATGCCGTTGAAAACGGAGATGCCGCCGCTCTGGAAGAAAAGTTCACGGATTACCTGGACGACACGATCAGCCTTCAGGACACGTACGTTCATAAGGACAGAAAGGAAAATTTTTATCACGGTATTCTGCTGGGGATCTTCGCTTACCGGGAAGGCTGGCGGGCAAAATCCAGCCAGCAGGCCGGGGATGGCTTTGCGGACATTCGTATCCGTGTGCGGAAAAAGAGCATCGGCATCGTGATCGAGATGAAATATGCCGAAAATGCGAAATTTGACGAAGCCCTTGATGAGGCTGACAGCCAGATCGAGCGGGAGGATTATGTGCACGAGTTGAAAAAGGAAGGCTATTCTACGATTTATAAGTTCAGTGTGGCATGTTATAAAAAGCGGTGCAGGGTGAGATGCGGGACAGAGAAAAGGGAGTAAAACCGGACAGAAAAACAAAAGGAAAACATGGAAAGCCGGACAATGAAAATACTTCTGATGTTTTTCGGGCATTTCACCGTCATCATTGAAACCGATCTAAGAAACCACACCGACCTCTATGTCTTCGATGGTTCCGGATTTATGGGTGAAGCCATGTGAAAAACTCTGGCAGGATATAATTTTGTGAGATAATTTAGACACTTTCCCTCATAAGATAGAGAAAAGCAGGACGGGTACCGCAAACAAATCGGACGGAAACCGGATATTTTCAGATATTCATAAGTTGCCGGATTCTAAGTGATTTCAGACTTCCGGGGAGTTGATGAGCTCCGGATGTGAAAAGAGACTGGGGACGAGAGGCACGTTTCGTGTCGGCTTTTCGAAAATCCGCGGCACCCAAAAGGGGAAGCTTTTTGAGGGATTATATTGAGGAGAGAACACTGGAAATCGCACAGTACATTATCGAGAACAACGCGACGGTTCGGCAGGCGGCCGGGCGTTTCGGGGTATCGAAAAGCACGGTTCACAAGGATTGCACGCAAAGACTTGCGGCCATAAACAAAGCGCTGGCGGCTGAGGTGCGCCGGGTGCTTGAGGTGAACAAGTCGGAGCGGCATATCCGGGGCGGCATGGCCACGCGGGAGAAATACTTACATATGCATGAGAGATAAGAAAGAATAGAAAAGACAGGAATGACGACATGGAAAAAATGAGAAATTATGAAGAAACCTCTGGAAAAGGGAAAACCGGCCTTGTGATGGAGGGCGGCGGCATGCGCGGCCTGTATACGGCGGGCATTCTGGATATTTTGATGGAGAACGGCATCGAAACAGACGGCGCCATCGGCGTGTCCGCCGGGGCCGTGTTCGGCTGCAACTATAAGTCGCGCCAGATCGGCCGCCCCATCCGCTACAATCTGGCCTACAGCAAAGACCCGCGTTACATGAGCTTCCGCTCACTCATCAAAACCGGCGACTACTTCGGTGCGGATTTCTGCTATCGCAAGCTGCCCAACGAGCTGGATCTGTTCGACGTAAAGACCTACGCGGAAAATCCCATGGATTTCTATGTGGTCTGCACGGACGTGAACACCGGGCGGCCGGTTTACCACCTGGCAAACCGGGGCGACGACCATGACGTTCAGTGGATGCGGGCCTCGGCCTCCATGCCGTTTTTTGCGAAGGCAGTGGAGCTGGACGGGTATGAGCTTCTGGACGGCGGTGTCTCGGATTCTATCCCTCTCGTCTGGTTCTGCGGGCAGGGCTTTACAAAGAACCTTGTCATCCTGACCCGGCCGGCCGGGTACCGCAAGCAGCCGTCGAAGTTTGCGCCGCTCATGAACCTGGCCTTAAGAAAGCGCCCGGCCCTGGCACATGCCATGGCAAACCGCCATGTCATGTACAATGAAGAGCTGGACGAGGTGGAGCGCCAGGAGAAGGCCGGTACGGCGTACGTCATGCGTCCGGATGCATCCATGAAAATCAGCCGCACGGAGAATGACCCGGAAAAGCTGAAGGCGATGTATGAATACGGAAGAAAAGAAGGGGAGCGGCACCTGGAGGGGATACGGCGGTTTCTGAAAACAAAATAGAGCAGACATCAGGGAAATGCTGACAGTAAAACAGCGAAAGTACAGGAAAAGAAGAAAACGATAAAAGGAAGACGGTCGAAGGACAAAAACAACGGAAGGAATTTGAACCATACCGGCGGAGAAAAAATGATCTGCAGTAACAGCCACACAGAGTTTCGAGGCAGATTTCGAAACAGTGGATGTTATGCGGATCTTTTTTAGGTTTCAGTGTTTCACAAAAGAAACACGAAATCATCACTTTGAAGGCAAAATAAAAAAGTATTCTCTGCCCAATCAGCCGGGTACTATGTCCGGAGTCCTGAAGAGAAACGATGGAATTCAAGAAGCTGACACGAAGCAAATTTTGACTCGGGTGTCAAAAGTGGTTCACGGATTCAGAAGTCAGGTTAAAGGGAGGCTGCGATTTCTGTCAGGTTTTCGGAATGAATTTTTGACTGATACGGAGGTAATTATGAAAAAATCAATGCAAAAATCAGGAAAACACAGAGGAAAAAAGCTGTTTGTATGCGGCACCGTGCTGGCATCGCTGGCGGCGGGGCTGCTTTCGGGGTGTGGCTGTGGCAGCACTCAGAGCGATGAAGACAGCACGACGGTGGCAGACAGCACTGTGTCCGGAATAAACATCTTCACATATGAGGACGAGGATGCGGAAGCGCCGGTTTCCACAACGCTCTACGCGGTGGTCACGGCAGTGGATGGCAGCGAGCTGACGCTCGCGGTCAGCGACACGGATTTTACAGCCATGACCAGTGTGAGTGTCGGCACCGACATGCGCGGGGCTGACGCGGACGGAGATAATTTTGAAAAAGGTTCCTCCGACGGCACACGCGGAGACAGCGCTGAGTTCGGCTCGGATGTGGACGGTGCCGAAGGCTCACCGGATGCAGAAGACAGTGACAGCGGGTCGGAGAATGGTTCCGAAGACAGCGACTCGGACAGCTTATCAGGCGATATGACGGCAAATTCGCTGAGCACGGCTTCCACGGAAAATTCCGGATCAGATACCGGTTCCACGAGCATAGAGGATGCCGACAGCAGTTCTGACTTCGCGGGAGGCAGCGGCGATTCTGCGGACGGCAACCCGCCGGAGCTTCCGGACGGCGAATCCGGAGATATTCCGGATGATGTTCCATCCGGCGGAATGGGTGACATGGGAGATATGTCCGGCGGCATGGGCGGTGATGCCCTGTCGGGCGGCATGCCGGGCGATATGAGCGAAATGGGCGAGATGCCGACAAATGAAGACGGCGACATGGAGATGCCGACGAACGAAGATGGCGACATGGAGATACCGACCGACGAAGACGGCGAGATGCAGACGTTTTCCGATGATGACCTTGGCGGAGGGCGCATGGATATCGCGTCAAACGGCGCGGACGGATTCGATCTGCAGACCGCGACGCTCACTATCGGGGATGAATCCGTGATTCTGGTTGAAGTCCAGAGTGAGGATACAGATACGGAGGATGCAGGAGACGGTGCGGGAATCAGCGAAGATGCAGACAGCACGGATACGGAAGATGCAGATTCCGAAGACGCGGACAGCGCGGAGAATACAGACGATTTGGCGGACAATAGTGCGGATAACGCAGAGGGCGTGGATTCCGAAAAATCAGAGAGCACAGGCTCTGAGGATGCGGATAGCGCGAACAGCGACGACTCGGATGAAGAGGACAGCGTTGACGATGAGGCTTCGAATTATGAGTCCGGAACCCTCGATGACATAGAGGTCGGTTCGGTTCTGGAAATCGGTTTCGATGAGGATGGAGAAATCTCCTTCATCCTCGTGACGACGCAGACAGTGGACACCAGCCTGCTGGAAAGCTGGCTGGAGAGTTCGGACGATTCGACAGACAGCGACAGTTCGGATGACAGCAACGGAAGCGGAACAGAGGACGGAGACAGTTCGGCAGACAGCGGCAGCAACGGCGGCGATGTGGCGGACGGTTCGACCGGCGGCAGTTCAGGCGGTTTCGGCGGCGGAGACATGGGCGGAAACGGCAGCTCCGGCTCCTCTTCCTCCATCTCCTACGAGGCTGTGACCGAGTACACCGAAACTACGGAGGTGGACGGCGACAGCTTCGAGTCCACCGGTACCGATGAGAACGCGATCCTCGTGGCTACCGCGGATGCAGTCGTCACGCTGAACAACATCACGGTCAGCCGCATTTCTTCTGACAGCACAGGCGGCGACAATTCCAGCTTTTATGGCGTGGGCGCGGCGGTGCTGGCGACTTCCGGCACGCTGATTATCGACCACGCGGTTATTGACACGGACGCGGCCGGCGGTGCGGGCGTCTTCTCCTACGGCGACGCGGTGGTGTACGTGTCGGATTCCACCATCACCACGGAGCAGGATACCTCCGGCGGCATCCATGTGGCGGGCGGCGGAACCCTCTACGCCTGGGATTTGACGGTGGAAACTTCCGGTGAGTCCTCGGCGGCCATCCGCAGCGACCGCGGCGGCGGAACCATGGTGGTGGACGGCGGCACCTACACCAGCAACGGCACCGGATCTCCGGCAGTATACTGCACGGCGGATATCACTGTGGCAAACGCGACACTCATCGCCAACGGCTCCGAAGCCTTCTGCATGGAGGGACTGAACACGGCGCTTCTGTTTGACTGCGACATCATCGGCAACATGAGCGATTCCAGCCAGAACGACACCACCTGGACCTTCATCGTATATCAGAGCATGTCCGGCGACTCGGAGGTGGGTGTCGGTTGCCTGCAGATCATCGGCGGCTCCATCACCTCGGAGAATGGCGGTATGTTCTACACCACCAACACCGAGTCGGAGATCCTGATCTCGGATGTGGACATCACCTACGCGGATGATTCCGAATTCTTCCTCATGTGCACCGGCAACGCCAACGAGCGTGGCTGGGGCAGCACCGGTTCCAACGGCGCGGACTGCATCTTCACGGCCATCGACCAGGAGATGGAGGGCGATGTGATCTGGGATTCCATTAGCACACTGGAATTCTACATGGAAGACGGCAGCACCCTCACCGGCGCTTTTGTGGATGACGAGACCTGGGCCGGAAACGGCGGAAGCGGCTACGCGAACGTGTATATCAGCTCCGACTCCACATGGATCGTCACCGGAGACAGCACCGTAACTTACCTGTACAACGCGGGTACTGTCACGGATGCAAGCGGAAACACCGTCAGCATCGTGGGCAGCGACGGCACGGTGTACGTGAGCGGCACAAGCAGCTATACCATCACGGTGGACAGCTACGAAAGCACCACTGACACGGTCACCGCCTTCGATGGCGCCCTGACGGCGGAAAGCTGGGAGGACTACGAGGTGGAAGAGCCGTAAATAAGTGGATCTCTTTCATTGGAGAAGTGCAATGCGAAAGTGTCTCTCCTTCATTGGGGGAGTGTAATGCGAAAGCGTCTCTCCTTCATCGGGGAAGTGTAATGCGAAAGTGTCTCTCCTTCATTGAGGGGAGTGGGATGTGAAAATGTGATTTTCTATTGGAAAGCGGGATGTGAAAACGGTGTTTCTCCGCAAGAAAGCGGATGCTGATTTTCCGGTTGCGTTTTTTCGGAAATATGATAGACTAATGCGGTACTGGCGTGAGACTTACGACAGTACCGTTTTTAGCGTTTTGTAGTGTCGGAAGAGTTGTGAATTCATGCGTGACAGTTAATTTTTCGAAAGTGGCCTGCGAGGGAAAACTGTCGATTCGCAAAGAGCTGGAAATTATCCTGCGAAACACGCTGTCCGGCAAAGTTTGTGTCATTATCATGAGGTAAGGCATGGAGAAGAAGAGAAACACGCACATTTTTGAGTGCAAAGACAAATTTTATCTGGACGGCGAGCCCTTCCGGATCATTTCCGGCAGCATCCACTACTTCCGCACGATCCCGGAGTACTGGTACGACCGGCTGCGGAAATTAAAAGAAATGGGCTGCAATACGGTGGAGACCTATGTGGCCTGGAACATCCACGAGGCGGAGCAGGGAAAATTTGATTTCACCGGCATCGCCGATATCGGGCGCTTTTTAAAGACGGCGGCGAAGCTTGGCCTGTTCGCCATCGTACGGCCGTCACCCTACATCTGCGCGGAGTGGGAGTTCGGCGGGCTGCCGGGCTGGCTGTTGAAGGATGCGAACCTTCGCGTGCGCACCTCCTCGCCGGAATTTTTACAGGCGGTGGAGCCATTTTACGATCGATTATTTGAAATTCTTACACCTTTACAGGTAAATTACGGCGGGCCCATCATCCTCATGCAGGTGGAAAACGAGTACGGCTCTTACGGGACGGATGGAGATTATTTAGACAAATTAAAGAATATGATGCGTGAGCGCGGCGTGGTGGTGCCCCTCATCACTTCGGACGGGCCGACGGATGAGAGTCTCTCCTGCGGAACTGTGGAGGGTGCGCACCCGACGGCGAACTTCGGCTCCCGGACCCGCGAGCGCTTTGATGTGTTAAAGAAATATGCTGCAGGCGGGCCGCTCATGTGCACGGAGTTCTGGTGCGGCTGGTTTGACTACTGGGGAAACGGCGGCCACGCCACCGGAAACCTTAAGCAGAGCGCGGAAGACCTGGCCGAAATGCTGAAGCTCGGGAACGTGAACTTTTACATGTTCGAGGGCGGCACGAATTTTGGCTTCATGAACGGCTCAAATTATTATGACAGGCTCACGCCGGACGTGACGTCTTACGATTACGACGCCATCCTGACCGAGGACGGGCAGATCACGGAGAAGTACCGGACGTATCAGAGAATCATATGGGAGCATTTGGCGGAGGCGGGAAAAGGTACGGAAGGAAACAAGCCTGAGAAAACAGAGGAAATCCCGGGTGGCGAACCTGAGAAAACAGTGAGAATCTCAGCTGGTGAACCTGCAAAAACAGATATTGCGAAGGAAGAAAAGGTTCTTGAGAACCTGAGAACTGATAATGCGAAAGCCGGAACAGTTTCTGAGAGACAGTTTATCGAAAGTGTGGAGGAGAAATTGTCCGGTGCAGGTCATGGTCAAAAAGACGGTCAGACGGTTAAAGCAGTATCGGAAGAAACGGCTTCTGAGAGCCTGCTGTTTGATAAGAAAGACGGATCCCTGTGTGTTAATTCAATACAGGAAGAGGGGAAGCACCTTGTACCGAAAAGAAAAGCTTACGGCCTGCTCCCGGTGCAGACGAAGGTAAATCTGTTCGACATCCTCCCGGAAATCAGTCAGCCGGTGGAGTCACCTGTCCCGGTCTCCATGGAGCGGCTGGGCCAGAATTACGGCTACATTCTCTACCGGGCACCGCTAAAAAGGGAGCAGAGCATCGAGTCCATCCGCTTTGAGGGCGCGAACGACCGGGCCATCGTGTTTGTGGACAGGGAGCAGAAGGCTGTATACTATGACCGGGAACTGATGGGGGAGCATGAACTCAAGGTGGAATTCGCTGCTGACAGTAAGGTTCCGACCCTCGACATCCTCGTGGAGAACATGGGCCGTGTAAATTACGGACCGATGATGGATAAGCAGTGCAAGGGCATCGACGGCGGAGTGCTTTTGAACGGTCATTTTCATCATGGCTGGGAAATCTGGCCGCTGCCGTTGGATGATATCAGCCGGGTGAAGTTCCCGGAGGCCGAAGATGTGACCATGTGTACGCAGGAGAATTGCGATATGCCCGGCAAAAGGTCGTATGCGGCATCGGAGAATGATTTTGCTGACAAAATGACGGAAATATCGTCAGACAGCACAGAAGCCGGGCACAATTGTGGCGGAACCAAAAAATCGGAACCCGCCTTCTACCGCTTTGAATTTGATGTCGACGAGCCGGGTGACACTTTTTTGGATTTCGCGGGCTTTGGCAAGGGCTGCGTTTGGGTGAACGGTTTCAACATCGGCAGATTCTGGGAGATCGGGCCGCAGAGAAGACTTTACATACCGGCACCGCTGTTAAGGCAGGGGAAGAACACGATCATCCTGTTTGAGACAGACGGAAAGGCGGCAGAGTCCATCGAACTGAAGGATGAGCCGGATCTGGGGTGAGAGAAACTTAGACAGAGAAATCAAAAATCAGGAGGTTATGAGATTATGAAAATTTTAGTTTCCGGCGGAACCGGCTACATCGGTTCCCACACATGCGTGGAGCTTTTAAACATGGGGTACGAGGTGGTCATTTTCGACAACCTTTACAACTCGAAGATCGAAGTGGTCGATAAAATCGAGAAGATCACCGGCAAGAAGGTGACCTTTTACAAGGCCGACATGTTGGATAAAGAGTCCATGCGGCCGATTTTTGAGGAGCATAAGTTTGACGCGGTCATCCATTTTGCCGGCTTAAAGGCGGTGGGTGAGTCTGTGCAGAAGCCGCTGCTTTATTACCACAACAATATCACCGGCACCATTCAGCTGTGCGAGCTGATGAACGAGTACGGCTGCAAGCGCATCATTTTCAGCTCTTCCGCCACCGTGTACGGCAGCCCGAAGACGGTGCCCATTACAGAGGATTTCCCGCTGTCCACCACCAACCCCTACGGCAGCACGAAGCTGATGCTGGAGCGGGTGCTCTCCGACCTGACGGTGCCGGATCCGGAGTGGAGCGTGGTGCTGCTGCGCTACTTTAACCCCATCGGCGCCCATGAGAGTGGCCTCATCGGCGAGTGCCCGAACGGCATCCCGAACAACCTGATGCCCTACATCATGCAGGTGGCCATCGGCAAGCTGCCATGTCTGGGTGTATTTGGAAACGATTATGACACGCCGGACGGCACGGGCGTGCGGGACTACATCCACGTGGTGGACCTGGCGAAGGGCCATGTGAACGCGGTGGACAAGGCAGTCTCCTCCACCGGCGTGAATGTATACAATCTCGGCACGGGTAACGGCTACTCCGTGCTGGACATCGTGAAGGCTTTCGAGGCGGCGAACGGCGTGAAGATTCCGTATGAAATCAAGCCGCGCCGGGCGGGCGACATCGCCATGTGCTACGCGAACCCGCAGAAGGCGAAGGAGGAGCTTGGCTGGGAGGCGAAGTTCGACCTGACGCGCATGTGTAAGGACTCCTGGAATTATATTCAGGCGTATGAAAGAGAACAGGAGTAAACGCTTCGCGTTGACTCCTGGCGCAGGGATAACTATCGAAGAATCGGCTTCTAAAACAGATTTTGACTCTGATGCGCATAAGTATCGGAAATTAGAGTAAGTGTCATAGAAAGACTGTGTGGAAATAAATCGAAAGAACAACCATACAAGGGGAATTTGAAAGAAATGGAGACAGCTATGGCTATCACAATTGAAAGTTTAAAGAAGAAATTCATCCGCGTCTACGGCGGAAGCGAGGAAGATTTAAGTGTATATTTCGCGCCGGGCCGCGTGAACCTGATCGGTGAGCACACCGATTACAACGGCGGACACGTGTTTCCGTGCGCGCTGACCATCGGCACCTACGGTGTCATCCGCTCCAGGGAAGACCGGGAGCTGCAATTTTATTCCGCAAATTTCCAGAGGAAGGGCGTGGTAGGCGTTTCTCTGGATGATTTGAAATTTGACGAGAAGGACAGTTGGGCCAACTACCCGAAGGGCATCGCCTGGACGTTTGCGCTGCGGGGGTATCAGCTCGCAAAGGGCGCGGATATTCTCATCGAGGGGGACATCCCGGCGGGGTCGGGACTTTCGTCCTCCGCTTCGCTGGAGGTGCTGACCGGCATCATGCTGCGGGATCTGGGAGGCTTCGACATTTCCATGACAGAACTGGCGCAGATCGGCCAGTATTCGGAGAACAACTTCAATGGCATGAACTGCGGCATCATGGATCAGTTTGCTTCGGCCATGGGGAAGAAGGACTGTGCTATTTTCTTAAATACGAACGACTTAAGCTACGAATACGCGCCGATCAGGCTTGCGGACGCAAAAATCGTCATCACCAACAGTAAGGTGAAGCACAGTCTTGTTTCCTCCGCCTATAACGACCGCAGGCGCGAGTGCGAGACGGCGCTTCATGACCTGCAGAAGGTTGTGGATATCAAGACGCTGGGCGACCTGGACGAGGCGCAGTTTGAGCAGTATAAGTCCGCGATTCAGGATCCGGTATGCGTAAAGCGCGCGAAGCACGCGGTTTATGAGAATCAGCGCACGGTCCGCGCGGTGGCGGCGTTGAAAAATAATGACGTGGAAGCCTTCGGCCGCATGATGAACGAGGCACATGTTTCCATGAGCAAAGATTATGAGGCTTCCTGCGAGGAGTGCGATTTGCTGGCGGAGCTTGCCTGGAAGGTGCCGGGCGTCATCGGCTCCCGCATCACGGGCGGCGGCTTCGGCGGCTGCACGGTGAGCATTGTAAAAACGGACGCGGTGGAACGCATGAAGGAAGTGCTGACGGAAGAGTACAGCAGAAAAACCGGGATCGCGCCGGAATTTTACGTAGTCGACATCGGCGACGGGGCGAGAAAAATCGGTTAGGAAGCTTATGATAAAAAACGAATGTAGCTGTTGCAGGTTTTTAAGACAGTGACTGTGTTCAGGAGACATAAGGGATAAAAGTCGAAGTGACGGATTTCTATGCAGCAAATATGGCTCCAGGGTTAAAAGTCGAAGTCAACGTAAAGCGCGAAGAAATCCGTGTGTTATACCTTTTTCCCGGACGAATCATGACATGATACGAAAAGGACGGTGAGTCAGTTGCATAATTTGCCGGAAAGAGTGGAAAGAAATATTGTAAAGTTTGCCAGAAAAAGTGGTGCAGAGAAAGTAATTCTCTTCGGCTCCAGAGCAAAAGGCACGAACTCTCCGCGGAGTGACATAGATCTTGCCGTCCTTGGAGGGGATTTTGACGCTTTTTACTGGATGATCCAGGATCAGGAGTTTACCCTTTTGATGTTTGATGTAATAAATCTGAATGAAAAGGTATCGGATGAACTTTTGAAGGAAATTGAACAGAACGGGGTGGTTTTATATGAAAAGAGAGGAGAGGAACCTATGCTTTCGGATAATATAGATGCGCTTGTTCAGTATGGTATCAATACCGGCCTGACACCGGAGTGCGAGAGAATATATACGAGAAATCTTCTGCTGGAGATGTTTCATGAAAAAGATTATCGGGAAACAAAGGAAGAAATGAGTCATCCGGTAGAAAATGGGAAAAAATGTTCGCTGGAAAGAATATTGAATGAACTTCTGGATGAGGCCGTCCGCCGGAACCTCATCCCGGACAGCGTCACTTACCGGGATCTGTTCGACACGAAGCTCATGAACTGTCTGATGCCGCGCCCGGCCGAAGTACAGCGGGTGTTCCGGGAGAAATACGCGGTTTCGCCGCAGGAAGCGACGGAGTATTTCTATAAGCTGTCCCAAGACAGCAATTATATCCGCCGCTACCGCATCAGAAAAGATGAGCGCTGGACGGTGGAGAGCGATTACGGCACCATCGACATCACCATCAACCTATCCAAGCCGGAAAAGGATCCGTTAGCCATCGCGGCGGCGAAGAACGCGAAGCAGACGGCCTACCCGAAGTGCCAGCTCTGTATCGAAAATGAGGGCTACGCGGGCCGGGTGGATCATCCGGCCAGAGAAAATCACCGGGTGATTCCGCTGACGCTTTGCGGCGCGGACTGGGGGTTCCAGTATTCGCCCTATGTATATTATAACGAGCATTGCATTGTCTTCAATCAGAAACACATTCCCATGAAGATTGACGAGGGAGCCTTTACCAGACTGTTCGACTTCGTGCGGCAGTTTCCGCACTATTTCATCGGCTCCAACGCGGATTTGCCCATCGTGGGCGGCTCCATCTTAAGTCACGACCATTTCCAGGGCGGGCATTATACCTTTGCCATGGCGAAGGCGCCCATCGAAATTCCGGTTGCGTTCCCGGGGTATGAGGACGTGGAGGCGGGGATCGTTCATTGGCCGCTGTCGGTCATCCGCATCCGGCATAAGGATTCGGCAAGGCTGGTGCAGCTTGCCACCCATATTCTGGCGAAGTGGAGAGCCTACACGGATGAGGACGCGTTCATCTATGCCGAGACGGACGGTGTTCCCCACAACACCATCACGCCGATCGCGAGGCGAAACGGCGATGTGTACGAGCTGGATCTGACGCTGCGCAACAATATCACCACGGAGGAGCACCCGCTGGGTGTGTACCATCCCCACGCAGAGCTGCACCACATCAAGAAGGAGAACATCGGCCTGATCGAGGTGATGGGGCTGGCTGTGCTGCCGGCGCGCCTGAAAAAAGAGATGGAGATCATGAAAGATGCCATTTTATATGGAAGAGACTGGCACGAGATTCCGGAGATCGCGGCCCATGCGGAATGGCTGGATGAGATTTCCGGGCGGTTCGATGAGGTGTTCGGGGTTTACGCGGATGCGGAGGAAGAGATTCCTGAGGTGATGGAGGAAAGTCTGTCGGCGGAAAGCCCGGAAGAGGCTGTTCTCGCTATCCTGAAAGAAGAAGTCGGCAAAGTGTTCGTGCGGGTGCTGGAGGATGCCGGGGTGTATAAGTGTACGGAAGAGGGCAGACGTGCGTTCTTGAGGTTTGTGGAGGCGTGCGGCTGACCCGGTATGTGAATGGATGAAAACTTTAAGAGTCGTGAACCCGGCGAAAAATCGGGTTCACGACTTTGAAATTCGGAGGAAACAATGTGAATCATATCAGAAAAGAGAAAATAAAGGAGATCGGGATCGACCTGCTGGCGGACATTTTCGCCGGTTTTTTGATTGCCATCGGGGTTTATAATCTCGCTTCTCTGGCGCAGTTCCCCATGTCCGGCATCAGCGGCGTGGCGCTGATTTTTTATCAGCTCTTCGGCCTGCCCATCGGTACCATGACGATCGTGCTGAATATCCCGATTGTGCTGCTTACCTGGCGCACGCTGGGGCGCACGTTTTTCTTAAAATCCGTCAAGACCATGGCCATTTCGTCCTTCATCATGGACGTGATCGCACCGTTGCTGCCGATGTTTGAGGGCGACCGCATGCTGAGCGCTCTGTGCTGCGGCGTCCTGACCGGTGCGGGGTACGCGCTCATCTTTATGCGGGACTCCTCCACCGGCGGATCGGACTTTATCGTGCTGGCCGTGCGCGCGAAGCGGCCGCACCTGTCCATCGGTACCATTACGTTTATCATGGATCTTTTCATCATCGCGGCAGGCACGGCGCTTGTGTCGCAGGATTTTGAGTCCATGATTTACGGTTTGATTATCGCGTTCCTTGCGGCCACCGTGACGGACAAAATTATGTATGGCTCGCACCAGGGGAAGGTGGCGCTGGTCGTCACGGACCACGCGGAGGAAATCTGCACGAGTATAGACGAGACCTTTGACCGGGGCTCCACCATTTTGAAGGGTATCGGGAGCTACACGCACAAGGAGAAGGGCGTCGTCATGTGCGCCTGCAATACGAAGCAGATGTATGGGCTGCGGCGGCTGATCAAGAAGGTGGATCCGAAGTCGTTCCTGGTGATCATGGACTCCAGCGATGTGGTTGGCGAAGGGTTCCAGGAGGAGTGAAAAGAGGAAAAAATGGGATACACGAAGAAAAAGATTTATGCTGCTGTCGGCACGGCGGCGTGTGTGCTGGTTGCGGTGATTGTGGTTCTCGCGATTGTTCTGGGCGGCAGTAAAAACGCGGGGGAAACGGATTTGACGGCTACCGGGTCGGACGGGAGTCCGGCGGGGAATGTGGCGGAGGTTTCTGCGGAAACCTCGGAGGAGGAGACTTCGCCGGAAGAGCCGGAAACGGAGAGCCTGACGGAAGAGGAGACAACGCCGGAGGAGACCACGCCGGAAGAGACTGCCACCGAGGCGCCGACCACGGAGGAGTCGACGACGACCGAGGCCCCGACCACCACGGAGGCCCCGACTACCACGGAAGCGCCGACCACTACTGAGGCCTCGACCACGACGCAGGCGCCCACGACCACCCAGGAGCAGACCACCACGGAGAAGCAGGCGACAGTGAAGGCCGCCACCGGGAAGACGTATGACTTTACCATCTGCTTCGCCGGGGACATCAACCTGGACGAGGACTGGGCGACCACCCAGTACCTGGACACCTGCGAGAACGGCATTTACGACTGCATTTCCGCGGAGCTGATCACCCGCATGCAGGAGGCGGATCTGATGTGCCTGAACAATGAGTTCACCTACAGCACCCGCGGTACGCCGCTGGCGAACAAAGTCTACACGTTTCGCGCAAATCCTTCGCGGGTGGAAATCTTAAAGCAGCTCGGCGTGGACACGGTATATCTCGCGAACAACCATGTCTACGATTACGGCGAGGACGCGCTTCTGGACACTTTCGACACGCTGGACAGTGCCGGAATTACTTATTTTGGCGCGGGACACAATCTGACCGAGGCCATGGAGGCGGTTTACTATGAGTTCGACGGGGTGACGGTATCCCTGGTGGCCGCTTCCAGGGCGGAAAAGTATAAGCTGACTCCGCAGGCGACGGCCACATCCCCCGGCATCCTGCGCTGTTATGACACCTCGCTTTTTATCCAGGCTATAAAGACGGCCAAGGCTAACTCCGATTTCTGCATCGCCGTAGTCCACTGGGGGACAGAGTACAGCTACACGCTGGAGGATGTGCAGCTGACTACGGGAAAGGAATACCTGGACGCCGGCGCGGACATTGTGATCGGCGCACATTCCCACTGCCTGCAGGGCATGGAATACTATGACGGCAAGCCGATCATTTACAGTCTGGGAAATTACTGGTTTAACGACAAGACACTGGACACCATGCTTTTGAGCCTTCATTTCTACGGCGACGGCACGACGGATTCGCTGGATGTGGAGGTGGTCCCGGCGGTGCAGAAGGACTGTAAGACGACCATCGCTTCGTCGGACTCGGAGCGGCGGAGGATCTTTGATTTTCTGGAGAGCATTTCCGTCAATGTGGAGATCGGGGATGACGGGATCGTGAGGGAGGAGTAGATTCTGTCGTGAAAAGATCGGGTGGATTCACGGGATATTTACGAACTTAATCTTGTAAGTTCCGGATAATTGTGTTATCCTGTAAACAAATTATTCGGTTTATTTCATAAATGGAAGGAGGCTGCTTACGATGGGAACCTATTTGAATCCGGAAGATATCGTTGACTTATATAAAAGAGAGACAACAAAACCGTTTTTTGTCGACAAAACGGAGTTCCTTGGAGAACTCTTTCCGCTGGTGGAGCAGCAGGACAGCAATATTTCCATTACAAGGCCACGAAGATTCGGAAAATCTGTGATGGCAGCGATGATTGCTTCTTTTTTCAACCGTGGAGAAGACAGTGGAGAAGTATTTTCAAAACTCAAAATAGCAGAGAATCCGGATTATTCAAAGCATTTGAATCGACATAATGTGATATATATCAATTTCAGTAAAGGCGTGGACGAATGCAGATCGTTTGATCAGTATCTTGCCTTTTTCAGAGAAAGACTGGCCATGGATATTCGGGAAACTTATCCGGAAGCTGTGCACCACCCCGGTGACACCATTGGCAGCATGCTCCGCAACGCGGCCAGAAAATACCGGGGTGAAAAGTTCATCCTGGTATTTGACGAGTGGGATTATATTTTTCACAGAGATTATTTCGCAGAAGCGGACAGGGGAAGATTCACCGCATTTCTCGGTGAACTGACCAAAGACCAGCCATATATTGAGATGACCTATATGACGGGCATTCTTCCGATTAAGAAATACTCGGTCAGCGATACCATGAACCATTTTGATGAATACAATATGACGGACAGCGACATGTACAGTGAGTATTTCGGTTTTACCGATGAGGAAGTGGATGAACTATATGGACGATATTTGAAGAACTGCAAAAAACCGGTGCTTACCCGTAAGAATCTGGCTGACTGGTATGACGGATATCATGTCGCGGACGGCAGGAGTATGTATAATCCGAATTCAGTTGTACTCGCCTTAAAGCGGAACAGTCTAAAGAATTACTGGGCAAAAGCGGGAGAAAACAAAGAACTCAAAGAATATGTTTTGAACGATATAGATGGTGTTCGTGATGCTGTCATGCTCCTGGCAGCAGGCGAGGCTGTAGAAGTGGATATTGATGAATACGCCACGACAGCACGGACGCTGGAAACCAGGGACGAAATCCTGTCGGTTATGACAATCTATGGATATTTGAATTATTATGACGGGTGCGTGAGAATTCCAAACAGGGAACTGGAGCTGGAGTTCGACAAGATTATTCGGACAGCTCCGAAGTATAATTATATGAGGGAACTTGAGAAAGAATCTCTTCGCATTTTGAAAGCAACTTATGATGGAGACACGGATACAATCAGCGATGTTCTGGCATTCGTCCACAATTCGGAATCTCCGTTAAAGTCCTATAATGATGAAGCGGAACTGTCCGGCAGCGTGAAACTGGCATATCTTGCCGCGAGAAATAAGTATGATATGCAGCGCGAAGATCAGTCGGGAATCGGATATGTGGATTATATTTTTTATCCGTATAATCGGTCGGATGCCGGAATTATTATAGAACTCAAAGTGGATGATACGCCGGAAACGGCGCTGAAACAGATTCATGATAAGAAGTATGCTCTGAGGTTTCAGGGAAAGCCGGGAGAACAGCCGAAGACAACAGGAAGGGTTATTTTGGTGGGGATTGGATATTACCGCAAGGACAAGGTACATCAGTGCAGAATTGAAACCGTGAGAGTGTGAGATGATTCCCATGAATTTGCGGAATGAGACGAGGCAGAAATTCTGTTACAGGTTTGCTGCAGAGGCGGCCAAAAGACAGAGAAATTCTGTCGTTAAAAGTTCGTTGACACTTATTTACGGCTGTGCTAGAATGACCTGACACCAAAGGATCGGGGTTGAAGCGAACGATTTTTGCGCAGCAAAGCGTTGCTTAGGTTCCATAAAGCGAAGTTCATGTGTTTACACGCTGACTGCGGAGAACCCGGCAGTGTCAGGGTGAAACGTGGAGGATTGTTATGCTTAATTTTGAGGAAGAACTGAAGAAGTTTTCTCCGAGTCTTGAGATAGATGACGCGGAGGATGCGATTTATAATAATACGGTGGCGGACATTACGGATGTTTTGCTGGAAGCACTGCGGGATGCGGGTATTGGAGTACAGCAGTAAGGGAACGGGAAAGGTTTCAGTATGAAATGTTATAATTGTGGCAGCGAGCTGACGAATTACGATATCTGTCCTTACTGCGGTGCCAACGTGAGTGCGTTTAACCGGATTGTGAAGATGTCGAACACCTATTATAATATGGGGCTGGCGAAGGCTTCGAACCGGGATCTGCAGGGCGCTGCATACATGCTTCGCCGCAGCGTGAAGCTGTACAAGAATCAGATCACGGCGAGGAACCTGCTGGGTCTTGTGTATTATGAGATGGGCGAGACGGTGCAGGCGCTTTCGGAGTGGGTCATTTCCAAGTATCTGCAGCCGGACGGGAACCTGGCCAGCTATTATATTGATACGATCCAGGCGAACCAGAATAAGCTGCAGGCCATTAACCAGACCATCAGCAAGTTTAACGTGGCGCTGAACTACGCGAAGACGGACGCGGAGGATATGGCGATCATCCAGCTGAAAAAAGTGCTGGTGCAGAATCCGAACCTGGTGAAGGGGCATCAGCTGCTGGCGCTGCTGTATTACCATCAGGGGGAGTACTTAAAGGCGCGCAAGGCCATCAAAAAGGCGCTGTCGGTGGACAAGTGCAACACACTGAGCTTAAAATACATGCGGGAGATTGACGCGGCCTTCGATGAGAAGATGCGGCTGTCCGGAAAGCGCAGAAAAGAGCGGAAAAAGGAACGCGAGAAGTACTTAAGCGGCGATGAGGTCATCATCCCCAAGAGGAGCTGGTATCAGAATTCCGGCGTGGCTTCGATGTTGTGCCTCATGGGCGGCGTTCTGCTGGGACTTTTGGTTACTTATTTTGTCGTGATGCCCGGTCGGCTGACCGAGCAGTCCGAGAGCTACTTAAGCGAGCAGTCCGATTATAATCAGCAGATTTTGCAGCTGAACACGAACATTACGCTTCTGACAAATGAACTGGAGGATTCCGAAGCGCAGGTGGAGAGCCTGCAGGAACAGATCGGCTCGCTGACAGAGGAGCTGGATCAGGCGAAGAGCGACCTGGAGGCGGCGAACGAGATTATCCACGAGGCGGGACTGGACGAGGAAGAGACGACCGAAGAGGGCGAGACCGGTGAAGACGACGAGGAAGAGACGTCGGAGACGGAGGAGTAGGAAATAATCTCTGTGCAGAGCAGAGGAAGAAAGAACACAGCATATATGAAAAACGAAGGAAGAACCCCCGGGTTTACGGAGGGTTCTTTTTTCGTGGGGCGAAAGATGTCGAATTATGACAGAAAGGGGCGCAAAAAAATGGAAACGAAGGTTTTTCTTGCAGGCGATACCCTGCTGGTGAGCTTCGGCGAGGAGCTGGATCACCACCAGGCGGGGAAGATTAAGGGGAAAATTGACCGGGAGATTATGGTAAACCGCGTGAAGAACGTGGTAATGGATTTTTCAGCGACAAAATTTATGGACAGCTCCGGCATTGGCATCGTCATCGGGAGGTATAAGCTGCTGCGGGGCGTCGGCGGCACGGTGACTATTGTCCATGCGGGCGAGCAGGTGAAAAAGGTTTTCGAACTGGCGGGCATTTATGAATACGTCCGGACTGCGGATAATATCGCCGGGGTGCTGGAAAAATTCGCGGGGAGGGAACTGGCGGAGAATTCGTAAAGCTACAGAAGGAGAGGAGTGTGAAAAGAATGGGTATGGAGGAAGAATATCTTAAGGAGTTTAAGAAAGCGGAAATGAAGTTTAGAGAGGATGGAAATGAACAATTTTAACATGAATACGCCGGACGGAATTCACGTGGAGTTTCACGCCGCCGGGGAAAATGAGAGTTTTGCGCGCATGGTGATCGCTGCGTATGTGATGCGGCTGAATCCGACGGTCACGGAGCTGGATGATCTGAAGACGGCCGTGTCGGAGGCCGTGACGAATTCCATTGTGCACGGTTACGGGGAGAGGGATGGCATCATCATTCTGGAGGCGGCGACCGCAGGCCCCGAGGTCACGGTGCGCGTGCTGGATTTCGGCGTGGGGATCGAGGATGTGGAGCAGGCGAAGCAGCCGCTGTTTACGACGGCGGCGTCGAAGGAGCATTCCGGCATGGGCTTTACGGTGATGGAAGCCTTCACGGACGAGCTGGTGGTGGAATCGGAAAAGGGAGAGGGAACGTTTGTATGCATGAAAAAGCGGATCACCGGCGGCAATTAATCCGGCGCGCCCACGAGCAGGATAAAGCCGCGCGGGATCAGCTGGTGGCGGAGAACACGGGGCTGGTCTGGAGTGTCGTGAAGCATTTTGAAGGGCGTGGATCGGAAAAGGAGGATCTGTTTCAGATCGGCGTCATCGGACTGCTGAAGGCCATCGACAAATTTGATCTGTCTCTGGAGGTGCAGTTTTCCACCTACGCCGTGCCCATGATCATCGGAGAGATTCAGAGGTTTTTAAGGGACGACGGCACCGTGAAAGTGAGCCGGGTGTTGAAGGAGGAGGGCGGCCGCATCCGCAAAGCGGAGGAGCACCTGCGGAACGTCACCGGCAGAGATCCGACACTGGAAGAAATATCCGAAGAGACCGGGCTGCCCGTGGAAGAAATAACGCTGGCCGTCAGCGCGAATGCCAGGGCCTGGTCCATCGACCACGCTTCGCAGGGCAGCGACGGCGGAGAAACCTTTTTTCTGGATCGGTTCATCGCGGAAGGCGGCATGGCTTACCGGGCCGGCCACGCGGAGGGCGCATTCAGCGCGGAAAAAGAGCAGCTGTTCGACCGCATGATGCTGGAACAGCTGCTCGAAAAACTGGACGAAAATGACCGGAAGCTCATAGAACTTCGCTACTTCGGTGAGAAGACACAGACGCAGGTGGCGGCCATCCTCGGCATCAGCCAGGTGCAGGTAAGCCGAAGAGAAAGCAAAATAATCAAAAAATTGCGGGCGCTGGCGCGGGAAGAGTGACGGTTGACGGAATTTTATAAGGATGTTGAAAAAACATGACGCCACAAATCCTGACTTTCGCGAAGCGGAACATTAGTGCTCCTATTTTTAAGACTGGTGTCATTATAATAATATGAATGAAATATCGCCAAACTACGCATATTATAACGGAACAAAAGAGAACAGAATAAAAGATATTCGGACGCGCATGGGATTTTTAAGCATTGTTGATATGCGAACATTTTGTGCACTGTGATGTGCGAACATTTTTCGCGCAGGGATGTTTGAACATGTTTAAGCAGAGCAATGCGCGAATATGGATAGGGGGATGACAATGAGTCTGCATGAGGATTTTTACCATTCTGATAAAAGTGCCATGTTTGGCGATTACGGCTATGATGAATATAATGACGATGATTATGACTTTGACGATGACTACGGCTACGATGACGACGAGATCGGTTACCTGAACGGAGATCTCTGGGAATACGAGGCGGAATTTGACCGGGCGGCAAGGGAAATCGAAAGGAGCAGGCGTTCCCCGGCGGCCAAAATTCTGATGGGGCTGATCGTGATCGCGGCGGCGCTGGCAATCTGGCTGGGCATCAGCGAATATGCGGGCGGGGACAGTTCGGCAGAGCCTGAGATACGCACATCGTTCGTGTGGGCAGACGGGGAGGGGATCATGGAAGATGCTGCAATGACAGTTTTTTGACAATATCATTTGTGCATGCGGACGGGGAGGGGATCATGGAAGATGCTGCAATGGCAGTTTTTTGACGATATCATTTGTGCGTGCGGCCTGGGAATGTGGAAAACGCTGAAATGACAGCCTTTTGACGATATCATTTGCGCGTGCGGACGAGGATGGCGGAAGACGTTGAAATGACAGTCTTTTTATGATGTTATTTGTGCATGCCGTTTGTCAGAGCGGAAGTCAATGAGATGCCGAAAAAATCGCAGGAAGCGGGAGCCTGGAGGAGGAGTTGTATGTCGGAAACGCTAACTTTAAAATTATCGCTCGCGTATGAGACGGAGCAGGAGAAAGTGACGCTCGGGCGTGTCGCCGAATTGGAATGCCCGGACGCGGCTATCGGAAACAGGCTGAAAACCCTGGAAATCTTTCGATTTCCGGAGGAGGGAGAAGGAAACTCCGCGACTCGCTATGCAGTCTCCGTGATCGAGATCTATCGGAAAATACATGAGATTTACCCGAACCTTGCGATCAATAACATTGGGGAGACGGACATTGTGATAAAGAAAAAATCCGCCAAGCGCCGCCACCCGGCGAGGCAGGCCGCGAAGATTGTCTTTGTATGTCTGACCATCTTTTTCGGGGCGGCCTTCGCGATCATGGCCTTTAATAACGATGTCTCCGTGGGCGTCATGTTCTCCCGCATTTACAATCTGATTACGGGCAAAGACAGCGAGGGGACGACCATCGTGCATGTCATGTACTCCGTGGGGCTTGCGGTGGGGATCCTGGTGTTCTATAACCATTTCGGCAGCCGGAAACTCACGACGGATCCGACACCGGTTCAGATTGAGATGAACACCTACGAGGAAGATGTGAACCATACCATCATCGCAAACGGGGCGGAGTGACGGGGTCAGGCTGTTATCCGGGAGAGTCTGTCGGAGATGGATGGCGTACTGTATATGTAAGGGCATGTTTCTGCCGATTCTTTGGAAGAGAGTCTGTCCGCGGCGGATGGAAAGACATGTCTTCTGCGGACATCCGAGAAATCAATGCTGCTGCCTTCGAAAAAAGTCGCGGCATGGGGAAAATTAGTGTAGTCGATGTAGTTTCTGCAGAAATTTTGACAGAGACTGCCGTAGAGGAGATCGTTATGAACTGGATTCGGGAATTATTTGCGGCGTTTGCGGGATTCTGCTCGGGGCTGCTGGCCGCCGGCGGCGTATTTGCGCTGATTTCGACCATCAACATTCTTCCGAGACTGGCATCGAAGACAAAAACGGAGGACTCCGTGCTGCTTTATGAGAATATGATTCTGTTCGGCGGTGTGACAGGGTGCGTCATCTCCACAACGGAATTCCATTTCGCACTGGGAGACGGGGTAGCGTTGGCTGTCCTTATGATATATTTCCTGTTCTCCGGCATTTTTGTGGGCTGTCTGGCTACCGCCCTGGCCGAGACCATCAACACCATCCCGGTGTATTTTCGACGGGCCAGGCTCACGGTGGGGCTCGGGTGGGTGGTTCTTGCGCTGGCGCTCGGGAAATCCTTTGGCAATCTGCTGCAGTACCTGATGGGGTGGACCGAGTAGCGGGGAAAACGAAGCAGGATGTGAAGAGAAAGTTTCCGAGCAGTGTGTTCCGTGGATGAGAAGAAGCATCAGAGCGGCGTGTTCCGTGAACGAGAAGAAGAAGTATCAGAGCGGCGTGTTCCGTGAATGAGAAGAAGAAGTATCAAAGCGGCGTGTTCTGTGAATGAGAAGAAGTATCAGAGCAGAGCGTTCCGTGAATGAACAGAAGAAAGACAGGAAGAGGCGGAAATAAAACGAAATCTGTGATTGAAAAAAGAAAAATGATAGAAAAAGGAAAAGAAAGCAGGAGCGAGATGTATAAGGAAGAACTGAAAGGGAAAGAAAAAGAAGAGCACGCAAAGGTGTATGAGGCCTACGTGAAGGAAGTGACGAAGACGACTCCGCTGTGGAAGAACATGCTCTGCGCGTTTGTGACGGGCGGAGCGATCTGCACGGTGGCTCAGGCCATCACATGGGTATTTTTGAAATTCGGGGTCGATAAAGACTCCGCAAAGCTGTGGACGACCATCCTGATGGTACTGATCAGCGTTCTGCTCACCGGCTTTCATCTTTACGGGAAAATCGCGAAGTGGGGCGGCGCCGGGGCACTGGTGCCCATCACAGGCTTTGCGAACGGCGTGGCTTCCACGGCGATGGAATACCGCTGCGAAGGCTTCGCGGCAGGCATCGGCGCGAAGATTTTCACCATCGCGGGGCCGGTCATCCTCTACGGGACATTTACCAGCTGGGTGACGGGGATCGTGTACTGGCTTTGGACGCGCGTGCTGTAGCTTTTGGAAAAATGGTGGAAACTTAAGATGAACACTTCGCCGGGACTTTCAAAGTATGGAACAATCATGGACCACTTTTGACATCGGAGCAATTTCCACAAAAAGAAAGAACATCCATAAGGGGGAGCCTGATGGATGTTCTTTGAGGGGAGTATAAATAATTAATAAGGGGTTATAGTAAAAAGGATTATTGAAGGGAAATCCCTCTTACGGGTGTTGTTATAGCATAAGTTTGTAC
>JAJQBQ010000009.1:88208-104905 GCA_021203205.1 Lachnospiraceae bacterium | reverse complement strand
TTGTCACATTCGATGTGTCGAACCCGCTGACATCCAGTTCCGTTAATCTATTGCAGCCGTAGAACATCCCATACATGCTTGTCACATTCGATGTATCAAAACTCCCGTTCCACTCTATGTATGTGCAATTTTCATAGTAGCAAAAAAGATAACTACTGTCAGCCGGCGCGAATATTCCCCCCTCTGCTCCCAGATAAAGATGATATTTGCCTTTTTCTTCTTTTACCCAGGCTTTGACTGTCCTGTCCCCGTCTTCAGAGACATCCCAACTGTCAGCAGGTTCATCTTCCAGGGTATCAAGAATCGTGATGGCAGCGATGACATCTCTCGTCCACTCGGATCCGAAGACATAAAATACGGCATCTGTCGATAACTCATCCGGGACATCGCTCCGCAATACTTTTCTCTCAACTATCGTATCATCTGCGGTTATTTTCCCCTCTCCGTTTTCCTCCGCTGTCGACTCACTTTCTCCCGTGACTTTCTCCAAGTCATCTGTCCCATCTGAAGTTTCTGTTCCGTCCGCCACTTCGCTGTCTTTCGTACTTTCAGACCCTCCATCGTTTTCCGTTTCGTCTCCGGTTTCGTTATTTGCAGAATTGCTGATTACAGAGCTTTCTCCCAACTTCCCGGCACTCTGGACTGCAAACACAGCGATTCCGATCACTGCAACCGCACACAGCAATCCGGCGAGCAATATGGGCAGTTTTTTTCTCGTTCGGTTAGCGATGTTCCCAATCGTATTCTGCTCATCCCCGGTTGCTTTTCCGTTTTCAGACTGCGTCTGTTTATCCTTTTCCGGGCCGCCGGTGTATACCTGTACATTGTCCCCCGTTTTTGGGCTGCCAAATCCGGTTTGTGTTCCTTCCATCGTTTTAGAGCTCCCGGATTCGGTTCGAGTGCTTTCCCCCGCTTTCCAGATGCCCGACTTCATCTGTACGCTTCCCGCAGCTTCAATCTGGCCGAACAGTTTTTCCGCACCTTCCTCTCCCTCCGTGAGCACCTGCGCAAAGGTTCTCATGTCCGGCGTGCGGTTCGCATGGTTGATTTCCAGCGCGTTTTTCAGCGCGTTTTTCACGTGCTCCGGGATCTCTGGCTGCGGCGGGAAGGTCAGTTCACTTTGCGACATCAGCCGGTCCATGACCGGCACCATCAACTTTCCGGTGAGGCAGTAGTAGAGCATGGCAGCGAAGGCATAGACATCCGTCCAGCTGCCGATCCTCCCGTTCTCATCGTACTGCTCCACCGCGCTGAAATGGTTTTTTACGACGAGCGTGGAGGCCTGACCCTCGTTCAGGCTGATATCCACCGCCGCGCCGAGATCCAGCAACTTCGCCGTGCCGTCCGGCCCGATCATGATGTTGTCCGGCGAGATATCCCGGTGGATGATACCCATGTCATGGGCCTCTGCGAGGCCTTCCATCACCGGGAAGAGCAGCTGTTTACACTCCTCCCAGGTCAGCACGCCATGCTGCATGAGATATTCTTTGAGCGTGATCCCCTCGATAAAGTCCATCACCAGGTAGGCCGTCTCATTTTCGCAGAAAGCATCCGTGACGCGCACGACTGACGGTACATCCGCAAGCCTTGCTGTGCGCCTGGCTTCCTTCAGCACCCGATCCATACTGTCCGCCCGCTGCGCACGCGCGTCCTGATCCCCGGTTCCACTCTCCCACATGACCTGGTTCGACCAGGTATTGTTACGGGAGGCGACGCCGGACGGGTAGTACTCCTTGATCGCGACTTTCATCTCCAGCGTCAGGTCGAAGCCGACATAGGTAATTCCGAACCCGCCTTTCCCGATGACGCGGCCCACGAGGTAACGGCCATACAGGATGGTATTTGGGCGCAGGACGTACGACAGTTGCTCCGTCTGCTGGTCATAGCCGCAGTGCGGGCAGGTGCGTGCGCCCGGCGCGATTTCTTTCATGCAATTAATACATTTTGTCTGCTGCATGAGTCTTTCCTCCTTAAACCGGCTGTGTTTTTTGCTTCCACGGTGACCGCGATGTTGCGCCTCACACCGCCGAATTTCGGTCAACCTTGTAGAACTTCAGATTCAGAAACTGCTCATGATCTTTCCCGTAAAGTTTGCTGATTTCCTCGTTATAGCCAATCACGATCCACGGAAACCGCGACGCGTACATCTGCAGCAGTTCCTGCGCAGTTTTTTGGGACAGCGGGATGTCGTTCATCTGCCAGCCGCCGTTTTTCTCCGTGTAGACATTTACACTGTAGGTCTTCCCGCTCTTTATCCCGTTCGTCCTGTGCTGGGTCACACTCTGGTATGCCCAGGAAATGCTGCCATTCAGGATTGCCTTCGGCTTTGTAGAATTCAGGCCATAATAAGTGAACAGCCGGCCGACCCGTATGCCCTGCATCTTCGCGAATGTCTGCGCCGCCCGGTAATCCGCATCCACAACCTCCGGGGAGATGCCCGTGGCCGTGACCGCTTCCATAAATCCTTTGATGTAATAACCCCGGGATGCCCTCACCAGCCGCAGAATCCCCCAGCCGGCAAGTGCCGCGCCGATGATGTACATAAGGATATAAAACGAACACAGCGAGAACTTGCCGCCGCTCGCATCAATATAATACGGCAGGGTAAGCTCGTCGATTTCACTCTCCTTATATCCCATTTCCTCGAAGAACTCATAAAAATATTCTTCCACCTCGCCGGACATCGTTTTGATTTCGCCGGAAAATGTCAGTTCATCCGACCATTCACCGTTCCTGGTGTCTTCTGACATCTCATCCATCTCGGAACTCATGCTGTCGTCTACTCTGATTGCCATATACCGGAACTCGGACTCATAATCATCATATGCCCCCGTATAGATCACGTAGTAATAATCCGTGACCGATGTCTTTTTTGTGTCGCTGTCTGTCACAGTGCGGCTTGCAAAAGTCCCATAATTGTTTACAAGCGTCACATCCACGAGCATGCCGCTGTGGATCTCATCCACCTGCAGTGTTGTGAAATCGGTGAAGCCGAATACCACATAGCGCATCTTTCCGGCATAGCCTATGAGCAGTGCCGCGCCGATGAGCAACAGCGGGATGGTGGCCCACAGGGACTGGGTTAAGGATTTTCTTTTTACTTCGTTTTGCATGGCTAATCTACCGTCTCCTTCTGAGTTTTCTGTCGTTTATGCTACGTACACTGATATATGGTTGTTCTCCCTTGTTTCCTAATCCGTCACCGTAATCGTTGTAGTCGCCGTATTCCCGTTTTTCGTTGTTAATGTAAGTACAACCGTTCCTGTCCCCGGCGCCGAGAAACCGGTTACCGTCCCGTCGTCATTATAGTTAAAGTGAAAAACCGAATCGTCACTTGACGTAATCGTATAGGAGATGGACTGTTTTACCGTGACATCCACGCTGCAGGATACTCCGGATCCGTCATTTGCCGTTGCCGTAATCGTGGCCGTTCGAGTTGAGCTGAAGGACCATCTGCTGAATGACTCAGAAAGCCCTCTTAACGTCACTGTGGTGACATTTCCCTCCGTCGCAACGTCCGTCACTACGACAACAGATGTATCAGAAGATGTCACCGTGACAGAGGAATCTGTTCCTCCAACCGAAGTAAAGCTTACCTGCACAACTTCTTCATTATCAAAGTCTGCCCCGACTGAGTGGCTGATCGACTGCGTGTCTCTGGAAAACGTAGACGGTTCGATTTCAAAATCCGTTATCTTTACATCCGAAATATTTACCGTCACCGCCGTCTGCGATGCCGTGATGCCGGAGGTTTCCGTCGCCAGCCCTGCCTGCTCATACAGCTCTATTTTCAGCTCATCGCTGATATCTTCCCAAAGCAGCAAAATTTCCAGGCTGTCACAGTCGGTCAGGAAGATGCTCCAGTCGTCCTCCGTTATGTTTGACACATCAAATCCTGCCAGATTGAGATACAGCAGGCTTTCACAGCCGGAAAACATTTCTTCCATCGTGGTGACTTTCGATGTGTCGAAACCGGCGACATTCAGCGTTCCAATCTGCGTGCAGCCTTTAAACATGCGGAACATGTCTGTCACGTTTGAGGTATCGAAGTCATCGACCAGCAGGTCGGAAGCTGTGCAGCCCAGGAACATGCAGCGCATGTTCGTGACCTGCGAAGTGTCAAACCCGGTGATATCCAGCTCCGTCAGGCTGCATCCCTGCGCGAAATCAAACATGCATGCCATGTTTGTCACCTGCGAAGTATCAAATCCGCTGACATCCAGTTCCCGCACACTGGCGCACAGACTGAACATATACGACATGTCGGTCACATTTGAGGTGTCAAATCCGCTGACATCAATCACCTGAACCTTTGCGCAGTTATCGAACATCTCGCTCATGTCTGTTACATTCGCTGTATCAAAATTTGACACATCCAGTTCCGTCAGTTCGGTACAGTAGCAGAACGCAGAACTCATGTCCGTCACCTGTGAAGTATCGAAGCCGCTGACGTCAAGTGAAGTCAGCGCCATGCACATATGAAACATGTCACTCATGTTTGTGACGTTTGCGGTATCAAAATTTACGACATCAATCGCGGTCACTTCCCTGCAATTTTCAAACATACCGCACATATTAACCGTGTTCTGCGTGAAAAACGCGTCTGCCAGCTCGATGCTTTTCACATTGTTATATTCGGCAAACAGATAGCTGCAGTCCTCCGGCGCTGCGACTCCTCCCTCACCGGCCAGATAAAGATGGTATCCGTCCGCAGTACTGACCCAGGCCTTCACGCTGCCGTCTCCGGCTGCGGATACGTCCCAGCTGTCTTCCGGCTCATCCTCCAGCGTGTCCAGCACCGTAATTGCGGTAATCTCCGACCGCTTCCAGTCAGAGCCAAAAACATATTCCGAAACCTCCCCGCTGTCGCTGTCGTAGTCATTCACCAGAATGTTTCCTTCGGGCATAACTTCCGCAGCTTTCTCCGTGGCTTCTGTCCCATTTTTGTCTTCATTCTCCACAGAAATTTTATGATTGCTCTGGTTGTCCCCGTCAAAAATGCCGGCACTTTGCAACGCAAATATGACGACCCCCACCAGAGCCACCGCACACAACACTCCCACAATAACCACAGTCGTTTTTTTGCTTTTGTGCGTACCGCCTGCGCCGGATGCCGGCCGTGCGCCCGCTCCGTCCACATTCATTCTGTCTGCGGCAGATGCTGACTGTCCGCCAGTGTCTTCCATGAGTGCCCGCTTAAACGCACGCATGTCCGGAATGCGGTTCTCCTGATCCACCTCAAGCGCTTTTTTCAGCGCATTTTTTACCTGCTCCGGCACCTCCGGCTGTGCCGGAAATGTAAGCGCTTTCTGTGTCATCATCCGGTCAATGACCGGTACCATCAGCTTGCCGGTCAGACAGTAGTAGAGCATGGCCGCGAACGCATAGACATCCGTCCAGCTGCCGATTTTTCCGTTTTCATCGTACTGTTCAGCCGCGCTGAAGTTATTTTTCACCACAAGCGTAGATGCGTGGCCATCGTTCGCGCTGACATCCACCGCAGCTCCCAAATCCAGCAACTTCGCCGTGCCGTCCGGACGAATGATGATATTGTCCGGCGAAATGTCCCGGTGGATAATGCCGAGATCATGCGCCTGAGCCAGACCGTCCATCACCGGAAACAGCATCTGTTTGCACTCCTCCCAACTCATCATGCCGTGACTCGCCAGGTAGTCTTTCAGTGTTGTTCCCTCAATGAATTCCATCACAATGTAGGCAGTCTCATTTTCCTGAAACGCATCATGTACACTCACGATTGATGAAACGTCGGACAGTTTCGCCGTCCGCCTGGCCTCTTTCAGCACCCGCTCCATGCTGTCCGCCCGCTGAGCACGTGCGTCCTGATTCTGACTGACGCTGTCCCAGACCACCTGGTTCGACCAGCTGTTGTTGCGGGAAGCGATGCCGGAAGGATAATATTCTTTGATGGCCACCTTCATCTCCAGTGTCAGGTCGAGGCCCACATATGTAATGCCGAACCCACCCCTGCCAATCACACGACCCACGAGGTAGCGCCCCCGCAGAATGGTGTCCGGGCGCAGGGCGCTGGGCATCTGCTCCGTCTGCCGGTCATAACCGCAGTACGGGCATATGCGCGTGCCCGGCGCGATTTCTTTCATGCAATTGATACATCTTGTCTGCTGCATGTTCTGCTCCTCTCTTGCGTCTCCTGTTTCAAACCGGTTCAAACTTTCTGACGAAAGCAACACTTTCTGCTGCCTTTCATCTGTATGTTCTCTATAGTGTTGTCCATGCCGACATTTTTCGCAAAAATTCGATGGATCTGTTTTCTTTTTCCATCTCTGTAATGATAATGCCCTGTATCGGCTGCTTAGCCCGCATCCGCTTCGTCGGCTCCCACGTAAGCATCATCTTCCCACCATCCGGCGGATTCAATTTCCCCGTCCGTGCCGTAAAGGATTCCGTAGCCGCTTCGGACATCATCTGACCATTCTCCCGCATAGACTTTACCGGATGAAAAGTAACAAACTCCGAAGCCGTTTCTGACACCTTCTGCTTCCTGACCCGCATAATAGTAGCTCTCAGACCAATAATAAACTCCGTAGCCCTGCAAAAGCCCGTCCTCTACTTCCCCCGCATAGTAGGTACCGTTTGAGAACAGGAAAACAGCATAGCCCTTTGCGATGCCTTCTTCCCACCTGCAGTAATATGTATTGCCTTCCGCGCTGTAATATGTTCCGTAGCCATCCCATTCGTAATCTTTCCACTCGCCGGCACAATAGCCGCCATCGGAATAGTAGAAGATGCCGTACCCGGCCATATCGTCATCGACCCACTCACCTGCGTATGAATAGGTTCCGTCGGCGGATGTCCAGACACCGTACCCGTCTCTTGCCGACCCGTTCGTCTCACCCTGGTAGGTTGCACCGCTTGTGAAGTTCAGCGTCTTTCCTGTTTTAGCCGCCTCCTGCGCTTTTTCCGCAGCTTCCGAGGCCGCGTCTTCCGCCAGCCACGCCTGTTCCCGGACAGCGATCGCTTCTTCTGCCGCTGCCAGTCCCAGCTCTGCCTCCTCATAGGCCTGATCCGCCGCGATCTGCGCCCTGGTCTTTTGCACCGTCACGCTGCATTCGGCTGTATAGGTACTCCCCTGCCAGAGGATCGTGGCGGTGATGGTGGCAGTTCCCTCCTGAAGGGCTTCGATGTTTCCGGCCTCATCGACAGCCGCCACACTGCTGTCGCTCGACGCATACGATACCTCGATGCCGTAACCGGAAGGCGACACCGTGGCTTTCAGAGTTTCCGTCTCGCCGGCATACAGAGTCAGGCTGCTCTGGTTCAGGCGTACCGACGCTTCATTCACCGTTACCGTACATACAGCCTCGGAAGTTTTGCTTCCGGAGGGTGTGCTTGCGGTAATGTCCGCCTCCCCGATGCCTGTCGCCGTGATTACGCCCTCCTGACTGACAGTCGCCACGGTCTCATCCGAAGAGCTCCATGTTACCGCCGCATCTGCGGGTTTTGTGGTAACCGTCATGGTTTTTACATCCCCTGTATACATGGAGAGGCTGCTCCCGGCGAGTGCGATTTCCACATCTGATACCGTCACGGTAAGTGTTGTGTTTCCTTTTCCGTAGCTGATCTCAACTGACACCTCCCCAACTTTGGTAAAGGATGCCGGTTCAAAAGTTACTTCACCGTTTTCATCACCAAAAACTGTCTCCGTTTTTCCGGAAAGGTATGTCACTTCCAGTTCCATGCCCTGTGGGTCAAAGCTTTGCCCGGCATAATAGTTTAGAGTATCCGGATTTGCCGCTACTGTGATGCTGTCCACCTTGTTGCCGCGGTATACAACCACTGCGATGACTGCCGCCAGTATCAGGACACAGACTGCTGCGATCGCCGCAATAAAACCTGTCTTCCTTTTTTTTCTGCCGTTTTCACCTTTAGATCCACCGTCCGCTTTTTTCTTTTTGCTCTTTCCTGTTTTTCTACTGGCAGTTTCGCCGGAATCCTCTCCGTTTCCTGCTTTGCTGCCGGAAGATGTGCTGGAATCCCAGCCGTTTCCTGTCCCATCCGACAGCGGATCTAACCTGCTGTCTGTCCAGCCGTTTAGCAGGGATTCTGTGAATCCGTTCGCCGCCGCAGCGCTAAAAGGCTGCGTTGCTCCGCTTTGGTATGCACTCGCGTTGAACCCTCCGGCATTCATTCCTCCGTCCGGGTTTCCGTATGACCCGCCGTTTTCCTTTTCGCTGTTCAGATTTTCATATGACCCGTTGTTGTCTGTTCCGCCGTTTGGGCTTTCATATTTCCCGCTATCAGAATTTCCGCTATTGTCCGCGCCATAATAGAAAAAGTCCCCTGCCCGAATCGTCTCTCCGCTGTCCGAATAAGTGGGCGTTTGTTCTGCAACGGCACAGCTTCTTTCTTCATCTTCTGCTTCCACATCAACGCTGTTTCCATCATTTCTTTCAGATTCAGCAACTGCTGCCTCTTTTCCTCCGTCCGCCGCCTGTTCCGTCACCTCCGCGCTCACAGCGAAGGCGCTTTCCACGGCTTCCGGCTTACTTCCCGCTGCGAAATCCGCCACCAGGTAGGCGGTTTCATTTTCCCAGAACGCATCCAGCACCTCTGTGGGCTTCAGGAAGCCTTCACCGTCCATGATGGCGTTCAGTTCCAGATTCAGCGCCTGTTCCACGCGCCGCTTCGTCTTACTCTCATCACAGGACAAGTTCCACGACACCCGTGCGGACCGGCTGCCATCGCGCGATGCGATGCCTTCCGGAAAGTATTCGCGAATCACAACATTTTCGTCCTCTTCCAGGTCTCTTCCGACGTAGGTAATCCCGAATTTTCCGCGGCCAATCTCACGCCCTGCCAGATACTTTCCCTGTAATACGGAATTTGCACAAAGTACATCTTCCGCCCGCTCCGTCCGCGCGTCATAGCCGCAGTTCGGACAGATACTCGTCCCCTGCTCCAGGGGTGCCATACAATTTTGGCATCTTGTCAGCTCCATGATATCTCCGTACCTCCTGTATGCAGTCGACATATCAAAGCCCCACATCAACTACACTATTTTTGACTAATCTAACCCCACCAGATATTCTCCGTCATCCGCAGCCAGCAGCATGGTTTCAGAAACCTCATAGCCCAGATCCGTGTCCACATAACTGCCCATCATGACCCACAAAATATTATTATAATAACAGATAGCGAGGATCTCATCCGTGCCGGAGTAGATGGTCGTCTCTCCCGTGCCGTCGGTGCGCACCTTGTGAATCTCGCACGTGCCGGGCAGACTGTAATAAATCCAGTCACCGTAATATACATTGGCAGAATTATATAAAGCCTCCGAATAATCCTTCAGGTCATTCGTTTCCTTTTTGTTCCCGTCCAGATCAAAAGGAATCAGCTGTTCTGAATTCAGCGAATAAAGCCATGCTGTTCCTCCTTCGATAAATCCCCCGCATACGTACTCCGTATTATTGATTATTTCCTCGCTTGACCCGTCGAGTTCCGCTCTCATAAGATTGGTCACCTGTTCATAGAGCCCTTCCTCCGTAAATGTCACATAGTAGATATACTGGTCATAAAGATTGTACCAGTATATATTTTCATCCAGGAGTGTTTCCATTTCCCCTGTGTCCAGATTATAACGGCACAGGGTATACAGAATGTCGTACAATTCATTCTCCGTGTCATCCGTCTTCCTCATGAAATACAGCATCCGCTCTCCCGTGCTGAGTTCCGCATATTGAAGGTATTTATAATCATGGCTTCCCGTTAACAGAACCGTAACATTCGAGCCGTCCGGATCCATGCTGTAAATTGTTTCCGGGGCCTCCTGGCCAATTGTAAGGTCATTGTCATGGATAAAATATACCTTGTCCCCGCCAACCACTATGGACGAGGCTTCATCGTCAACCGTGGGAGTATCGCCGCCGAGGTAAAATACTCCGTCCTCTTCGTCAAAAGAAGAGATATGCAGATTAAATTCCGCGTCTATGTAATACTCGTACTGCAGGTAAATTCCGGCAAAGCAGCTTCCATTCATCATATTGCTGTTAGATGTTCCCATGGTTACAATCGTAACTGCTTCTTCCACAATGTCTGTCGTCGGGATTTCCGTCGTCTGCTCTTCCTCCTGCACCCAGGGCTTCGTCACACCCAGCGTCACGCCGACCAGGCAGAGCGCCGCAGCCGCCACCCCGGCGGCCGCCCGGATCCTCGTCTTTTTGCCGTTCGGCAGGGTGCCCAGCAAGTCTTTTCTTAACTCGGCCATGCTCTGGGTGCGCTCATCCGCGTTCAGCGCCAGGGCGCGGGCCAGCACCTCCTGCGCTTTCCTGCTTCGGATGCCGTCCAGCGTGAGGGTCGTTTTTTTCATGACACGCTCCATCGCCTCCGGCGGCTGGTTGCCTGACACGCAGCGATAAATCACGCAGGCCATGGCATAGACATCCGTCCAGCGCCCGATACTTCCGTTCTCCAGATACTGCTCCGGTGCACTGTATCCCTTCTTTACGACACTCTCTGACCTGCCCCCGCGCCGGTGCGACAGGTCGGCCGCCGCGCCAAAGTCCAGAAGCTTTACATCCATCTTTTTGCCTTTTTTATGTACCATGATGTTGTCCGGGCTGATATCGCGGTGGATCAGCCCCTTGTCATGCATGATTTCCAGGCTCTCCATCACCGGCAGGAGAAGTTCCACGCAGGCGCGGTAATCCATGGGGCCGTTCTCCTCCAGATATTTCTTTAAGGTAATTCCCTCCGCAAAGTCCATGATAATGTAGGCGGTCTGGTTTTCCTGAAAGGAATCGCGGACGCGGATGATGCCCGGCAGGGAATCGAGCCTCGCCATCTTCCTCGCCTCACTTAAAAATCGATCCACCCCGTCCTTCCAGTCCTGCAGCTGAGTGCTGGTGAAGCTCCAGCTGATGTTGTTTGAGTACGTGTGGTTTCGTTCTGCCTGATTTCCGGGGTAATATTCCTTGATCGCCACCTTCAGCTCCAGCTTTAAATCGTAACCTACGTAGGTGATGCCGAAACCGCCCTGCCCCAGCACGCGCCCCACCAGGTAGCGTCCCGCAAGAATCGTATTGATTTTCATGGCGTGCGGCGGCTGCCGGTAGTTTGCCGCATCAAACCCACAGCGCGGGCAGGCGGCCTGTCCGTCACTCATTTCCCCCATGCAATTTGCGCAGCGATACATGTTCATTCGCTTATCCTCCTGGTCGATGCACCTCCATATCACCCGAAAATTCGTTTTTCAACCTCTTCGATTACAACATGTAATCTTCCGGGATTTTTCGGAATACTATATGTTGTAAATTCACAGAGACTTTTTCGAGTTTTCAGACAGTCTGCCCCACATCGACTACACTAATTTCTCTCCACGATTTTCCGGTCATTGTCCGGGAAACTTATCTTAAAAACACTGCCACCGCCGTATAGTTATCCTGATTTTCCTTCACCCGCTCCCGCAGCAGCTTCTCCATATTTTTCAGCCACATCTTCGGATTCCGGGCCTTTGCCAGCAGGCTTTCCATCTCTTCCTCATATACATTCTCCCAGAAACCGTCCGTGCAGAGCAGAAATGCGTAAAATTTCTGTCTCAACACCATATGTTCCGAAAGCTCCGGCTCACAGGCCTCGCTGCCAACCGCTTTCAGGATGCGGCTGCGGTCTTTGTGGGTGCGGATCTGATCCGGCGTGATCATCCCCATGGCCACCGCCATCTGCGGCACACTGTGATCCAGTGTCTGCCGCACCAGGCGCCCGTCCTCGAACAGGTAAAGTCTGGAGTCGCCGACATGCACCCAGAACGCCTCGCCTTTTTCGACAAAAAGGGAAACCAGCGTAGTCATCATGCGGCAGGCATCGCACTGGCATTTTTTGACGGCGGCATCTGCGGCGCGCACGGCCTCGCAGACCTCCCCGTCCGTCCGGCATTTCCCGGCTTCCGCAAGCTGCATGACCGTCTCTGTCGCCGTTTTAGATGCCACATCGCCCCTCCCCTCCCCGCCGAGCCCGTCCGCCACGGTTACGGCAAATCCGCCGGGGGTTTTCCTCACGGCGCAGCAGTCTTCATTTGCTTTCCGCCCTCCCTGATTTGTGAGTGAGAAACATGCGCACTCCATTCGACTCCTCCTGTTTCTGCTTTGATTCAGATGTCAAAACAACAAACACCGCAATAACTCTGCGGGTTGCTCCCGAAACCCTGAAAACAATCGGATTCCGCTCATTTTTTGACCCAAATCGGGTCAAAAATGGCTGCATCCTCATGTTTTCGGATCCCAAATCAATGAATTTGAAAGCAAGCTTCCGATTCATCGACTTTTGACCCTGGTGTCATATTATTTTATATCCACCCGAAAGAGCTCTTTCCCGGGCCCGACCGACACGATATTTCCGGCGGCAAGCTCCACCACAGTGTCCGGCGCGATGCGTTTTCCGTTTACATAGGTCCCGTAGGTGGAGTTCAGATCGCGGATATAAATACGCCCGTTGCGAGACATGATCTCGCAGTGTCTGGCGCTGACACCCGGTGTGTCTGCCGGAAATGAAATCTCATTCTGCGGTGCTCTCCCGAAATGTAGGGTTTCCCGCAGTGCGAAACGCCGGTTCGCGTAGACTCCGTTCATACCCTGGAGGCGCACCTGGCTGTCAACAGCCCGGTTTCCCCCGACAGTCCCCGCCGTGCCGCCATCCTTTAACGCTCTGGTGTAGCTGCCGCCGTTTAACAGCAGCGATGTCTGCACCACCTGCTGCAGTCCGACGCGGATCATCAGGAAACACAGCACTACGATGGCAATACACAGCACCACATAGAGCCACATGTACGGGCTTAAATCCCAGGCAGCGTGCAGGCCTGCCGCGATTGCGTAGCATCCCAGAAACTTTGGCGACACAAAATGCTTCGGCGCAAGCTCCTCGCCTCCTTTCGCCCACACGAGACCTCCGCAGGTAAAGGCCGCCCAGGTGACATGTCCGCCGATAGCCAGTACCGCGCGCAGCATCAGGTTCTCAAAACTCCAGCCGCCGGTTAAGAAGATGCTGTAGGTAGCCGTCTCCATGGACGCGAACCCGGCACCAACAGCGGAACCTACCAGCATACCGGTCAATATGTATTTTTTATCTTTCCCCTTAAGGAAAAGGCAGGCTGCCAGCACTTTCGCCAGCTCCTCTATAATGCCGACACCGATATACAGGAAGAAATCCGTCTCGGCGGTATTCAGATTGTTCAGAATGGTCGTGATGATCAGTGAAAGCATTCCGCCCAGCAGAAGGATAATGATCACGGATCCAAAGGTCATATTTCTCGGAATGTTCATTTCCCAGAAGAAAAACATAACCGTCACAGGCACCAGAAATGCACCGACTGTAAAGGTGATCGGATAGAAAAACACGCTGCCAACGTAATATCCCATAATATAACCGATCAGGAAAATCAGCAGCCCCACAAGGAAAATGCGCAGAAACATATAGGGCTTCACCCACACCGCCAGCATATCGGATTCGGCCGGCGTCGCCAGCGATGTTCCCGCCGCAAAAAGCCTGCCGTTTTCTTCCTTCGTGTGGCTGCGAAACACATCGGTGAATATATCCCCGATAGAAATGTCCCCGCTTTTTGCTTTTGTGAAAAAGCCCCTGTTCTGTCCTGCCATAGGTGTCCCTCGCTTCCTGTTTTTCTGCCATGGAATCGTACTTTCTTCATCTGCGGGAGTTAACTCAGATGTCAAAAAGGTTCACGGATTGTTCCGCGCCGGGTTAACGCGAAGCGTTTACTCATATGCTCTCACAATTCGGTTCTTCAGGCACTAACTTATCACTCCGCCCCTGCGTGTGATCTGAAATTTTTCCCGATCAGACCCGATGCAGATGACATCACCCACATTCAGCGGCACCGGTCGGTTCGGCGTAAGTTTTACTCCGTTTACAAATGTTCCGTAGGTGGAACCGAGATCCGTGACGGTAAGTCCGCCGTTCGCCAGGCGGATGACACAGTGGTGTCCGCTCACACCCGCGGCCCCGACGGGATAAGTGATGCCTCCCCGGTCACCGTTCCGCCCGATGTATGTCTCGGCTTCCGGGCGGAACCGTCTGCCGGCGAAAGCTCCCTTCACGCCCTGAATGCGGTACTCCGACTGTGCGGCGGCCGAGCCCATCGCCCCCGGAACAGCCGCTCCGGAATTTAATCCTCCCGGCGCCGCTCCGATTCCGTCTGTACTGCCTGCGCCTGTGGCTCCGGCTTCAGCCGCTCCACGGTTCGGAATTGTACCAGAACCCCCGCCCGGATCCTGCTTCTTTTTTCCGGCTGATCGAATCACGGCAACTGTGATAATCAGCAGAAGCGCCGCCGCACCCACGCCGATGCCGACCCACACGCCAGCAGGCATATCCGACGGTTCTGTCGTCTGTGGCTCTGTTACAGTTTTTTTCTTGGTCGGAGTTTCTGTGGTTACCGGCTCCGTGGTCGGCTCCTCTGTGGTTGGCTCTTCTGTAGTCGGCTCCTCCGAATCCTCTGCCAGCGTGTAAACAATGCCCAGACTGTCCAGCGCATCTATCGCATAGTCTATATAAATAGAATCTGCGTACTCGTTGTTCGCGCTTTCTCCGTATGCGTACGTATTAATTCCCACAACACTTCCGTCTTCCAGGAGCAATGGTCCTCCGGAGTTTCCGTGATTGATGTGGACATTGTGCTCGATACAGTAAGTACTTCCAAAACGTTCCATCGCAAGGCAGCGCGAAACCGTTCCTGTCGCCACGCTGACTGCGGATACGGATGCTTTCTGGTATTCATAATAGCCGCTCGACGTGTACACACGGCTTCCGGCATCCGCCGAGCCGGGATAGCCAATCGTATAGACAGCCTGCCCGATGATGTCTGTCGTCACTCTCCTGAGCGGCAGCTTTTCCACGCCCTCTACCGGCTCCTCTGTTTTCAGAATTGCCACGTCCGGATATGGATATTTTGCATAGAGTACTTCGCATTTCACCGCATTTCCAAACTCATAATCTATCAGATTCTCATCGTCGTCATAATAAAATATGGTTTCATCATCCAGCAATATGTATATATCGACATCCTGATAGTCAAATTGCCCACTGCTCGTTATCACATGGCCGTTCGTGATAAAAGTATCCGCATAGCCATCCCCGCTTCCGATTCCAAACCCCGTTCCGCTGGAAAAATAGGTATGATTTCCGTCTTCCGCAATCATCATGATCCGCACCACTGCGTATCTGGCGTCATTTATGGCATTCGCCTCCACCGCCTCCGCCGTGATGGGTGTCGAGGCAATCATGGACAGCAGGATGCCGGACAGCAGGATGCCGGACAGCAGGAGCATACTGATAAAAGCGTTTTTATGCCTGTTTTTTTGTCTGTTTCTGTTCCTTCCGCAGCTTTTTTTCATTTTCCGGTTTTCCCCTTCTCATAATTTCATGGTTTTTATGATGCCGATATCATGATTCAGGCGACATAAGGGTATGACACACGGATTTCTTCGCGCCGAGTCAACGCGAAGCGTTAACTCATGCGCTCCCGAAATTCTAAAAACACTCGGAATCTGACTTTCGCGAAGCGAAATGTCACTAAGTTCCGCAAAGCGGAACTTCAGCGATCTAATTATTCTTCGAAAAATAGCTTCTTCTTCGTGTTTTGCGATCCCCAAGAGCCGTCACACATCCAGAATCACGCAGGTAAAGTTGTCCTGCTTCGGGTTCGCCGCCTCCAGCACACTTTTTTCCATAGCTGCTGCCGCGTCTGCCGCGGTTTTCGACTTCTTTAAGATGGCCAGCATCTGTTTCTCGGAGATTGTGTTAAAAATGCCGTCCGACATGAGCAGGATTCGGTCGCCGTTTGCCAGTTTCACCGGCGTGAGGCTTCCTTCGACATACTTTAAGTCCCCCATGCCCAGAAAGCTTACAAGGCCGCCCTTCTGATTGTTGGACTCGATCCGCGAAAAATCCAGCTTCCCGTTTACCGCCTGCACGATCAGTTCCCGTTTAAAGACGTGCTCGCTATTCATCTGCAGAAGGTGGCTGCCATCGTAGAAATAGATACGGCTGTCGCCCACGGTGACCCAGTGGAAAGAACCGTTCGCCACCAGAACCGCGAGAAGTGTCGCGCCGCTCTTATAAACCTGATCCGGCCCCAGCATATTAAGCACCTGCCGGTTTGCCTTTGCCAGAAGCTCGTACAGCGGATTTTCCAGAGAGGACGGCGCGGCTGTCTGTGCTGACTGCAGCATTGTTCTGACCGCTGTCTGGCTCACCTTTTCACCGTCGGCCAGGCCGCCCATGCCATCGGAAACAACCGCCAGGAGCCCCTGCGGCGTCATGCCAACGCCCAGTGTATCCTGCTGGTTGCGCCGTCTGCCGATATTGTGTACTTTTCCGATCCGGCTGTCCTCTGCCGAACCGACTTCCACCGCCGTAAAGTCGCCTGACACTTTCGTTCCCTGAGCTCCGGCATTTGTCCCGGCATTTTCCGTACCTGCTTCTCCGTTCCATTTGTCGGCCGCCTTCAATGCCGAATCTGCCGCACGCTTCTCCTGTTCGCCCTGATTTTTCTTTCGGAAGACAAAGTATACCGCCGCGAGAGCCAGGGCCAGGAGAAGAACAATTGCGATTGCCATAACAGGCTTCAGCTTGCCGCCGTCATCCGGGTCTTCGTCGGATGTCGTCGGGTCTTCGTCGGACGTCGTCGGGTCTTCACCGGATGTCGTCGG
>JAJQBQ010000009.1:50974-88108 GCA_021203205.1 Lachnospiraceae bacterium | reverse complement strand
CGGATGTCGTCGGGTCTTCGTCGGACGTCGTCGGGTCTTCACCGGATGTCGTCGGCTCCACAGGGAAGACATATCCCCCGTCAGAGTCCGTGGTATCCTCCTCCGGATTTTCCGTTGTGGTGTCTGTGTAATCTTCGTCTTCCCCTGGCAGGGATGTATCATCTTCTGATGTGTCTTCCTCCGTCTCGGAATCTCCGATGATACCCGTGTCCGGAAGTCCCGGCACTTCGATTTCCACGCGCTCTTCAGAGCTTTCCCCCGTCTCATCCGTATAGACAACAGTTTCCCCGTAAGAAGCGGCTTCCGTCGCGTCTGCCCGAATTTCCGGCACTGCCGCGCTCCACAGAACCAGAAGCGCCATGAGGATGCTCACATATTTTTTCATCTTTACCTTTCCTCCCAGTAAGTCCGATATTCCGTTCCGCCTGCCCGGATAATATCACCGGATTCCACTGCCACGCGCCCCAGCGCATTGATGACAACACCATTGTGCGATGTTACATTTCCGGCCTCCGCATTCCACATGTAAACGGTCTTTCCGGTCCACAGCATCTTAAAGTGCGTCGGCATCAGCCCCGTATCCTCCGCGTACAGGACACAGTCCGCGCCCGCACCGCTTCCGAAGGTCACTTCCATATCCTGCGGCAGCTCCGCCGTGTAAAAGAGATTCCGTTTTCCGATGACGGCAAGCCGCACAGTCAGCTTCGGAAGCCTGGCGTACGCTTCCTGCTTTTTGCGCTGCTCCTCCGCGAGCCTTTTCTGCCGCTCTTTTTCCTGCCGTTCTCTCTCTTCCCGTTCCTTTCGCAGCTGCTCCGCTTTTCTTTCCTTTTCTTCCTGTTCTTTCTTTAAGCGCTCCTCTTCTTCCCGCTGTTTCTTTTTCTTTGACCTGGCCGCCATCACAAGAATCAGCACCAGCAGCAAAATCACTGCTGCCGCGATACCGATCCATACTCCGGCGGGAACGGAATCCGACTCCTCTGTGGTAGTCGGCTCGGCCGTCGTGGTCGGCTCCTGCGTCGGTTCGGGCTCGGTCGTGGTCGGTTCCTCCGTTGGCTCAGGCTCGGTCGTGGTCGGTTCCGGGAGGGTAATATCCGTTGACGCGAGCTGTACGCTGTCCTTATAAGCGTTCCCTGTGCCGTCCTCGTAGGTTATGGAAATCGTGTAGGAATCCGCTGCCGCCACCTCGCTTAAGTCGATGCTCACGACAAGCGATGTCCGGATATAGGAAAGGATCTCGGTTCCGATTTCTTCCCCGGTCATGGAAATGTACGAGTTGCTGCCCTCCTCGGATTTCGGGAAATGAACACCTCCGGCGGAGCTTCTGGCAAAGCTTCCGAGAATTTTTGCGCCCTCCACCTCATCCTCATCTGTGGCATCCGGATCCGGTGCCACCGTAAAGACAGGGATATCCGCTGCCGCCACCGTGTTCAGGGCCTCCGTCAGCGTTGCTCCGCTGGTCTGATCATCGATGCCGTCGGACAGGACGATCATAAAGGCCATATCATTCACCGACTGGTTCGTCTGCAGAGTTCCTATGGCATTCATGAGACACTGATACAGATTCGTATCCTGCTCATGATATGCCGCCAGCGCATTGATCTCGCTCTCAATTTCCTCCGAATCTGTTAGGAATGCGGATTCCGAGAGTTCATTTCCAAACTGCGCGATAACCATATTGTCATCCGTGCCAAGCCCCGCCGCCACCGTGTGCAGCACTTCCTTTACCGTGTCCATGCGTGCGGACATAGTGCCGGATATGTCAACCAGACAGTAAACCGTCTTCGCGGTTCCGGCTTCGCCGATGGTCGTAACATCCGATATCGAAACCTCTTCCCCCGCCACGGTCACCGTAAACGTACCGTCCTGCGCCGCGTCCGGCAGGGAGCAGACCATGTTCAGTTCGGAATCATTTTCCTGATAATAGCTGTTGATAAAATCCTGATTATCCGCCGCAATCGCCGGCATCACCGTCATGCTCCATATAAGCAGAAACGCCATAAAGACGCTGATTTTCTTTTTCATCTTCCACCTCTTTTACGCACATAATCCCTTCTTTTGGTGTTTGGGTCAAAATTCATGCCGCCACGGATTGCTCCGGGATCAGCGTGTAAGCACACGAGTTCCTCTTTGCGGAACCCGGCGACATTTTGCTTCGAAAAAGTCATTCTTTTCAGACCTTTCTGTCCCCTGGTGTCATCTTATGCGCCTACTCCGCCTGCCAGGTCTCGCCCGCGAAGTTCAGAACGGCCCCGCTGTCAAGCCGGTACCAGTTTTTCGGCACCATTTTCCCGCCGTTCAGCACCGTCCCGTAGGTCGATTCATCCATAACCAGCAAATTTCCGCCCTTTTCACAGCGCAGATTTAGCTGCGTGCGGCTGATTCCCTTTGAATCCTGCGGATAGCTGAGACTGCAGGCCGGGCTTCTGCCGATTGTTGCCCCTGTCTCCTCGGCGATTTCAAGTACCGCGCCCTGATACACGCCGCCCACACAGCGGAGCATACGCGTTACCTTCCTGCGGCCGAACAGCATTCGGAAGAAATCTGCGAGCCCCTCGAAAAATCCTTTCTTTGCGCCGGTTCCCGTGCTGACCCGAACCGGGTTCAAAGCACCGGTTCCCGAACCGCCGGAATTCTGACCTCCGACACCGGTTCTGCCATCATTTACTTTGCCGGGGGTTATCCCTCCGCCGGAATTTTGGCCGCCGCTGTTATTTATCCCCGCGCCCGTGCCCCGACCGCCGCTGTTCACACCCCCGGTATATGTTCCGTCAGCAGAATTCTGTCCGCCACGATACAGCCCGCCTGTTCCGGATTCTCCGCCCGGTACATGTCCTCCCGCATAACCTCCGCCGGTCTTTCCCGTGTTTCTGTTAAAAATATCTTCGCCCGGGTACAGTGCCGCCGCCATCTCCCGCGCGCTCTGAAAGCGGTTCGTATCCCGCACGGCCATTCCCTTCATGATCGCCCCGGCCACATGCGGCGGCAGATTCGGGCAGAGCCTGCTGACCGGCACGAGCGGGTCCGGCCCGTTCTGCCCTACTCTGGACGGTGCCTGCGGCGGCTTCGTTCCCGTCATAACATGGTAGAGCGTTGCCGACAGCGCGTAAATATCTGTCCACGGTCCCTGATGCCCGTCGGTAAAATACTGTTCTACCGGAGCGTACACCTGCTTCAGGATGGCGGTAAGCCCCTGTCCGTCCGTAAAGCAGCGCACGGAGCCGAAATCGATCAGCTTCGCCTGCGTGTTGCTGACCAGAAAGATATTGTCCGGGCTGATATCCCGGTGAATCAGATTTTTTGAATGAAGGATATTCAGTGTTCTTAAGATGCTTTTTACATATTCGGAAAGTTCGTTCCAGCCGACTCTGCCTTTCTGCAGGGCCAGCGTTCTTAAGTCCCACCCTGAAAGATATTCCATGGAATAGTATTCTGTGTTGTTTTCCGTGATGGTCTCGTAGACATCCACGATATCCGGTTCTGCCCGGAAGCTCTCCAGAACCTGCGCTTCCTGGCGAAACCTCTGCCTGCATTTCGCAAAGAAGGCCTCCTGCCCGGGCAGCGGAACCACAACCGTTCCCGCAGCATTCCGCTGCACATCATTGTGCGGATACAGTTCCTTCACGATCACGCGGCGTCCCTGCCAGATGTCCCGCGCGAGGTACGTGATGCCGAAGCCGCCCTTGCCTATGATGCGGCCGAGCACATACTGGTTGTGCAGAACATACCCGTCCGGCAGAGCATTCATCTGCCGGGGCGGACGTTCCTCAATTCGTTTCCCGCAGGAAGTGCAGACACCGTTCTCCACCGTTTCCTGCAGACAGTTTGTACATATTTTTCCGATATCCATGAGGAAACCCGCCCCCTTTTTTCGCGCCTGTTATCCGGTGATGGCTCTCAGTATTATTCCCGTGCCTCTGAAGTTCGCGAAGCAAACCTTGGCATTCGCAAAAACTTCGACCGTGAACTCATGAAAAAGTTATATTTCCCGAAGATGTCTCTCATTTCCCGGATCAGCACTTGCTCCAGTCAAAATTCTCATCGCAGAGCGGCACGAAAATCAGCCTGGATGTCCCGATCGTCAGAATATCGCCCCGGTGCAGCTCCGTCGGCACCATCACCATGCGCCCGTTTACGCGCACGATATTCTTCCCCTCAGACGGGCCGAAGAAGAAGACCTTTTCCTCATCGTCATAGGCAATCAGTGCATGCTTTTCGCGGCTGATCTTCTGGTCGCCGCGAATGCAGATATCCATGTGTTCCGCGCGCCCGATCTGGTTGTAGCCCGTATGAATGCGGTAGTCGTGCCCCTTGTCCGGGCCGTCAATGCAAACCAGCCAGCCTACCACCGGAGTAAAGCCCAGAATCTGACCCGGGGTTACCGGCATGGTCTCTCCGCTGTAGCTGTCTACTCCCTGGTTCCGGCCGCCAAAACCTCCATTTCCCGCATTCGCGGTAAACGGAGTGGTTGGCGGCATGGTTTCCCCGCCCGCAGAGTCCGTCGGCGTGCGAAAAGCATTTATCACTGCCTGCGTTTCTCCCAGGTCGGAAAAACTGTTTCCGCCCGGCGCCGGCTGTGTCACGCCAATCCCCGCGCCGCCGCCGTTCTGCGGCACCGGCTCTGTCTCACCCATGAATCCCGCGCCTGCACTCCTCTTTTCCGCCTCGCAGACCGGGCAGGTCGCATTCACATCACCGTCATAGAAATGGCCCTTCGGGCATGTTCTCATATCCATCGTAGTTCCTCCTTTTTTGTTATATCTGTATTACTGCCTTTAGTTACCTTAACTCAAACCCGTTCTTCTCCGACCCTATATAGAAACGGTCGCCGGGCTTTACGCTGACCGGCTGCAGCGGTGTCATTTTTCCCAGCCCCACCAGCACGGTTCCGTAGGACGACCCACAGTCCACCAGCTTCAATCCGCCGTCGCTTTCAAAATACAGACGACAATGTTTGCGGCTGATTCCTTTTGTGTCCGCAGGATACACAATCACGTTGGACGGATCTCTTCCTATGGTAATCCCTTCCGGCCCGATGGGATAGGTTCTGCCCGCCATGATTCCCTGGATTCCCACCAGCGATGTGACTGTCCGGGGCGAAGGTCTTACCGGCTGCGGCTCGGGTTTCTCCGGATACACCGGTGTCGTCGGGTAAATCGGAATATCGGTGGGCGGTTCCGGAGTCTGCGGTGTAACCGGGGTCTGCGGCGCAACCGGCGTCGTCTGCGCTGCCGCTTTTTTCTTACCTTTCGCGCTCCCGACGGCGACTGCCACTACCAGTACAATTACCACCGCCGCAATCAGCAGTACCCACCAATAGTCTGTCAGCAGATTTTCCGGGAAACTCGAGGGGAGCTCTGAGTACATCGCGTATGCGCCTTTGCTGGTAATCATCCCCACGATATTGGAGTCCTCATCTACCAGCGCCATGGGGTAGAAATAGAAATCGTCTGTCGACCCGGAGTAATCAAGAACATACCACGAATCGTCGCCGGATTTATTCTGTTTGTATGAGTTGATCGTACCGCTGACACTCGTCACATCGTCATAAGTCAGTCCGATAATCTCCACTTCCTGCCCTTTTTTCGCGGCTCCGGCAGTCAGAATGCCTGTCGTCGGCACATCATCTGCAAAGTCCAGGATCATCATGCCGCAGTGGGAATTATAACCGCTGACTTCCAGATTGTAGAGATCCCCGGTTTCCAGATCCATCAGAAAATAATACAGATCCGCACTGGCATCAAAATTATCACTGCTGCCGTCATCCTCAAAGAACACACTGTTCGTATAAACCTGGTACGGCGAAGAATCGCCAAAGTCAACCACATATCCGGCTGCAGCAAACGCGCTTTCCGGGTATCCGTCACTGTCCAGAGTGAAGGCGTAAACTGCCCACACGTTGTCTTCCTGCGCAGCCTGCGCTTCCCCTGGCTGAAGAAGCACTGCCAGAAGAAGTACTGCCGCAAGCAGCAGGATTTTCCCGTATCGCTGCCCGGCATATCTTTTTTTCAGTTCTGTTTTTTCTGTTCTTTTCCTCATTGCAACCTCCGCACTTCTCCGGAAACTTTCCGGTTTCACATTCGCTGTTTTAATGGCGCACAGCATGTGTTTTCTTTCGATGTCGCCCGTTATACCACCGGCTTTTACACGATTCGGCAAGTTTCTTCCGCAGATTTTCAGGAATATACTAAGACCCCCCCCGGTTACATTTCTGTACCCGGGGAGGGTCTTTTTATTCATCCTGTCTCTGCGAGCCAAACATGGCAGACATGCAAAGCATATCATAATCAAACGGGGGCTTGTCTCCCTGCCCGCCGCGCCGTGCCACGTTCGGCGCAAGCCGGAATATTTCCAAAGTTTCGCCGTCAGACGACACTTTTGGAACCCATGTGCATAAAAACTCTGCATGTGCAACGCCGCATGTTCACAAACATAAAGCTGTCAATTTGTGTCGAAACTGTGTCTGATTCTATCATCTTTTTTGTATACTTACAACTAATTTTTTATAAAAAGATTGTAATCAAATGTCAGATAAGCTATACTGTATTTTAAAGTTCACAACTTATACTTTAAGAAAGACAGGGAACTCCATGAATTCTTTCCGGACACGCATTTCCACACACAATTTTGACGAGATAAAGTCGCGCGCCATGACTCCTTCCGAGATGATTGCCTTTCTGGAAGACGGCGCTCTCTACCGAACCTTTCCGGATGTTCTGACAGAAGTATATCCGCACGCAGATCTTGCACCCCGTCTGTCCCGGGGGCTGGCAAAGCTTTCCGGTTCTGAGCTCTCGGGCATCCAGCGCAAAGTTCGCAACTGGATGAACGGCAGCAATACACCGCAGAACCGCGAACAGCTCTTTGAGATAGCCTTCGTTCTGGGGCTTTCCGAGGGTGCGGCAAACCGTCTGCTTGCCAGCGCGTCCGACTGCGGCATCCACTACCGGAATCCGCAGGAGCTGGTGTACGCCTACGCGCTGCGCACCGGTCTTTCCTGGGCGGATGCGCAGGCACTTCTCGCGCGGATGAAACCGCTGTATGAAGACGGCATGCGCGACGGCCAGGCTGCCCGCGCCGCGCTGATGGCCTCCGGCGATACCACCGGTTCGCCCGTCATCTACACAAGGCAACTGCGGGATGACTTCGCCCACGTGGACACCGAGGATGACCTGCGCAGTTTCTTTACCCTGTACGCTACCCAGTTCGGAGAGATCCACGAGACCGCGTACGAAAAGTTTATGGAACTGCTGGGGTATCTGCAGGATCCCGAAGGCGGAGAAGGCTACCAGTCCATCGGCCATATTGTGGATGAATACATGCGCATGAACGTGCCGGACACGAAGCGCGTGGCAAAGCTTTCCTATTTACAGAAGGTCATAAAGAAAAACTGGCCCACCGAAACCATGATCACCCGCATGAAGAACCGCACCATCGATGTCAGCCGCAAGGTGTTGTTGCTCCTCTTTCTGATCACGGAGGACTTTGAGTACAATCCGGCCTACGCGGATGATGACGATGAGTCAAACCGGGATATTTATTATGAAGACCTGATCGAGGATGACCCGGAAGAACGTCTGGAGATCCGCCTGAATCAGATCAATCTCTTTCTCGAACATTACGGAATGAACCTTCTTGACCCGGGTAACCCCTTCGACTGTCTGGTACTCTATGCGCTCCGCGCAGAGTACGATGAACAGGATTCTATGAGTGAGAACGTAAAAAACGCAATTGAGGTGCTGTTTAAAGATATGTAAGGATGGCAGTGCGCAGCATGAAGGGCTCCCCCGTGTCATGACTTTGAAATGGCATCGTGCAGTGATAATCTGTGGGAAAAAACTTGCCGTTAAGTTTCTTCCCTTCTGCTAAAATCAGCTCAAAATCGGTACGCCTGGCGAAATGCCAGCTCTGTCATACAGGATTCTGACCCGAATTTCATGACAACAGGGTTGAGAAAGCTTAAATGAATGCTTCATTAACTTTTGTACCGGGAAAAGGAGGGATTTTTCGTGGAACGAACAATCCGAAAAGAAGGAAGCGTGCTTGTGCTCGGCGACACTGCCTACCGGATCACTTCCGTGGAAGGCACAGGTGCCAGCTCCATTGTCTACCGTGCCGAGTACATGGACGCGCTTTCCGGGGATATTTCCCACCACGTTTTTATCAAGGAATTGTTCCCCATATCTCCGCACGGCGAAATCTATCGGGACGAAGCTGAAAATGTCTGCTGCACGGCAGAAGGGGCAACTCTCTTTTCCGACCTTAAGAACCGTTTCGAGGCCGGAAACCGCGCCAACCTGACACTGTTAAAAAGCCACCCGGAGCGAGTATCCGGCAACCTCAATTCCTATGAAGCATACGGCACTTACTACACGGTTCTCTCCGTTCACGGCGGGGAAAACCTGGAGACCATGCTGACCCGCGGACAGATGGAATGGAGGCTTAAGGATATCATTTCCGTCCTGAACAAGCTGCTCGATGCCCTGGAATGTTTTCACCGCAGCGGCTACCTGCACCTGGACATCAGTCCGGACAACATCCTGCTGCTCCCCACCCAGGCGCTGCTGATCGACTACAACAGCATCTGGGACACGCGCGATGCTGCCGGGCGGGAGTTTGCGTTCAGCGAAAAGGCCGGCTACTCGGCACCGGAGGTTTCGCTGCGTCACCTTTCGGACATCGGCCCCGCCACCGACCTGTACTCGGTCTGCGCCGTCTTTTTCCGCATGCTCGCCGGTCGTCCGCTCTCCGAAAATGAAGTTCTGGGGAACGGCCTGCGGCGCTGTTTTAAGCAGGGCTTCGAAATTCTGGCCGAAGAACCGGATTCTGCGCGTTTTAAAGTTTACCAGATTCTGGCGCGCGGGCTGCATACGCTCCCCCGCAAGCGCTACCAGGATATCTCGGCTCTGCGCGCCGACCTGTCGCTCTTAGAGCAGATGATCGCCACCCCGGATCTGCTGGCAAAGGATAACGAAGAACTGTATACGCTGGTCTACGACAACCTGCTCGCTTCCCTGCGGGTAACGGAGCAGGAGAGCCGGTCACGGCTGGCCGGACAGAAAAAGCGGCAAAAGCTTATTCGAAAGGTAAGTGCCGTTCTGGCCGTCTGTCTCGTGTGCGTCCTCATGATCGGTGGAGTGATAGTCCGGAAGCAAGTGCGCACGGGCGGTATTTTCGGGAATTCTTCTGACAGCTCCGGCGACTCTTCCGATGGCAACGGAAGCTCTTCCGGCGGATCCGACAGTTCCTCCGGCGGCTCTTCTGATAACTCCCTCGATTCTTCCGGTGCCTCTTCCTCTTACACCGAAGAAGAGCAGCTTACCATCGACCGCGCCATCTCCTGTCTGGAATCCAACATGGGAACCGTGAGCTTCGAAATCACCGCACAGCAAAAAGTCCTGACGCTGGCTGCGGATGCAGATGTTCTGTCCGGCGATGCCGAAGCCCTCGCAGAACTCGACACACTGATCACGAACCGCACAAATTACATTGAAACTCTTCCTTCCGTCACCCTCTCGGATGATCTGCTCTCGGATCTGATCAGCCTGAACCCAGCCTTTCCGATCGAACAGCTTCAGGAGCTCTGCCTGATGCCGGGCACGATGAAGTCTGTCGCCTCGCAGGCGCTCGCCGAGCTCTCCCGCATGATCGGCACGGAGGGCGTTTACGCTGATACGGAAGACCGTGAGGAAATTGTGGAAGTGTATCAGAATTATCTGGATGCCTGTACCGCCTGGCTGTTCTACACGTTCGATTACGTGCTGGTGGCGTTTGCGCCGGAAGACGCAGCCACCATTCTGAATGACAGCCGCTACAACACGCTTTTCCAGACCTATTACCGGATAACCTCTCTGTCTGACCAGAATGCGGATAAAGTGTACGCCGCCATGCAGACAGCCGCCGAAGCCTTACAGGCAGCGCAGGTCGACATGACAGCGCGGGGATATCAGATTGAGTGGGAATAAACAGCAGTGTATCATTCCGGCATCCGGTATCATGATATGGTGACACCAGGGAACAGGAGTAAACACTTCACGTTGACTCCGGAAGCGCGGAGTAATCCGTGGTGTCATAACTTTTGACCCCAGCATCATCATTATATTAAAGGTGGAAATATGTTATTGATATGTACACACATGAAAATAAAAGATAGTTTCCTGCGTTTTCCGATGTTCCGTCTGCACGAAAATCACCCATTTCCCGGAAAAATTCTGTGCCTGCTTTTTCTTGCGGTCTCAGTCTTAACGACAGCCGGCTGTGGAAGTTCAGGAAGCGGAACTCCCATCTCCGGCGACGGTTCCCTGTCTGCGCCCGGCGATACAGACACTGCAAACAATGATGAGGACGGTATTGACTCTTCCGCGACCGATGACGAAAGTACGGACTCTGCAGCTGACGACAACGATACGGACGCTCTCAGCTTTCAGGACATCATCGCTGAATATCTGCCCATCATCCTCGACTATGACAGTTACGGAGTTCAGTTTGATTTGGCGCTTTCCGCTGTGGAAAGCTATCTTGACGGAACACTCTCCCTTGCGGACACCGAAGCCGAAATTGAAGCCGTTTGTCTCACCCTCACAGAATATTGCCGGAACCTTACGGACTATACCGTCTCCGCTGAACTAAGCCGCGCCCTGCAGGATCACGGCATTCTCCCTGAGGATTTTGAATATTTTGCCGACCTGCGGGCCGACCAGGCTTCGGAATACCTCTCGGATCTGGATTTTCTCGATTTTTACCTGCCCTATGCGGATGATTACGACTTCGATCTGCAGGAGGTCAGTTTCTGGTTTGAGCTCCACAGCACCATCCAGGAAGCCTATCGCGGATATTATTTTTACGGTTCCGTAAACTACTGGTTTGCAGAATGGGACGAAGAACAAACTGCCTGTGTTCAGGAAGAGGTCATCCCCCTCCTGGCAAGTTATATTCCGGAAACTTACGTCTGGGAAACCTCGCAGACGGCATCCGAAGAGAAAGCTATGTCCTATCTGGACATCCTCGAAGACTGTGTTGCAATGGACGCCGAGCACCTGGGTGGGTTAATCGAGGAACTGAACAGGCTGAAGCGAGAACTGGAAGATGCACAGTAAAAGATAAGTTTGAAATGTTCCTCTGCGGTAGACAAATGGCAGGATACCAGTGGAAGCGGTTGTGTAAATAGCAGGGCAAATGGGACATGCACAGGCATACCCCCATATCTTCGCGTTACGACATCCGCTTTAACACCATGCATTTTTTTCCGGAGAAAGCCATCCCATACTCTTCGATGCGGCCTATGCTAAATCCGAGGAAAAATTCATCATAATTCGTGTCCCGGATCTGATCACAGGCTTCTTCTGCCTTTTCTTTCAGTTTTCCCGCATCATCCGTGTGCTTCACCTCAATGATAATCCCTTTATTCTTCAGCCGCTCGATCAGGATGATATCCGCACGGCCCTTTCCGGCCTCGCGGTTCGACTTCACGACCCAGCCGCGCCTGCCTTTCGCCATGCCCAGCACGAAAGCGTGATACCAGGATTCCTTCTGCTCCTCCGTGTTTCCGCCGTCCATAAAGCTGATGGATTCCTTCAGGCACATGTCAATGCAATCCTCGATTTCCTTCGCGTCTCCGTTTTCAAACGCCCGGTAGAAGCTCTGCAAGCCGCCTTCCATCTTCTCCATAAACCATTTCTGAATCTGTCCGGCGAAGACCTTAAGCAGCTCACGATTCGGAATCGAGAGGCGGTATGTCCCGTCCTCGTTTCGCCCACGCTGCGTGAGATAGCCTGCCGTGAAGAGAACGCTCCACAGGTTGTCGATGCTGCTGTAAATGTCCCCGTAGGTCAGTTCGAAAGAAAGCTCCTTGTCTACCGTGCCTCCCTGAGATAAGAGCTCCATCTCGTAGCGGTCGGCATCCTCAGACATGTCGGCAAAACGGTAAATAATGTTATTCTGTCCGGCATTCGCCCAGTAGTTTCGCGGCATTTTATCGGAAGTCGTAAGAATCTGGTCACACCAGTTAATCACATCCCACGGGCAGTAAACATCCGTAACACCCACACGATATCCGTCATACCAGTCTTTCGTGGTCTGATAATATTCATCCAGCCCAAAATCAGCCAAAAGCTTCCTTACTTCGCCATCCGTGAAACCGAACCACTCATCACACCAGTCGTCAACGAGCGAAAAAATCTTGGGATTATTCAGATCCGAAAACAGGCTCTCTTTTGATATGCGCATGCAGCCGGTGAGGACGGCAAATTCCAGGCTCTCATTTGACTTTAACGCATAACCAAACATCTGACGGATCAGGAGAACCATACTCTCGTAGTAGCCCTTATCAAAAGCATTCTGCAAGGGGGCATCATACTCGTCAATCAGGATGATAACTCTCTTGCCGTAGTACTTGCGAAGAATCTCTGAAAGCACATTCAGGCTGCTGTCCAGCAAGCCTTCCTTTCGGATCAGCTGCTGAAGCCGCCATTTGTCGTCCCCGGTCAGTTTTTCACTGTCCAACATGGAGGAAATTCTTCTCGCTTCCATGCTGACGATATCCCAGACGTTATTTTCCGCACGCTCATATTTTTCTCCCGAAACCTGTTTTAAAGAAACAGAGACAACCGGGAACTGCCCCATGTATTCTTTGCACATGTCGGCTTCTTCCATAATCGCCAGACTCTCGAACAGGCCTTGATCTGTTCCAATCTCAAAGAAACTTTTGAGCATACTCATGTTCAGGCTCTTCCCGAACCGCCTTGGCCTGGTAAACAGGTTCACCTCGCCATGATTATTCAGAAGTTCTCTGATAAATCCCGTTTTATCTACGTAATAGTATTCGCCAGTTCGGATTTTTTCAAAACTGTCCATACCAATCGGCATTCTGTTTTTCTTCACCCGGCACCTCCCCTCACTCCCTAAAACTTTTAGCATCTCTTTCCTGTCTGGCAGGCTATAAGCCACTCCTGCCACGCTGGCATCGTTGCCTTTCCCGTCTTTTTCTTTTCGCAAAGCTGTCTTCAAGGCGCAATTCTACGATTCTACTGCTTTCCTCCGCTGTGGTAAATCTTTCCTTCTTCGCTTCGGTTTCTGCCATACTGTTCCTCGCTTTTTTTCTTCGAGGAAAGAAAACCTGCCAAATCCTTTGCCAGTTTACCCTCTACCTCACAAATGTCCGTACCATAAGATCCTTGATCTTCGAGTATGGCTGATACCGCAGCGGCATATCCATGAAGGTATATTTCTTCATAATGCTCTTCTCATGGGTAAATGTCTCGAAGCTCTTCTTCCCGTGGTAACTGCCCATGCCGCTGTTCCCCACGCCGCCGAAGCCCATATAGGAGGTGGCCAGGTGGATGACCACATCATTGATACACCCGCCGCCGTAGGATGTGCTCTCCAGCACCTTTCGCTCAGTGCGTTTATCCTCCGTGAAGATATATAGCGCCAGCGGACGCGGCCGGGCGTTTACGAAGGAAATGGCCTCATCCACCGACTTCACGGAAATGACCGGCAGCACCGGACCGAAGATTTCCTCCTGCATTACCGCATCATCCGCCGTCACGTCACTTAAAACGGTCGGGGCGATTTTTAAGGTGGCAAGGTCAGCCTCGCCGCCGCAGATGATTTTCTCCGGCCGAATCAGCCCGCACACCCGGTGAAAGTGTTTCTCGTTGATCATCTTTCCGTAGTCCGGGTTTTCCAGCGGCCGTTCGCCGAACTGGCGTCGAATTTCCTTTTTCAGGCAGGCAAGAAACTGCTCCTTCACATCCTCACACACCAGCACATAGTCCGGCGCCACGCAGGTCTGGCCGAGATTTAAATATTTCCCGAAGACAATACGGCGGGCCGCCAGGGGAATCTTCGCGGTACTGTCGATGATAACCGGGCTCTTGCCGCCCAGCTCCAGCGTCACCGGCGTCAGATTGGCACTGGCTTTTTCCATGACAAGCTTGCCCACAGCGACACTTCCGGTGAAGAAGATATAGTCGAATTTCTGATCCAGTAGCTGGCTGTTCTCTTTTCTTCCGCCTTCCACCACCGCCACGTACTCCGGCAGAAACACGTCATCGATGATCTTCGCCATAACCGCAGAGGTTGCCGGCGAATAGGCTGACGGCTTCACCACGCAGCAGTTGCCTGCGGCGATGGCCCCCGCCAGAGGTTCCAGCGTCAGCAGCACCGGGTAATTCCACGGGGACATGATGAGCGTGACCCCGTAGGGCTCTTTTGTGACAAAGCTCATACCCGGAAACTGTGAGAGCGGCGTCGGCACCACCTTGTCCATGGCCCAGAGCTTTAAATGCCTCTTTAAGTAGCGCAACTCCGAAAGCGTGAGCCCAATCTCGCACATGTAAGACTCCGAGCGGGATTTGCCCAGATCGCTCTTTAAAGCTTCACTCAGCTCTTTCTCGTGATCCAGAATCGACAGTTCCAGGCGCTCGAGCGCCCTGATGCGCACATCCACGCGGTGCGTCCGGCCGGTGGCGAAATATATGCGCTGTTTTTCAACAAGGTTTTCTATATCCATGGTATTTGCTGCTCCCTTCCTTCACATCCCAACAGTTACTTTTTCAGTTCCTTTTCTCTGTCGAGTCTGTCGAATATTTCTTCCTTACGTCATGCATTGTCGCTGCGGTTTCCGTCGCCATGTTTGGTGTCAATTTCGTTGGGCATTTCTTCCATACTTCATACATACACTGATATTCCAATCCAAAAATAATTTTCGAACCGAATAAGTTTTCCGGCAGCTTCCGGCAAATCAGTCGCTTACTCTTCCCCCTTCACCGCAAAGAAGATCTCTTCCAGCTCTTCCCGATCCATCAGCACCGGCACCGGGTAGAGCGGATTGCCCTCCTTGTCGGCATACCGCGCCATCGCGGGGATATCCTCCTCGCGGATCTCCTCAAGATGATCCGGAATGTCCATGGAAGCATTCATCTCCTCGATCCAGCTGATGAACAGTTCCGCCGCCTCCTCGTCTGTGTTGCAATCCCGGGCGACCCCGGCGATCTTCGCCAGTTTTGCCAGCTTTGCCTCACATGCTTCACCGTACATGCGCAGGACGATCGGCAAAATCACTGCGTTCGCCAGCCCGTGTGGCGTGCCGTACCTGCCACCGACGGCATGCGCCACCGCGTGGATGTAGCCCACATAAGATTTGGAAAATGCCTCGCCCGCGCAGAAGGCCGCGCGGAGCATCCCCTCCCTGGCCTCCCGGTCACTGCCATCATCATACGCCCGCTTTAAATACTGCGAGATCAGCCGCACAGCCTCCTCGGCCAGCGCCCGCGTCTCGGCCGTGGTTGACCGCCCGATGTACGCCTCCACCGCGTGGGTCAGTGCATCCATGCCAGTGGTGGCCGTGATGCTCTTCGGCAGCCCCATGGTCACGCGGTAGTCCAGCACCGCATAGCGCGGGATCAGCGGGAAGTCGTTGATCGCATACTTATGATTCGTCGCAGGGTCTTTGATGACCGCCGCCAGCGTCGTCTCACTGCCCATCCCGGCTGTCGTCGGCACGGCGATCAGCAGCGGGATGGGCCGCATTACCTTTAAGATGCCGCCCATCTCGTTCAGACTCTTTTTCGGCCTCGCGATCCTCGCGCCGCAGGCCTTCGCGCAGTCCATGGCCGATCCTCCGCCGAAGGCGATGAGAGCCTGTGCGTCGTGCTTTAAGTACATCTTCCGGGCTTCCTCCACATTTTCGATGGTCGGATTCGGCACCGTCCTGTCATACACGCAGTAAGTAATGTCGCACTTTGTAAGAGCTCTTTTTAACGGCTCGATCAGCCCCAGCCCGTGTACGCCCGCGTCCGTCACGATCATGACGGAATCCACGTGGCGTTTCCGCAGGATGGATGGAATTTTCGTGGTGGAATCCACCACCTTCGGATTGCGGTAGGGCAGCACCGGCAGCGCGATGCGGAAGGCTGTCTGGAAGGTGCGGCAGTAAAGTTTTCTTAAAATAAACATGTTTTACCTCGTTTCAGAGTGCAGACGTCAAAACAGCAGAGAAATCTCGAAAAATTTGTTTCTTCGGAGTTTCCGTAAACAGACTCTCCGGTAAATCTCTCACCACGCCATCGACGCACTCGCTTTTTACACAATATCGCTGTTATTATCAGATTAAATTGCTGATATTCTTAAACATCAAGCCACGGATAATTCTACTCTTTTTTGAATATCAAAACAACCCCATTTTACCATAAAAGTCTGTCATTCGGCCGGACGAATAAGGGCATGAGAGTTTGTTATTAACAATTTTTTATGTGTTATCTTAAGTGTCCCCGAAACCTTACTTTTTTATGTAGAGTCTCTTCCTGCTCTCGATAATATTCTGGCCCTGGTGTCATCATACCTCTTGTCCGTTAAAATACTGTGATCCGTACTGTTCCAAATTCCTGATGATAATGATTCGCTTATAAGATTCCCTGGCAATCTTTTCTTTTATACAGTCTTCTATGCAGTCTTCTCCTCCAGCAGCGGCTCAATCTTCTTCCGCACCCAGGAAATGGCCGTTCCCAGAAACAGCATCTGCAGCACTGTCACCGCGCCAAAAATACCACCCAGAAAATAGCCCAGCGTCATAAAGGTAAAATCCCACACCATGCGCACCACACGGAAGGGGACTTCGCGATTCTTTCTTTTTTCAACAGATATTTCTTCCTGGCCCGTCGCCCCTGTCTGGGACAACTTGCCATCCCCCTTTGACTGCGTATCCTTCAAATCCACCCTGCGACCCGCTTCATCCTGTTTTTTCAGCAGAAAATTCAGAAAATCCGTAATCAGAAACGGCATCCCGTCATAGGGCGACATGCCCAGATCCACCGCCATATACAGCGCCGCGCCGAAGATAAATACGGCAAGCGCAGGGATCAGCAACCCGTAGCGCACCGCAGCGATCTCCCACGCCGATTCCGCCACGAAGCGATCCAGCACGTATGTACCAAAATCCGTGATATAGCCCAGAAAGACCATATTCGCGATCATGCCGATGCCAATCAAATTTCTCGCAAACAGCACTACGAATACAAACAGCACCAGCTGCACCAAAAGCTGCGCGTTGCCGTAGCTGATGCCGACCTGACCGGAAAAGCCTTTCACAAAGCAGGAATACGGGTCCGTGCCCAGATTCAGCTTCATGAGAACCGAAAGCATCAGGCCCATGAGCAGGATCCCGATGCACATCAGGCCGGTTCGCAGGGCGAAATTGGGTGGAAGAGTGAATTCCTTTTTCTTTGATATCCTACTATGTGATTTCACTTTTGATATTTCTGCTTCGTTTTGTATCCCCTGCTTTGGCATTTGCCCCTCGCTTTGTACTTCTTGCTTTGACATTTTTCCCTCCGTTACTTCCATATATCCATGATAAACTTCACCCTGTCCCTCAGTTCGTCACTGAATTCAGTCGGGAGCCTTTTCCCTGAAAAGCGCCCAGTCCTTTTTTGTAAAACCGTAATCCTGTGCCATATTTCTCTCCTTTTTCCATTCCGTGCTTAATCTTGTTCATAATCTTATTCGAAACCTTGTTCAAACCTTATTCGAACCTTGTTCAAAATCTTGTTCAAAATCTTGTTTAAAATCTTGTTCGAACCTCGTAGTTTTGTGCCAGCCTGTATAGTGCTCACACCCACATAGAAAACGCCGTCGGCAACGCATACTTCTCCCTCAGTTCTTCTTCGGAGGCCCACACCAGTTCGCCAGGGAAGTTCTGCTCAACTTCTTTTCGCAAACTCCCGATTTTGCTTGTCATTTGCATTTTTACACACACCATGTGCCACTCAACGTGGCTGAAAATGTGTTTTCCTTTCACTATTTGTTTTATGATAATCTCGTCTGCTTCCGAATCTTCCGGAGTACTCATTATCCTTACTTTTTCTTCCGTTTTCTGCCCTGTTTGCACGTTCATTTTATCTTCCATTTCCTGTACCGACCGCACATTCAGTTTCTCACCCGGCTCCGCTCCCTGCTCCATATTCGGCAGTTCCCACATCCCTGACAGCAGCCCCGGTGCGGTGCGCCTGCGAATGAGAAGCCTTCCCTCCGCGTCCGTGATGTGATACACCGTCATGTTCACGATCCTGCGGGGCTTTTTCCCCGACTTCACGGGATATTCCTCCATCGTGCCGTTCCGTCTGGCCAGGCAGGTGCCGTAGAGCGGGCAGTCGTTACACAGCGGTTTCCCGTTCGGGACACATACGAGGGCCCCCAGTTCCATCAGCGCTTGGTTAAAATCACCCGGGCGATCCGACGGCATGTGTTCTTTCAGCAGACGAAAGAAATATTTCTTCGTGTTGTCTTTTAAGATGTCACCGTCATATTCCAGATTCCTTGTCATGACGCGGAGCACATTTCCATCCACTGCCGGTACCTTTCGACCGTAAGCGATGGACGAGATCGCGCCTGCCGTGTAAGAACCGATCCCTTTCAGCTCGATCAGCGTCTCGTAGTCCTCCGGAAGTTTTCCGCCATAACGCAGCATAACCGTCTGCGCAGCCTGCTGCATGTTTTTTACCCGGTTGTAATAACCGAGCCCCTCCCAGAGCTTTAACAGCTTCTCTTCTTTCGCCTGTGCCAGCGCCCCGATGTCCGGCAGTTCTGCCAGAAACCGGTCATAATAGAGCTTCACCGCCTCGACCCTCGTCTGCTGGAGCATGATTTCGGAGACCCACACCCGGTAGGGCGTCGGGTTCTCACGCCAGGGGAGGATGCGGCGGTTGCCGTCGAACCAGTACAGGAGGATTTCCGCGAATTCCTGCCAGAAATTATTATCCTCGATTTTACTCATTTCAATTTTTCCAATCAGCAATTACACTTATTTTTCAGTATCTATTCTAATGCTGTAATCAAACAAATATTTCTCTGTTTTCTGTTTTGTTCATACTGTATCAATTCAGAACCTCACCTGTATCATCAAACAGCATCCATACAAATTATAATATAACGTTTTTCCTAGTTGTCACACCAAATTATCTCATACACCAAAAATGACGGCATAATCTGACATCACGCTCTTCTCAGCCATCCATTCAATAAAAGATTGCTTAGTCCAGCTTTTCCAGCAGTTTTCCCTCTGTCCACACCGGAATTCCAAGCGCCTGCGCTTTGGTGAGCTTCGAACCGGCCTTTTCACCCGCCACAAGAACATTCGTATTCTTTGAAACAGCTCCCGTCACGGTGCCGCCCTTCTCCTCGATGCGCTTTTTCGCCTCGTTTCGCGTCATGGTGTCGAGAGTGCCGGTGAGCACGAAGGTCATACCTTCAAACATACCTGCTGCCTTTTCCTCCGCTGCCCCATAGGTCGCGGAAGTCATGGTCACACCTGCAGCCGCGAGGCCCTTCAGGATTTTCTGATTGTCCGGGTTCGCAAACCAGGTGACAATGGCTTTTGCGAGAATTCCGCCGATGCCGTTCAAGCTCATCAGTTCTTCTTCCGTAGCTTTCCCGATGGCGTCCATGTCCGGATAGTTTGCTTCCAGAATACCGCCGATGTGATTACCGCAGCCTTCGATGCCAAGGCTGGTGATTACGCGCGAAAGCGGCCGCGTTTTTGCGGTCTCAATGGCGGCCAGCAGCTTATCTACCGCTTTTTCGCCGAGCCTCGGCAGCGCGATCATCTGCTCGCGGTACTGCGCAAGAGCAAAAATATCCGGCAGATTTTCCATATAACCCTGCTCCAGGAACTGCTCCACTACAGCCGGTCCCATTCCGGTGATGTCCAGCACATCCCGGCTCGCCACAAACTGGAAATAACGGCTCTTCTGCGCCGGGCAATTCATGTTCGGGCAGCGGGCGATCTCGATTTCATCCTCCACACTGATCACCGCTTCCGCACCGCAGGACGGGCATACCGTGATCTCAAATGGTTCCACGCCCGGCTGCCGCAGGTCCGTGTGCACACGGAGTACCTGCGGGATGATTTCCGCCGCCTTGCTGACATCGATCATATCGCCTGGTGCAATTCCGCCCAGCGCCTTCATATGCCCCGGATTGTGCAGGGTCGCGTAGCGGATCACTGAGCCGCCCAGTTCCACAGGTTCGAACTCCACCTTCGGCGTCAGCACGCCTGTCCGGCCCGTCTGTACAATGATCTGCACCACCTTTGTGGTCTTTTCTTCGGATTTATATTTGTAGGCGATAGCCCAGCGCGGGAACTTTGTCGTCACGCCCAGGCGATCCTGCGCGGAACGATGGTTTACCTTTACGACCGCGCCGTCCGTCCAGTAAGGATAGTGTTCGCGCTCTTCACCGATTTTTTCGATAGCTGCCCAGATGTCGTCCATGTTATCGCAGGGGATATGCGGCGTAGTACGGAAGCCGAGCTGCTCCAGATAAGCAAGGTCACCCAGTTGAGTTACGCCGGGACGAATCTTTAAAATCGCTTCGTCTTCTCCCGATATATTACGTGAAGCTCCATCCTTCGACGGATTCGCGTCTGTCTGCGGACTCTCACTCTCCATCAAATTCGTGTCCTGGCTTCTGTCCTCCTCAGAATTAGAATCAGAAACATTCTCTGAATTAATTTCTTCCGCATACAATATATTAAACGCAATCAGCGTCAGCCCTCTCTTCGCCACCAGCTCCGGGTTCAGCACGCGCAATGTTCCCGCCGCTGCGTTTCTGGGGTTCGCGTAAAGATCCTCCCCGTTTTTCTCCCGCTCCTCGTTCAGCCGTTTAAAGTCTTCATTTAACATCACGACCTCGCCGCGGACACGAAGAACTCGTGGCACGGCAATTTGGTCACCCACATCTCGAAGCTTCATCGGAACACCGCGCACGCGCTTCAAATTCTCGGTCACATCCTCACCGACCCAGCCATCACCGCGGGTCGACCCCTGCACAAACACGCCGTCCACGTACTCCAGTGCGACAGACAGACCGTCGATTTTCGCTTCCACGTCAAAATTTGCATCCGCGCCTGCTTTCTCCACGCCAATACCGTAATACCAGTTCTCCACTTCCTCCCGGCTGAACTTATCATCGAGAGACTGCATCTGCTCCGGATGCGCCACCTTGCCAAGGTTCACTTTCGCAGGCGTTCCACTCACATGCTGTGTCGGCGAGTCCTCTCGCATCCACTCCGGGTGCTCCAATTCCGCACGCTTGATCTTCTGCATCAGCTCATCGTACACCTCGTCCGGCACAAGCGGCTCGTCCAAATCGTGATAATAGTGGCCGTATTTATTGGCCAGGTCATACCATTCATATAATAATTTCCGGGTTAATTCCTCCATGTTTCCTCCTGATTACACCAACTAATCCGTTTACAGTCATCTGTCTTACGCACCAATCGTCATATATATCGTACATTATAGATTCTATCTGTTTCCTTTCTATAATCATGAATCAAACTGCACATTCTTGCTAAGCCACATACAGTGTTCATCAAATTTCATCCATATCCCATTTATTTTTTTGGCTACTTCGTAAAATTTTATTGTATTATCATAAATTTCTATGTTATCACATAATGGAATAATTTTATTGAGATTTTCCATTGATGATCTATATCTGCGTCTTATGTCCTCTTCTGGAATCCCATGTCCACCATTTCTTTCACGTTCCATTACACGTCGGACCGCCAGATTCTCATCCGCCAGGCCAATATAATACAGATTAATTGTATAGCCACATTCTCTTGCTTTCCTGATCATTCCAAAGATACTTTTCCCGGCAAGCGTTGTTTCCTGATTAAAAGAAATCCCTTGATTGATGTATGTCCTGATTCTTCGTGCGGCTTCTTTCATCGCATGAAACTGGTCTTTTTGATTCTTCCAGTCACCCCCGTTTTCCTTCAGGATTTCATCTGAATTTACTCGTTTTTCACCAGGATCTACAAATGCTGCTTTATAAAGTGTTGTCTTCCCGGCCCCATTCGGGCCAGCGTACAAGGTATATGTTATGATTTCATTTTTCATATCAGACACACTTCCTAATCCAAATCTATAATATTGAAAGTCAAATCCTGATACTTCAAAAACAAAATCTGTAAATCCAGAAGTACCTTCAAGACCTCTTGCTCTCATTATTAGTTTACTGATTTATCAAACTTTCCTGCTTCTTTTGAAGGAAAAAACTGCTGACAACACCAAAAAACTCTACTTCTTCCTCGTCTTCCAGATTAAAAGACTCTTCGATGAGCAGCCTTCTCGGCTCAAATACTTCCTTACAATAAGTATACGCCTCATGAATCTGTTTCAACAATTCCGGATCTGATTTTTGCATATTTGCTTCCTCCTTCCCGGGCACAAAAACCCCATGCCTGGCTTAGCTATTCGCTAAAATAACATATCGCGATATCTTCGTCAATTCATTTCTTCTGTCATTTCTGCCTCTTGCGTTATTGCCATTCACGAAACCTTAACTTTACAAAAACTCCCCGAAAGGCATAACCCTCCGGGGAATTTCCATTCATATTTTCATACTTTAAGTGCAAAGCACAACGGTTCTGTCTTAAGCCACCCTGTCCGATTTATGCAATCAAACTACACTTCTCAAGACAATTCCTTACAGTCATCAATTACTCGATAACCTTCGCAACCTTGCCGGAACCTACGGTTCTGCCGCCCTCACGGATAGCGAAGCTTAAGCCCTGCTCCATAGCGATCGGGTGGATGAGCTCCACGGTGATCTCAACATTGTCGCCAGGCATGCACATCTCGGTACCTTCAGGCAGATTGCAAACACCCGTAACGTCGGTGGTTCTGAAATAGAACTGCGGACGATAGTTGTTGAAGAACGGCGTATGACGGCCACCCTCTTCTTTGGTCAGAACGTACACCTGGCCGGTGAACTTTCTGTGGCACTTTACAGAACCCGGCTTGCAGACAACCTGACCGCGAACGATGTCGGTTCTCTGAACGCCACGAAGAAGAACGCCGATGTTGTCGCCTGCACGAGCCTCGTCAAGAAGCTTGCGGAACATCTCAATACCGGTAACAACGGTCTTGCGAGCCTCCTCGGATACACCAAGGATCTCAACTTCCTCAGACAGATGAAGGGTACCACGCTCTACACGGCCGGTAGCAACGGTGCCACGACCGGTGATGGTGAATACGTCCTCAACAGGCATAAGGAACGGCTTGTCTGTGTCACGAACCGGATCCGGAACGTACTCGTCTACCGCATCCATCAGCTCCATGATCTTGTCGCCCCACTCGCTGGACGGATCTTCCAGAGCAAGAAGTGCGGAACCCTGGATGATCGGAGTGTCATCTCCCGGGAATTCGTACTCGTTTAAGAGCTCTCTGATGTCCATGTCAACGAGCTCAAGAAGCTCCTCATCGTCTACCATGTCGCACTTGTTCATGAATACAACGATGTAAGGAACGCCTACCTGACGGGCAAGAAGCACATGCTCCTTGGTCTGAGCCATAACGCCATCGGTAGCTGCTACTACAAGGATAGCGCCGTCCATCTGAGCAGCACCGGTGATCATGTTCTTTACATAGTCAGCATGACCCGGGCAGTCAACGTGCGCATAGTGTCTGTTAGCGGTCTCATACTCTACGTGAGCGGTGGAGATGGTAATACCTCTCTCTCTCTCTTCCGGAGCCTTGTCGATCTGATCGAAAGCGATGAACTCGCCGGTGCCAAGTCTCTGGTTCAGTGTCTTTGTGATAGCCGCAGTTAAAGTGGTTTTACCATGGTCTACGTGGCCGATGGTACCGATATTGCAATGCGGTTTGGTTCTCTCAAACTTTGCTTTTGCCATGTCCTTAAAAATCCTCCTTGAAAATGATATAAGTTTTTGCCCGCCGTCGCCCTCGCGGGCAATAACACAGCTGACATGCATTATATTGTAAATTCCTTACAATTTCAACCCCATTTTTAAAATCTTTTCAAATTTATTTCTTCTTATTAAACATTTATGACATCATTATTTATGATGTGCGCTTACGATCTTCTCCTGCACGCTCTTCGGCACCTGCTCGTAGCGCTCGAAGAACATGGAGTAGTTGCCGCGGCCCTGCGTCTTCGAACGCAGGTCGGTGGAGTAACCGAACATCTCGGCCAAAGGCACGAGACCGCGGATCATCTTTCCGCCGCCGATGTCGTCCATGCCCTCGATGCGGCCGCGCCTTGCGGTAAGGTCGCCGATGACATCGCCCATGTAATCCTCAGGTACGGTTACCTCAACCTTCATGATAGGCTCGAGGAGAACCGGATCTGCCTTCTGCATCGCCTGCTTGAAGGCCATGGAACCTGCGATGTGGAACGCCATCTCGGAGGAGTCGACCTCGTGGTAGGAACCGTCCCAGACGTTTGCGTGGACACCGAGTACCGGGAACCCGGCCAGGATACCGGCCTTCGTTGCCTCCTCGATACCTTCGCCGACCGCCGGAATATATTCCTTCGGGATCGCGCCGCCGACAACCGTGGACTCGAACTCGAATGTCTTCTCGCCGTTCGGATCCATCGGATCAAACTTAACTTTGCAGTGACCGTACTGGCCGCGGCCGCCGGACTGCTTCGCGTACTTGGAATCCACATCCACGGACTTCGTGATGGTCTCCTTGTAAGCAACCTGCGGTGCGCCGACGTTGGCCTCTACCTTGAACTCACGCAGCAGACGATCCACGATGATCTCCAGATGCAGCTCGCCCATGCCGGCGATGATGGTCTGGCCTGTCTCAGCATTGGTGTGTGCGCGGAAGGTCGGGTCTTCCTCGGCAAGCTTTGCGAGCGCCTCGCTCATCTTGCCCTGGCCGGCCTTGGTCTTCGGCTCGATGGCCAGCTCAATAACCGGCTCCGGGAACTCCATGGACTCCAGGATCACCGGATGCTGCTCATCACAGATGGTATCGCCGGTGCCGGTGAGCTTAAAGCCAACCACAGCCACGATATCGCCCGCGTAAGCCTTGTCAAGCTCTTCGCGCTTGTTCGCGTGCATCAGGAGCAGACGTCCTACACGCTCTTTCTTGTCTTTCGTAGCGTTTAATACATAAGAACCCGAATTTAAGGTTCCGGAATAAACACGGATATAAGCCAGTCTGCCTACGAACGGGTCGGAAACGATCTTGAACGCCAGTGCCGAGAACGGCTCCTCATCTGAGGAATGACGTGCAATTTCGTTGCCGTCCATGTCTGTACCCTTGATGGACGGGATGTCCGTCGGGGCCGGCAGGTACTCGATGACCGCGTCCAGCATCTTCTGAACGCCCTTGTTGCGGTATGCGGAACCGCAGGTGACCGGAATGGCCTCGCCCGCACAGGTAGCCTTGCGCAGCGCCGCCTTTAACTGATCAATCTCCGGAACTTCGTCCTCGAGATACATCATGGTCAGCTCTTCATCGGTCTCGCAGATCTTCTCGATCAGCTCCTGATGATAAAGCTCCGCCTCATCCTTCATGTCCTCCGGGATCGGCACGATGGAGATGTCCTCACCCTTGTCGTCATTATAGATGTAGGCCTGCATCTCGAACAGATCGATGATGCCCTTGAACTCATCTTCCTTGCCGATCGGCAGCTGAACCGGAATCGCGTTTTTTCCGAGTCTGGTCTTAATCTGTTCCACGGCGGCATAGAAGTTTGCACCCATGATGTCCATCTTGTTGATGAATGCCATACGAGGTACATTGTACTTGTCCGCCTGTCTCCACACGTTCTCGGACTGGGGCTCAACGCCGCCCTTCGCGCAGAAGACGCCGACAGCGCCGTCAAGTACGCGGAGTGAACGCTCCACCTCTACGGTGAAGTCCACGTGGCCCGGTGTGTCGATGATGTTGATCCGGTGCTCCAAAGCACCCGGAGCCGGTTTGTTTTCTTTCTGAAGAGTCCAATGGCACGTGGTAGCGGCGGAAGTGATGGTGATACCACGCTCCTGCTCCTGCTCCATGAAGTCCATGGTCGCGGTTCCTTCATGTGTCTCACCAATCTTGTAATTCACGCCGGTGTAATACAGGATGCGCTCGGTCAATGTCGTTTTGCCGGCATCGATGTGCGCCATAATGCCAATGTTCCTCGTTCTCTCTAATGGATACTCTCTCCCAGCCAACGTATTTTCCTCCTTGAAGACCTGTTAGAATCTGTAATGCGCAAACGCCTTGTTCGCATCTGCCATCTTGTGCATGTCTTCTTTTCTCTTCACGGACGAACCGGTGTTATTCGCTGCGTCCATGATCTCATTTGCCAGGCGCTCTTCCATGGTCTTCTCGCCTCTTTTGCGGGAGAACATGGTAAGCCAGCGGAGGCCAAGGGCCTGTCTTCTGTCAGCCTTTACCTCGATCGGCACCTGGTAGGTAGCGCCGCCGACGCGGCGTGCCTTTACTTCCAGAACCGGCATTACATTGTTCATGGCCTGCTCGAATACCTCGAGTGCCGGCTTGCCGGTCTTCGCTTCGACCTGTTCGAAAGCGCCGTATACAATTTTCTGGGCAACGCCCTTCTTGCCGTCCAGCATGATGTTATTGATGAGCTTCGTCACCAGCTTGCTGTCATATAACGGATCGGCCAATACATCTCTTTTCTGAGCTCTTCCTTTACGTGGCACGGTACTTCCCTCCTTAATTAAGATTTTGCGGTATCTCTTAAGATCCTCTGAGAATAACTGCTGCAGGTGAGTCTGTCTTAAAACTTACAGTGAGAATTTCCGTTTCGTGTCGGATTTCTATCCGTCATCTGAAAATGAAACTCCTGTTTTATCTCACTTTGCTGCACAATTCAATCGGTCATCTGTTATATCGTAAGATACCTGCAAGGATTAGATCAACGGTACTCACTTTTGGATTGTGTCTGTGCACGGGATTTTTCATATGTTAATCCTCAATATATCCGGTCACATGCGAGGCGAACTGTCTCTCCCTGACATGTCTGATATACGGAACGTTTTACTGTAACGTCTGAAAAACAATATTTATTTCATTCCGGCACTGCTCTTTCCTTATAAAACGTGCTTAAGAGATTCTGTAATGAAGGCCTCCATGTTAAAAACCCGAACTGATTCAGGATTTTAACCGGAAATCTTTCAAACGTCTTCTCCTATACACCCTGGAAAGATTTTTACTTCTTCGCGTCTTTCGGCCTCTTTGCGCCATACTTGGAACGCGCCTGACGTCTCTTCGCCACGCCTGCGGTATCAAGCGTGCCTCTGATGATGTGGTATCTGGTACCCGGCAGATCCTTAACTCTTCCGCCGCGGATTAACACCACGCTATGCTCCTGAAGGTTGTGTCCTTCACCCGGGATATAGCTGGTTACCTCGATACCGTTAGAGAGACGTACACGGGCAATCTTGCGAAGCGCCGAATTCGGCTTTTTCGGAGTCGTTGTCTTAACGGAAGTACACACGCCACGCTTCTGCGGGGAAGCAGTGTTTAAAGATTTCTTCTTTAAAGAATTGTAGCTCTTCAACAATGCCGGCGCCGTCGACTTCTTTTCCGTCGTCTGTCTGCCTTTTCTCACTAACTGGTTAAATGTAGGCATCTTAGGTTTCACCTCCTGAATAAATATTGTTTTTCATGAGCAAAAAATAGACAACAAAAAATAATCGTGCAATTTTTCGCACACGAACGGCATTATAAACATCCTTTTATTTCTTGTCAAGGTGTTTTTCTGTAAAATTCATGTATGATGTTGCTGTTCTGTTACTGTTAAAAAGCGGAGAACCGCTTCATTAACAGAAACAATTCTCCGCCTGTGTCATCTTATGAATTTTTACACATCAGCTTTTACGCTTCCTGCTTTCCGGTGTTTTTCGATTCGGCTCTTTCAGGCTTCCTCTTCTCTCTTCCGTCCGAAGATAGCGACACACGCCGCAAACATTCCGGAGATGACCAGAAGCAGTATCCAGCTTCCCACAGAGATATCCGCGGTCGGAGTGGATGTACCGGCTGTCGTTGCATCCTCCGAGGCAGTTGTCGCCTCATCCGCAGCCGTTGTCGTGCTTTCACCGTCTTCACCGTCGGACGAATCCACCGTCTTCGTGTCTGTGTATGTCACGCCGTCCAGCGTCACGGTCGCGGTCCAGGTTGTCACTGTTCCGTCTGTGGTTGTTATCACGGTGGCTTCCACGGTCTGCACATCGCCGCACCTTGCGCAGGTGAACGTTGCGGTCGCCGTCGTGTAATCGGTATCCCAGCTCCACTCCGGCTCGCTCCAGTCATGACCGTACGCATCCACATCCACCGTCACAACATCCGTGTAGGTCACACCGTTCAATGTCACCGTTGCCACAGCCGTGTAGGTTTCCGTGCCGGCATCCGTGCAGGTCGCGGTAGTTTCCATGGTCACGGTCGCTTCCACAGAGTATACGTGCGTCGAGTCGTTGTTACAGGTGAAGTTTACGGTTGCGGATGTATAATCCGCGGCCCAGCTCCACTCCGGGTTATCCATGTCGTAGTCATGGCCGATGGCTGAAAGAACCACTGTGTAAGTATCCGTATATTCAACTCCGTCGACTGTCGTTGTCGCCGTGTACACGATGGAGCCGTCCTCCTCGCAGGTCGCGGCCGTGGTCGTTGTTGTAATGCTTACAGCATCAGGCTCCTCGTCCGTGTTCTCTGCCGTCAAAGTTGCATCGCCTCTGGTGCAGGTCAGGGTCAGAGATGCCGCATAGCCGTCCTCTGTTTCCGTCCAGGTCCAGGTCTCTTCGTAATCGTGACCGAGCGCGTCAATCACTTCCGTATAGGTCCCGCCGCAGCGCTCACAGGTATAGGTCATTACACCTTCTTCGGTGCAGGTCGGTTCTGTTGTCACTGTTCCCTCGTCATAATCGTGGCCAAGTGCATCCATTATTTCCGTAAATTCAGCTGTATAATTCGTTCCGTTCAGCGTTACGGTTGCTGTATATACCACCTCACCGTCGTCTTCACATGTCGCTTCTGTTGTTTCTGCAGTCACAGCAGCTTCAACTGTCTCAAAATGCGTTTCATCATTTTTACAATAGTATGTCACGGTTGCTGCACTGTGATCCTCTGACCAGTTCCACACAAGGTTTTCTTCCGTGATATCCCAATCGTGTCCGATGGCCAGAATCACTACGGTCTTCGTATCAGAATACTCAACACCTTCATATTCTACGGTTGCCGTGTAAACCGTTGCACCTTCCTCTTCACAGGTTGCAGCCGTTGTCTCCTCATTTACCGTTGCCTCCAGTTCCTGTGTATCGTCGCATCTCGTGCAGATCAGGTTCAAAGTTGCAGCAGAATGATCATCCGCCCAGCTCCAGATTTTCTCATAATCATGCCCCAGCGCATCAATTGTCTTTGTATAATCACAGCTATAAACCGTTCCCTCCAGAGTCACAGTCGCGGTATATACCACGACTCCGTCTTCTTCACAGGTCGCGTCCGTTGTTTCAACGATAACAGTTGCGTCAACCGTCTCAGAATGTGTGTCATCATTCTTACAATAATATGTTACTGTCGCTGCCGTGTGATCTTCTGACCAGTTCCATTCAAGTTTTTCTTCCGTAATATCCCAGTCATGTCCGGTTGCCGGAATCACAACCGTCTTCGTATCGGAATATTCCTCACCATCATAAGTTGCGGTTGCCGTATAAACGACCTGGCCATCCTCTTCGCAGGTCGCAGCCGTTACTTCCGACGTGACACTCACATCAGGAGTCTGCACATCTTCGCACCTGCTGCAGGTTAACGTGAGCACTGCCGTACAGTCGTCCTCCGTCTCTGTCCAGGTCCAGACTTCCTTATAGTCGTGGCCCAGCACAACGCCCTCCACAACCTTCTTGCTTGTGTAGGTCACGCCGTTCACCGTCACTGTCGCTGTGTAAGTTACGGTTCCGGCTTCCGTGCAGGTCGCATCCTGGCTTTCGCTCGACACCTCTGCATCCACGGTCACGGAATGTGCTTCGTCATTTTTGCAGTAGTATGTGATGCTCGCGCTGCTGTAGTCGTCCGCCCACACAATGCTGTCATCCGAAAGGACGTCATAATCCCAGTCGTGACCGGTCGCCTCCGTCACATCACCCTGATACTCATCTCCGCAATAGATGCAGGTATAGGTTGTATATCCGTCTTCCTCGCAGGTTGCTTCCACTGTCGTGGTCTCATAGTGATGCTCCGATGTCACCGTACACGCCGTAATGTTCAGGCAGACATTCTCGCCGCCCAGGTATACCATCACGTCATCCAGCGGCGCGTCCGTCACGGTTGCAGTGTACGTATATGTCTCGCCGTCCGAGCCGAGGATCGTAGCTGTAAAGGTCATCACGGTCGCGTTTCTCGTAAGTGTCGCGGTGATCATTGCGCCGTCCATCATGGCAGCAAACGCATCCCAGTCCCAGTCGCACGTATAACTGATCGTGCTATTCGCAAAGAATGCATTGCTCCAGTAGTCCGCGCGCAGACACCAGTCCGTGCCGCCATTTTCCGTATCGTAATTCGCCCACGTCTTTGTGTAACTCGTATCTGTGGTCACGCAAAGATTGTAATTAAGATAGTTTGCAGTTCCCAATGCTGCATTCGTAAACGTCCACGAAATTGTGAAGTCTTCCGTGCCGTATGCCGCAAAGAAGTTCGACAGGTCGTTCCAGGCAAGCGTCTCCGGTTCGCCGTCCGAATCCAGCGCACCGACTGTGTAATCCACAAACGTATCGCTGTAACGGTAACCCCAGAGGGCCAGTTCGTTTGACTCATCGCCCACCAGCGTAAAGGTCAGCGCATATTCCGCGGTATCCTCCTTCTGCTGCTCCAGCAGCACACCCTTGTAGGTCACGCCGTTTAATACCATGGTGATATACGGTGAATCTTCCGATGCGCTCCAGGTACCGGCCATGCCGCCGTACACGGTTCCGTCCTCTTCCAGTGTAATATAATCCGGCTCCACATACTCCAGACTCGCGTAATCAATGTCTGAAGTCTGCAGGAGAATTTCATAGGTACCCGCAATTTCCGACGCGGCATAACCGGTGTCCGAAAGCGTCTCACCCGTATACCGGAACGGCGCCGTCACCAGCCAGCCGTCCTCGTTTAAGAACATCTGGTGCACGCGGACGGAGTGTCCCTCGGTACCGTCGTTCGTTCTGGTGTGGTAAACCAGGAAGATTTCGCCGGTGTCCTCGTCATAGTAGACCGAATTGTGTCCCTGTGCCACCTGCGCATATTCCTGATAGCTCCATTTATAGTAGCTCATGAGCCGCATGCCGTAGCCGCTGCTGGTATTGTTGATGTAATAAGTATAGTTTGCGCAGTCGCCGCTCTCATCGTAGTACGGCCCTGTCGGGGAGGTGGCGCGGTAAACACGCATATTGTAGCCGCCGGCGGCTGTCAGCCCGCCGTAGGTTACAAAGAGATAATAGTAGTCGCCAATGTGCTGAATATAGGACGCCTCACCGGAGGACCAGTAGCCCTGGGCGATTTTGTAGCCCATGTAGGCATCCGATTCATCGGTCACAGTGGAATAAGTAACTGTCGTGTCGCGCAGTCCGGTTTCCGTATCCAGCCGAATCATGTAAATGCCGCCCGACCAGGAGCCGTAGCTCATCCACAGTTTGCCGTCTTCATCGTAGAAGACGCACGGGTCGATGGCGTGCGCACCGTAGCTCTCATTCCAGGTGGAAGAATTCGAGAGATAGCGTGAAGGAAGGGTGGTGTCACCTGTCACAGCCGCGTAGTCCGTGTACGTGTAGTCGTGGGTCGTCCCAGACTGTGTGAAGCCGGAATAAATCACCGTGCCCGCATAGGTCCAGTCGCCGTACAGGGAATCCGCCGTGAGCATGCAGATGCTGGAATTCCAGGAATTCCCGTTGATGCTCATATACATACACCACTTGCCGAGAGACTCGTTCCAGATAACATCCGGCGCCCACATGTTTCCGCTGGGATCATAGCTTGAATCGCCCTTTGCCGCCCACTCGAACTCCGTCGCGAACAGCGTCGTGTAATCTGTATTGATATTGTTCGTAAATGTCGTCCACTCGATCATATCCCAGGACCAGGCGAACGCAAGATGCGAACCGAAGATGAAATACACCTTCTTCGTGTGCGTGTCATCCGCCTCTCCCACGATTTCCGTGGAGGAAGTAAGACTCGTCACCGAACTTTCCACATAACCGGCAACAATGCTCGGATCATGCACGGATACGTTTGACACCGTCGTCACAAGTTCTCCGCTCGCTTCCGCCTCTGCAGCCGCCGCCGGATCTCCGTCATAGCTGTAAAGTGTATAGACTTCATCCGATGTCAGCGCGGACTCATACACGGTCACCTCGTCCATCAGACCGCAGAACGATGGGTTCCACCAGTTGATGCCGAGATAGATCGGCAGATCCTCGTAAGTTCCGTCGTAACCGGAGATGGTCTGTGTCGAGAGCACTTCTCCGTTGTAATAAACGGTCGCCACCCCGTCCGCCGTCACGGAAATCGTCACATAAGTCCATGTATCCATGGGCAGATCCTTCAGGCTGCTGGAAGAATTATTGTTCATGTCCAGCCAGTACCAGTTGTCTTTATAGACCGCGATACCGCCCGATGCGAAGTTATTATAGTATGTCCCTGCGGTCAGATAGTTCACCGCATCGCTCACAGCGAAGAATACCGGCTGGTAGTTCACCTTCTGCTGCGTATTTACCCACATGCTGACCGTGAATTCCTCCGATGTTGTCACATCCAGCACAAGGCCTTCGCCGGACACATCCGTTGTGGTGTTTGTGACCGTATAAGTGCCGACCTGAGAGATGACATGCACATAGGCCGTCGCGTCAAATTCCGTCGTCGCCGTGCCGACAAGCGTTGCGAAAGTACTCCCCGCTGTCTCATCATAATACTTTACGGTAAACACATCTTCAGAGCGAGTCACGGTAATCGTGTAGGTGGTTCCCGCTGTGACCGTGCTGTTAAGCGTAGAAAGTGTGCCGGAGATGCTTCCTGAAGCTTCCCCTGCAAACCAGGCGTTTCCGTCAGAACCGGTGGTAAAATAATCACCGGATGCGTCATACACCTCCACGGAAAAGGCAGCGTATCCGTACGCATCCGTAGTGCTGTTGCATTCCACCGTAAACGTCAGTGTGTCGCCGTCCGCCAGGGCGTAATCCTGACCGATCCCGGTATTGCTCCACCATGCTGCGCTGGAAAGCTGTTCAACGGCACTGTTTCCCGAAAAAACATACGCGGAGCCGTTCACGGCATCCGTACTGTTGTAGCCTGCCGTGCCGGTTGCGGCCGTGTTCCAGGTCTCCCCCGCACCGCCGTGGAGAGACGCGCTGCCTGTTCCGGCATTTTCGGAGGCGGCGTTTGTCACGGACGAAGCCGTGTTTTCGAGGGTCTCATCGAATGTGTAGTAACCCACGAGGCTGTCCATGAGATTCGTATCCCCCGAAGCCGTGTCTTCCGTGGCCGTGCTCGCGGTGTTCCCGGAAGTCTCTGCATCCGCTGCAGATGTTGTCCCCGTCAGGAACAGACTGGAAAACACGAGAACCAGTGCCAGGAAAAGCGCTGTCAGTCTCTTTGATTGTTTCATATAGTACCCCTTTTCTCCGCAGCCTTGTTTCGAACCCGCCGCGGTGAGTCTGCCTTACGGCAAAAATTTGGTTCATTGTAACAAAGTTTTTGCCGTTTTACAAGCCGCATTGTGAATTTTTCCCAGTATATTTTTAACCAAACATTACAACGCAAGCAGGCAGGAGTCGGTAAACCGACTCCTGCCTGATCTATGCTTCTTTTTGAAATTTTTATTTTACGTCTCGTCCGTCCGGCCGTCCCCGTAGTCGTCCGCGTGGGCTGCGCTGTCGATAATATCATCAAAATCCCTGCCCATGCTGGAGCTTAAGTCCACGTACTGATCTTCCTCCGGCTCGAAGTCGTCATCATCGTCATCGTCCAGAACCGCTCCCGTGGAGACTTTCTGTGAAGCGCTGTCCGTCTGCGGCATCTGGTCTTTTTTCTTTTCCAGATCCATCACCTTCGCGACCGCATTCTTCAATTTGGAAAGATCCAGCGTTACGGGTTCGCTTCCCGCGGTTTCCGATGTGCCGTCTGCGGCAGCCGAAAGCTGTCCCGCTGCGTCTGCCTCCGCATCCGCCGCGCCGTCTGCGGCCTTCGCCGATGCCTGAGCGTTTTCGGAGCCCGCATCTGCGGATTCTTCCGATTCCTCGGAGAAATCAATCAGACCGGCGGAAGAATCTCCTCCGAAGACATCCGCCTCGACCGACTGCGGCCCCGCACCCGCCTTTGCGGCAGCCGCGGTATCCTCCGCCGTGTCTGCGTCGCCCTCGCTTAAGCTGCTGATGGACCCGTCGTCCGGAATCTCCGGAACGTCAAAGCCCGCCGCGTCAGAGTTCAGGCGCACCTGGCGGTACTGCTTCATGCCGGTGCCGGCAGGAATCAGCTTACCGATGATTACATTCTCCTTCAGGCCGATCAGCGGGTCAACCTTGCCGTTGATGGCCGCCTCCGTGAGCACCTTCGTCGTCTCCTGGAAGGATGCCGCCGACAGGAAGGAATTGGTCGCAAGGGATGCCTTCGTGATACCCAGCATCACCTGCTTGCCATCTGCCGGGTCAAGGAACGGCTTTTTGATCAGAGGCCGTTTTTCCTCATCCGGAAGCTTCTTATCCTCGTCCATGAGACGGCTGTTCTCCTCGGCAACCTGCTCATTGACCTTTCTCCAGTCAATTTCGCCCACCACCGGGATTCCCGACTCGCCATAGATGCCCGTCTCGGCATATTCCGCCGCACGGCGCTCGTTCTCCTCGAGAATTCTCCGGTTCTCCGCCTGGAAGTCCAGCACATCCACCGAAGTGCCCGGCAGGAACCCGGTATCACCGGCGGTCTCAACCTTCACCTTCTTTAACATCTGGCGAACGATGACCTCGATATGCTTGTCATTGATCTCCACGCCCTGAATACGGTACACGCGCTGTACCTCACGGATCATATAATCCTGTACCGCACGCACACCCTTGATGCGAAGCAGATCATGTGGGTTGATGCTTCCTTCCGTCAGCTCATCGCCGGCCTCCACGATATCGCCGTTCTTCACCTTGATTCTGGAATTGAACGGAATCTGGTACGGTTTCGCATCCTGGTAATCCGGGTTGTCCACGACAATCTCCCGGCCCTTCGCGCCGTCCCGCAATTCAACCTTGCCGCCGAATTCCGCGATGATGGCAACGCCCTTCGGCTTTCTGGCCTCAAACAGCTCCTCGACACGGGGAAGACCCTGTGTAATGTCGTCGCCGGCCACACCGCCGGTGTGGAAGGTTCTCATGGTCAGCTGGGTACCCGGCTCACCGATGGACTGTGCCGCAATGATGCCGACCGCCTCACCCACCTGGACATCATGTCCGGTGGCCATGTTCGCGCCGTAGCATTTTGCGCACACACCCTGACGGGAACGGCAGCTTAAAACGGTGCGGATCTTCACGGACTCGCGGCCGGTCTTTGTGATCTGCACCGCCGCCTGCGGCGAAATCATTTCATTCGCCCCAACAAGCAGCACGCCGTCTTCATCTACAATATCCTCCGCCGCGTAACGGCCGGAAATGCGCTGATCGAGGCTCTCGATCACTTCCTTGCCGTCCGTCACCGCGCGGATTTCCATATACGGGATATCGTTCGTTCCGCTGCTGCAGTCCGTCTCGCGGATGATCAGATCCTGGGACACGTCTACCAGACGCCTTGTCAGATATCCGGAGTCCGCGGTACGAAGTGCCGTATCGGAAAGACCCTTGCGGGCACCGTGGGCGGAGATGAAATACTCCAGTACGTCCAGACCTTCACGGAAGTTGGACTTAATGGGCAGCTCGATGGTACGGCCCGTTGTGTCCGCCATCAGTCCGCGCATACCGGCCAGCTGTTTGATCTGCTTGTCGGAACCGCGGGCGCCTGAGTCTGCCATCATGAAAATGTTATTGTACTTATCCAGACCGTTCAGCAGCGCACTTGTGATCTCGGCGTCCGCCGCTTTCCAGGTGTTGATAACTTCGTTGTATCTCTCTTCCTCCGTCACGAAACCGCGGCGGTAGTTTTTCGAGATCTGCTCTACTCTGGCCTGGGCCGCGTCCAGAATGTCCTTCTTCTGCGGCGGCACCGTCATGTCGGAAATGGATACCGTCATGGCCGCTCTGGTAGAATATTTATAGCCGATCGCCTTGATGTCATCCAGCACCTCCGCCGTTCTCGTGGATCCGTGCACATTGATAACCTTCTCAAGAATCTGCTTGATGTGTTTCTTGCCCACATGGAAGTCAATTTCCAGCTTCAGGTAATCCTCATCACATTTTCTCTCCACAAAGCCGAGATCCTGCGGGATGATTTCATTAAATAACAGACGTCCGAGCGTCGTCTCGATGGTGCCGGTCACGGTTTTTCCCTCCGGCGTCACGACACTCCTGCGCACATGAATTCTCGCATGCAGCGAGATATATCCATTCTCATAGGCGAGAATCGCCTCATTCTTGCTGGTAAAATACTTGCCGCTGCCGTAGGTTTTCTCCGGCTCGCGCTCCTGCGTCAGGTAATAGATACCGAGAACCATATCCTGCGTCGGCACCGCCACCGGACCGCCGTCGGACGGCTTTAACAGGTTGTTCGGGGAGAGCAGCATAAACCGGCACTCCGACTGCGCCTCCACGGACAGCGGAAGGTGAACCGCCATCTGGTCGCCGTCGAAGTCGGCGTTGAACGCGGTACACACCAGCGGGTGCAGCTTGATGGCCTTGCCTTCCACCAGAATCGGCTCGAATGCCTGGATACCCAGACGATGCAGTGTAGGGGCGCGGTTCAGCATCACCGGATGTTCGTGAATGACCTCCTCCAGGACATCCCACACCTCCGGCTGCAGGCGCTCCACCATCTTCTTTGCCGCCTTGATATTCGGAGCCTTGCCGTTTGCCTGAAGTTCTTTCATGACAAATGGCTTGAACAGCTCGATGGCCATCTCCTTCGGAAGGCCGCACTGGTAAATCTTCAGCTCCGGCCCTACCACGATAACGGAACGGCCGGAATAGTCCACACGCTTGCCCAGCAGGTTCTGGCGGAAACGTCCCTGCTTACCTTTGAGCATATCGGACAGAGACTTCAGCGCACGGTTACCGGGGCCTGTCACCGGACGGCCTCTTCTGCCGTTGTCGATCAGCGCGTCCACCGCTTCCTGAAGCATGCGTTTTTCGTTGCGCACGATGATGTCCGGCGCAGCCAGCTCTTTCAGTCTCTGCAGACGGTTATTTCTGTTTAAAATTCTGCGGTACAGATC
>JAJQBQ010000009.1:26856-50874 GCA_021203205.1 Lachnospiraceae bacterium | reverse complement strand
GCTCTTTCAGTCTCTGCAGACGGTTATTTCTGTTTAAAATTCTGCGGTACAGATCGTTCAGGTCGGAGGTCGCAAAACGGCCGCCGTCCAGCTGTACCATCGGGCGCAGATCCGGCGGAATGACCGGGATGACATCCAGGATCATCCACTCCGGGCGGTTGCCGGAATTGCGGAAGGCTTCCACCGCCTCCAGCTTCTTCACGATCTTCGCGGCTTTCTGCCCCTTCGCATCCTTCAGCTCCGCGTGAAGCTTCGCCGACTCTTCCTCCAGATTGATCTCGGCGAGGAGCTTCTGAATCGCTTCCGCACCCATGCCGACTTCCAGGTTTCCGTTGTCGATCTTCTTTTCTTTCGCGTCTTTGAATTCGGCATCGCTTAATATTTTATTCTCTTCCTGGCGGCGGATCGCATCCGGGTCGTCATTTAAAATTCTGCGGTACAGATCCTGCTTTCTTAAACCCTCGCGGTACTCGCCCTCATTGATCACCTGCTTGTAGGCCAGGCCGGAATTGCCCGGCTTCAGCACAATATAGGAGGCAAAATACAGCACTTTTTCCAGTGCCTTCGGCGTCAGTTCCAGCATCAGTCCCATACGGGAGGGGATTCCCTTAAAATACCAGATATGGGAAACCGGCGCTGCCAGCTCAATGCGGCCCATGCGCTCGCGGCGCACGCTGGACTTCGTCACTTCTACGCCGCAACGGTCGCAGACAACGCCCTTGTAACGGATCTTTTTATATTTGCCGCAGTGGCACTCCCAGTCCTTGCTGGGTCCGAAAATTTTCTCACAGAAGAGTCCATCTTTTTCCGGTTTCAGCGTCCGATAGTTGATGGTCTCCGGCTTTTTCACTTCGCCGTCGTCAGGGTTCGTCATATACGGCCTTCTCGACCAGGAGCGGATTTTCTCCGGGGAAGCAAGGCTGATCCTGATCTTGTCAAAAGTAAATGTCTGAATTGCCTCATTGTTATTCGGTTCGGACATTTCATACCCCTTTCTTAAAGCATCTATGATTTCGGCTCATCCATGCAGCTGTTCTCTGCGTTCCCGCCAGCTGCCTCTTTTTTGATGTCCGGGTATCGGGATTTTATGCTCACTGACAGGTTTCCGTGGTTTCGCCCCCGCGAAAACCTGTCATTATGAAACTTTCGATCATTACTCCTCGTGATTGCCATCGCCGTAGTCATCGTAGCTGCCATAGCTGTCGTAGGCTCCGTCACCGTAATCGTCGTAGGCATCGTCCCCATCTCCGTAGGAGTCGTCCGCGTAGGAATCATCCGCGTCATAGGCATCCGTGCTGCCGTAAGAGGTGTCCTGGCTGTAGGAAGAATCCGTGTAGGAATCTTCTTCCGCTTCGTAGGAGGAATCTTCCACTGCATCGTAGCTGTCGCCATCGTCCGCGTTATCCTCATAGAGATCCGTGGATGTCTGACCTACATCATCAATCTCATCCTCGATGACCCTGCCGTCCTCAACCTTCTGCTCGGTATAACCGCCCTTTTTCACCAGCGATTCCTTCTCGCGGTCTTCCCGGTCTCTGTCATGGTAGCCCTTTTCATTTAAGATAGCGGAGAAGCTGGTCTCGCCGTAATCAATGCTCTCCTTGAGCTCGATCTCATTGTCGTCCTCGTCCAGCACACGCACATCCAGTGCCAGCGACTGCATCTCTTTTAAGAGCACCTTGAAGGATTCCGGAATGCCCGGCTCCGGAATGTTGCGGCCCTTGACGATGGCCTCGTAGGTCTTCACGCGACCCACCACGTCGTCGGACTTCACGGTCAGGATCTCCTGCAGCGTGTAAGCCGCGCCGTAAGCCTCCAGGGCCCAGACCTCCATCTCACCGAAACGCTGTCCGCCGAACTGCGCCTTGCCGCCCAGCGGCTGCTGCGTAACCAGAGAATACGGGCCGGTGGAGCGGGCATGAATCTTGTCGTCCACCAGATGGTGAAGCTTCAGGTAGTGCATGTGGCCGATGGTAACCGGACTGTCGAAGTATTCGCCCGTGCGGCCGTCCCTTAAGCGGACCTTACCGTCGCGGGAGATCGGCACACCCTTCCACTCTTTTCTGTGATCCAGATGGCTTCCCAGATATTCCATAATCTCAGGATCCACACTGTCCTCGTATTTAGCCTTAAACTCATCCCACTCTGTGTTGACATAGTCATTGGCCATGTCCAGAGCGTCCATAATATCCTCTTCATCCGCACCGTCAAATACCGGCGTGGAAATGTTAAATCCAAGCGCTTTTGCGGCCAGGGAGAGGTGAATTTCCAGCACCTGTCCGATGTTCATACGGCTCGGCACGCCCAGCGGGTTCAGCACGATGTCCAGCGGACGACCGTTCGGCAAAAACGGCATGTCTTCCACCGGCAGAATTCTGGAAACAACACCCTTGTTTCCGTGGCGGCCTGCCATCTTATCGCCGACGGAGATTTTTCTCTTCTGAGCGATGTAGATGCGCACGGTTTCGCGCACGCCCGGCGCCATCTCGTCGCCGTTCTCTCTGGTGAACACCTTCGCGTCCACGATAATGCCGTACTCGCCGTGAGGCACCTTTAAGGAGGTGTCGCGGACTTCTCTTGCCTTCTCGCCAAAGATGGCGCGCAGCAGGCGCTCCTCGGCGGTCAGCTCGGTTTCGCCCTTCGGCGTCACCTTGCCCACCAGAATGTCACCGGCACGAACCTCTGCGCCGACGCGGATAATGCCGCGCTCGTCCAGATCCTTTAAGGCCTCATCGCCGACGCCCGGAACATCCCTCGTGATTTCCTCAGGACCCAGCTTCGTGTCTCTGGCCTCCGCCTCATATTCTTCAATATGGATGGACGTGTATACATCGTCCTTCACCAGCCGCTCGCTTAAGAGAACCGCGTCCTCGTAGTTGTAACCTTCCCAGGTCATGAAGCCGATGAGCGGGTTCTTGCCCAGCGCGATCTCGCCGCCGCAGGTGGATGCGCCGTCCGCGATCACTTCGCCGGCCTCCACATGGTCGCCCTTGGAAACGATCGGCTTCTGGTTGTAGCAGTTGCTCTGGTTACTTCTGGCGAACTTGATCAGCTTGTACTTCTCTGTCGTTCCGTCGTCGTCATAGCGGAGCGTAATGTCCGTAGAGTTTGCGTAGAGAACCGTGCCGGCGCGCTTCGCGACAACGCACACGCCGGAGTCTACGGCGGCTTTCGCCTCCATGCCGGTGCCCACCACCGGCTCCTCCGTGATCATGAGCGGCACTGCCTGACGCTGCATGTTGGAACCCATCAGTGCGCGGTTCGCGTCGTCGTTCTCCAGGAACGGGATCATGGATGTGGCCACCGAGAATACCATCTTCGGGGACACGTCCATAAAGTCGATGGTCGCCTTGCGGAACTGGGATGTCGCCTCCCGGAAACGACCGGACACGTTATCGTTAATAAAATGTCCTTCCGCATCCAGCGGCTCGTTCGCCTGAGCTACAATATAGTTATCCTCCTCGTCCGCGGTAAGGTAGACGACTTCATCCGTCACCACCGGATTCTTCGGGTCGCTTTTGTCCACCCTGCGGTAAGGAGCCTCAATAAATCCGTATTCATTTAACCTCGCATAGCAGGCGAGGGAGTTGATCAGACCGATGTTCGGGCCTTCAGGTGTCTCAATGGGGCACATGCGGCCGTAGTGGGTGTAGTGTACGTCACGCACCTCGAATCCGGCGCGGTCGCGGGACAGGCCGCCGGGACCAAGGGCAGAGAGACGGCGCTTGTGAGTCAGCTCACCCAGCGGGTTATTCTGGTCCATGAACTGGGACAGCTGGGAGCTTCCGAAGAACTCCTTCACCGCCGCGGTCACCGGCTTGATATTAATGAGGGACTGCGGGGTCACCTCGGAAATATTCTGGGTCGTCATGCGCTCGCGCACCACGCGCTCCATGCGAGAGAGACCGATGCGGTACTGGTTCTGCAACAGCTCGCCCACCGCGCGGATGCGGCGGTTGCCCAGATGGTCGATATCATCCTTATTTCCGACGCCGTACTGTAAATGAAGCAGATAATTGATGGAAGCGAAAATGTCTTCCTTCGTGATGTGCTTCGGCACCAGATCGTGTGCGCTGCGGCGCATCTCGTCCTTTAATTCGTCTTCCGACAGGCCTTTTGCCAGCAGCTCCATCAGCACGGGATAATAAACCGCTTCGTGAATGCCAAGTTCACGGCAGTCAAAATCCACATAAAAGCCCACGTCCACCATCAGGTTCGAGAGAACCTTGACATTTCTCTCTTCCGTGGCGATCATCACAGACTTTACACCCGCATTCTGCAGCTGCAGTGCCTGCTCTTCGGTCAGTGTCTCTCCCGCTTCGAAGGTGACGATCTCCCCTGTCTTTGGGTCGGTGAACCCTACCGTCTCGGCAAGCTTTTGTCCTTTCAGGCGGTAGCGGAAATTCAGTTTCTTATTATATTTATAACGGCCGGTCTTCGCCAGATCGTATCTTCTCGGGTCAAAGAACATGCCCATGATGAGACTCTCGGCGCTCTCGACACTGGCCGGCTCGCCCGGGCGGATCTTCTCATACAGAGAGAGAAGACCGGTAGCGCGGGAGAGCGGCTTTTCCTTTTCGGATTCTTTTCTCAGGGTGCTCTCTTTCTCCATGCTCTTCAGAAGAAGAGGATCGTCGCCGAACAGTTCAAGGATATCTTCATCCGAGCCGTTTTCTCTGGGGGAGCCGTCCTCATAGTGATCCGGCCCGATGCCCATCGCACGGATCAGCACCGATACCGGCACTTTTCTTGTGCGGTCCACACGGACGTAGAAGATGTCGTTCGAATCCGTCTCATACTCGAGCCAGGCACCGCGGTTCGGAATAACCTGAGAAGAGTAGAGCTTCTTTCCTGTTTTGTCTCTGGTGATATCAAAATAAATTCCGGGGGAGCGTACAAGCTGGCTGACGATGACGCGCTCCGCACCGTTAATGACAAAGGTGCCCGTGTCCGTCATGATAGGCAGATCGCCCATAAAGATCTCATATTCCAGCAGCTGGCCGTCCTGCTCCTTGTTGCGAAGCCTTACCTTCGCGCGCAACGGTGCCGCGTAGGTCGCGTCGCGTTCTTTGCATTCCTCGATGTCATACTTGATATCCTCCCTGTTTGTGCACAGGCGGAAGTCCAGAAATTCGAGGCTCAGGTTTCCGTTATAATCCTCGATCGGAGAGATGTCCGCGAAAGCTTCTTTGAGTCCGTCGGTAATGAACCACTCATAGGATTTCTTCTGAATCTCTATAAAGTTCGGCATGTCCAGGATCTCTTTGCGCGTGGAATAGCTCATACGGGTGCTTTTCCCGGCTTTCGTCGGATGCATTCTGTTCTTGACCATGTGACGTTTCACCCCTGTTATCTTTATATTCCTCTGGATGTGGAGCGGATTTTTACGCGGATATCACACAAACAGCATGTTTACCGAATTTTTGGCGCAAAAAATCTATGCCCCTACAATAGAGCATTTTGCATCATAGCACATCGCATAGTTGGTGTCAAGCTGTTTTTGGAAGTTTTTTCCGGTAGGGGAGGATGGCAGAAAAAGAGAAGTTCTCATCCTCCGCTTTCGCTTCGGATGAGAACTTCTCTGATTTTTAAGTTCAATTTTGTCGGATCAGAACTTATTATGATTTACTGTACGTTGAATGCTGCCTTGCCCGGATATACGGCTGCGTCGCCGAGCTGCTCTTCGATGCGGAGGAGCTGGTTGTACTTGGCAACACGCTCGGATCTGCTCGGAGCACCGGTCTTGATCTGGCAGGTGTTGAGTGCAACTGCGAGGTCAGCGATGGTGGTGTCCTCTGTCTCGCCGGAACGGTGAGAGGTTACTGCGGTGTAGCCGGCCTTGTGTGCCATCTTGATGGCTTCCAGGGTCTCGGAAACGGAACCGATCTGGTTCAGCTTGATAAGGATGGAGTTACCGCAGCCGAGGCTGATGCCCTTTGCCAGGCGCTCGGTGTTGGTTACGAACAGGTCGTCGCCTACCAGCTGTACCTTGCCGCCCAGTCTCTTTGTGAGCAGCTGCCAGCCTTCCCAGTCTTCCTCATCCAGCGCGTCCTCGATGGAAATGATCGGATACTTGTCAACCAGGCTCTCCCAGTGAGCGATCAGCTCCTCGGAAGTGAAGTCGCGGCCCGACTTCGGCTGATGATAGAAGCCTTTGCCCTTGTCGCTCTTCCACTCGGAGGAAGCAGCGTCCATGGCGATCATGAAGTCTTTGCCCGGCTCATAGCCAGCTGCCTTTACGGCCTCAAGGATGGTCTCGATGGTCTCCTCATCGCTGGAAAGGTTCGGAGCGAAGCCGCCCTCGTCGCCTACGGATGTCGCAAGTCCTCTGGACTTGAGAATCTTCGAGAGGTTGTGGAATACTTCCGCGCACCAGCGAAGGGCTTCCTTGAAGCTCGGAGCGCCGACCGGCATGATCATGAACTCCTGCGTGTCAACGGTGTTGGTGGCATGTGCGCCGCCGTTTAAGATGTTCATCATCGGAACCGGAAGACGGTTCGCGTTTACGCCGCCCAGGAAGCGATAAAGCGGAATGTCAAGGGAGGTCGCTGCCGCGCGTGCAGCTGCGATGGAAACCGCCAGGATGGCGTTTGCGCCGAGGTTGGACTTGTCCTTCGTGCCGTCTGCCTTAAGCATTGCCGCGTCTACCGCATAGGTGTCGGATGCGTCGATGCCGAACACCGCGTCCGCGATCACGTTGTTGATGTTATCTACCGCTTTGGAAACGCCTTTTCCAAGGTATCTTGCCTTGTCGCCGTCGCGAAGCTCAAGTGCTTCGAACTCACCGGTGGATGCGCCGCTCGGTGCGGTGCCGCGGCCTACCGTGCCGTCTGCGAGGGTAACCTCTGCCTCTACCGTCGGATTTCCTCTGGAGTCAAGAATCTCTCTTCCTACTACCTTCTCGATCTCTAAATAGCTCATGTCTTTGTCCTTTCCCACGGATGCCCGGTCCCCAATCAGCCGGGTTTTGTCCGTGCATGTTGTTAATAAACAGTATTCGTAGTCTAGCAGAATATGGTGGAAAAATCAAGGGAGAAATGAGGAATGCGGGGATTTTTTATGAGGTACGCTGCCGCGAGCAAACGGTTACCCAAACGTGAAAAACCTGCCGCAGCGCATATAATCACCACAGCAGGTTTTTCTCATTTTCTCAAGTCAGATAAACGTGTTATTCAAAATCACTGACGCATCCGATTATGCGTTGACTTTCTTCTTTGCAAGCACAGCTGCCACTGCTGCTGCGCCGAGAAGGAGTACATAATAACCCCAGGTCGCTACGTCACCGGTGTTCGGGCCGGTGCTGCCGGTGCTGTTTGTGCCGTCAGGATCCGCATCCGATGAAGTTGCCGTGGTGGAAGCCTCCGTCGTCTCGTCTGCTTCCGTTGTGGTCTCGTCTGCTTCTGTCGTAGTAGTCTCAGTTGCCTCCGTGGTAGTGGTCTCACCTGTTGCCGGGATCGTCTCCGTATAGGTGTTCGTGTATACGTTTCCGTTCAGGGTAACAGTGGCCGTGTAAACGATGGAGCCGTCTGTTGTCTCGGTGGCTTCGGTGGTTACAGTCGTCACTTCCGCCGTGCCGGTCAGCGCCTCGCTGCATGTATCGCAGCGCAGGGATGCAGTCGCCGACAGATGATCCTCAGACCAGATCCAGGTGATGTTCTCAGCCGTGTAGGAGTGCTCGTGACCAACCTGGCCAACCAGCATAGTCATGGTTGCAGCATCAGCAAGCTCGTACTCTTCTGTATATCCATAGTACCAGCACGGAATATAATAAGTCACACCAGCAGTCATCTCATAAACATTCTGTGTATAATCACCATATTCCACATACATCCAGTTTCCATCCTCATCATAAGCTTCGGAAGCCCAGCCGCGATAGACGTAACCATACTCATCATTCTCTTCATCCTCAGACTCATAATAGAAATAAGTGACAGAATCCGTCCACCAGCCGATAGAATATGCGTCAGAATCTACATTGAATACAAAGTAATAATATCCGTCTTCTTCCGGCGTAAATGCAAACCACGCTGCAGTTTCCGACTCAGCTTCGACAGAATACTCTGTGTCAAGAAGCTCTGCATCACAGTAAGATTCGTAGTCTTCGATCGCGATCACGCTGACCGTCTTCGATTCGTCTGTAGCCGACCAGTCGTCCGTATAGAATGTAACCGTGTACTCCCCGGCAGGCATCCTCACCTGCGAATAGGATGAGCCCTTATACATCACATAACAATAAATATAATTGCCGTATGCGTCTACTGCTGTTCTGTAATCTACCACGACCTCCGCCGTTGTATCGTCTTCATAAGTAACAGTCACAACCGTGCCTGTAAAGTTAAAATAATCCACATACTGGACAAACTCAGCCTGAGACAGATCGCCCACAGAAATCGATGTGATTGCCTTGCCTTCCGTCAGTGTTACCTCGTAAATTCCTACATAAGAATCACTCCACGCTCTTGCCTTATAATAGTAGGTCACGCCCTCTTCCATGTAGTATTTCAGCAGGAAGTTATTGCCCTCGCCGGCAGAATCGTCATCACTGGCACAATAATATATCTCTTCACCATCATAGGAAACGTAGAGTTCTACATATGAGTCGATCTCATTATTAAACGACTTAAAAACATAATACCCGGAGGTTTCCGGAGTGAAGCTGTACCAAACCCATGCCCCTTCCTCTGCGATATCTGTCTCATAAGTCACATCGAGTTCAAGTTCCGTCACGCCGGCTTCCAAAATGTCAGAAAGCTCCAGTTCTTTCACGGTTATCTCGGCTGTTGTCTCAATATCTGCCACGTATTCTCCGTGAAGATCACTTACGCTGAGCCACAATGTGCCGGTTCCCGCATTGTATAACGTGCTTCCGTCCCAGAAAGACTCATCGTAGTCCCAATCCTCATAATAGATGACCAGATATGCACGGAACGTATTTCCATAGGAATCCATTGCATAGCCGTTTTTCAGCGTGAGAATCTCTTCCAGTCCGTTTGCGTAAGTCACCGTAACCTCTGTACCATCCAAATTCAGACTGCTGTCACAGATGTATTCCGTGGTCTCCAAATAATCAACGCTGACAGACTCAATTTCCTGCGGTTCAATGTATTCAACAGAATTAACCGTAACCTTGCCGCCGTCTGAGCCAAGATGGAACCAAAGTTCAGCCGGAACGCCTTCATCGTAGCAAACATAATACTTCAGATAATAGCCGGAATTGCCGAATTCGATAATGAAATCCACTTCCCAGTCATCGTACAGATACGCGATGAGTGTGATCTCGGTATTTTCCGTGCAGATTGCGTTGAAATCATCCCAATCCCAATTGTAATCTACATTATACCACGGTGTATTTACGCCATCTCCGTAGGTCCAGCCATAGGCATCCGCCCGCAATGTAATACCGTCAGCCTCCTCTGAGGATACCGTCTCAAAAACAAAATTCGACCAGTTTTCCTCATCACGGATAAACGGGTCGTTTGTGAACTTGACAACCGTTCCATTGTAGGTGATCAGATAGTTGTCGCCGTCTGCGGTGTTCCAGCCTGTACTGCCATCGATCACCTGACCATCCTGGTACTCCGTGTTCTCCGCAACATCTGCGGCGAACGAAGCTACCACCGTGCCGAGCGTCAGCGCACATACCAGTGCAAACGCCAGCAGCACCTTTGGCATTTTTCTTTTCATGCCTTTTTCCTCCTTAAAAAATATGTTTCACATGTGGATATCTGCTTTTTGCATCCTCGGATCTCCGGCATTTCCGGCATTCCGGGACAGGTTTTTAAACCTGTTTTCTTCCGTCCATGCTTCCATGTCGTTTCTTCTTAAGATGCATTCCGCAGAATCTCACCGGCACGTCTCCCCCCAGCACATCGTTTTGCTTATTTTGCCACTCTTCAGACATATATTGCTGCCCTGCTGCTGTCATGCCTTTTAATCATGACAGCATTCCGGCATTCATATGTCTTATTTTCGGTTATATGCAACGATGCATACTTTTGAAAGAATATACCGTTTTGCGTGAAATATTTATAACCTCCCCTCCATGCTTTGTCAAGCGGAAGTTCACATTTTTTTAACATTTTTGAAACATAAAACCCTGCCGCCGTACATTTTTTACTATACGGCGGCAGGGTTTTTCAGGTTTTTTAAGTTATATCTGCTGTAATGCGGCCCGGATCAGTCACACGATCACATTTCCTTATGCATCAGCTTTTTTCCTCGCCAGCAGAACCACAACCGCAGCCGCGCCCAGGAGAATCACGAAATATCCCCAGGTCGTTACATCAGCGGTCGCTGCGGATGTACCGCCCGCGTTTCCCGTGCTGTTCGTTCCGCCTGCCGAAGCGGTCGTATTTTCCTCCGCTGCCGTTGTCTCATCTTCCGACGCTGTCGTCTCGCTTTCCGAAGCGGTGGTCTCATCTTCTGATGTTGTGGTTTCATCTTCCGGCGTCGTGGTTTCATCTTCCGGTGTTGTGGTCTCATCCTCCGGTGTCGTCGTTTCGTCCTCCGGTGTTGTGGTCTCATCCTCCGGTGTTGTCGTTTCTTCTTCCGACGTCACCGTAATTTCCGCTTCCGCCGTAATCTCGTTCCATTCATCATCATATGTGTAGAATACAACCGTGTACGTTCCGGGATCCATGGTCATATCGTCATAACCCGAAAACCATTCATCCGTTTCTTCGAGATAAATATAATAATAAACGAAATTATAATATTCATCCACTGCGTATGTGGCATCTTCAAAAGTAATGGTTGTGGTTGAACCGTCTGTATAGGTTACCTTCAGTACGGTTCCGTCAAGGTCGAAAATATCCTCATCCTGCACAAACACCGACTGCCCAAGGGATACCACGGCGATTTCCGCGACTGTTTTTGCTACGGAAACCTTCACCTCAAACACGCCAACTTCATAAGCGCTGTAGAGCGTTGTCCTGTAGTAGTAAGTCGTGCCTGCCTTGAGGTCGTATTTGATCGCAAAGTTTCCGTTTCCGGCCGAGTCGTCGTCGTAGGCGACTACGCTCAGGGTTCCGTCTTCCTGCACTTCGTACAGATACGCATAGGTATCCGTGTATGCCGTCCAGGTGTAGCTGTCCTCTACGAGATATACGTTTCCGTCCTCGTCAGTCTCTTCGTACCACCACTCCTCCGTGACATCGTAAGTATTGTTCAGAGAATAGAACATGTAGGTTCCGTCCTCGTCCGGTGTGAACGAAAACCATTCCGAACCGCCCTCTTCCACGATTTCGGCTGTTTCCGGCACGTCCAGGGTAAGTTCTGTCGCAGTGATGCTGTCCTCCGTAAGCGGGACAACTTCCCCCACCTCCATGGATACGGTCACGGTTACATAGACCGTCTCAAAATCCTCCGTGTAACTCTCGAGATAGAAAATGCCGGTGTAGTAGGTTATGCCTTCCTGCAGATAGAACGCATCCAGGCCGGTCACCTCGTCGTAGCCTGTTTCGGAATCCGTCAGGTATCCGTCCTCATCAAAATAAAACGGAATATAGTACATGTAATAATCATACCACGCCTCGGACTCCGACTGTACGTTCAGGTAATACCAGCCGTCCGCCTCCGGGGTGAAAGAATACCATGCGGTTTCATATGCTTCCAGAGCCGCTGTGTACGCTTCGTTCAGGTTTTCAATCGCCTGTACCTTTCCGGAGTCTTCAATGGAAACCACTTCCACCGTCTTCGACGTATCCCAGCACTCATTTTCGCCGTCATAAGCGACGAAGCATACCGACCAGGTTCCCTCTGCCAGCAGCAGGGAGTCGCCGTACCAGTAGCTTGTCTCGCCGTCTTCAATATAATAGTAGATATAATTCGCGTAGGAGTCCACCGCATACATACCGTCCACGACAACTGTTTCCGTTGTCTCGTCCTCATAGGTTACGGTTACCTCGGTTCCCGTGAGGTCAAACGTATCCAGAACCTGCGTGAATTCCGTTGCGGAAAGCTCTCCCACGGAAATCCCGGCGACAGTCTTTGCTTCCGTCACCTGAACTTCAAACACGCCGACATATTCCGAATAAAGCGACACCATGTAATAGTAGGTGACACCCGCCTCCAGGTAATATTTCAGACCGAAATTGAGATCTCCCGCCGAATCGTCATCCTCCATCAGGAACGTCAGGGTGCCGTCCTCATTTTCAATGAAAAGGTCGGCATACGGATCCGTGTAGCTGTACTCCGCGTCCACATTGTTTAGGGAGCGGAAAATATAATTTCCCGTTGTCTCCGGCGTGAAGCTGTACCAGAAGCTGTCCTCGCCGCTCTGCGGGGTCACCTGACAGGTTTCATTCAGCACAAGCGCCGTCACGTCTCCCAGCTCCGCTGTTGTGAGGTCGTGCACCGTAATCTCCGTGTCGGTGTTAATCTCGTACTGGAATTCCCCGTCGGCGGCATCGTAGTAATCAAAGCCCACGGTGTAGGTTCCGGCGCTGGTAATGGTGTACATATAGTAAAGATATTCGCCCTCCCACCAGCTTTCTCCGTCGTACTCGTATTTGACCTCCGTATAGGCGAAATATTCCAGGTAATTTCCATAAGAATCATAAACGCCATAGTCATCTGCGAGCACAAGGTCCTGTGTCGAATTGTCATCATAAATGACGGTGATCTCGGTGCCGCTCAGATCCAGCAGCGACATGGTGGTGAATTCGTCCTGCGACAAGTACGTAACTTCAACAGCTAAAATCTGCGGCTCCTGTGCCGCATACGCATTCCGTGTTCCGACAGTGATGCCGATCAGGAGCGCGCAGGCAAACACAAATGCCGGCAGCGCCCAAGCCCATACGGGCAGTTTTCTTTGTTTCATAGCTTTTCCTCCTCATTATGAACGGTGCTGGGTGTGATGTGCGATTCTGCTTCGACGATTTTCCTTTTTCACCGCGTTTCGGCAGTCGGACAGCGCACTGCACCTTTTGAAAGCATATTATCCTTCTGCAGGTATTTTGTCAAGAAATATTTTTGTATCTCCAAATGGATGATGAGTGAATTTCGAGACTTTTGTGAATTTCAAAGTTCGACGCAAAAAATGTGATTTGTAACTTTCATTCGTTGGTTGTGAATAGCAGTTTCAATCCCTCACCTGTTAAAAAACTCTGCGATCTTCCTCACGCCCTGCACAGCTTCCTCGTCCTCCGCCGCAGGCCGTTCGTTTGTCTGATGACTGATGACCGGCTCCATAATTTCCGCGCAGTTCATAGTGTGCAGAAGGATGCGCGCTGTGGTGCAGGCGCGATCCGGGCGGCCGTCGCCGCCGCCCACAAGAAGGATCGCGCCGCGTTTCGGCTTTGCGATCAGTTCCGTGTTCTGAAAGGCGCGGGCGCAGTAAACAGACTGCAGTCTGCTTAAGAGCGCCAGGAGCTTTCCTGTGAGTTCGGAAAAATGAATAGGTGAGGCAATGAGGATGTTGTCGCACTCTTTCATATATTCATAGATTCCCTGCATGCCGTCGTTGATTTTACAGCCTTCATGACTCCAGCACCAGCGGCAGTCCACGCAGGCGGAGATATCGGCGCGATAAGCATTTACCAGCAGGTATTCACCGATGAGCACTGTGGGCCGTTGCATACATTTTAACTCTTCTGACGGCTTCTCGCAGGCTCTGCCGACCTGCCCGCTCTCGTGCGACAGGTCAACAGTTTCATTTCCCGTATCGGCACAAATCGGGCTCTTTTTCGTTCTGTCTGCATCTCCGGTCAGGATTCGAATCAGGCTCACGGTATCCCCGTCCGGGCGTGGGGAGCCGTTAAAGATTAATGTTTTCATTTAAACAACTGCCTCCACCAGAGTTTTACCCCCAACCTTTACCTCGCGAACCCCGATGTTTTTATTTTTATTAAAGCAGAAACTCAGCATATATCCCTTATCCAGATGATAATAATCCAGATAATCTGACAACTGCTGCTCCCCGCGTTCGTTGTATGCGTTTCCCCTCCATATCTTAAGTTCACAAACTGTCTGTTTTCCGTGGTAGTCTATGATGACATCCGTGCGCTCATTGTTGCGCGTCCGCGCTTCTATATAATAATTTCCGACACCATTTATGATCGGTCTTAAATATAAAAGGAAGAACCGCCATCCATCGTCCTCGATAAACTGCTCTTCCCGGTCACCATAAAGATCATCAAAGGAGACCACGAACCGCTCCAGGATCTGTTCCATGTTTAGTTCTCCATTTTCTATGAAACGATACTTTTCGCGCTCACCGATGCGGTACATCTCGCTCTTTCGTTCATTTTCCATAGAAAAGAAGTAATTGTACAAGCGGGTCTCAAATATGCGGTTCGCGATCACCAGTCTGGACGCTTCTTTTTTTGCAAAGCCATACATCAGTGCAAGATGAACCGATGGCAGATCCGGATTATAGGATATCTCCGCGCCATTCATCAGGATATCATACAAAATATTTTTAAGTTCCGGATAGGTGTTCACCTTGTCGATCAGCGAATCAAACAGGGGATTTGATTCTGTTAAGATCATGCCGACGGCCTGCACGATCCCGTCTTTTGTCCAGGCGGCAGACTTTGTCTGGAATGTTTTCGTGCCTGCGATGCGCTCATCTAACAGCTTGCAAATGCGCGACACCAGAACCGGATAGCCAGATGTATAGTCATAAATAGACTGAGAAATATCTTCTATGTCCATCCCCGTTGCATAATCTTTCTCATATTCCCGCAGCATGCCCGCGATATCTGTCGGCTGAAAGCTCATCTCAACAAGGAAATCTGCTGCGATATTCCATGGAGAATTAACCTTATGTTCCTCGTCCGGGCGGATTTTCCGTTTTATATTCTGGACATCGTGTACACCGGCCAAAATCACAGATTGGAACGTGGGTCTCAAACTACTTGCCAGGTATGCCTTGCGAAGCTGAGCCAGAAAATCAAGAAATATCTGGTTGTTTGTTGCCGTGTCAACTTCATCAATAAGTAACACAACGGGTTTCTCCGAAGCACGGCACCATGCTGTAAAAATGCGAAACAGCTTCTGCATTGGATTTTTCACCGCCGTATTTTTCTCAAATGCCTCTATCTGTTCCCGAATATCTTCCGGTAAATCATCTGCCGCGCAAAGTATTGTACCAGCCACTGCTTCCGAAAAGGATTCCTCATCTTCAAACGCAGACGCTGTCAAATCCTGAAAATCCAGAAAAACCACATCATAGTCGCGTCCCAGATAACGGACCAGCGACATGAGCATCGTCGTTTTCCCATACTGTCTGCCTCGGTTGATGGTAAAATAATCCCCATTATCTACCATGGCTTTGATTTGTTCCATACGAGACGTCAAGTCCACCATGTAATGCTTATTCGGTTTGCATGCGCCATTTACGTTGAATCGTTTTGCCATTTTATTCTCCCTTTTCCCCCTTTATTGCAATATAAAAAATATCTGTCCTTTTTACGCAAAAGGATTTTTCTTGCTTTCTCCAAAAATCAAAACCAGCAACGATAGTATAGCGCAATCATTGCTGGTTTGACAAGCTAATTTTCCGATTTTTACATCGCACCTTTTTACGTCGCGTTTCCCGCGAACTGCGCCATGTACAGGCTGTAATAGGCCCCTTGCTTCTCCAGCAACTCATCGTGGGTGCCGGTCTCCACCACGCGGCCCTGATCCATGACGACGATTACGTCCGCGTCCTGGATTGTGGAGAGCCGATGGGCGATGATGAGGCTGGTGCGGTTTTTCATAAGCTTCACCAGCGCGTCCTGAATGCCCTGCTCGGTTCTGGTGTCCACGGACGAAGTGGCCTCATCGAGGATGAGGATTTTCGGGTCGGCGATAACTGCCCGGGCAATGTTTAACAGCTGCCGCTGCCCGTGGGACAGGCTGGCGCCCGCCTGTTTGAGGACGGTCTGATAGCCGTTTCGCAGACGGTTTATGAAGTGCGCACAGTTGCTTGTTTCGGCCGCCCGGACCACGGTTTCATCGTCCGCGTCCGGATTTCCGTACTTGATATTGTTCTCGATGGTGTCGGAAAAGAGCACCGTATCCTGCAGGACGATGGCGGTGTTGTGCCGCAGCCAGTCCCGCTGCAGATCCATGATATTTTTCCCGTCGATGAGGATCTCGCCGGAATCCACCGGGTAAAAGCGCATCAGCAGGTTGACCACCGTGGTCTTGCCGCTGCCGGTGGCCCCCACCAGGGCAATCTTCTGACCGGATTTCACCTCCAGATTAAAATCGTACAGCACCTGTTTTCCGGGCAGGTACGAGAAGTTCACGTGGCGGAAGGAAACGTTTCCCTTCATATTTACAATGGTCTCCGTGCCGCTGTTGTCCTCATCCGGCTGGTCTAAGAGTTCGAACACGCGCTCCGCGCCGGCCACGGCAGTCTGCACCGAGCCGTACAGCTGCGCGATCTCATTGATGGGGCGGGAGAACTGCTTCGCGTAGATGATGAACGCCGAGATGACGCCGATGGTGATCATGCCTTCCAGCGCAAAGTATCCGCCGAAGGCCGCGACGATGACGAAGCCCAGGGTCGAAATGGCATTCATCAGCGGGCCCATGCTGCCTCCCAGGATCTCCGCGCGGATGCCTTCCTTTGTCAGCTCATCAGACATGGCGTTAAATTCCCTCTTCGTGCGCTCCTGCCGGTTGTAGGCCAGCACCGTGCGGTAGCCGGAAATCATCTCTTCCGAGTGACCGTTCAGCTTTCCCAGCGCGGTCGCCCTTCTGCGGTAGACCTTCCGCATCATGGTGGACATTTTCTTTGTCACAAAGACGGTGAGGATGACGGTCACCATGGTGATCAAAGTCAATTGCCAGCAATACCAGAACATGATGGCGATAGTGCCGATGACGGTCAGAACACCGGAAATCAGCGAGCCCAGGCTCTGGGAGACCGTGTTGGAGACATTTTCGATGTCGTTCGTCATGCGGCTCATCACATCGCCGTTGGAATGCTGATCCAGATAGGCGATGGGCAGGCGGTCGATTTTTTTGAAAAGATCGTAGCGCATGTGCCGCACGATGCTCTGGCTGAGCCTCGCCGCCAGCAGCGTCTGGGCGAGGCTGGCAAGACTGCTTAAGATAAATGCAGCCAGCAAAACAACCAGCACCGTTCCGAACTTCTGCCATGCGCGCTCCGTGATGGCATCGATGGCCTCGCCCTGCAGGGCCGGAGTGACAAGTGAGAGAAGCGTCACCGCCAGAACCGCCAGCAGCAGGCCGATCAGCAGGTATTTTGACCGGACGAAATAGTTCATCAGCCGTTTGATAGTATCCCAGAGGTTTTTCGGCTTTTCCACCTCCTGGCCCATCGGGGCCCGGTGGCGGAGTTCAACCTTCGGAGGGTTCGAATTTGTATTACTTGTATTGGAAGCCTGTGTTGTATTCTCTGCCATTTTATGCCGCCTCCTTTCCGTCCGTATATATTCTTCGATCGTTCTTCGTTATCTGTAGCTTTCCAAAGTCTGCGAACTTTTGCATGCATTTCTCAATCATCCACGACCACCTCCCCTTTCTTTAACTGCGACCTGCAGATTTCCTGGTAGACCGGGGATGTCGCCAGCAGCTCTTCATGCGTACCGCGGGCCACGATCTCCCCGCCATCCAGCACGAGAATGCGGTCCGCCTGCTTTACGGAGAAAATACGCTGCGCGACGATGATTCTTGTGGTGTCGGCAAAGTCTTTGTAGAGGGCCGCGTAAAGGGCAGCCTCGGTTTTCAGGTCGAGGGCGCTGCCGGAGTCGTCGAAAATGAGGATCTCCGGCTCCCGCATCACCGCCCGGGCGATGGATATGCGCTGCTTCTGGCCGCCGGAGAGGGAGTGGCCGCCTTCAGTGACCTGGGTGTCGTAGCCGTCCGGCGTGCGGAGGATGAAGTCTTCCGCCTGGGCGATTCTGGCGGCACGGCGGACTTTTTCTTCTATTAAAACTTCCGTCAGATTCTGGTTTTTCGTTGATTTTTCCGGTGAATTCTGCTCTTTCGACGATTTTTCTGCCGAATTCGCTTCTTTCGACGGTTTCCCTGTTGAATTCGGTTCTTTCGACGGTTTCTCTGCCGAATCCTGTTCTTTCGTCTCTTTTCCGGTTGAAGGCCGTTCTTCTTGCGATTTTTCCATGGAAAGTCCGGCCTCTTCGCTCCCCCACAAAATATTCTCTCTGATACTCCGCGAAAAGAGTTCCGTCTTCTGCTGTACGATGCCCACCTTGTCGCGCAGGGCCTGCATCGAATAGTCGCGCACGTCCACGCCGTCCACCAAGACCGCGCCGCCCGTCACATCGTAAAAGCGGGGGATCAGCTGCACAAGGCTGGATTTTCCGCAGCCGGTGGAACCGATGATGGCGACTGTCTCGCCGCGCTTCACGGTGAAGGAGATATCTTTCAGCACCGGATTTTCCGGCGCGTCCGGGAAGGCGAAATTCACGTTTCGGAATTCGATTTCTCCCTTTTTCCCATCCTTTATCCCTAAGGATTCGTTTCCTGTTTTTGTCCCGATTTCCACAACAGTTCTGTCTGTTCTGTCCTTTGTTCCTGCATCCGCAGGACTCTTTTCTTTCCCGTGCCCTTCTTCGCTATCCACAGCATCTTTTCCTCTTCCGTTTCCTGTTTCGATTTCCGCAGGAGTTCTGTCCGTTCTCACATTCGCAGTATCATTTTTTTCGCCCATCGGAATCGTCGTCCGAACCTTCTGCGCACATTCCGTATCCAGCACTTCCTTAATGCGCTTCCACGAGGCGGATGCCCTGGTGAATGTCTGAAAAATGTTCGCGAAGAAGACAATTCTCATCAGAATCAGCGAGAGATATGTAAGAGCCGCCATCGTCTGCCCCGGCGTGATGCTGCCGTTGTGCTGCACCGTGTAGCCGCCAACGTAAAGCACGCCCACCACGCACACATTTAAAATAATATTGACCAGCGGGCTCATGAAGGCGAGGATCGTCTGTGCGCGCAGGTTCGTGTCGCAGAGGGAATCATTTGCCCCTGAAAAATTTTTCAGCTCATCATCTTCCTTCACATACGCCTTCACAACTCGGGCACCGGCGATATTTTCCTGCATGATGGAATTTACCCGGTCGAGCTTTTTCTGGATGACGGTGTAGAGCGGCGACACCTTTTTCAGGGTGACGACCACGATGACCGTCACAAACGGCAGGGCGCAGACGGCGACTGCCGCGAAGCGGGGCGACTGCCGGTAAAGCATGATGATACCGCCCACGAACATGACCACGCAGCGCACGAGAGAGCGCACCGACATCATGACCATCTGCTCCACCTGCGTGACATCGTTGGTGATGCGTGTCACCAGGGAGCCGGTGGTAAAATGATCTGTCTGTTCAAACGAGAAATCCATGATGTGGGCGAACAGGTCTTTACGAATATCATTTCCGAACTGCTGCGCGGCGATGTTCGCGAACACGCCGCAGAGCACACCACAGGTGCCGCCGAAGATAACTAACAACACCATGTAGATTCCCTGCGTAATGATGACATTCAGATTTCCGGACAGCACGCCGTCATCCACGATGGTGGCCATCATATCCGGCTGAAACAGATCCATCGCCAGTTCGCCCAGCATAAAAAGCGGGGCCAGCAGGCAGTAAAACCAGTATTTTTTCAGATACTTTAACATTTCAACATTTCCTCCCCTGCGCGGTTTTCAGTTGCTCCCTCCTGCCCGGATCCTTCTCTGTTTCCGATTTCTCCATCAATGATTTTTCTCTCTCGGATTTTTCGGTTACGGAATCCTCCCCGTCAGTTTTCTTCATCAGGAGTTCTTCTCTCTCAGATTTTCCCGTCTCAGAATCCTCCTCCGGCAACTTCTCCTTCAATACCACCGAAAGTTCTTCCAGCAGACCGAGCATTTCCTGCTCTTTCTCCGGCGAAAACAGTTCCCTGATCCTCTCATCCGCCCGCTTCGTCCGGTCATGAAGCTCTCTGGCACAGGCCTCCCCCTTTTCCGTGAGATATAGCTTCACGTATCTTCTGTCGTCCGGATCCTGCTCCTTCTTAAGATAGCCGGTGAGCTGCATCTCCTTCACGATCTGGCTCACGGATGCCGTCGTAATGTCACGGTAAGCCGCGATGTCCTTCTGACTCGCACCGGGATGGCGCAGCAAAAAAGAGAGCACGACCCGGTACGAATCCGGCACGCCGCATTCCGCGGCAACGGAGCGCATGTAGTCGGCCCACAGCTTGTAAGTACATCTTATAGTTCGCATTAGTGGTTTTTGCAGGTTTTCCATTTTTACCTCCGACCGTTAACTCTCATCTCCGGCTGCTTTTGACGATTCTGCGCCATAGAAAGACGCCCGAAAGTTAAAAGTCTGGAATGTCAAAGACCGTGACACGCAGATTTTCCCAAAGCCTCCTGGTCATTAGTTAGATTCCTAACTAATTATAGGCAGAATTTTTGAATTTGCAAGCTGAAATTAATAAAAACAACTTGCATTTATTTTATTATCTGATATGATAAATGTAAGTTAGGATGTAAGTTAGGAGGAATATATATGGCATTACCCATCAACATCTCAGACTTAATTCGCAGAAAAGTCGTTGAAAATGCAAGAGTCGAATACAAAGGCGACTGGAACCCGGAACCGATTCTTCATTCCATCTGTGCTTTCGCCAACGATATAGATAATTGGGGCGGGGGATATATTATTATAGGTATCGAAGAACAGGACGGGATGCCTGTTTTTCCGGTAAAAGGTCTCGATAAAAGCAGTATCGACCGGATTAACAAGGAACTTTTACAGAAATGTAATCTGATCGAGCCACGGTATCTGCCCGTGGTCGAACAGCTTGTTTACGACGGTAAGGATATTATTGTGCTGTGGGTTCCAGGCGGCGCGGATCGCCCATACAAGTGCCCGGTTTCTTTTCCCTCAGACCATTCTGTCCGCGGCCCAAAAGCCTATTATATCCGTAAAATGTCAAACAGCATCCGGGCAAATCAGCTCGAGGAACGGGAATTGTTTCTGCTGGCCGGAAATCAGCCGTTTGACGACCGTCCAAATCTCACCGCAAAAATCGGTGACATCCGCCCCAGTCTGCTCTCCGAGTATCTCTACACGGTAGAGAGCGACCTGTACGAATCCTCTCTCATAAATCCGGTGGCGGAAACAGCCGCTTCCATGCGTTTGATTGGCGGCCCCACCGAGTTCCAAAAGCCTCTGAATGTCGGCCTGATGTTTTTTAATGAACGTCCTGACAATTTTTTCCCTTATGCCAGAATCGAAGTGGTCGACAAGCCGGATCCCACCGGCATCGGCATGACAGAAAAGATTTTCGCCGGTCCTCTGGATCGGCAGCTGAAAGATGCCTTAAGCTATATCCGAAATTATATCATTAAGGAAAAAATTACAAAAATCCCCAGTCAGGCAGAAGCAGAAAGAGTATTTAATATACCTTATGAGGCGGTTGAAGAGGCCCTCTCGAACGCTATTTATCATAAGTCGTACCAAATCGGCGAGCCAATCACCGTAATGATGACCCCTGAAAAAATGGAAATCACCAGCCTTCCGGGCCCGGATCGAACGATTACGGATGAGGACCTGGCGAACTGCCATCTGGTATCCAGACGCTACCGAAACAGGCGCATCGGTGATTTCTTAAAAGAATTGAAGCTTGTCGAAGGACGAAATACCGGAGTGCCGACCATATTGCGCGCCATGGAACGAAACGGATCCCGTCCACCTGTTTTTGAAACAGATGAAGGCCGAAATTATTTTACCATTATTCTTCCGGTTCATAAGAGTTTTCTTCCGGAAGAAGTTACTTCGAATTCACAACGCACGCAGACGATGCGCACAGTTTCCGTTGATTCTGCAACATGCGCAACTGCCGTACCTGACTATACCGGGAGCACACAGAGCCTGCTTCAAAATACGGCTTCTTTTGAAACAGTTCAAAAGTCCGGAGAGCGAAAAAGAAGAACCAGCTCTGAAATAAAGGAACTGGCTCTTAGTACGCTGAAAAATTATGGGGAAATGTCCGCTTCTGAATTAGCCCACAGGATGGGATACAGCAGAGTTACTGTTACCTTAAATAAGGTAATCCGTGAACTGGTCGATGCAGGAACATTAGCCTACAAATATCCGGAAGCTTTACATTCACGGAATCAAAAGATATTCCTTGTCGATTGATCGTGCATTGAGACGACCGCTGTCACGCAATCGTCTCCAGTATATCCAGCAGCTGCTTCATCGTCTTTTTCCCAAACGTGACATAGTCCTCGTTCACGATGAGGCAGGGCACGCTTAAGACATGATATTCCTCGCTCATCTGCGGAAAGTGTGCAAAGTCGTAGACCTCCGCCGTGACATAAGGATTCCCGGCGGCGATCCGCTGCGCCGCGGTCACGAGATCCGGGCAGACTTCGCAGGTGAGAGATACCATAATTTTCATGTGTGCCGGACGGCTGATGGCGGCAATGCGCTTTTCCAGCTCGCGGTCGATCTTCTGTCCGGGGCCGGCCGCGTTGAAGAGCGAGAGAACGAACGGCGTAAACTCGTGGCCGCCCGGAACACCGTGGAAGGCGAGGCCGGTGTCCGTGCCGTCTGCGCGGAGGATCCTCACATATGGAAGACTTTCATCGTCCACGCTGCCGGATATTTTTTCCTGTGCCTCGGAATTCGAATAACCGCCATTCTGTTTTTGCTCCGGATTCAGATAGCCACCGTTCTGTTTTTCCTCTGGATTCAAATAACCACCGTTCTGTTTTTCCTCTGAATGAAATGTCATCGCTGAAAGCTGTTTTTCTTTATCCCTGCCACTGTCTTTCACCGTTTTCACCGTCAGCTTTTCGGTCATGGCGGCCAGGATGTTCATATATTCTTCCAGTTCCAGGCTGATCGGCCGGTCATCCGGATGAAGTTCGAGAATCAGATTCTGCTCCATGCGGTCGAAAACGTCAGCCAGCTGGGCCAAGGTGTCCTCATCGAAGAGGCTGTCTGAACCGGAGGTCATCCCTGTTTTCTCCCACATCGTGCGCGCGTTGCCGTTTTCTGCTCTGTTGCCGTTTTTTGTTTTGCTCCTGCTCTCTGCTTCGCTCCCGATTTCCGCTCTGTTGTCGATTCCTGCTCCCATTCTTTTTACTTTTTCATATGGTCTTTTGTTCTTCCTGTCCTGACCGCGCTCTCTCCAATGATTATCTTCTTCCTTCTCTACATCGTATATATTTTGAGCGGTGCTTTGCGCTTCCGGGCGGCTTTTCCCCGCTCCGACCGGCACCTCTTTTATTTTCGGCACGATACCCGTCTGTTTCTGCATCTTCGCCGCGTATTTCTCCAGTTCCGTCGCGGCGGTGGCTCCGTCGCCCACGGCCGTGACCACCTGCCTTAAGTTCTTTACGCACACGTCCCCGGCTGCGTAAATGCCCTCCGCACTCGTCCTCTGATTCCGGTCTGTCACGATATAGCCCTGCTTATCGAGTTCCAACACCCCACGAAACAGCTCCGTCGCGGGTTCGTACCCCGCAAAAACGAATACGCCGATGGATTCGCCCTCCGGCGCCGTATATTCCGTCCGCTCACCCGTCTCATTATTTACATACCGGATGGCCGTCACGGAGGTACCGCCTGTGACTGCCTCCACCTCGGTATTCACAAGCACCGTGATCCTGTCGTGCTGCCTGGCTGCGTCGGCGGTGGCCTTTGCGCAGGTAAAATCCGGCTCACGCACAAGAATGGTAACGTGGCTCGCATATTTTGTCAGGAATACACTCTCTTCGGCCGCGGCAAAGCCGCCTCCCACCACAAAAATTTCCTTTCCGGTAAAAAATTCGCCGTCGCAGGTGGCGCAGTAGGCAACGCCGTGACCGCGGAATTCTTCCTCGCCCTCAAAGCCGACCATGCGAGGGTGCGCGCCGGTCGCAGCCAGCAGGCCGAAGCAGCCAAACTCACCGCGGTCTGTGCAGATGAGCCAGAGATGGTTTTCTGTCCCATCTGTCGGTTTTAACATCTCACCTTCTGCCCTGTTTTGTGGTTCTATATTCTCATCTTTCGCCCCGTTTTGCGGTTCTATATTCTCGTTTTTCGCCCCGTTTTGTAATTT
>JAJQBQ010000009.1:11064-26756 GCA_021203205.1 Lachnospiraceae bacterium | reverse complement strand
CTTTCGCCCCGTTTTGCGGTTCTATATTCTCGTTTTTCGCCCCGTTTTGTAATTTTATGTTCTCGTCTTTCGTACCATTTTGCTGTTTTAAATTCCCATCTTTCGCTCTGTTTTGAGTTTTGAAGATTTCACCAGTCTGTTTTTCCGACGAATTCTCCTTCCATGCTTCCTTCGGCAGTCCCTCAGTCAGTATCTCTTCCGCTGTCGCCTTTAAAAACTCCGCACCAAATCCCGCCGCCTGCTTTCGCATGGCTTCCGTAAGCGCCCTGCCGTCCGTTCGCGGAATGCCCGGATAATTTACCACCTCGGAAGTGATGGTGATCTGCCCGCCGAACTGTTCTTTCTCCATAACAAGAACCCGATATCTGGCTCTGGCCAGATAAATGGCGGCGGTAAGCCCCGCAGGGCCTCCGCCGATGATGATGACGTCATATAATTCGGATGCTTTCCTATCCGTCATGTCCTAAAAAGTCTCCTTTCCATGTGAGTTCTCTCTACATACCATCCCAAAACTACTTTTTATTTTGGGGAGTATAACTTACAGTCTTCCAGGCTTCTCCCGAAGCCAACGATATTTTCCCGGACTCTGCTCTTCAAACAGCCTTCCGCTTACAGCTGCCCCACCAGATCCAGGCTTGGGCGCAGCGTCTTTTCCCCCGGCTGCCATCTGGCCGGGCAGACCTCATCGCCGTGCTCCGCCACAAACTGGCATGCGAGGAGCCTTCGCAGAAGTTCGTCCGCATTGCGGCCGACATTTCCGGCGTTCACCTCGTACGCAGTGATTTTTCCCTCCGGGTTCACGATAAAGCTGCCCCGCTCCGCCATGCCGTCCTCCTCGATATACACCTCAAAATCCTTCGCCAGCCGGTGCGTGGGATCCGCCAGCATCACGTACTCGATCTTGCGGATCCGCTCCGACGCATCGTGCCATGCCTTGTGCACAAAATGGCTGTCACAGGAGACCGAGTATATCTCGCAGCCCGCTTTTTTAAATTCTGAGTATTTCTCCGCCAAATCCTCGAGCTCTGTCGGGCAGACAAAGGTAAAATCTGCCGGGTAGAAGAAGAAAATGCTCCACTTCCCCAAAACATCTTTCTTCGTCACCGTTTTAAAAGCCTTCTTCTGAAAGGCCTGCACGGTAAAATCGCTGATTTCTTTGTTGATCATTGACATGGTATTCCTCCATTTACGAATTTTCTATGAATTAGTATGGAATATATTTCGCAATTTTATGCAGCACACCCCTGAAGTAGAAGCCATTGATAATTCTTTTCTCTATATATTGACATGCTGTCATGTCATAACGAACGCCGCGATCTACATACAATTGCCGCTTGACAATTTTCTTCGGTGTGCTATGATTCTCAATCGAATTTTAGACACTTTAGTCGATACTATTCGCGGTCGCCTCCCCACACGAATAAAAGTCTCGAATTTACTCATTGGCTATGATTCATAGAACGACTCGTCTGTTGCTCGTGTAAGGAGGTGACTGTTGCACAGTCATCCTTAGTCATATTTTTAGGAAGGCACACTCATGAATGTTGTTGACCGTTATATTAACCTGGCAAAGAACGAGGTGATCGAAGACCCGGAGAAGGGCTGGGATTACCTGCGCTTCGGCTTTAAGGCGAACAAACTGAAAATGAAGCTTCTGCCGAAGAAGGATCTCCCGAAGGGCTACCAGAAGCTGGAACACCTGATGATGTCGCTCATCGCGGATAATCTGGGAAAGGAGTCCGGCTACGTCTGGGGCAATATTTTTGCGCCCTGCGAGATCATCCAGTGCTTCGGCTTAAAGACCATCTCCGTAGAGTGCCTGTCCTGCTTTCTGGCGGGATACCATCTGGAGGATCACTTTATCGACTGTGCGCAGGAGCACGGGATCGCGCCCACACTCTGCTCCTACCACAAGGTATTCCTGGGGGCCGCCCAGTGCGGCGCCGTCCGTTACCCGCGCTACGCGGTGACCACCTCCATGACCTGCGGAACACCTTCCGCTACCTGAACAAGGAAGTGGGCGTACCGTATACACTTCTGGACGTGCCCTACGGGGATGACGACGCGGCGGTCGCCTACCTGGCGGATCAGCTGCGTGCGCTCGCGGACACTCTGGCGAAGGAATTTGGCACGCCGTTCGACGAAAATAAACTGCGCGAAGCGATTCACCGGGAAAACGAAACCCGCGCGCTCCTGCTGGAGTTTTTTGATCTCTTCGCGACACATGCCTATCCCAGCGAAATGATCACCCAGCTTTACCTGATGATGGGCGTGCATCTCATGATGGGCACGAAAGAATTTCTGGATGTGGTGCGCGGCATGAATGAAGAGATCCGCAGCTATCCGGAGTTTACCGGGAAGAAACTCCTCTGGATCCACCTGCTCCCCTTCTATCAGGAAACGCTGAACAGCTATTTCAACGCCTCCGGCAAATATGAAGTTCTGGCGGGCGATATTGTTCTGGATTATATGGAAGAAATGGACGAGGCGCACCCCTTTGAGGCGCTCGCGAAGAAAATGCTGCACAATGTCTTCAACGGCACCTATGACCGCAAGGCGGAGGCTGTCGCAGAGCTTGTCAACCGGACGCATGCGGACGGTGTCATTCACTTCTGCCACTGGGGCTGCAAGCAGGCTTCCGGCGGCAGCATCCTGCTGAAAGAAAAAATGCAGCAGATGGGCGTGCCGATGCTGATCCTCGACGGGGACGGCGTGGACCGCCGCAACAGCCACGACGGGCAGATCCGCACCAGGCTGGAGGCGTTTCTGGAGCTGCTGGACGCGGGAGCAGAAAAATAACGGAATCTGTCAGCTCATGATGACACGCCTGCTTTAAAATAAATTATTCGAATCGTATAAGAATGCGGCTTGTGGAACGGAAATGTCGAAAGCAGAATCGCCGAAAATGCTTTTCTGTAAGTCCAGTAAGGTCTGGAAATATCGAAAAAATTGCGACAGATGATTTTGCTGTAGGGTGAAAGAGGATAGCTATGATAGGATATATATGTAAATACGCACCCGTCGAGGTGCTTGAATCCATGGGCGCAACGATGGTTCGCGTCGAGCCGGAGGTCACAAATTTTAATCAGGCGGATATGAAAATGCACCCGAACATCTGCAGCTTCGCCAAGGGCGTGCTGGAAGTGATGATGTCGGAGGATTACGAGGGGATCCTGCTTACCACCTGCTGCGACAGCATCCGCAGGCTTTACGATGTGTTAAAGGAAACATACCCGGAGAAGTTTATTTACCTGCTGGACGTGCCGCGCATCACAAAGGATGCCGGGATCGCGCTCTATGAGAAGCGGATCCGTGAGATGATCGCGGCTTATGAGGCTTTTTCGGAGAAGAAGTTTGATGAGGAAGGATTCGGGGAACTGATACTGGATCGTATCGAAAACTCCGTGCCGAAATCAGAAGCCTTTTCTTCCTGTTCAGAATCATTCAATCCCGCAAATCCAATTTCCTTAAAGCCCGGCCGGAAAAACATCGGTGTCATCGGGGCCCGCGCGAACCGCCAGATCAAAGAGATCGTGGAAGGCTCCGGCGCAAACATCGCCTTCGACCTAACCTGCACAGGGCTGCACCGCAAGCTTCTCTATGAAGCGGACAGCGTACTCACCGGCTACGCCCGGGGGCTCCTCTCTCAGTTTCCCTGCATGCGCATGCAGGATGCAGCGGGAAGAGATGAGATTATCCGGCGCCTGGCAGGCAGCGTGGACGGCATCCTCTACCACACGGTACAGTTCTGCGATAATTACGCCTACGAATATACCTGGATTCGAAAGTTCATGGGTAAACCGATGCTGCTCCTGGAGACGGACTACACCGAGCAGAGCCGCGGGCAGGTGACTACCCGCATCCAGGCATTTCTGGAGTCACTTTCACCCGGGCGCGAATCGGATGCGCCGGAAACTGTTTCAGGCAATCAGACAGCAGGAGGTTCTACTATGTACGTCATGGGCATCGACAGCGGCTCCACATCCACAAACGCAGTCATCATGGACGAAAACCGAAACATCACGGCCTTCGCCGTCGTGCGCACCGGCCCGAAGTCTGGCGAAAGCGCGGAACGGATTCTCGGCGAAGTATTAAAGAAAGCGGGGCTCACCCGCGGCGACATCAGCCGCATCGTCTCCACCGGCTACGGGCGCGTCAGCATCCCCTTCGCCGATGAAAATGTGACGGAGATCAGCTGCCACGGCCGCGGCGCACACTACTTTAACCCGGAAATCCGTACGATTCTGGACATCGGCGGGCAGGACAGTAAGGCCATCCACTTAAACGCGGCCGGCGAGGTGACCGACTTTGTGATGAACGACAAGTGCGCGGCCGGCACCGGGCGTTTTCTGGAGATGATCGCCCACACGCTGGAAATCGGCATCGATGAACTGGGGCCGGAAGCGCTGAAATCCACGGAAGAGATTCAGATTTCCAGCATGTGCTCCGTTTTCGCCGAGTCCGAGGTCATTTCCCTCATCGCGAACAATAAGGAAAAACCGGATATCGCCATGGGCGTGTGCGACGCGATCGCGAACAAGGCTTATTCCCTGATGAAACGCGTCGGCCTGGAACCGGCCTTTATGATGACCGGCGGCGTAGCGAAGAACCCGGGCGTGGTAAAAGCAGTCGAAAACAGGATCGGCGCGAAGCTCTACATCTGCGACGAGCCGGAGATCGTCGGGGCGGTCGGCGCAGCGTTGTATGCGCTGGAGACGTAATCCTGCCTGGTTTATTTTTAGCAAAAAAGCCTACGGCATTTCTTTTGCCGCAGGCTTTTTTTCACCGTATCTATCTTACGGAAGCAACACAGGCTATCATCGCGCAATTACTCCTGCTGTCCCTTCACATGCCTCCGCAGCCAGTCGCACCAGGCCTCGAAGCCCTCGCCCGTCTTCGCGGACAGGAAAATAACCTCCGCCTTCGGGTTCCGCTGGTGAATCCGCTCCACCACCGCATCATCATCGAAGTCAAAAATGATTTTCGCGTCGATCTTGTTGATGAGCACCAGGTTGCTGACTTCGAACATCAGCGGGTACTTTAACGGCTTGTCATCCCCCTCCGGGACGGACAGGATGGCCACGTTCTCCGTGGCGCCGGTGTCGAATTCAGCCGGGCAGACCAGGTTGCCGACATTTTCCAGAAAAAGCAAGTCCACATCCGAGGAATCGATCTCGTCAAGGCCCTGCTTCGTCATCTCCGCGTCCATGTGGCACATACCGCCGGTGTGCAGCTGAATGACCTTCACGCCGGTGGTGGCAATGGTATCGGCATCCACGGTGGCATCGATATCGGCCTCCATGACACCGATCTTCATCTCATCCTTCAGCATAGCGATGGTGCGCATCAGCACGCTCGTCTTCCCCGCGCCAGGTGAAGCCATGAGGTTGACCATAAAGGTCTTCTCCTCCTTCAGCTGCTGCCGGATTTTGTTCGCGTTCACCTCATTTTTGGCGAACACATTCTGTTTAATTTCGATTACTCGCACTGCTTTGTCTTTCATGAGTACCTCCTTATATAATTTCTTCGCCGCATCTGTCTGGAATTTTCGATGCTTGAATTGCAAATTCTCTTCTTTTTAGAATTGTTCTCTAATTTTGCAACTTATACCACCGCCTCCACAAGCAGTTTATCTCCCAAATGGATTTCGTTCACACCTGGCTGCTTCTTCTTATTGAAATTAAAGCTAAGCATATAGCCCTTTTTCAGGTGATAATACTCCAGATAGTCAATCAGCTGCTGTTCTCCCCGCTCATTGTAGGCGTTTCCATGCCACAGTTTTAACTCAATCACATATTGCTTCGCCTTAAAGTCAATGATGATATCCGTTCTCTCCATGTTGCGGGTTCGTGATTCGATATAGTAATTTCCCTCTCCATTGATGATGGGCCGCAAAAACAGCAGGAAATATCTTCTTCCGTCATCCTCCTTAAACTTCTGTGGCTGGTCTCCATACAGGTCATCAAAGCCCGCGACAAAACGTTCAAGGATCAGTTTCATGTTCAGCCCATCTTCCCGGATAAACTGATATTTTTCGCGTAACCCCAACTGATAAATATCCGTGTTCTTTCCTTCTTCTGAGAGGAGAAAAAAATTGTATAGCCGTGTTTCAAAAATACGGTTGGCGATCACAACCTTTGAATTTACAATTTTTACAAAACCGTACATCTGTGCCACATCAATGGTTTCGATATCCGGACTGTAGGACATATCCGAACCTTTCATGAGTATAGCATACAGGCACTCTCTTAAATCCGGATATCTGTTCACCTTGTCGATCAATGAATCAAACAGAGTGTTTTTTTCTGCCAAAATAATGCCCACTGCCTGGATGACTCCATCTTTTGTCCATGCAGCCGTCCTGTCCGGGAAAGACTCTGTCCCCTGGATTCGCTCATCCAAAATCTTGCAGATTCGTGACACCAGGAAGGGATAACCGGAAGTGTAATCATAAATTGTCTGCGCGATCGTCTGCACATCCATCCCGGTCTCATAATCTTTTTCGTACTCCCGAAGCATCCCGGCGATATCGTCCGCCGAAAAACTCATGTCAATCAGATAATCGGATGTAATATCAAATGGAGCAAGCTCCATTTGATCCCGCGGGCAGTCGTCAAATGCAAGCAAGCTTGCATTTTCCTCGTTGCCATCGCGAGCAATCCACGGACTGTTCGTGCTGTGTTCCCCAGGCTCCACAAACTTGCGTTTCAGGCTCTTTATATCGTGCACTCCCGCAAGGATCACCGAGTGAAAAGTCGGATTCTGTTCTCTTTTAATATATCTGGCGCGCAGCTGCGCGAGAAAATCCAGAAAAACCTCGTATTCTGCTGCCGCATCTGCTTCATCGATCATGAGAACGATCGGCTTCGGTGACCTCACACAGCACTCCCCGATGGCCAGAAAAAGACTTTTCAGATTCATCTTTCTAGCTGTGCCGACAGCAAATTCCCGGATGCGGCTCAAAGGCTCGTCCGGTATCTGGCCGGTCGCCTGAAGCGCCGCCAAAACTTCCTCCGCAAACGCCGAGACAAAATCCGCAACACTCTGCCAGTCCGATTCATCCAGTTCCTGAAAATCCAGACTTACGACCAGATAATCTTTCTTCAGATATTCTGCCAGCGCCATAAGCGTCGTCGTCTTTCCATACTGTCTGGCTCTGTTTATGGTAAAATAATCCCCCCTGTCTACCATTACCTTAATTTGTTCGAGACGTCCGGTGAGGTCTACCATATAATGCTTTTGCGGTATGCAATTGGCTGCTGTATTAAATATTTTACTCATATCATCACCTATCTCCCCTTCCGGGATTTGACAAGTTCGTCCAATTTGCAAAACTGTTCTTCTCTTACAGAAATAATATCACTAATTTTATTAAGTTTTTCAATAGCGTCTCGCCGCGTTTCTAAACTTGGAACCGTAATCCCAATATCCATCAATGTAGCTTTATTAAGGGTCAACCCCATAACAGCCTTGTTACTACCTTCTGACCAATCTCTTCCGCGCATATATTCATATAAATCGCCCTGCATGTCCAGATCCGCTATGTCATGTTCATACAGATCATCCAAACCGGTAATAGTTTTCTGTAACACCTGCGGTGTCGGAATCAGGAACATCGCGTCGCTCATATAACGCACAAACGCGGTATCTCCGCTGCCCGCACCTGCGACATCAACCTCCACCGGAATCATCTCACCCTGCTCGGTAAAATCAGGCAACCTGCCGGATTTTTAAATTCTTGATCGCTGGAAATACACGCTGGCCGATCACATTGTAAATCCGCTCCGGATCGTTATTCTTAAACCTGCGCCAGCGCATGGACTGCCCGACGGCGGACTGTGGGAATATTTTCGGCATTTTCTCGCCGGTCATGTTCTCAAATTCCTCCGACTCCAGTTCTTTCTCGTCCAAAGAACGGATAAACATCAGGTATGTGAGCTGCTCGATCACGGTCAGCGGATTTGTGATACCGCCGGCCCAGATGTCTGTCCATATTTTGTCAACTTTGTTTTTGATAACTCCGGTAATCATATCGTGTCTCCTCATAAAATTATCATGATGATAATAACATATGATTTTGGGCTTTTCAATCCGAAATTTTTAATGTTATGTTGTGACTTCAAGTTTATATGCAGGTGGAACTGGATATGTTATAAAGTAATAAAAAGAGAGCCACAGAGTGACTCTCCCAGTGTAGTCCGGAAACATACACCTCTCTTGAGGTATGTAATATACAACAGTTTAGCAAAAATGCAAGGAAAATTTTTTAAAGCATTATTCGTGAGGTTTATTCTTACCAAAAGCAGAAATAGTAATGATAGCAAATACGGGCTAATATAGGGGCTGAAATAAAATAAAAAAGTCCTTGACAGCGCCTCTTGTTTTTGCTAAAATGTAAACAAAGAAGCGGGTTTTCTTACTGAGTAAGGTCTTCGGACTGGAAAAGCTTTCTCGTTTCTTTTTTTACGTTCATAATATCATATAAGTATAATTTTCCATCCCTATTATGCCTTATCAGCATTGCTGCACAAAAAACATTATATCGCTCTATCTCTCCACTCTCTCCATATATCGGCAGTGCAAATCTGGATTCGTAACGATACCATCCATACCTTGCGTTTGAACTATGCTTAGCCTTGCGATTATTTTCAAAGTTTTTCCCTGTTGCAATTTTAATCAATTCTGGCAGCCCCTGTGCAGCATTTGCTTTCGCCTTTGCATTTGCACCTTTTAAAATCCGCGTATAATTGGAATGAGCATATTCATCAGGCAAATCTGTTCCAATATAAATGATTTCTCCTGTCGCTGCAATGGCATAAAACTCCCCTACATACTGCTTTAAATACTCTTCTACATCTTTCCAGTTTACTTTTCTCTTTCCCTTAAACACTATATCATTAATCAATACGATATGGGTTCCGTCTACATCAACTATAATGCGAATATTTCTGTCCATTTTTTCTCCTGTCTTCAATAATACTTCAGTATTTAAATTCTTATTTGTGCTTTCTCTCTGCATCAAATATAACTTGCCATTGTAGCAGCCAGGCTATTCATCCCATGTCCGCTGTTTTTAAACAATTTTCCCTCCATGAGGGTAACATATTTTGGTTGTTTTTGCAAGTTGCTTTTGCAATTTTTATCGATTACAATCATGAGTTGATGTAAATCCCTCAATTTTTACTCTTCCTTTTCTTATCTTCCTATGGTAAAATTCTCGGATAATTTAAGAATCATCAGCTAAAAAGGGTAATTCACGTATTAACACACATGATGTCAGGGGCAAAGTCATGACGCCACAGATTGTGCCGCGCCGTCCTTACAGAAGACACCCAATGCATCATGCTTTTTATATCGAATGAAGGAGACTTTTAAAATATGCCCAATTCTAAAAATTACCTGATTCTTTCCTGCTCCACCGGCGGCGGACACAATTCAGCGGCAGAAGCGATCCGCGAGGAGCTGATCCGCCGCGGCCATTCCGTTGTCTTTCTTGATCCGTTTTCCTTAAAGGGACCTGGGCTGCCGAATTTTGTTGCGAACGCCTATGTGCGCCTCGTGCAGACGCACCCGAAGATTTTCGGGGTGGTTTACCGCATCGGCATGACCGTGTCGAGACACGAGTTTACGAAGTCGCCGGTCTACTACGCGAATGCCCTTATGACGCGCCGCATGAAAACGTACCTTTCGGAAAATTCTTTCGATGGAATTTTTACCACACACCTGTTTCCGGGCGAGATGCTGACAAGGCTGCGGATCCGGAAGTTTCCGCTCCCGAAGGTGGTTTATATCAGCACGGATTACACCGCGATCCCGTTTGTGGAAGAGATGGAGTGCGATGCTTTTGTGATTCCGCATGAAGACCTGAAGGCGGGGTGCGTGAAGCGGGGGATACCGGCGAACCGGATTTTGGCGCTGGGAATTCCGGTGCGGAAAGCTTTTTCTGAGGTATCGCGGAATTCGACGAATGAAGCAAAAAAATATGCACGGCAAAAGCTCGGCCTCTCCCCCGATCGCCACTATTTTCTGGTGGTCGGCGGCAGCATGGGCGCCGGACAATTACCGGAACTGGCAGCGCTCCTTGCCGCCAAACTTCGGAAGGACGAAACCGTCATCCTCGTCTGCGGGAACAACGCGAAGCTTTACAATAAACTGTGCAGCCTGTACGCGAACCATCCGCAGTTTATCCTGCTGAAGCAGACCAGGCAGATGCCCCTGTATATGAAGGCATGCGACGTACTGTTTTCCAAGCCGGGCGGACTTTCCTCCACGGAGGCAGCAGTCAGCGGCATCCCGCTGGTGCATCTGGCGCCGATCCCGGGATGCGAGACGGAAAACCGTGAATTTTTCCGCAGGCGGGGCTTATGCCTTACCGCCGATACGTTGGAAGGACAGGCAGCAGCCGGACGCAGGCTGATGGATTCCGCCGAAGCGCAGGAACTCATGCGGCGCAGACAACGGCGAACCATCTCACGGACGGCGGCGGAAGATATCTGTGACCTTGTGTTATGACGGTACAGTACAGCCATTTAGGGTGAAACTGCCGCAATCTCATGTTTTGCAGATTTCATCCGGCCCTGATGTCAGGTCGCTAAAATATGTATCAGGCCAAACACAGGAAACTGTCTGCAAAATAAGCAAAGATAAGCAAAGATAAGCAAAGGAAGGAGAGACTGCCACAACATATACCGCCGCTCCGGCGCACCCTGGGCAGGAGAAGAAATGATGCAAACCCGCGATGACAATAAAATAACTCTTTTCGAGCGCACCCCCATCCCGAAGGCCGTAGTCACATTGGCGATCCCAACCGTGATCAGCAGCCTTGTGACCATCATTTATAATCTCGCCGACACTTACTTCGTCGGCTACCTGAACGACCCGGTGCAGAATTCTGCCGTAACGCTGGCCTCCCCGGTGCTGCTGTCCTTTATCGCCGTGAACAACCTGTTCGGCGTAGGCGCGGGCACGGCCATGAGCCGGGCGCTGGGCCGGAAGGATTATGACCGGGTGATGCGCTTTGCATCGTTTGGCTTTTACAGTGCGCTTCTGTTCTCCATCCTGTTTTCGGTGTGCATCACCGCATTCCGGATGCCGCTGCTTCATCTGCTCGGCGCGGATGCCTCGACGATCGACGCGACCTACGATTACCTCTTCTGGACCGGCTGCTGCGGCGCGGTCCCGGCCATCTTAAATGTAGTGATGGCGAATTTCGTGCGCTCCGAGGGTTCCACGCTGCACGCCAGCATCGGCACCATGAGCGGCTGTATTTTAAACATCATCCTCGACCCGATTTTCATTCTGCCCTTCGGCCTTGACATGGGCGCGGCCGGCGCGGGGCTTGCGACATTCCTAAGCAACTGCGTGGCCTGCATCTATTTTTTCGTGCTGCTCTACGTGCGGCGCGGTAAAACTTACTGTAGTGTTGACCCGCGAAAAGCTCTGCCCACAAAGCAAATCGCCCTGGAGGTTTTCTCCGTCGGCATCCCTGCGAGCATCCAGAATCTGCTGAATGTGACCGGCATGACCGTGCTGAACAACTTTGTCGCGGCCTCCGGCTCCACCTCCGCGGTGGCGGCCATCGGCATCGCCAACAAAATCAACATGATCCCCATGTACATCGGCATGGGCGTGTCGCAGGGCATCATGCCGCTCATCGGCTACAACTTTGCCAGCCGCAACACAAAGCGCATGAAGGATTGCCTCTTCTTTACGGTGAAAATCACCACCAGTGTCATGGTCGCCATGATGGTCATTTACCTGGTCTTCGCGCCCGGCCTGATCGGCCTGTTTATCAAGGACGCGGACACCATTTCTTACGGCACGGCGTTCCTGCGGGCCATGTGCCTGGCCGTCCCATTCCAGAGCTTTGATTTTCTGGGCGTGGGTGTCTACCAGGCCTGCGGCAAGGGGCACATCAGCCTGGTGTTCGCCATCTGCCGCAAGATCGTGCTGGAGATACCGGCGCTGTTTATCCTAAACGCCGTCTGGCCGGTCTACGGGCTCGGCTACGCCACCTCCATCACGGAATTTGTGCTGGCCATCGCGGCGGTGTTCGTGCTGCGGAATTTGCTGCGGAGTATTGAGAAAGATAATGCCGGAAGTCTTCCCGCTACATCGAAATAAACTGCTCTGCCGGTTTCCGTTCTCTATGACAGGCCGCACGGATTCATTTCACTCACCATAACAGGCCGCACAAATCCGTTTTTGGCCATCATAATAAACCAGTCGAATCCTGACAACTTATAAAAGCCCTGAAATAAATGCAGGCTTTTCAAAATTGTCAATGTCAGACAAAATCACCCCCGGATACGCCATATTTTTAAGGCCTATCCGGGGGTGTTGCCTGTTTATTCGTCTGTTTACGGGATTCCTCTATGCGTCAATAACGCTTATCCATATAATGATTCAAGCAGCAAAAACATGACACCCGGGCTTCTCCGCGCTAACGCGCCCCTCTGTGTCATATAAGCAGAAGATTCTCATCTCCCTGCCAGCTTTCCCGCCGCGCAGAACACCACAAATGCCACGATATCCGACGCAACAATGGTGGAACCCACCGGCGTGCCCGCAATGATGGCGATGAGAAGCCCCGCCGACGCGCACACCACCGACAGGATAGCCGCGCAGATGGTGACGCCGCGGAAGCTTTTGAACACCCGCATGGCAGAGAGTGCCGGGAAAATGAGCAGCGCGGAGATCAGCAGCGACCCCACCAGGTTCATAGCCAGCACAATGATCACCGCTGTGATGATGGCGATGACCGTCTGATACCAGTCCGCCTTGATCCCCGTCGCCTTCGCGAAGTTTTCGTCAAAGGTCACCGCAAATATTTTATGGTAAAGGAAGATAAATGCTGCCACCACCAGAATGGAGAAAACCACGCACACCGCCACATCCGTCACGGTCAGCGTGAGGATAGAGGTGGAGCCGAACAGCGAGCTGCACACGTCCCCCGCCAGATTCGTGGACGTGGAAAAGATGTTCATCAGCAGATACCCCAGCGCCAACGCTCCCACCGAGATCATGGCCACAGCGGCATCCCCCTTGATTTTCGTGTCCTGCCCCGTCCGTAGCAGCAGCACAGCGGAGGCCACGGTGATGACCATCACCAGCGGTGTGTCGTTCGTCAGGTTCAGCACAGCCGCGACAGCCATGGCGCCGAAGGCCACGTGCGAGAGGCCGTCCCCGATGAAAGAAAAACGACGCAGCACCAGCGTCACGCCGAGAAGCGCCGAACACAGCGCGATCAGGATCCCCACGATGAACGCGTAGCGCACGAAGGGGTAGTTAAAGTAAAAAGATAATTTTTCCAGGATTGACATCATTTTAGAAACTCCCTCTGGTACGCGCTCTTCGTCCCAAAGAACACTTCCGCCCCGAAGTGCAGCACATGCGTCGCATAGGACAGGCAGACCATATCGTGTGACACCATGAGGATCGTCATTTTATCCCGGGTGTTGAGTTCCCAGGTCACGCGGTACATCTGCGCCGCCGCGTCCGGATCAAGCCCTGCCACCGGTTCATCCAGGAGTAACAGCCGCTCCGAGGCGCACAGCGCTCTGGCCAGCAGGACGCGCTGCTGCTGACCGCCGGAAAGCTCTCGGTAGCTGCGCTTTTTAAGATTCGCGATTTCCAGCTTCTCCAACGCATTTTCGGCCCGCTCCTTTTCCTCCCGGTTATAAAACGGCCGCATCCCGCAGCGGTTTTCGCATCCCGAAAGCACAATCTCCCACACGGAGGCCGGAAAATCGCGCATCAGATCCGTCTGCTGCGGCAGGTAGCCGATCTCCCGCTGCTTTAGGCCGTCGCCGAACCGCACCTGGCCCGCCGCCTGCTGACGCAGGCCCAGGATGGTCTTCACCAGCGTGCTCTTGCCGGAGCCGTTCTCGCCCAGGATGCACAGGTAATCTCCGCTGTTCACGGAAAAGGACAGATTTTCAAGAATTACCCGGCCCTCGTAGCCGAGGGACAGGTTTTCACAGGTTAGTAAAGACATATTTTCTCCTGCCGATTACTTACTAATTCTTACGGATACAGTTATTTCTCATCGTTTTAAATCAAATTCCATATCCACTTCTCGGACACCGGCAACGATGAAATCCGATGGACTATCTGTTTCATCAACCCCGTGTCCTGTTATTTTCACAGGCGCAAATCAGAACTTTTTCCGCCCTGTTAAGGTTTCTGCGCAACGTCTATAACAAATGCACTGCGATCATATTGTTTCAAAAATATACCGTCTCGAATCACAGCGCTAATAACCATATGTTCCCTAAATAAGTGTCAGTTCAACGCCTTCTTCAAAACTTCAAGATTACTCTCCATCACCGACAGATAGGTCATCCCGCCACTCACATTCTCTGCCGTCACGGACTGCATGGAATTTAATGAAAGAATTTCTACATCCTCACTGTTTTCCATGCTGGAAACGATCGTCTCCGCGATGCCATCGCTGCTTCCCTCCAGTGTCAGAATCGCAGGAAGCCCCAGTTCATCCATTTTCCCCGCAAGAAACGCAACGGTCTCGAAGCTCGCCTCTGTCTCAGCAGAACAGCCCGCGAAAGCGGCATAGTAGGAAATGCCATAATCGTCCACCAGGTAGCGGAACGGGAAGCGGTCACCGAAAACCAGCGTATCGTAAGCCGCACTCTCCGCTGCCGCCTCATAGAGCGCATTCAGCGCATTCAGCTCTTCGATATAACTCTGTGTGTTCGCCTCATAAGTGTCGGCGTTTGCGGGGTCAGCCTCGCTTAAGACGACGGCGATCTCCTCGCAGAAGATTTCCGCATTCTTAAGGGAGAGCCAGACATGCTCGTCGTACTCGGTCTCATCCTCGGCATCGGAACCTTCTTCCGCCTGGCTTTCATCCCCAGACTCCGCATCCGCCGCTTCATCATCTTCCGATTCTGCGCCCGTTGCTCCGCCATCTTCCGATTCTGTATCCGCCGTTTCGTCATCTCCCGACTCTGCGTCCGCCGTTTCGCCGTCCTCATCTTCCGCCTGCATACCCTCCACCGTCTCTTCTTCCTTTGCCGCATCCCCCAGGACATCCAGCAGATTAATGACGATCCGGTCACTGTTCGACGCGTTCTCCAGCGCATCGTCCACCCAGGCATCGGACTCACCGCCGACGTAAATAAACACATCGCAGGTCGAAATGAGGATCATGTCATCCACGGAGGGCTCATAGCTGTGCAGGTCCACACCGGAATCTGTCAGCCAGGTCAGCTCCACAGAGTCCGCCTGATCTCCCAGTATCTCCTTCACCCAGTCATATTCTGGGAAAATAGTCGTCACGATGGCGAGGGACTCGCCGGAGGCGCTATCTGAATCGTTTCCGCTGCTGCTTTCCGAACTGCCACTGCCGCACGCGGAAAGTAAAGATGCAAAAGCAAGTAATACTGTAAATAAAATAATATTCCTTTTTATTCTATAATTTCGAATCATTTCTTCTCCTAAAGGCCTTTCCGCAGTCATTCTTCAAGACGCCATATTTAACACTTTTCCTCTATTCCACCACTCCTGTCGCCGTTATTTTTCTCACATTCTGCCACAGTTAGTCCTTTATTTCCACACCCCTATCACAGTGAATCTCTTATTTCCACACGCCTGCCAAAGCGAATCTTTTATTTCACACTCCTGTCACTGTGAATCTTTTATTTCACACTCCTGTCACTGTGAATCTTTTATTT
>JAJQBQ010000009.1:0-10964 GCA_021203205.1 Lachnospiraceae bacterium | reverse complement strand
TCCTGTCACTGTGAATCTTTTATTTCACACTCCTGTCACTGTGAATCTTTTATTTCACACTCCTGTCACTGTGAATCTTTTATTTTCACACTCCTGTCACTTTTATTTTCACACTCCTGCCACAGTTAATCTTTTAAATTTTCGCCATCTTCTTCGGCAGCCAACGTTTTTTCGTTCTGTCCTTTTGCCCTGCTGCACCCCGCGCACACGCCGTACAGGATGGTATCCTGGCGGCTTACCGCGAACTGTTCCGCCTTTCCGACCTCATCGATCAGACGGTTCGCCATCTCCTGCTCCAGATGAAACGTGCGCCCACACTTTAAGCAGGAAAGGTGAATCCGCTCACGGCAGGCCGCCGCGCCGACATACTGGTAAAATATTTCCCTGGTCGCGCCGATATTCACCCGGTGGATCAGTTTTTCCTCTTCCAGCGCGGACAGATTGCGGTAAACCGCGCTCACGCTGATTCCCTGATCCGCGAGACCGTCCGCGATCTCCCTGGCGGAGAGCATTTCATCCGCGTGCTCGGAAAGATAATTTAAGAGAATTCTTCTCTGTTTGGTCAGATATTTTGTCATTGTATCCTCGTTCCGTGTGCATAAAAAAGCCGAAGATTTGCGAATCAGTCGCAAATCTTCGGTATTATAAACATCTCCCTGCATCCTGTCAAGGAACTTTTCACTTTTTATAGGGTTTATACAGAAGAATTCTATCATAGTTTCCCGTTTTATAGTGTAAAATACAGGTAAAATGCAGAAGAAATATATAAAACAAAATAAGACTCCGCCGATTTTTAGAAAGCAAAAACCGTATCTGGCATCCCGATTTTTATTCCTGCAATATCACGCCAATGGCAATGGCGCTTATTTTCGTTCCGGACACGTAATATCAATAATCTTCTCGATCGTCTGATGCAGCAGCCTGCTCTCCTCCGTGTCCGCAGCCTTATAGTAAACCTCTTTCCCGTCCCTGCGGCTCGTGATCAGGCCGCCTGATTTAAGCTGCTGCAGGTGATGGGACACGGCCGGGCTGGACATGCCGACCATCGCGGAGATGTCGGTGACACACTCCTCGCAGTGGCACAGCATCCAGAAGATGCGCACGCGGTTCGCGTCGGCCAGCTGCCGGAACACGTTTGCGGCCGTCTGGAAATCTTCTGTCTTTTCCATCTCCTGTCTTAATCTGTCCATGGTCATTTCTTCGTTATGATGATGCGGCAATATCATTTCGTTACCTCACTCCTGTTCCCCAGTATCATACAGACTTTGCACCCTCTGATGTTATCACGCGTCAAAAAGGATTGTCAATCGTTTTTGTGGATTTTATAAACATTTCACGGTGGTTACATGCGATGCAACATGCTCAAAAATGAATAAGTGACATTTAAAAAAAAGACGGGGCCGGAAATCACTTATTATCAGATGATTCCCGGCCCCGCATTTCTATTCTCTTTCTCACTTCACCCGTAGCGCCCGAATGGCATTCAGCACCGCCAGGATCATGACCCCCACATCCGCGAAGATGGCGAGCCACATGTTCGCGATGCCCACCGCACCCAGAATCAGGCAAACGCCCTTGACGGCGAGCGCGAAGATGATATTCTGCTTCACGATGCCCAGACATTTGCGGGAGATGCGGATGGCCTGCGCGATTTTCAGCGGATCGTCGTCCATCAGCACAATGTCCGCCGCCTCGATGGCCGCGTCCGAACCCATCGCGCCCATGGCGATGCCGATGTCGGCGCGGGAGAGCACCGGCGCATCGTTGATGCCGTCGCCGACGAAGGCAACCTTCCCCTTTGAAGATTTCCCGGCACGGCGTTTCTCCGCCTTCACAGTTTTTTCCGACTGCTGCACTTTCTCATTCACCGCTTTCGCGACTGACGGCTCTTCCTCCACAGTTTTCGCCCCCAGCAGCTCTTCCACCTTCGCCACTTTATCCGCCGGAAGCAGTTCACTGTGCACCTCGTCCACGCCCAATTCCGCAGCCACCCTGTCCGCGACTTTCTTCGCGTCGCCGGTGAGCATCACCGTTTTTTTGATGCCGGCCTGCTTTAACGCCTCGATAGCCTGCTTTGCGTGGGGCTTTACCACGTCGGAAATGACGATGTGCCCCATATACTCGCCGTCGATGGCGATATGTATGACAGTGCCCACCGAGTGACACTCCGTATACGGAATGTCAAGCCGCCGCATCAGCTTTCCGTTGCCGGCGGCCACGAACTTCCCGTCCACCCGTGCGGTCACGCCGTTCCCGCTGATTTCCTCAACATCCGTAACCCTCGTCCGGTCGATTTCCTTCCCGTAAGCCTGACGGAGGCTTTGGCTTATGGGGTGCGACGACGCGCTCTCCGCCAGCGCCGCATATTCAAGAAGCTTCTCATCCTCGATTTTGCTGTGATGGATGCCGCTCACCTCGAACACACCCTTCGTCAGCGTGCCGGTCTTGTCAAACACCACGCAGGTCACCTCGGAGAGCGTCTCCAGGTAATTGGAACCCTTCACCAGGATGCCCTCGTGGGAGGCGCCGCCGATCCCGGCGAAAAAGCTAAGCGGGATACTCACCACCAGCGCACAGGGACAGCTGATAACCAGGAAGGTCAGCGCCCGGTAGATCCAGTCGCCCACATCCGGCGTCATGCCAGGCAGCAGCCACTGCACGATAGGCGGGATGACCGCCAGCGCCAGCGCGGCCCCGCAGACGGCTGGCGTGTAAATGCGCGCAAATTTGGAAATGAAATTCTCCGACTTCGACTTGCGGGAGCTGGCGTTCTCCACCAGGTCGAGAATCTTCGAGGCGGTGGACTCGCCGAACTCTTTTGTTGTCTGAATTTTCAGCACACCCGACTGATTGATGCAGCCGCTGATGATCTCATCTCCGGCCGCCACATCCCGCGGTGCGCTCTCGCCGGTCAGCGCCGCCGTGTTCAGGCTCGAATGCCCCTCCAGGACAATGCCGTCGATGGGCACCTTCTCGCCGGGCTGCACCGTGATAACCGTGCCGATCTCCACCTCATCCGGGTCCACTTTCTCCAGCTTTCCGTCCCGCTCCACGTTCGCGTAATCGGGCCGGATATCCATCAGCTCGCTGATATTGCGGCGGCTCTTGCCGACGGCGTAGCTCTGGAACCACTCGCCGATCTGGTAAAACAACATGACGGCGATGGCCTCATCGTAATCCCCGCTCTGAGAGTAAATCGCCAGCGCGAACGCGCCGATGGTCGCCACGGCCATCAGAAAATTCTCATCCAGCATGCGGCCGTTGCGGATGCCCTTTCCGGCCTTCAGCAGGATGTCGTAACCGACCGTCAAATACGGCACGAGGTACAGCACAAACCGCAGCACGCCCGTCACAGGGATAAAATGAAGCGCGACCAGCAGAATCGCCGCAATTATGATGCGCACAAGCATCTTTTTCTGTTTTTTCGTCATAGAATTCTCGCCTCTTCTCTTTTTCGCTGTCATCGGATCATGGTCACATCCCTGTTTCTTAATCCGATGGGCGTTCCCTCTTTTCCATTATTAACCGTCCTTAGCTGTTTCCTTATCGTTTAAGTCCGATGGGCGTTTCCTCACTTCCATTATCAACCGTCCTTAGCCGCCACCTTATCGTTTAAGTTCGACGGGCGTTCCCCTCCCACTCTGCCATCAGTCAGAGCTTACAGTTCAATCTCGCAGTCCGGCTCCACCTTCTTGCAGGCGCGAAGCACATTTTTCATGACGCTCTTCGGATCAGCGCCCTCCTCGAACTCCACGATCATCTTCTGAGTCATAAAATTCACTACAGCGTTTGCCACGCCCTCCACCTTCTTTGTGGTGTTCTCCATCAGGTTCGCGCAGTTTGCACAGTCAACTTCGATTTTGTAGGTCTTTTTCATGGGGTTGGTCTCCTTTTTCATTTATAAAAATCAAGCGTTACTAAGTTTTCACGACTCCTGATGCTGACATCTGAATCGCGCCTTTTGATTAAACATTTGTTTAATCGTTTAATCCGTATTATACACGGGATAATGCTCATGTCAAGCAGAAAATTATTAAAATTGCTGATAATAACAAAAATCCATTGCCGGCCGTAACGGATAACGAAATTTTGCAATTCGCGATTGACACACGTCTAAATACGTGTTATTCTTTCGTTGAAGAAGGAGGTCTCTCGTGAAAACATCCGAACTGTTAAAAATACTGAAAGCAAACGATTGTTATTTTTTGCGTCATGGAAGCAGCCATGATATTTGGCTAAGTAAAAAAACAGGGAAACAATTTGCTGTCCCACGGCATAAGAATGAAGTCAAATCCGGGACAGCCAAAAATATTTTAAGAGATGCCGGCATCGAGTAGGGTTCGTATATGAATTTAAATGTCAATTCATATACTCTGATTCTATGTCATCTCATATAAGAAAGGATGGTAACATGGCAAAATACGCATATCCGGCAGTTTTTACACCGGAACAGGACGGCGGTTATTCTGTAAATTTCCCGGATCTGGAAGGTTGTTACACCTGCGGGGACGATATGGCAGATGCGATTTCCATGGCAGAAGATGCACTTGCCTTAATTCTCTATGGTTACGAAAAGGATGGCCGTGCAATACCCGCCGTGTCTGCTCCGGCGAATATTTCACATAATCCGGATGAAATTATTAATTTTATCGCCTGCGATACGCTGCAATACCGCAAAATGTACAGCAGCAAGGCCGTCAAGAAAACATTGACGATTCCCGAATGGATGAACGAGGCCGCCACCGCCATGGGCCTTAATTTTTCGCAAATACTTCAGGAAGCACTCATGACGCGGCTTCAGAGCCGTTAAGGTAATTTTCGGGAAAGTGACTGTTCCAGTCAAAAAAGGATTGCCAGAAGTCTCCCCGGCAAGCGAGCTTGCCGGGGAGACTTCATGGAGAGTCCTAAAACGTTACTGTTCGCGGGCTTTCACCCTTCACTCGCATAAGACGCGCCGATTTATTTCATTTCGTAATTTATGCAGTCTCGCGTCTTATGCGAGTGAGGGTGAAGTGACTGTTCCAGTCAAAAAAAGAATCAGGGGAAGTCTCCTTGGCAAGCAAGCTTGCCGATGAGACTTCCCCTGATTCTTTTTTGCCCGCGAACAGTAACGTTTTAGGACATGTATTCTCCGTTATACGACACCAGGACGGCATCGGACACCTTTTTGATACCGGCGATGCGGTTGACGAACTGGGTCTCGTCTACGTTCAGGCGTACTTCGATGGTCAGCTCCATACCCATCGGCGATACGGATTTGGACTTTAAGTTGCTCCTCGATACGCTCTCCTCAACCACTTTCATGATGTGGCTCTCGGCTTCACCGTCCGCGCAGTGTACCACGAGGATATACGGCTGCTTCGCGCTCTTGAAGAAGGATGCGATAAGAAGCACCGCCGCGATAATCAGGCTGCCGATGATGGCGAGGAAGAGAAGACCCGCGCCGGTGACGATGCCGACGGCGATGGCCCAGAACAGGTACGCAATCTCGATGGGCTCACGGATGGCGGAGCGGAAACGCACGATGGACAGAGCGCCGACCATACCAAGGGACAGCACCACGTTGGAAGTCACCGCGAGGATTACAAAAGTTGTAACCAGCGAGAGGGCCACAAGCGACAGGCCGAAGCTGGATGAATACATAACGCCCGCAAAGGTTCTCTTATAAATCCAGCGGATCAGAAGACCCAGCACCAGTGCCAGGCCCAGCGCCAGCAGCACGTCCGTGTAAGAGATGCTGGTCTGCTCCTCCAGGAAGCTCGACTTAAAAATATCTGAAAATGTCGTAGTTGCTAAAATCATGATAATTCTCTCCTTATTATTTTTTTATTGTATCAAGCATTGAATCAAATGTTTGATAACGAGGTCAAAAGCATCACCCATACTGTCTGCATGCAGCATACTTGGAAAACGCCGTCGTGCGCGTCCTCTCCAGCTGTACGGCATCCCAGATGACGCCCGGCAGGAACGCGTCGTACTTGACCTCCAGAATAATTTCCTCGCTGGCCGGCATGGTGGCCAGGTCTCCCTCCAAAAACCGCTGGTCGTAAAGACCGGAGCGGATGTTTGAATCAAATGTGATGCGAACCCCGCCGGGTTCGTAAATATACGGCTCCCGCAAATAATCCACCACCACCCGCGGGCGCAGGCGCTGGTAGCGCATCTTCGCGTACAACTCCGCCACGAGACCATCATGCTTTGCCAGCATCCAGGAATAGTCACCGGCGAGAAGCCTCTCGCATTCTTCGCGCGTCACGGTCGTAGCCACCTTCCCGCACAGACCGTTGGATTTAACCTTTTTTTCCAGATGGATCAGGGACAGGTCATGGTTGTAATAACGGATGCGGAACTTTTCGCGGTTGTTGATGCCGTCAATCTTCTCGCGCAGAGCCTTGTCGTCGACATTATCAAAATAGAGACTTCGAATGTGGTAAACGCCGCCCGGCCCGGCATGCGGATCCGGTCTCGCTACCGCTTTCAGCCTCGTCCGCAGCGCCAGCATGTCCGCATAATTCATGCCATGCTTGTACTCATGTCGATAAGCTTTCGGCTCCGTGTGAAAGACTCTTACATCTTCCATAGCTTTTCTCCTTCAAATTTCCGAAGCGCCCGGCAGCCCGGATTCTTTCCGCGTTTGACCATGTCTGTCGCGAAAATTCGCGAAAAAACATATGTCCAAACCTTACTGAAACAGCCCGGAATATTCATCTCACCTCTGCGTTTTGCGCTTCCATTTTTCCTGTCCGTTATAATAACACACCGTGTTCGAAAATTGTAAAAAATATGAAAATTTCGTGTAAAAAAATTTGGGCGGCTGCTTCCTGTAACAAAAGCCTCCGATCTAAGATTTTTCTTAAACCGGAGGCCTTTTTCAATCTCCCACCGCAAAAAGCATCCACTTTTTTCACTTTTCCATCCACACAGCAATATTCTCATACTTGTCTTTGTGATCCCTTATAAGCCAACGTTTAAAAGCGGCAAACGGAGATCTGGCCTCCATGTTCTGCTTAATCAGGCATCTCAAATCCTCCTGGTCATCTTCATTCTCTGCCTCCTGATATTCCCGAATATATTCTTTGAATGCGGAAAGTTCCTTTCTCAAACACTTTCGAAGTATCACGGATTCTATTTTTTTCTGGGGCGTTGAACCATAATAAACTTCATGCAAAAGATTTACCGTATTTACTGTCTCCTCTCTCTATTTCTTCGAATTCGTCTCTTGCATCAGGCGATAATCCTGCGGGGATATCTTTTAACTCACATCGAAGTTCCGCTCTTTCTGCCCTTTCCGACTGAGAAAGGGCTTTTTTTTCCGTCAGGGCCCGGTACCTGACAAGCTTATCTTTCAGAATGTCCGAATATTCGTCCAGTTCAAAATATCCTTCCGCAAGACCTTCTGCGGAATACATAGATAATCCCTCCAATTCAACGCAATATTCCAAATCATACGCTTTTGCATTAGAAACAGAATTCAAAATTGTTTTCTTTTGTTTCCAGAGTTAATGACTATGATGTCGAAGAACATATTTATGCTCTGTATGTTGGCATAATCAATGATACCCGGCAGCTCATAAACATTTAAAATACGGCAGCAGGCGTTATTTTATACGCCCACTGCCGTTTTCCTGGATTTGTGCGGTAGTTAATGTTATAGCACCAATTTGAAGTTATATTCCGCAATAATAAAAACACATGTATTTAAAACCCGAATAAATCCTGTCACAGTGTCACGGCTGCTCGTATTCTGAACCTGCAATATCTTCACTAAATCCAATTGTTCAAAGCATGTTTTATATTGACTGTCATCAATTTCATGTTGATTGCTTTGAATATAGTTTGCCCTCCATATATTCTGAGCTATTATTCTCTTAAAAAGATTTCTGACATGCTCCCAATAACACTCTCCGTTATAAGCATATCCTGCCCTTTTTATTCTTTGAGACAGAGCGGGGAGAAATGGCTCTAAATCATCATGGGCAATTGAGTTTTCAAGAATCCCCCTCAGCTCATTTACAATATCCGAAGCATCCGAAATATTGCAAATCTTTTCGCAACATATATCGCACGGATTGGCATTCACTTTCCTAAAACGAATCATCAACGACCCATAAAGCCTTTTCGGGAACTCAAATGTATATCGTAAGACAGATTTCTCGACTGTCCTTTTATACTCCCTGAGAACCTGTAAATTCGCATCAACCTTATGTTCTAAATATTCAGGATCATTCTGCTCTTTTAAATGTAGATAAGATTCAATCATAGGGTAATTAATATATAATTGCCCCATATCTGTCATATCGGAAAAATATCTCTGCATATCCACGATTTCCTTCTCCGAAAAATATGTATCCTGCCTTCATACTCATTCATACCTTTCAAACTCCCCGCTGATATACATTTTCTCCAGGTTATGCCCTTCTCTTAACTCCCGCTCCGTAGCGTTACATAACGCAGTCAGTTTACCGCTGCGTGACAAGATAAACACACAATCCGGCCGCATCAATTTGTTGGCCATCAGATTTGTATTGTGTGTCGTCATAATAACCTGGCAGCGAGGATACTTCTTTTTTATAAACCGAATTACATTATCCGACATTTCATAATGGTAGAAGGCATCAAACTCATCCAAATACATCAATGACGGTTCCACTGTTCTGTAAAAAAATCTGCGGTAAAGCTCAACCAATGCCATGGTCCCACTGGAAGCACACTCAAATGGAACCAGTTTTTCGTGGGCAAAATATAATTGTCCATGCCCCTCCGGCAATTTTCTCCATTCCAACCTGCATTCAATTCCCATTGCATTCAGAAATTCTTCCAGATCTTTCAGCCTTTCCGGATCTTCAAGTGAGTCATAAAAGCTGGAACTAAACGCCCGTATACGCATTTTGTCATTCGCCGTTGTCATGACCATCCTTCTGGAAAAATACTCCATTCCCATAAGGATCGAGTTGCTTTCCGATGCCATGTTATTGATCAGCCATCTCAGGAATGGCAAAATCTCACCATCTCCCCTCTCTTCATCATCATTTATTTTTTCGGCCAGTGAATTTTTATATATCTCTGTATTTGCTGTTTCTGCCTGAATGCATCCCAGGTTTTCAAAATGAAACCTGGGAACTGAAAAATCACACATAAAAATAACGGTGCCATCCACCATCAGCATTTCACTCTTTAATGTCTGGTTTCCGAAACGTTCATACTGATACAATACTTCCCTTCCATCAAAATCGAATGTATACGAAAACCTGGCGGCGTCCTCATGAGAATCCGCATTTAAAAGGATGCCATTATAAGGAGAGCGGAACGGGTAAGGCGAAGCAGTATAAGCTATATCCGTGATTGCCCGTCCCAGATTTGTCTTCCCTGTCGCATTTCGTCCGTATATCAACATTTTTGAAATATAATTATCCGCGATACAGTCTGTGCTGAACTGATATCCTGCAATCGCGCTAAAATCTATTGTTATCTCTTCTTTAAAATTTTTATAATTTTTCACTGAGAATTTCTTTAACATTTCTGATGTCATCCTTTCCATTAACTTACTATAAAAGTCCGTAAAGCGGCTTTTATTACTGGTGGTATCCGCAAAGCGGACATGGGAGTTTAGAATCACATTCTAAAAACAGTATATCACCCTTCCTCTCTTTTTACAACAGCTGCCGGAAAAAAATTGCGGCAGGTCTCGCTGTTATGGCCGAAAATGGTCATCCAGTCCACAGCAAAAAGGCCCCTGGATCAAGAGAAATCTTAAGCCGGAGGCCTTTTTCATGGCGGTTTCATCTTCTCCGCCGTATTAAATTAACCAACTGATCTTTTCTTTTTTCCATACGCTTCAAGGCTTATAAGTCCCACACTGCTGAGGAACAGTAGAATCGTCCAGAGGAGCCATTTGCTGTCATCACCGGTTCGAAGCGACGTGTCCGTACCAGAAGTGTTTTCGGTGGCTGTCGTTTCGGTGTCCGCAGATGTTGCCGTGGCTGTGCTCTCCGTTTCGCTGTCCGCAGATGTTTCTGTGGCTGTGCTCTCCGTCACCTCGGATTCACCAGTTTCCGTGCTTCCGGTAGCCTCGATCACCTCCGTGCGGGTCTCGCCGCAGGCCGTGCAAGTATATGTTCTCACACCGTCAGATGTCTCTGTCGCTTCTGTTGTGACAACGCCCTCATCCCAGCTGTGGCCGGTCGCTTCGTTTTCGCTATCGATATAACTATCGCCGCAGACTGTGCAGGTGTGCGTTGTGTATCCGCTCTCGGTGCAGGTCGGCTCTGTTACGACGGATTCGTAACTGTGGCCGGTCGCAGGAATCGTGACCGTCTCACGGCTCAGTTCTTCACCACACTCAGTACAATAAACCACACTGTCACAGGAACCGGCTTCCGTACAGGTCGCCGCTGCTTCATTTTCTTTCACAGCTTCGCCGGATGTGTGGACGGTCGCGGAAATGACCGTATCTGCCTGGCTGATTTCCATCGTCCCTTCCGCATCGCCGAAGTACGTTCCGCAGGTCTCGCAGTACCAGTATTCCATGTTTCCGGCTTCCGTGCAGGTCGCTTCCTTCGCTTCCACGTGCATCAGACTGTGGCCGGTCGCCGCAATTGCTTCCGTCTTTGTCTCCCCGCAGACCGTACAGGTATAGGTCTTTACGCCATCTGTCGTACAGGTTGCTTCGGTTGTCACAGTCCCATCGTCCCAACTGTGGCCGAGTGCTTCGGTTTCGCTGTCGATATAGCTGTCGCCGCAGACCTTACAGGTATGGGTCGTATATCCGCCCGTCGTGCAGGTCGGTTCCGTCACGTCGGATTCGTAACTGTGACCGGTTGCAGAAACCGTGACTGTTTCACGGCTCAGTTCTTCTCCGCACTCGGTGCAATAAACCACGCTGTCATAAGAACCATCCTCTGTACAGGTTGCCGCTACTTCATTTTCCTTCACGGCTTCGCCCTCGGTGTGTCCGGTTGCCGCAA
>JAJQBQ010000028.1:1792-8082 GCA_021203205.1 Lachnospiraceae bacterium | reverse complement strand
TAATTATTATTCGCATAAGCATTGTCGATAATTTTCACTATACTTCTTGTTACATTGTTAACATCATAATATGAAGCTGATTCTCTGGCGTTTAATGAATATCTCTTATAAGGTTCACCCATCAAATATTCTATACATGAGACCATTTCATCAACATCGCCCGATTTCACTAAAAATCCATTTTCACCGTTCTTTACTATTTCTCGGTGTCCTCTGTTATCGAAAGCAACAACAGGCAACCCACAAGCCATGGCTTCAACCAAATTTAGCCCAAACCCTTCTCTTATACTCGAAGCTACACAAATATCTGAAGCATGAAGGAGCTTACCAATATCATCTCTCCATCCAGTGAAAATCACCTTGTCCTTTACCCCTCTTTGAACAGCATATTCCTTATATATTCCGTTATTGTGATCAGGACCAACTAACAATAGTTTTACATTTTCGTGCTTTTGATATAATTTTACAATCACGTCAATCAATTTATCCTGATTTTTATTTGTGATTAACTCTGCAACATATACCAATACAAAGTCAAGCTGTGAAATACCTAATTCACTGCGCGTGCACTTACGGCACTCTTCATCATCCTCAAGCCCCAATTTTTCTGTATCAACCCCCATTCCAGGAATTTTGTAAATTTCTTTGTTATACATTCTCTTTTTTTGTGCGAAATCAAAATCTTCTTGATTTATTGTAATTAAGAAATCGGTCCATCTTGATAAAAACTTCTCTATTGGAAAATAAAATATCCAATTCTTAAGCGGAGCACCCTTATAAAAATGAAAACCATGTGCCAGATAAATGACAGTTGGTCTTCTCTTTAATTCTGCGACTGCCATTCTGGCAACTATGCTTCCTGTTGGTGTATGGCAATATACTATATCATAATCTTCTGCAAGTAAGATTTCTCTTAAATGAGCAACACCCTTAAATGTACTTAAACTTATTGGGTTTCTTTTATATTCCATAGGCCAGCACTTATCACAATCCGGGATATCTGCATCCATAAAGCAAGCCACGTCAACTATCCAGCCATTCTTTTTTAGTGCACGTATGGTTGGCATATGAAATTTCAGAATATGTTCTTTTGCGATATTAGCAACAAAAAGAATTTTTTTTTCTTTCCTAGCGACCGTTCTATCCATTTTGTTATCGTTTTCTTTCTCTTCTTGTTATAACTATAAATTATTACCTAAATCGCAGTTCTAATAATCAAAGTACATATAATTTTCATTTCAATGTATTTTGTTTCTCAATTGCCAATTTCTTTTTTGTTTGTACAAATCAGTATCTTCATTTACTCTCTGCTGCTTCTTTCCCGTATTTATGTAGTTCTCCGGTTCCGCCCTCTACCACGCCGTCCTCGCGCAGCACCGCGAATATGCTTCCGAAAAAGCAGCGGAGATCCATTCCGAGGCCCATCCGTTTCACATAATCTCCGTCCAGCTTTGCCTTCACCGGAATTTCCAACTCATCCCGTCCGTTGATCTGGGCCCAGCCGGTGAGCCCCGGAGTCACATCGTTTGCGCCATATTTATCCCGCTCCGCTACCAGGTCATACTGGTTCCACAGGGCGGGGCGCGGCCCGATGACACTCATCTGCCCCCGGAAAATATTGAATATCTGCGGCAGCTCATCAAGGGAAGTCTTTCTTAAGAACCTGCCCGTCCTCGTGATAAACGCATCCGGATTGTTCAGCAGATGTGTCGGCATGTCTTTGGGGGTGTCGGTTCGCATGGTTCGGAATTTCCATATGTTGAACAGTTCCTTATGCTTCCCCACCCGTTTTTGCTTAAAAAGCACCGGTCCGGGGGAGTCCAGCTTGATCGCTATGGAAATAATCACCAGAAACGGAGACAGCAGAACAATTGCACACCCGGAGAGCACCACATCCATGACCCGTTTCCAGGGAAGGTACCTCCGCTGTGATCCGGTCAGGACGGTTGCGGCCTTACCCACAGAGGCTTCATTCTGTTCCGTTTTCTTCTTCGATGTGTCAGATATTTCTCTGTTCTGCGTTCTGTCTGCATTATCCATAAGTTTGTTTCTCCCGACTCTCACCAAGAGGCTGATTCTCCTGACTCTTTCCGTAAGGCTGTGTTTCTCCCGACTCACCAGGAAAGCTAATTCTGCTGACTCTCCCTGTAAGGATCTGTTTCTCCCGACTCGTCCCTTAGAAGAACCCCGGATCATTTCCGAATTCTTCCCTGTGTTTCTTTACCCACTCCTCATTCTCATCCAAAACCGGCATTCCGTTCGATGCGGTTTCCGGATTTGTTCTTGATGCGGTTTTCGGATTTATTCCGCTCTCCTGTTTCTGATCCCGTTCCTGTTTCTGTCCCTGGTTCTGTTCCTGTTTCTGCTCCCGTTTTATTTCACCTTCGTCCGGCTTCTTTCCCGCCGGGTGAAACGTCGGCACAATCTTCGCCACCATCTCTACGATATCCGGACTGTTCTCGTAGCTCGCATCCGCCAGCTCTTCCAGCTGCCGCAGGAATTCTTCCACTTCAAAGGGTATCGGTTTTCCGATATAAATCAGCTTGTTGTCGGTCTTCTTGATTCCCTCTTCCGCCATCAGCTTTTCTTCATACAGCTTCTCTCCCGGCCGCAGCCCGGTGTATTCGATTTTGATATCCTCATCCGGCTTGTAACCGGAGAGCTTGATGAGGTTTCTCGCCAGCGTGTCAATCTTCACCGGCTCACCCATGTCCAGCACGAAGATTTCTCCGCCCCAGGCGTAGGTTCCGGCCTGAAGCACGAGACTCACTGCTTCCGGAATAGTCATGAAGAACCTCGTTATATCCGGATGAGTCACAGTGACGGGACCGCCGTTTTCTATCTGTTTCTTGAACAGCGGAATCACCGAGCCGTTGCTGCCCAGCACGTTTCCGAAGCGGACCGCCACAAACTGGGTGCCGGTGCGCTCCTTATTTTTCACGCTCTCAACTTTAAGTTTTCCGCATTCTTTCTCATCCCACCCGGCCGCTCTGTGATCCAGCGGGTCGGAGGCGACCTGTCCGCCGATCACCTTGTCCTTATGGGCGTGCACAAACGGCAGCAGATCCCAGCGCCCGCTCTTGCTGATGGCGTCCATGCTCTGGATCACCATCTCGCAGAGCCGCTTGCTGGCTCCCATGATGTTGGTGGGATTCACGGCCTTGTCCGTGGAGATCAGCACGAACCTCTGTGTCCCGTGGGTCAGCGCCGCGTAGGCGGTCTTATATGTACCTATTACATTATTTTTGATGGCCTCGTTCGGGCTGTGCTCCATCAGCGGCACATGCTTGTGGGCCGCCGCGTGGTAGACGATGTCCGGGCGGTAGGTCTCGAACACACCGTTGATCCTGCGGCTGTCCCGCACGGAACCGATCAGCACCGCCAGGTTCAGCTGCGGATATTTGCGCCGCAGCTCCTGCTCGATCTCGTAGGCATTGTTTTCATAGATATCGAAAATGATCAGCTGCTTCGGCTCGTGCGCGGCGATCTGCCGACACAGCTCGCTGCCGATGCTGCCGCCGCCTCCGGTCACCAGGATGGTCTTGCCCTGTATATACTGGAAGATTTCCTGCATATCCACCCGGATCGGCTCCCGGCCCAGCAGGTCTTCCACCGCCACGTTTTTCATCTTGCTGACCAGCACTTCGTCGTTGGCGATCTGATAGATGCCGGGCAGGCTCATCAGTTTGCAGCCGGTCTCGTTGCAGATGTTGAGGATTTCCTTCTTTTCTTCCACTGTGGCGGTGGGAATGCAGAAATATATTTCATCTATATTCAGTCGTTCCGTATAGACCGCGATGTTTTCGCGCCCGCCGACCACCGGCACGCCCTCCACGTAACGGCTCCATTTGTTGGAATTGTCGTCGATCATGCAGACCGGGACAGTGTTCGTTTTGTCGGACTGCTGCAGCTCCCGCACCACCGTTCTGCCTGCCGCGCCCGCGCCGATGATCATGACTCTCTTTGCCGGTGTGGTTTCTACGGCCACCGGCCTCTGTGCCAGTATCTGCGTGTAGAACCGGTAGGAGAAGCGGATTCCCACCACCAGGATCAGCTGTACCACCCCGCCGACGATGTGGTAGGAAAACGGCATGCGGCAGCACGTGAGCGTGATAAGAACGCTGTGGGCCATCGAGGCAAGCAGGGACGAAGATGCGTAGCGGAGGAGCTCATTGAACCCCGCGAACCGCCAGATGCCGCGGTACATGCGCATGAACCAGAAGAAAACAAGCGATGCCGCAACATACCAGGGAATGAACTTGAGATATGCCTGAAAAAATGCCGGCTCGATGGTGGAAAACATGAAATCGAACCGAATCCACAGGCCGAAGACATAAGAAAATGCGATGGCTATGGCGTCATAAATCATGAGACCCACGGCGATCACCTTCCAGTGCTGTATTCGCCTTCTTCTGTTTTTTTGTATTTCCTGATTGAACTTCTTCTCATCCATCGAACTTTCTTCCGTCTGCCCGGCGCTGCCGAACGCTTTCATCTGCCCGGCGCTGCCGAGGGCCTTCATCTGCGCTTCGTCATCGGCACCGTTTTTCAGCCTGTCATCTGCCCCCTGGATAAACAGGAGACAAAGGAAGAACATCAGCAGGATCGCAAGGATCGTGATGGCAATTCCCATTTCTTCTGTTCTCCTTTCTGTTTGTTTTCTGTTCTTCTCTGTGATGTTTATTTTCTATGCTTCTCTGTGATATGCGATTTGGCTTTTGGGCATAGCTTCGCCATACCGGCTTAATTCTGCATTAAGTCGGCTCCGCTCCGCTATGACTTCTGACCCTTTCGTATGTGCCATCGCTTCATACTGCTTGGGACAAAATTTGTATACTAAATCTTTCTCTGTCACTCAAACCATCTGTCGGGCGGTTTCAAAACCCGATTAAAATCCGGTTGTTTTCCGTTTCTTCTCTGCTCCCGCCGCAACATATTTTCCCCGTACGTGTCCGTACGTCCGGGCGAATATATCGCGAGCCCGTCGCGGCCCGCGATGTTTTTCGCCCGCACGCTTCCCTACGCCTAAGCGCCCCATTCGAACCCGATTTCGTCGAGCCGCTGTATCTGTCCGGCGCTCAGTTTTCCTTTCCGCCGCTGCTGTTTCTGATAGCTGACCCAGGAGCCCAGTCCATAGCCCGTGGCGCTGATATAGCGCCGGGGGACATCCAAGTCTCCGTGGGTTTTATAGTATTCGGCAGCCTGCGCGTAGGCGTCCTCCCACTGAATCTCGCTTTTTGTGTACAATGGCATGCTCTGCAGGTACTGTTCCTGCTCGGTGCTGAGCTCTCCCGCTTCCAGCGCCTTTCGCTGCGCCGCCAGCCATTTGCCGAGCCAGAAGCCGTCCACCACCACATCCTGCGCTACGTAGCGGACATTCTGTTCCGTCATGTACCGCCGCGCGAGGGCGATTTTTTCTTTCCAGGCGTCCAGAGCGGCGCTGACCCCGAGGCTTTCCAGCTTTTTGGCCCGCCGTTCCGGCAGCTTCCCGGCCCGGTAGACCACCTTCTGCCGGTTGACCCAACTGCCCAGCTTCATGCCGTTTGTCTCATATTTCTGCGGCACGTCTATATTTCCGTGCTCCTGATAATAGGATCTCGCCGCGTCAAAATATTTGTCCCAGAGAACCTCGTTCCGGTCCTCCCAGATCATGCCGATGGCATCCAGGCGGCGGATCTGATCCTCGGTAAGCTGCGTTCTTGCTTTCCTCCGGTCAGTGCACTCTTTTCCGTCATTCTGACCACAGGATTCTTCTTTCTCTTCCCTTTTGGCGTATCTGTCATGTTTCTCCGGGTTTCGACCGTTTTCCCCGGTATCCCGTTCGGTTCTTCCGGTATTCCGATCGCTGTCTTTCGTATCCTGCCCGCTTCGCGCCGCCCGCAGCCGGTAAATCCAGTTGCCGAGGCGTACGCCGTCCTCTGTCACGTAGTTATATGGAACATCCAGATCGCCGTGCTCCTTGTAGTAGTCGCACGCAACCCGGTAGTTGCATTCCCAGTAATAATCCTGTTTGTCCCAGACCATGCCGATGGCGTCCAGCAGCCCGATCCGCTCCGGCGTCAGGTAGTTCTGATGCGCCCCGGCGTTTCGCCAGCGCCGCAGGCTCCGCAGCCAGTCCCCCAGGTTTACGCCCCCCGGCGACACATAGTCGTACGGGACATTTAAATTCCCGTGCTCCCGGTAATAGCGCTTCGCAGCTCCGTAGTTTCTCGCCCAGGCCACATCCGCCCGGCTCTCCCAGACCATGCCGATGGCATCCAGCTTTCCGATCTGGGCCTTTGTCAGTCGGC
>JAJQBQ010000028.1:0-1692 GCA_021203205.1 Lachnospiraceae bacterium | reverse complement strand
TCCCAGACCATGCCGATGGCATCCAGCTTTCCGATCTGGGCCTTTGTCAGTCGGCCCCGGATGGTTCCGCTTCGCACCGCCCGCTGGTTATTGATCCAGTTGCCCAGGGCGTAGCCGTCCGGCGTGACGTACCTTCGGGGTACTTCCAGGTCGCCGTTCTGCCGGTAATATTCCCCGGCCTTCCCGTACATGATGTCCCAGGAGGCAGAGAGTACCGCGTTCAGCTGATCGAACAAAGCCACGCAGTCCCGAACCTCATCTATAATCTTAAAATGTTCATTTACAATGGCGCTGCTCTCGCCCAGATCCCGGTAGTAGCAGGTGGCTAGCTCCATCTCCTCCTCGATGGCGCCGATGGAGTACAGGTTCTCGATATTCAGAACGATGTCGAAGATGACCGCGCTGCTTTGCTTCCCCGCGGACAGGGCCCGGCCGATCTGCTGCTTGTACACAATGGGCGACACCGTCGGGCGCAGCAGGATAACCCCGCTCACATCATCCACATGGATGCCCTGGTTCAGCGCATCAATACAGTAGAGCAGCCGCAGGTGGCTGTCGTCTTCATCCGCCTTGAATGCCTCGAATTCCTTGCTTGTGGAGGGATCCGCCGAGTAGATGGAATAGACGCGCGGGTGGCGGTCCACCTTCGCGAACCATTCCGTGTGGGTCATCATCTCATCCATGTGCTCCTTGTTCGCACAGAAGACGATGTATTTTCCCGTGCGGTCTGTCATGTGCCGGTCAAAGATGTCCTCCAGGCCGTCGGCATTTTCCAGCGCCCGCTTCAGAGCTTCCAGGTACCTCTCAGCCTCATCGCGCACGGCCTTATTTCTGCAGCGGCGCACCCGCGTCTCGTAACGCTTCAGGTCTTCCTGGTACTTGTAGATGGCCATCACATATTTTGGCGGGTTTAAAATGCCCCGGACGATGGCCTCCCCCAGCGTGATCTCGGAGGCGATGTTCCCATCAAACAGTTCCATGGCCATGTCCCGCTGGTTGTCCAGGTAGCGTATGTTTGTGGCCGACAGCCCCAGAACCGGCACTTCCGGATACATCCGCAGCAGGTTTTGCACGCCCTGCCCCCACATGCGCGCGCCGCAGCAGTGGAATTCGTCCAGAATGATCCACGCGGGGCTTAAGTCCGCAAGCTCCGCCTCATCCATAAGCATGAGCCTGGCGTAGGTCAGGAACGTGATGTTCGCCGGCAGCTCGCCGTCGGTGGTCCGGGCCAGGTTCTCCAGCTGTGTCTCGAAGATATACTTTGACGGGGACAGCCACAGGACATTCTCCTGCGGATGATCCGCGCAAAGCCGGAAGCCTATGAAGGACTTCCCCGTGCCGGTCGGGTGCACGATGGCCGCCTTTCCGTCTCTGTCCAGCAGCTCCACCGCGGCTTCGTATGCAGTTTTGTTGTGCTCAAACAGATTGATCTTCAAATGAAACCCTTTCCCTTAACCCGATCCCCGGTGACGGACAGCAGGCAACATGACAACAAATTGTATCCGCTTATCTGACCTTTTTCGGTGCTTCCTGACAGTCAAAATTCGCTGGTCATGGCTTATGTTTTGGAACAAAAAGTATAGGTTTTGTTCCAAAAAGAAGTTGCAATTCTTAGGGTAGCGTTGTATAATCCTTAGCCGTGAAAGGGTGTAAATTTAGAAAAAATTAAGAAAAAAGATTATTATAAAGTTT
>JAJQBQ010000003.1 GCA_021203205.1 Lachnospiraceae bacterium | reverse complement strand
CTCTCTTACATCTTAACAACAGGGGGCGGAGTCACGAATTTGCGTAAAGGAAATGAAAAAAACGGACATTTTTGCCGGAATGCAAAACATTTTGCCGCTTTTTCACACGGATTCATGAATTTCCGTCCCCTGCACCAAAAAGGACGTATGAGAATTCGTAATCGAACGGTTTTAAGTGAATAGATTTATAACCAATATATAGAAATTATTAAAATTAAGGAGGGAGCCCGCCCATGTTTTGTAAGGTTGAAACCGCCGCCATCGCGGGAATCGAGATTCGCGGCGTGACTGTAGAAGCAAACGCCTCAGAGGGTCTGCCGATGCTGGAGATGATCGGCATGCTTTCCGGTGAGGTAAAGGAAGCCAGGGAGCGGGTGCGCAACGCTCTGATGAGCTCGGGCATCCGCATCCCGCCGAAGCGCATCACCATAAATCTCGCGCCGGCGGATCTGCCAAAGAGCGGCACCGGCTTTGATCTTGCGGTGGCCGCCGCCCTGCTCGTCTGTCTGGGAATTTTGCCGGAAGAGTCTGTCCCCGGGAAGATGTTTTTCGGGGAGCTGGGCCTCGACGGCTCCATCCGCAGGATTCGCGGTGTGCTGCCGATGGTGTGCTACGCAAAGGAGCACGGCATGAATGCCTGCTATGTGCCCGAGGAAAATGCGGCTGAGGGCGGACTGATTCAGGGGATTCGTGTCATTCCGGTGCACTCCTTCTCCCAGTTTATCCGCATCATGAAAATGGAGGAAGAGCCGGCCGATCCGCCCGTCCGCGAAGAAACCGCTCTTTCCGACGAAGCCGTGCCGGATTTCTCGGATGTTCACGGGCAGCTTTTTCTGAAAAGAGCCGCCATGATTGCCGCGGCGGGCGGCCATAACCTGATGATCGTGGGCCCGCCGGGCTCCGGAAAAAGCATGACTGCAAAGCGTATCGCCGGCATCCTGCCGCCCATGACCTGGGAGGAAAGCCTCGAGGTGACAAAGATTTACAGTATCGCAGGCCTTATGGATGAGCGTCCGCTCATCCGCACCAGACCGTTCCGCGCCCCGCACCACACCATCACCTCAAAGGGCATGGCGGGCGGCGGCCGGATGCCGAAGCCAGGGGAAATCACGCTGGCGCAAAACGGCGTCCTCTTCTTAGACGAAACGCCGGAGTTTTCCCGCAGCGTCATCGAGGTACTGCGCCAGCCGCTGGAGGATAAAACCGTCTCCATCTCCCGCGTCGACGGAAATTACACCTTTCCGGCGAATTTCATCCTGGTCTGCAGCGCGAATCTGTGCCCCTGCGGCTTCTGGCCGGATTTAAGCCGCTGCAGCTGTACGGAATATGAGCGCAAAAAATACTTCGGAAAGCTCGGCGGCCCGTTTTTGGACCGCATCGACCTGCGTGCCCAGGCCTCCCCTCTCACCTTCGAGGATCTCGGGCGGACGAGCGAACCGGAGCTGGACTCCGCCACCATGCGGAAGCAGGTAACCGCCGTCCGTGAAGTACAGACGGCACGCTACAAGGGAACACCTTTCCGCTGCAACAGCGATCTGACGCCATCCGCGGTGAAGACTTTCTGTGAACTGGGCTCTGCCGAAGAAACTCTCGCCTCGCAGATGTTTGAAATGTGGAACTTAAGCGCCAGATCTTACTATAAGCTGCTCAAGGTAGCGCGAACCATTGCGGACCTGGAGGGGCAGGAAAATATTCGGACAGATCATCTGCTCGAAGCCGGCGCCTACCGATGTGCGGAGACATAGAATCAGGGAAACGAGTTTTCAGACAGTCTGGGGGGATCAGATGACCGAAAAAGAGTATTGGTACTGGCTATGTAATATTCCTGAGATGTGGCAGGCAAAAATCGCAAAACTGATGAAAATATTCCACACACCGCAGGCACTCTACGAAGCTTCTGCGGAAACCATAAGAAAAAGAACCGACCTGTCGGACGCAGAGATTGAAAGGATCACCGAAGCAAAGAAAAAACACAGGGAGGGTGAAGAACTGGCCGCACTTTCCCGCCGCGGTATCCGCTTTGTCTGCCTTTCCGATGCGGATTATCCGGAACGTCTGCGGCAATTGTATGATCATCCCTATGGCCTGTATGTGCGCGGTGAGCTGCCGGACGACCGCCTGCCGACTGCCGCAATTGTCGGTGCCAGAGCCTGTACCGGCTACGGCAGACAGATGACGGAACGTCTCGCAAAGAGCCTTGCCGGGCACGGGATCCAGACGGTCAGCGGTCTCGCGCGCGGAATAGATTCGAGCTGCCATATCGGCACTCTCGCCGGAGGCGGAAAAACCTTCGGCATCCTGGGATGCGGGATTGACGTCTGTTATCCGCCGGAGAACCTGGAACTGTTCGAAGAATGCGCAGCACACGGCGGCATCATTTCCGAGTATCCGCCCGGCACGCAGCCGGTAGGCTGGCAGTTCCCGCACCGCAACCGGCTCATCAGCGGGCTGGCCGACAAGGTGATCGTCATGGAAGCGAAGGAAAAGAGCGGCGCCCTGATTACGGTGGACTTTGCCCTGGAACAGGGGAAAGATGTATTCGCTCTGCCCGGGCGGGTCACCGATCCCTGCTCCAAAGGCTGCAACCGGCTCATCCGCCAGGGTGCCATGCTTCTGACGGACACGGACGATATTCTGGCAGAATTTACCGGTGAAGTCGGCGAAAAGGCCAGAGAACGGATCCGGATATTAAAGGAAAATCGTCTTAAGGGAACAGATGATGCAAAGTCCGGGGGTAGTGGTTCTTCCGGCAGGAAACCGAAAAACAATAACGCCATAGACACTGCTGTAAACGCGAAACAAAATAAGGGCGAAATTCCGGGACATACCAATCCTGCGAATTCTGAAGATTCCAGTCAAAATCCGCTGGACGAACAGCTGAAAAAATCTTTCTCCCGCCCGGAGGCCTGGACGGTTCTAGAACACCTTGATGTCATGGGAAAACCGACTGCCGCACTCGTTGAGGAAACCGGTCTCTCCCCTCAGGAGGTCATGATCGGACTGTTTGAGCTGCTCTCAAGAAACCTCACAGCAGAGGGGCCGGACGGATACCACAGAGTATTTTAACTGCTCGTAACAGCAACAGGCATTCCGGCGTAAACCGAAATATTTCCCTGCGCAGCCCGCGCGCATAAAAAAAGCAGCCAATCTGCAAGGCTGCTTTTTGTGCCAGGGGCAGTAGGACTTGAACCCACGACCTGCGGTTTTGGAGACCGATGTTCTACCAACTGAACTATACCCCTGTGTGTGCTGTTTGCGACAACAGCGTGGATATTATCATATCACGCGAAAATTGTCAACCGACTTTTTCATAAAAGTTGGAAAAATCTTTGAATAGTAATAACCTCCCCTACTCCAGCATAATCATCCGGTACATATAAGTCTCCCTGCCCAGCGAATCAACCACATAGTACTGCACCTGCCACATGTCGTAGCTTGCACTTATATAATGAATACCTGTAATCCCAACGTATTCCGTGATGTCGTTCCCGCAGGTGTCGGTCGCCGTAACGCCATCGAAAAGCATCTCTTCCGTCACTGTCGTACCCGCAGCTGCTTTCAGGGAGCCGGAGGTCTGAATCGACGGGCGCACGCTGTTCCAGGGGTTTTCCTCGTCCGGGTCGGTGGGATCCCAGCCGGCATATTCGGAATCTTCCGGGATGGTGATCATCACCGGCTTTCCCATCGGCCCGGGGGATGTCTCATCCTCATAGACCTCCACGCCGGTTCCCTCCGGACAGTTTTCATAGATCCACTTTGCGTCTGCCACGCAGAGGCGCACACACCCTAAAGATGCTACCTCGCCCAGCTTGTTAAATTCCTCCGTTTCCAGATCATCCTTGTTCTGGGAATTGCACGGCACCGCGTGGAAAAGGATCTTCCCGTTGAAGCGTGTGGCATACTGCGCATAAGTGCCGTCCACCATCAGCATCCAGGCGGCCCGGTTACTGATGGCAAAGGTGCCGGTCGGCGTGGTTTTTCCTTCTTTTGCTGTGGAACACGCCATGGCGCGCACCGGGACAGAATATTCGCCATTTTCATCCAGCCCGTAAACCGTCACACAGTTTAAGGCGGTATTCACCTTAATATAATACGGAAGCTCCGCGTCCGCCGGTGCCTCATAGTCCTCGTTAATGAAAGTGATGCGCGGCACAGAATCGGAAATCTCCTCCGCCGTTTTTATTGTCACGTCAAAGGTAAGCGCATCCTCGCCGGTGAGTGCCTCGCCATCCGTCTCACCGGAATTTTTGGTATCATCACTGTCCGCTCCGCCGGAATTTCCTGCAGCCTCACCCGCACCCTCAGAATTTCCGGTATTCTCTTCGTCTGAGATTTCAGAATCTTCGCCGCTTTCTCCGCCCGAATTTGCGGAACCTCCGGTCACATCCAAATCCTCTCCATCTTCCTCCGAATCAGCTCCGTCATTTGCAGACTGGCCGCCTCCGGATGTGCTGCTTCCCGAAGAATTTCCTTCCACAACTGCCGTCGGATATGTATCTTCCTCCGTCATTGCCGCCGTCAGAGAAATTTCCCAGCCGGAATCTCTTTTTTCCATATAGAAAATACATACAGCCAAAACCAGTATGGCTGCCAGGCAAAATATGACAGTTCTGCCATATTCTCCTGCTGTAGATACATTTTTTAAATAGTTTCTTATTATATCCGTTATCTTCTTCATATTAAAATTCTGTACTCCTGTCCGACGTTCCGTGAATATAGCTTCTCTCACACCCGCCTGGGATATTTTTCCACAATTCTTTACCACTCCACTGGGGAACATCCCCTGTGATTTCGGACCATTCTAACATTCTGTTTTGAATTTTATGTATCCGTTGTGTGACATTAAAGCGACATTTTTATCCTTATTCCGGAACACAGAAGTTCAGCCTTGCTAAACTTCGCGACGGGGCGCTCCGGCACAAAGTCCTGCGTAAAAAATCGTCTCATCAAAATGACTTTTCAACCTGTCACTCCACGCTCTGCCCCGCCAGATAATCCGCCAGCTGCCTCGCGCTGCGCCCGGTCATGCCGCCGTGGGAGAGTTCCCACTTGTTCGCCTCCGCAAGGATCTGTTCCTCGGTCAGTTTAATCTCCGGGTAGCGCTCCGCCAGGCCCAGCACGATCTGCTGGTATTCCTTCTTGTCCGGCTTCGAGTAGCCGATCTTCACGCCGAAACGGTTCACCAGGGAGAGTTTTTCCTCCATTGTGTCCGAATGGTGCAGGCCCGCCGACTGTTTCATGTCATCCCGGTCGTTCCAGGTTTCCTTTACAATGTGCCTGCGGTTCGAGGTCGCGTAAATCAACACGTTGTCCGGCTTCGTCTCCACGCCGCCCTCGATGACAGCTTTCAGGTACTTGTATTCGATCTCAAACTCCTCGAAAGAGAGGTCGTCCATATAGATAATATACCGATAGTTGCGGTTTTTTATGTGAGCGATAACAGCCTGCAAATCCTGAAACTGATGCTTGTAGATCTCGATCATGCGAAGGCCGCGGTCATAATATTCATTCACGATCGCCTTGATGCTGGTGGATTTCCCGGTACCGCTGTCGCCGTAAAGGAGCACGTTGTTCGCGTGTCTGCCCGATACAAAAGCCTCCGTATTGTCGGTGAGCTTTTTCTTCTGCAGCTCGTAGCCAATGAGATCATCCAAAACCACGCTGTCCATGTTGTTGATGGGGTAGAATTCCAGCTGGCCGGCGGCCGACCGGCCGATGCGAAAAGCTTTATTTAAGCCGAACATTCCGACGCCGTAGGCCCGGTAAAAGTCCGTGACCGCATCAAAGAATGCGTCTGCATCTGCCGCTTCCTCCAGGCGAAGACTTAAAGCCTGCACTTTCTCGCTGACATTTTTATTGTACATGCGCTCTTTCTTGGCGATAGCCCGATAGTTCGAGATGGCTGAAAAGCAACGGATGCCAAGCGCTGCCTCGATTTCTGAAAAATCATAATGAAAGAGCCGGTAAAACACGCCAAAGTCGTTCTTCGCGAATTCATTCACGCTGCCGTCGCTGGCCCCCACCTTCTCGCAGGTCAGAGAAAACGGGTTCTCATCTGTCATCAGCAGATAGGTAAGGTAGTTATGCCAGAGGTTGTGGTCGAAGCCGTACTGCGTGCCCAACTCCAGCAGCCGATGAATCTGCGTAAAAATATCCGCCTCCAGCTCTTCCTTCGCGGAAAGGCCCAGACGGAAACGGCGAAAAATATCCGAAAGCTTTGAGAGAATGCTTTCGCCGGTCATATCACGGTACAGAATTAATTTTGAAACTTCTTCGTACATCTTATCCTCACTCCGGAGCATGCGCTCCTTAATAAAACAGGTGTCCGCTCCGTGAGAATCTTTCACGAAATGTCCTGGCGCACGATGATCCGATTATTTGATGATAAATCATTCCGTGAATCAGTACCGATAGATCTCCGGCATCTGAAAAGGAGTCGAACCCTGTAAGATTCGAACATCATACAGCATTTAAACTCTTTTTTCAACTGATTTCTTGCAAACCGCAAATTTGTATAAATATCGTTCTTATGCATGTTTTTAAATGTTACGTGGTCATGTCACATATTCCTACTGCAATATGCCGTGCACCATGTTGCATCGCGTGTAACATGATTTTTTAAGAAATATATAAGATTCTGTCGACAAAAAATGTGCTATGATGTGCTTCCTGCTGCAATTCCACTCACTTTAGCAGGGGAAAGGAGATGCTTATAACATGCTTGATTTAATTTTATCTGTATTGGCAGGTATCATTGCGAATCTTATCTGCAAATGGTTAGATGTATAGGTAAGTTCCTGACCTGAGGTACCTTCCACCTCGCCTGAAACGGAAGAAAAGAACCGCTTAAGAGGTGCAAGCTCTTAAGCGGTTCTTTTTCCACTCATTTCATTTCGGATAACATGCTTGATCTCGAAACTGTGATTCATTATAACACGCTATTTTTCTCTGTCAAGAATCATTCAAAAATTTTTTGCATCATCCCGTTTCCGGAAATAACTCTATATGTATCCAACAAAATGTTTTTACATTTACAAAGCCTCTACAAAGCCTCTGCGTTTACGCGCTCTGATAATACTGCGCTTGCGCCGTCCACAGCTCATAGTACTTCCCGCTCTCATCCTTCACCAGCTCCTCGTGGCTCCCTTTCTGCACCACGCGCCCCTCATCAAACACCGCGATTTCATCGCAGAAGCGGCAGGACGACAGCCGGTGGCTGATGTACACGGCGGTTTTGTCGCTGATGATGGAGTTAAAGTTTTCATAAACTCTGGCCTCAGCCAGCGGGTCGAGAGCTGCGGTCGGTTCATCCAGCACGATGAAGGGCGCGTCCTTCATGATGGTGCGGGCGATGGCAATTTTCTGCGCCTCGCCGCCGGAGATGTCGATGCCATCCGGGCTGATATTCTTGTAGAGATACGTGTCAAGGCCGTCTGCGTGACCGATGCCTGCTCCGTCTGCATGGCCGTCAACGTGGTCTGTTGCGCGATCGTCGCCGGAACCGTCTCCATGACTGTCACCGCGCCTTTTTCCACGACCATTGCCGAAATCGTCCTTGTGACGGCCTGCACGACTGTCATCGTGGCCACTATGACTGTTATTGAAATTGTCTGTCTGACCACCGCCTGAGGCCGCCTGCGCAAGTTCCTCGAGCCGGTCGCCAAATCCCGCGTCCACCAGACACTGCTTTGCCCGCTCGCGGTCGTAATTCACGCCGCAGCCCACATTCTGGCCCAGTTTAAACGGGAAGAGGGTGAAATCCTGAAAGACCACGGAGAAGATGGCCATGTACTCCCGGTAGTTGTATTTTTTGATATTGATGCCGTTTAGCAGGATCTCCCCCTCCGTCGGGTCGTACAGGCGGGTGAGCAGCTTGATGAAAGTGGTCTTGCCGCTGCCGTTTTGACCTACCACAGCCAGCCGCTCGCCGATGCGAAACTTCATATTCACATGGCGCAGCGCCCATACTTCGCTTCCGGGATAGCGGAAGGACACATCTTTGAACTCGATCTCGTAGTCCCTGTCCATGCGCTTTTCCACCGTGAGGCTTCCCTGATACATCTTGTCCGGCAGGTCGAGGAATTCGAAGTCCAGCTTTAAGAACGCCGCTTCGGTCCGGATGGCGACGAACAATTCCATGAGCTTGGAAATACTGCCAAATACGCTGGCCACAGATGCCACATACTGCGTGACGGAGCCGATGCCGAAGGCTCCGCCCAGCGCCTTCAAACATACATACAGGTAGATGATGCCGGTCATGGACATGCGCACCGCGCCGGCCGCCGCGTTCAGCGGCCCTACCTTTGTCCAGGACAGCTTTGCAAAATATCCCTGTGACCCAAAAATTGATGTTTTGTCGTTCATATACTTTGAAGATATTTTCTCCGTGTGATACATACGAATGTCTGCGGCCGCATCCGTTTTGTTGACCCCCAGAAATCCAAAGAAGCCGAACAGACGGTTTCCCAGATTATGGTCTCCCGCATGGGCCGCAAACATCTGATAGGCCACTCCGGAAAGTTTCATGGAAATCCCTGAGAACAGGAGCAGAACGGCCAGGAAAAATACCAGAAACCAGGGACGGTTCAGCATAGTGTACGCCCCTCCGTCCGCCGGAACCGGCGTGGTGAAAAGAGACACCGTCAGGGCGATGCCGCCAAACAGGCCAAACAGTGCGCGCAGCAAATTTTCCACCGTATCATAAACGCGCTCAAGCCCCCAGCCGCCGCCGTTCTGGTTCTGCATAATGGTGCTGTAAAGATCCCTGTTTTCCTGCTCCTCAATGTTGGCAAAATCAGTAGAAAAAGACTTGTCCCCAAGAATAAAGTTCTGTTCGTACCAGCGGGTGCTGTCACAGCGGATCTGCTTGAAACGGCGCAGCAACGCACCCACCAGCGCGATGATCGCCGCCGACACCAGAGCAATAAGTATGATTCTCACAAGCACTTCCCGGTCCCGGTCGCCCGCCAGCTCATTTAAAATAAGCGCCGAGAGGTAGATGCCCACGTAGGGTGTCAGGGCATCCCAGGCACAAACTGCGAGGGTTATGGGGAACGTCACCGGATTATTTTTGCCGAGCAGACGGATGGCGCGCAGATATATGGCAAACGCCTCGCGCAAAGGCATGTTGTTTTCGTCTTTCTTTTTTGACATAATATTCCTTTCTTAGGCGTAGTATTTCTTCTGCACCTCAAACATCTCGGCGTATTTCCCGCCGTATGCCAGAAGTTCCTCGTGAGTCCCCTCTTCCGCGATGCGGTGCCCGTCGATCAGCAGGATCCGGTCACAGAATCTGGTGGATGCGAGCCTGTGGGAAATGTACACGGCGGAGCGGTTCTTCGTCATCTCATTGTAATGGGCGTAAATGTCCGCCTCCGCTATTGGGTCGAGAGCCGCGGTGGGCTCATCCAGCACGATGAAGGGTGCGTCCTTGTAAAGAGCACGGGCCAGCATCAGCCGCTGGGTCTCGCCGCCGGAGAATTCCACGGAATCCTCGTACACCTCCCGGTTGATTTTCGTCTCATATCCCTGGGGCAGAGATTCGATCTTCTTTGTGAGTCCGGCCTTTCCAATGCAGTCCCTCACCCGCCCCATGTCAATGTCGTCCTCCGTCTGAGCCACGTTGGCGGCCACGGTGGTGGCCAGCACCAGATATTCCTGAAAGACGGCGGAAAATTTATCATAGTAATCCCGGCGATTCAGTTTTCGGATATCCTGGCCGTCCAGCAGCACCCGCCCCTCCGTCGGATCCAGGAACCCGCAGATCAGCTTCACCAGCGTCGTCTTCCCGGCGCCGTTGATGCCCACCACCGCCAGCTTTTCGCCCGGACGAATGGTAAGATCGATATGGGACAGGGTATCCTCCTCCGCTCCCGGGTAGCGGTAAGAGACATCCTCCAAGCGGATCTCGGACAGCTTCTTCCTGTCCCGGATGGGTTCGCCGTCCTCAAAGCGGAACGGCTCCGGCCAGTCCAGATACTCCCGCACCGTGGAGAGATCCAGACACTGGCGGTAGAGGGTCGTCAGGCCATTGAAGATCCCGGTCACCCAGGCAGCAAACCCGCCGACGGCCGAAAAATACAGCAGGAACTCGGAGGCGGTGATCTCGCCCTCCAGCGCCAGCCCGATAAAGATGACGTAAGCTGCCCCGTTTCTCACGAAAGCGAGCGCCAGATTCAGCACCTCTCCCCAGATGATCACGTTCTGCTCCCTGCGGGCGAATGCCCGCCTGGCGGAAAGCGCCTTTCCCCGCAGCTCCGCAAGCCACGGCTGAAGGTTAAAGATCCGGATATCCTTTGCCGCGTCAAAATTACCCATCAGAGAATAATGATACCACAGATCCCCATTGGTTTTTGCATCCTCCTCCCGGTGCCGGTAGGAAAAACCGGAAAGCTTTCCGTTCACATACGCCCCCAGGAGCGCCGTCACCAGGATCAGCAGGACGATGCGGATATCCACCGCCGCCATCAGCGCCGTGTAGACAACAAATCCGCCGAAATTTGTGAGCAGGTCTTTCAGCGTCCCCCAGATGGCCTCCGTTGCCACCCGGTTGTTGCCCACCTGACCGTAGGACTTTTTTTCCACCTCCTGAAAAGACTTATCCAGATGATTTGCATAGGATGTTCTGCAGGTTTTCAGGTTCAGATCCCGGATGATCGACTCCCGCAGAGCAACGCGCCCGTATAAATCATTCGCGTCCAGATAATCCCCCGCCGCCTGAAAAATCATCAGCATCGCTGTGAAAGCCAGAATGACTGCGAGGAACTGTGAAAGCGGCACCCGCGCCTCCACCTGCGCCAGGATCACCGGCGGCAGGCACAGGTTCGTGACATTTAAGGCCACCGCCGCCATTGCCTCCAGAAGCACCATGAAAATGACCTTCTTCTCCTTCTCCCGCCAGGCCCGCCCCACCATGAAGCCGACACAGCGGGGCATGCTGTACTTCGGTTTTGACTTCTTCTTTTTTACATTTTCTTCCATGTGTTATCTCTCCTCGAAAGCTATGGCCATGATCTGACGCAAAGTAACTCTCATGTCCATTCTGTGGACACCGTCAGAGAATACAGACCATTTCCTTTTGTTGCGGGGATCATAGCATAACTTTTTCGTTTCCGGGATTTTGGGGGACGAATCGCTAAAATTGGGGGCTGAATTGCAAAACATGGCTACACCTGCGGAATGAGGATCTCCGTGGTAAATGCCCCATCCTCACTGTTGCGGCTCAAATAACCGGCCAGCCGCTCCACGATGTTGTCAATGCGCACCAGCCCGAACCCGTGCCCCTCGCCCCGGGTGCTTCGGAACCTGCCGCCGATTTTCTTCTGCTTCTTTCCTGCCGTGAAGTTTGTAAATGAGATATAGAGCTGTGTCCCTTTCATGTCCATGTAAACGCGGATCATCCGCCGTTCCGGCGGCAGGGCCATGCTTGCCTCGATGGCGTTATCAAAAAGGTTGCCGATGATGCAGCACAGGTCGATCTCCGACATTTTTAACTTCACCGGGATGTGCGCGTCACATTTTACCGTGATATCCCTGGACTGTGCCAGCAATATCTTGCTGTTTAAGATGGCATCGGTGACAGAGTTTCCGGTTTTGATCACGGTGGCTCTGTCCACTGCGTTGAAGTCGGTGTCCAGCTCGTCCAGATAGGCCCGGATACCCTCCAGGTCGCCATTCGCCGCCAGCACCTTCATGGTCTGAATATGGTTGCGCAGGTCGTGCCGCCAGCCGCGCATCTGGTGATACATGGTATCGACCTCCCGGTAATGGGTTTCGATTAGTTCTTGCTGGTAGGCGGCGATGCGCTTATCAATTTGTCTGGAAAATAGAGACATATGAACTGCTCCTCCTATATATGGATATAACGTATGCGTATAATACCCGCGTTTCCGTGCAGGTATCCTGAAGTATATACCTTTAAATTCTGCGATGAACAACTTATCAGGATATTTGGGGACAAGATTGTTGGAGTACTGAAGTAAACGCTTTGCACGGAACAATCCATGAACCATCTTTTGATGCTTTAGTCAGCATTGGACAAGTTCCATGCAGGGGAAGACACGTGTAAACGAACCAATTCCAGGTTGCGATACCATTGAACAAAATGTTTAGCCTGATATCATTCCTGAAATTTCACGTATACTGTATAATCGCCCGGTTTAGCGGCTCATATGCGCCTCGCGGCAACGGCAGCACCGTCCCGTCGGAGAGGTATACCTCTGTCTTCGTCACCCTGCGGATATATTTCAGGTTCAGGATCATGCTGCGGCCTACTCTGGCGAAGCGGCGGTCCAGCTCCTTTTCAAATTCCGAAAGGGAACGTTTCACCGTGTATTCGCCCTTCGCGTGGATGGTCACATAGTTGTGGGAGACATCCAGATAACGGATCTCATAAAACGGAAGGCGCAGCATCTCCCCGTCGATCTCCAGGTTGAGGCAGCGCTCATTTTGCCGGATTTTCTCGCAGGCCTGATCCAGCACGACAAACAGCTTTTCTTCATTTACAGGCTTCAGCAGATAGTGCAACGCGGCCACGTCGTAGCCCTCGGCGATGTAATCCGAATAGCCGGTGATGAAGATGATCTGCACCGACTCATTTTCCCTGCGGATGGTTCTGGCCATTTCCACACCGTCCATGCGCCCCATTTCGATGTCTAAGAGCAGGATATCCCACGTCTTGTCGTCGGCATATTGGAAAAGGAAGCTTTCCGCCGAGGGAAATACCTGCGTGCGCGTGGTGATGCCGCGGGCCGCTGCCCAGGTTTTTAAGCTGTTCTCCACAAAGCGCGCGTCCTGCGCGTTATCGTCACATATTGCTGCGTTAATATTCATACTTTCTCACATCCGCTTTCCGACTATTGCTGTACTTCTTCGCAACATTCTTGTCAAAATATCGACACGATTACCAAAGACTTCGCAGCAGTTCTTCATTATTTTAGAAGATTTCACCTTAATATTCCACTATTTTTTCACTATTCTTTCACTATTTTTCACTGACCGTTACTATTCGCCTAATAAATCTCGCTGACCGCCGATACGATATCTTCCAGCACCGCCAGCACCGTGTCCGAATCGATATCCCGGTTATTCGCATACGCGTAATACGCCCCCTGCACGCTGTAGCTTAAGATGATGCGGTGTCTGACATTGTTCTGCAATTCCGGATACCGCTTAAAAAAGATTTCTTTTACGCCCGCATCCAGCAGCATGACCAGCTTTCCGGATTCCCGCCCCTCAAACAGGATGTCCGTCAGGGATGCGTGGGCCATCGCTGAAAGATAGATCTCCTTCGTCCAGGCATCCCGGTTGTCCGGCGTGCGGGCGGGGCTGTTTTCTATGCTTTTGAGGATATCGTCCACCACCTCCTGCTGCAGCGTGTCCGAAAGCGCAAAGATATCTGCGTAGTGGGCGTAAAAGGTGGATTTGTTGATGCGTGCCTGCTCGCAGAGAGTCTTTACCGTGATCTTCTCCAGAGGATATTTTGACCGCAGGGCGAGAAATGTATTGCGGATGGCCTCCTCGGTTTTTTTTGTTCTTAAGTCCATGGTTTTCTCCTTATGTTTTGCATGTTATGATTTGAGCGACAAAAGGTCATGACACACGGATTTCTTCGCACTTCATGCTCCCAAAATCCTAAAAGCACTCGGAATCCGCTCATTTTTTCGAAAAATGGCTTCTTCCTCGTGTTTTACGGTCCCCATGGTCATGAATTCGAATGTAAACATTCGATTCATGACCTTTTGTCCCTTGTGTCATGTTATTACTGTAACACACCCACCATTTTTCGACAAGGGTTGGATAACCGACTTTCATCGGTTTTTGATGGTAGTTTTTCATTTTATATTCATTATAATCAGCGAAAAGTTAAAAACATCAGGTTCTGAAAACGTGCGGATTCAGACTCTGGCGTCATGTTGTCAGAAAGAATTTGTACATCAACGAATGTTTCGCGTAAAGAATCAATGTTTTTAGAAACTGCAGATTACAGGAAGGATGGATTTCAATATGGATTTTTACGGATTTTACACTGGGAAAATATTTGACGCCCACAAATATCTGGGCGCGCACACGGAGGTTCAGGGCGTGACTTTCCGCACCTTCGCGCCGGCCGCATCAAAAATTTCGCTGATCGCGGAGTGCACCGGCTGGGAGGAGCTTCCCATGCACAAGGTACATGACGGAAATTTCTGGGAGGTTTATGCGGCTGACGCGAAGCCCGGCATGATGTACAAATACCGCATCTACGGCAGGGACGGCTCGAAAGTGGATCACTGTGACCCTTACGGATACGGCATGGAGCTGCGGCCCCGGTGCGCGTCCATCGTGCGGCAGATGGGGAGCTACCGGTTTCAGGATGAGACGTGGATGAAGCGCCGCAGCCGAAGACTGAATGAGGCGCTCAATATTTATGAGATCCACGCGGGGTCCTTCCGCAAGCCGGCAACCTGCACGGATGAGCAAACTCAAGCCGGAAAGGGTAATTTTAGCTTCGACATCAATGGTTCAATCAGTGACCCCAGTCAGCAGGAGCAGATTCCGACTTGCAATGGAAGCACCTGCTCCGATACCGCCAGTTCAGACAATTGCACCATTCATCAGGGACAGATTCAAACTGGCAATGGAAGCTTCTGTCCCGATGCCGCCAGACAGGCAAATTCCGCATCGGAATGGTACAACTACGAGGAACTGGCAGACCTTCTGATCCCATACCTCAAGGAGCAGGGTTATAATTATATCGAACTGATGCCGCTAAATGAGCACCCATGCGACGAGTCCTGGGGCTACCAGAGCACGGGATTTTTCTCCCCCACCTCCCGCTACGGGACGGCGGAGCAGCTGATGCGCCTTGTGGACCGGTGCCACCAAAACGGCATCGGCGTACTGCTGGATTTCGTGCCGGTGCATTTTGCCGTGGACGACTATGGACTTGCGAATTACGACGGCACGCCGCTGTACGAGTATCCGAACGCGGCGGTGGGTGTCAGCGAATGGGGCAGCTGCAACTTCATGCATTCCCGGGGCGAAGTGCGCTCGTTCCTGCAGTCGACGGCCAATTACTGGCTCTCTGAGTACCACATGGACGGCCTCCGCATGGACGCCATCAGCCGCATCATCTACTGGCAGGGCGATCAGGCTCGGGGCGTGAACGGCAACGCCGTGGATTTCATCCGCTACATGAATCGGGGCCTGCACCGGCTGCACCCGGCCGCGATCCTGGCGGCGGAGGACTCCACCTCCTTCTCCGGCATTACAAAGTCCGCGGAGGAAGGCGGGCTGGATTTCGACTATAAGTGGGACATGGGCTGGATGAACGACACGCTGGACTTCTTCCGCACCGCGCCGGAATACCGAAGCGAAAACTACCATAAGCTGACCTTCTCCATGATGTATTTCTACGACGCGCATCATCTGCTGCCCCTTTCCCACGATGAAAATGTGCACGGGAAGGCGACCATCCTGCAGAAGATGAGTGGGGATTACGAGGACAAATTCCGGCAGGGCCGTGCACTGTATATGTACATGTACGCACATCCCGGCAAAAAGCTGAACTTCATGGGCGGCGAGATCGGGCAACTGCGGGAGTGGGATGAAAAGAGGGAGCAGGACTGGGATATTCTGCGATACCCGAAACATTCGGATTTTCAGAAGTTTATGCGTGAATTAAACCGCCTCTATCTCGCGCACCCGGCGTTTTACGAGCGGGATTATGAGCAGGATGGCTTCGCCTGGATCGATTGCCATGAGGAAGAGCGGTGCATTTACGCGTTTTCCAGATCCTCCTCACCGGACACATCCGAGCAGATCGTCACGGTGATGAATCTTTCGGGGCAGCCGCAGGCAGGTTATCGATTTTCGGTAGCCGGTGCAAAAGAACTGAAGACTCTGCTGGACAGCGAAGACAGTCGATTCTGCGGTGATCGAAAGCAGGATTTAAAAGCTTTAAAAGCAGATGCAGATTTCGGGGAATTTCAGGTGGATCTGCTGCCGTTTGAAGTGATTTACTTTGAAGTTTAAAGTGTCACCGGAGAGCAAAAATAACACCGCGAATTTTATCGAAGTCAATACGAAGATTCCCTGAAAATATCCACAGTACAATGCAGGGGTTCTTTCTCACTTTTGGATATATCTTTTCGCGGAGGATTCATTCTTCGTTATAGAAGATTTTCTTCGTGATAACGAAAGATACCCAAAGTTCAGAAAAAACCAACGCAGGAGGCCTCTGTCTTTTTCTTTTAAAAGAAATGAGAAGCCTCCTGCTTTATTTAATTATTGAGTCTTTTCCAATACGCAGATGACACATCTGTCCTGTTATATAAAAGAAGTTCTTTGCCCTGGCGCTTCTTATTTGATTTCATATACTGCCGTCCCGTACGCTAGCAATTTGCACATTCCAATCGCAGTCTCCCCCGTATACAGAAGCACTGCTTCCTTCTTCAATGTGTAAGCGATCTCCCCCGCGCTGAAGTTCAGCACGAACAGATAATTCCGCCCATCCTTCCTGCGTAGCACGACCTCCGCTTCCTCAGGCGCGTCGATGTACTCCGCGAACGGTTCCAGAATGCCAAGATAAGCAAAGATTTCCTTCAAACTCTCTCTGGTAAACGTACTTCCGAAGTGGATGACGCGCCCGTTGCCATACTGATGCTCTGTCACGGCCGCTTTACCTGCGAAGTAGCTGTTGCCGTAGTTGGCAAGCACCTTCGTTCCCGCGAGCGGAGTCAGGATATCACAGAAAATCGGCATGGGGATTTTTGTTCCTTCACAGGCATCATCACAACTTTCACTCACGGTTTTTTCATCAAAAGTGTAACTTCTAACGCTTCTGGTCAGACTGACATCCGCACTGGAGACTCTGGCGCCCCCATCCGTTTTCTCACCGGTTTCTTTGCAGGAATCGCTCTTTTTCCCCACAAATGCGGCCCACACCGGTTCTTCCGCCGGGCTTGCAAAGGTGAAGTCACTCACATCGGTTCCGGTCAGCTCCGCCAGCAGCCCCGGCTGCGGCAGCATCACACATTTGCCGGTGATATCCTTGTAGCCCGCCCGGCAGCCGATGATGAGCGTGCCGCCGTCTTCCACATATTTTTTCAGAACCTCTGCCCGCTCTTCGGTCATGATGGTCGGATGCGGGTAAATTACAACCGGATATTTCCCCAAGGCAGCACTTGTTCCGATTTTCTTTCCATTCTTTCCTGCAGCTTTTTCAAACTTCCCAGAACTGCATTTTTCTGATTCTTTCAGAGTATCTCGCAGACAGTTTTCTTCATTTTCCACGCACCGCTCTGCCTCATCCCCCTGAAAATACACCACATCATGCGGCGTGTGGCACAGCTCCGATGCCACGAAAACCTCATCCTCGCTGGGCCAGCTCACACGTCGGTGCCAGGCATCCACCTGGGCGTCCCACACATTGTCATAATCTTTTAACAGTGCAAACACCGCCACATTTTGAGCGCCGCACACGGCATCAATGCTTTCCAGCTTCCGGTAAAAATCCTTCACCTCGGCCAGCTTGCGGTTATCGCGGCTGTCGTAATCCAGAATTCCATGCCAGTAGATTTCCGTGCCCATGGTGCAGGTGCGCCAGCGGAAGAAAGAAACCATGTCCGCGCCCTGCGCCACGCTCTGCATGGCCCAGAGGGTGAGCTGACCGGGTCTCGGTGCCGGCGCTTCCATGCGAGTAGTCCAGCCATTGGCACCCGACTGCTGCTCCATAATACCGAAATGAGGGCAAATCGACCGCACCTCGATCAGGTTCCTGCTCCACTTCCGGTCGTTCAGATCCCGGGAATGCTGCGGATCCATGCCCAGGCCGAAGCCGAAGTTCGGGTAGGAATCATAAGTATACACGTCCAGACTCTCCCGCATCATACGGTGGTTGTCCATATTGCCAAACATGCCGTTCGTGGCGATAAAATCGCCCGGCTTCTTATAGCGGCGGAGGATGTCCGCCTGCATCTTGCAGAAGGAAAGCGTACTGTCCGAGATAAATCGAAAATAATCCAGATGCTGGTGGGGATTTCTCCCCTCCGCCAGGATCGGGCGCGGCAGGTGCACCTGCTCCCAGTCCGTGTAGGTCTGGTTCCAGAACGCCGTGCCCCACGCCTCATTCAGCCGCTCCAGCGTGCCATACTTTTCCTGCAAAAATATGCGAAACGCCGCCGTATCTGCCTCAGAATAGAATTCATTCATCTCGCAGTTCAGTTCATTATCGATCTGCCAGCCAACAATGGCGGAATGCTGCCCGTAATGGGCGGCCTCCTGCTCCACGATGCGGGCCGCGAACTTCCGGTAAACCGGAGAGTTATAGTTGTAATGCCTGCGGCCGCCGTGGCGATAGAGAATTCCCTCCTTCGATGCGTTTAACACCTCCGGGTAACGCTCCGTCAGCCAGGCCGGCGGCGTCGCTGTGGGAGTTCCGAAAATTACCTTCATGCCCTTTTCGGCGCACAAATTTAAAAACTCATCAAAAAAGGAAAAGTCAAAACGCCCTTCCTCCGGCTCCACCTTATTCCAGGCAAACTCCGCGATACGGATCTGCGTGATTCCGGCCGCCAGCATGCGCTCGAGATCCGATGGCCATAAGGATTTGTCCCAATGTTCGGGATAATAGCAGGTGCCCATGGTGAGCTTTTTCCATTGAAATTCTTGACTCTGATTCACAGGATTCCTTCCTCCGTATTTGCAAATTTCTCTAAATCATTCATCCGGAGCTTTTTTGCACTCTCGGTTTATAGTCTGCTCTCGATTTTCAAACTGGCCATACCCAGGTAATTCTGTCAACATAGCCATTATCATAAACAGGCAATCCATAATCTGTTTATGATAAAACCTCGATCTTGCATTTATAAACTTTGCTTTTCTTTTTATATGCAATCCCAACCGCCAAAATCTGTCCTTCTGTTTTTGGTTTTTCTCCTATTTTCCCTTTAAACTTCAGAGCATACTTTTTTTCTTTAATCTGTCCAATCGCATATTCCGGAGTCGCATTCACTTTTAATTCAATGATAATTCCCGGATCTTTCCTGTCATATGGATAGAAAATATAATCCACATAGCCAATACCTGCCTGATCTTCTCTTTGAATATTATAACGGTCTCTGGCCGCAATATAGGCAAGTTTTATACAACCCGATAATTCCGCTTCGTCATTATACGCTTTTAGAGGAGATTCGGAATTATGAACAAATTCCAGCACTTCTTCGACCACATCTGTTTTTCCTGCAATTGTAGCCTCTAACAACCGCTTCGATTCTCTTTCAAGCTCTAAAATATAACGGTAATCCTTCTCTCTCCGCAAAGTCTTAGAAAATTCGTCCATCAATTCCTTGTTCGGAATCCTTACATATCCATTCTCATAGTTCAGAAAACCGTAAACCACCATCGCGGAAAAAACTTCTTCTTTCGTGCTGAGATTCATCGCCGTAGCGGCGTACTCCTCAACACTTGCAGGGACAGATTCCCCTGCCGCCATCAAAATCACATCGTCACGAAGGCCCTCGATTTTTGCCGTTTTCCCTGTGATATACTCTGCGATCTCCGCATACTGGCCGGAGCCGGTCCAGTAACTGGCCAGGTGGTTGTTTGTAAGTGCATAAACCACAGACCGTGGGTTATACATGCGTGTCCCGGCTGCCGTGTGATAGCCGTCATACCAGATGCTTAAATCCTCTCTCGTCACTGACGGCTGAGCACAAATCCTGCAATAGCGCCGATAAAGATCGTCCACTTCACCTTCTGTAAAACCAAAATATTCATTATACATAGGTTGACTGGCCATCGTATATTCCATGAAATTGTTTAACGTATCACTTTGAGAATACTTTGCGATCGGCAGCACTCCGGTCATATAGGTAAATAAAACATAACCCATACCTTTTGTCAGGTTCGCCAGAAAGCTGACATAGCTTTTTCTGTCACGTTTCGTAAAGAAATCCTTATGAAAAATGCAATCCCATTCATCAAATACAAAAATGAAACGTTCTCCCGTAATCTGATGAATCCGCTTTAAATCCTCTCCCACAGAACCTTTTTCCCGGAAGCGCACCTCGGGATATGCCTCCCTGAGATCTTCTTTCAGCAACTCCTTAATATTACCGATGTAATCACGATAATTATCACATTCCTCGTCATATTTGCTGAAATCAATATAAATCACATTATGCTGATTTAAATGTTCATGATATCCCGGCTTTTCTGCAATTTGAAGTGAATCAAATACCTCATGAGCATCAATTCCCCGACCAAAATAAGAACCGATCATGGTAGCCACCGTCGATTTTCCGAAACGTCTCGGGCGTGTAATACACAAATTGTTCCCGCCCTGCTCTACCAACGGGATTAATTCTTCGAGCATGCCGGTTTTGTCTATAAAATATGGCTTTGCCGTCTCATCCCGGTACTGTGAAAAGCTGTCGTTGCTGTTCAGATAAAATCCCATTTTGCTTCACCTCACTCTAAGCGAAATTTTATCAATGTTAAAAGGAAGAATAACACAATAACCTCTATTTTACAAGATAAAAATAGAGAAGCGCCTAAATCAAAACATACGATCGTCGAAAGTAAAACCTGTTGACTTTACTACCGAATATCGCTACAATGCCAGATAAATTGTTATGGTGCTGTGAAGCGAGGGTAAGTTTGTGATGTTGTAATTCAAGAACTGCAGACCCGCTGCAGCAATTACTTAAAAGGAAATATTTCATGAAAAACAGTCAATCCTCATCAAAAAGCAGAAAAACCGTTCTCATCACCGGCGCATCTGTCGGGATCGGGGCCGCCACCGCGCGCCTGTTCGCGGAAAACGGCTATGACCTGATTGTCACAGGATATTCCCATCAACATGAACTAAATCAGATCGTGCAATATGCAGACTCGTTGGGGCGCCAATGCCATGCATATTCCGTGGATTTTTCAGACTCAGCTTCCATTGACCGGTTTCTTGATTCTCTGGACAGGGAACAGCTCCATTTTAATCTGCTGATCAATAACGCGGGCATTTCCCGGATCGGGCTGATTCAGGATACTTCCGCCGATGACTGGAACGCACTGTTTCAGGTGAATGTGGCGGCGGTTTACCGATTGTGTCAGTATGCGGTGAAGAAGTTTCTGTCTGAAAGAAACCGTGAAACATCTCTTTTGGGTCAACATTCTTCCGTTTTCTCAAACGGGTCTGAAACTTCAGGAGAAACTGTTTCCTGTACAAATACAGGAACAGCGAGAATTTTCTCGGGCAGGAACGGAACATTTTCCTGTCCCGGTAAAATTTTAAATGTTTCCTCCGTCTGGGGTGTGTGCGGCGCTTCCTGCGAGGCAGCCTACTCCGCCACAAAGGGCGCGGTAAACAGCTTTACGAAGGCCCTTGCAAGAGAACTCGCCCCCAGCCACATTCCGGTGAATGCGGTTGCGTTCGGTGCGGTGGATACCGCCATGAACGGACATCTTTCCGAGGAAGACCGGGCGGTTTTGCTGGAAGAGATCCCCGCAGGACGCATGGCCACTCCGCAGGAGGCTGCGGAGATTATCTGGCAGATGGCCGGGTTCGGCGACTACGTGACCGGACAGATCCTGGTGGCGGACGGAGGGTGGACATGAGAAAATTAAAATTCAGCAGAGCTGAATTTTAATTTTCTCGACGACATTCGGCTTCGCCGAAGTCGGTTTTCGCGATATTTGGTTTCATTGAAAACCAGTGATGTATCGCCAGGTTACGTGGAAAATCAAAGTGTGTCCGTCAACAGATGCTGAAATGATATAGCTGGAGGTTTCTATGGTTCAGATCGACCTGATCACCGGATTTTTGGGTTCCGGGAAGACGACTTTTATCAAAAAATATGTCCGTTACCTGACCGCGCAGGGCCTGCGCGTCGGGATTCTGGAGAATGACTACGGCGCAGTGAACGTAGATGTCATGCTCTTAAATGAGCTCACCGATGAAAACTGTGAGATCGAGATGGTGGCGGGCGGCTGCTGTAAAGACTGCCACCAGCGCCGCTTTAAGACCAAGCTGATCGCCATGGGCATGAGCGGCTACGACCGCGTGATCGTGGAGCCCTCGGGCATTTACGATGTGGATGAATTCTTCGACGCGCTGCGCGAGGAGCCGCTGGATTCCTGGTATGAGATCGGCAACGTGATCGCCATCGTGGACGCGAAGCTGGAGGACAATCTCTCCGACGAAGCGGATTATCTGCTCGCCTCGGAGGCCGCCTGCGCCGGGTGCCTTGTGATCAGCAAGAGCCAGGAGGCCACTCATGAGGAAGTCCAAAACACCATCGCGCACGTGAACCGGGCGCTTAAGAAGATTCGGTGCGGACGGGTTTTCCCGGAAAGTATTCCGGTCTCTGAAAGCGGCGACACTTTGGCGGACCGCCATATACTGTGCAAAAACTGGGATGACTTTACCCCGGAGGACTTTGCCAGCCTCCGATCCTGCGGCTATGTAAATGAAGATTATGTGAAGATGGATCCGGACGAGGAGGAGTTCCAGTCGGTTTATTTCTTAAACATCCGCATTTCGGAAGAAAAGCTTCTTTCCGCCGCAAAGGGGATTCTGAACGATCCGGCCTGCGGCGATGTTTTCCGCATCAAAGGTTTTATCCGCACGGGAGAAACTGCCTGGCTGCAGTTGAACGCTACCCGTCAGGAAATTACAGCGGAACCCATCAGCGTCGGGCAGGAAGTGATCATCGTAATCGGTGAGCACCTGGTAAATGATGCGATTGAAGCGCATTTTTCATAAGCCAACGTGTTTTTCACATTTTCCGAATATGAATGAAATGATATGATTTAAGCCTTTTCAAAATGAAGAGGAAATGATACGATTCAGATCTTTCGAAACAGATAGGAAATGATATAATTCAGTTTTTTCGAAACGGAGGTAACTTCCATGACTCAGCCCGGATGCAATGTGGATGAGATACTTGCCGCTCTGGAGCGGACCGGCCGGTTTGAGGCCGAAAAAAACTGCGTCCAGCACGCCTCGACCAGCGTGTACGAACACAGCGTCCACGTTGCCAGGGTCAGCCTGAAGCTGTCGCGCAAACTTCACTTGCCGGTGAAAGAGCGCTCCCTGGTGCGGGGCGCGCTTCTTCACGACTATTTTCTGTACGACTGGCATGTGCCGGATCCGTCCCACCGGCTCCACGGCTTCATCCACGCGAAAATCGCTCTGAAAAATGCCAGAACGGACTTTTCCCTCAATCCGACAGAGGAAAACATCATTTTGCGTCATATGTTTCCGCTGAATCCCATCCCTCCCACATGCCTGGAGGGATGGGTCGTCTGCATTGCGGACAAATACTGCGCCGTGGAAGAGGTGGTGCGTCCAAGATTCCGCTCGTCCCATTGAACGCATATTCTCCTGTAGATTGCTCTGTTCCGGACATGTCAAATATGGTTGTCGGACTTTTAAAATGAAAAAAATCCTTTCCGTCATCTTCTCTGCATTCTAATTTCTGCCGACCTTCTTCCACTTAACTATCACGTGAGCTCCGCGAGCCTCTCGTACTCCTCCTCCGTGATCCGTGCCACACCTCCGTGTCTTTTTAACGTACTTCCCAGGTCGAATTCCGTCTCCTGCAGAACACGGTACGGGCCGCTCTTCAAATCTTCGGTCAGCACCGGCAGATAGCCTTTTCCCTCCAGAAACCGATCCGCCATAAAGCAGTATTTCTTCTTATGTTGCAGGCACCTCTCCTCTGGGTGAACCTTCTCATCCGGATGAATCTCCCTGTCCGAAAAATCTTTCTCATCCGACAGACCTTCTTCATCCGGGTGAACCTTCCCGCCAGACAGGATCTCCCTGTCCGAAAGAATTTTCCCCTCCGACAGACTTTTCTCCTCCTGCGGCATCTCATCCCCGTCCATGCGGAAAACTATAGGGCCCTCGACCCCCATCAGGCTGTCCAGCACCGGGTCGTGGATCGACTGCTCGCCGCCCCAGAGCGACGTGCTGTAATCCGCAAGGATGCATTTTTTCGTCTCATCCTTGTAAAAGCGGTAGTAGATGCCCTCATCGTAGAGCATGGTCATGTCGATCACATGATCCGGCCGCTCCAGATACTTTTGTATTCCGTAAAAGGACTGAAAATCTTTTGTGAGCCCGCAGTAAATGCGCTGCTTCGCCCGGGTCTCTCCCGGCTCCCGCACCATGGAAGCCCAGTAGACCAGATAGGCATCGTGCTCCCTGTCGTAAATCGCCTCTGGCGCCCACACGCAGCCCGCTCCGTCGATGCCCACTTTCACCAGGGATGGGGCATCCCAGTGTACGAGGTCGTTCGAGTGGAACACCACGATATTGCGGCTTCCGGCGTACTGTGCCGCCTCCCATCCGCGCCCGTTTGCGATGCGAAGCTCCGTCGCGATCAGGTAGAAGCCGTCGCCCATTTCGCCCCGCAGCAAAAACGGGTCGCGGACACCACACTCCCCGGTCGTCAGGCGAACCATCGGGTGGCCCGGCCTCACGTCCTTCCAGTGCAGGCCGTCGCGGCTTAAGCTAAAATAAATCTGTTCGCCGTCCGGCAGATGCTCCTGCGTAAAATGTACCATAAGATATGCGCTGTACTTTTCCATAAACACTCCTTGTCAGCTACTGTTCGCAGCCCTTGTCAATGTATTCTGTGAATGCCGGGGAATCATACCTGTTTGCCGGATTTTTTGCAACCTTTTTTGTCCATACAGGCAAATTTTCATAAAGATTTTACGTCATCCTTCCCTTCCTCACAGGTTGACAGAAAGCCAAAAATGTTATACACTCTGACAATCAAATCTGTTATATTTGAGGGGGTGAATGTATTGGCTATTTATGATTTGGCGGATGACCGGCTGAAGGTTCAGGTGAATTCTCTCGGCGCGGAGATGTGCCGCATCTCGGATCTCTATACGAATTCGGAATACCTCTGGCGCGGAGAAGAGCGCTACTGGAAACGCTTCGCTCCCATCCTCTTCCCGGTGGTTGGCAGCATGCGCGATAAACAATATACTTACAAGGGTGTCACATACCATATGCCACAGCACGGTTTTGCCAGGGATCTGGAGTTTTCTCTGGTCTCCCGGGCGGTGGATGAAATCTGGTTCGAACTGAAGGATAACGAGGAGACGCTTCAAATGTACCCGTTCCACTTTTCCCTGCGGATCGGTTACCGTCTGAAAGGACGCACCATCGAAGTCACCTGGGTCGTGCGAAACACGGGCGATGAGACCATGTACTTTTCCATCGGCGGCCACCCGGCTTTCTACTGCCCGGAGCCGAAAAAGCATCAGACGGACTACATGTTTTCCTTTGACACGGCCAGGAAGCTGGTCTTTGACAAGCTCAATGACGCGGGGCTGATCGCGACCGACGACAACACGCTGCTGTTAAACGGCGGTCTCCTGCCCATCACGCGGGGGATGTTCGATGAGGACGCACTTATTTTCGAAAACAACCAGGCCCACAGGGTTTCCATCCTGCGGATGAATTACACGCCCTATGTGACGGTTGAGTTCGACGCGCCGGTCTTCGGTCTCTGGTCCCCGGCGAAGAAAAACGCGCCGTTTATCTGCATCGAGCCCTGGTACGGGCGCGCGGACCGGGCGGACTTTGCCGGAAACCTGGAAGACCGCGAGTGGGGCAACCGTCTGGAACCGGGAGACCTGTTCCGGCGCAGTTATCGAATTACCGTGTAAACAGTCTGATTTATTCTGTTTTTGTTATGATCCACCGACTAAGGTTTTTGCAAATGCCGAAGTTCGATTCGCAAACTTCAGGAGGTCGTGAATCGTAATGTTGAAAGGAGATTTCCCATGTCCAGACAAGCCTGGAAACCCGGAAACATGTTATACCCTGTCCCGGCGGTGATGGTCAGCTGTGCGAGGCCCGGCGAGGAGCCGAACATCGTCACCATCGCCTGGGCCGGAACTGTTAACAGCGACCCGCCGATGGTGTCTGTCTCCGTGCGGCCGGAGCGCTATTCCCACGATATTATCAAAGAAACCGGTGAGTTCGTCATCAATCTGACAACGAAGGATACCGTATTCGCGACCGATTACTGCGGCGTGAAGTCCGGCAGGGATGTGGACAAATTTGAAGCGATGCACCTGACACCGTGCCCGTCCGTGGCTGTGAGCTGCCCGGGTATCGCCGAGAGTCCCGTATGTCTGGAATGCAGGGTGACACAGGTCATCCCGCTGGGCAGCCACGACATGTTCCTCGCCGAGATCGTGCAGGTCACGGTAGACGAGCGCTATCTCGATGAGAACGGGAAGTTCCACTTAAACGACCTGGGGCTCGTCGCCTACTCTCACGGCGAATATTTCCTGCTGGGAGAAAAACTCGGCAGCTTCGGTTACTCGGTGAGGAAGAAGTGATCTGACGAAAAAGATATGATATAAAGAACGAAACGATCAAAAGCGATCGCTTACGCATTAACTTTTTCATCGGATACATGCATTTGAATTCATCACCTCAGACCTGCAGAACATGAGGATGCAGCCATTTTTCGCAGAAAAATGAGCAGGGTTCGTTTTGCAAGACCATTTGTCGCTTGAATCAAGGTATATGAATATGAATTATCCTGTCTATGTTGATGTGACGGATAGCCGGAAATTTGAGATCCCACTTCGCGAAGTAAAGCGCTACCTCGGCTACGGCAGAGTCGAAATGACTCCGGAAGTGGCCGGACTGGCGCGGGAGCTGATCGAGGAAGCGCGAAAAATCATGCGGCCGCGGGCCTGTTACACAAGGCTTGCGGTCACTTTTATGGACTATCCGCGGATGGATTTTGGCTTCGGAATTGTGGAGAGCCGGAATCTGTGGAAGAACCTCTCTGACGGCTCGCTCTATGATTATACGGCTCCCGCACTGGAAGTTTCTTCCGAATCACCTCTTCCAAATTCCTCCACTTCTTCCGACGAATCACCTGATGTCTCAGATGTCTCGCCTAACAATCTGTTCTCTGTAACAGAGACTTCCCTCAGGCAACCGTCCTCTGTAACAGAAGCTTCGTTTAAGCAGCCATCCCATGTCACAGGAATTCCAACTGAGCGGCAGATTTCTGTGTCTCAGCAGCCAGTCATTCCTCTGGTCAGGGAATGTTTCCTGCTTGCCGCCACCGTCGGCCCACAGATGGACGTGCTGATTCGAAGATACGCGAGAACCAGTCCGTCGAAGAGCGTGATTCTGCAGGCCGTGGGCGCAGCCGCAATTGAAGCCTACTGCGACCTGCTGGAGGTGCGTATGTCCGCAGAAGTTGCGGACGAAGGACTCACCCTTCTTCCCCGCTTTTCCCCCGGGTACGGAGATTTTTCCCTGAATCACCAGCGCGACTTTTTCCGGGTGCTGGACCCGCCAAGGCGCGCCGGAATCACGCTGACCGACCGGCTTTTGATGGTGCCGGAAAAATCCGTCACGGCTGTGATCGGCCTGGCCGGGCCGGACACAGGAGCCGCATGCCTGCCGGACAGGGATGCCTCCAAAAACAGATGTGATGCCTGCCTGAATAAAAACTGCGGCTACCGCGTCTGATAATATTCCGGATGAACATCCGCTTTACGGTCTTACGCAATGAACGGGGCTTCAAACACGATCTCGTCGAATATTCCGGATGAAACACCCGCTTTACAATCTTCGTCCGTGAACGGGATATCGGACACGGTCACGACGGATACTTCGGATGAATAGCATCCGCTTTACGGTCTTTTGAAAAAAGATACCACGGATTTTACCCCGGTATCTTCATCCTTGAGGAGAATTTGCCATGCCAGAACGCACAGACATTATAAAAAAAATACACGACGGTCTCGTTTTTTTCGACGGCGGCTGCGGCACGCTGCTTCAGGAGATGGGTCTGGGCCCCGGGGAACTCCCGGAGCGCTGGAACATTACCCATCCGGAGCGCCTGATCGGGATTCACTATGACTACCTGATGGCCGGTGCCAACATCATCAGCGCAAACACCTTCGGCGCAAACAGTCTGAAATTCTCCATGGGCGCCGACCGCCCGGAGGATGACTTAAAGCTCATCATCGAGGCCGCCGTAAAAAACGCGCGCACGGCCATTGAACGCGCGCACGCGGCAAAGATCGCGGACGGTTCCCTCTCCGGGGATGAGCCCTTTGACGCCTGGGTGGCGCTGGATGTGGGGCCGACCGGAAAGCTCCTGCAGCCGCTGGGCGACCTCGCCTACGACCGTGCCATCGACATTTTTGCCGAAGTTATGAAAATCGGCGCCGCCTGCGGCGTGGATCTGATTCTGATCGAGACCATGAACGACAGCCATGAGGCAAAAGCCGCCGTGCTCGCGGCGAAAGAGAATGCAAATGTTCCCGTCTTCGTCACCACCGTGTACGACGAGGGGGCAAAGCTATTAACCGGCGCAAATCCCCAGGCCATGGTGGCGCTGCTCGAAGGCCTGGGCGTGGACGCTCTGGGCATGAACTGCAGCCTCGGGCCGGAACAGATGAAACACATCGTGCCGATGCTCACAGAGGTCGCCTCCGTCCCCGTCATCGTGAACCCGAACGCTGGGCTTCCGCGCACGGAGCACGGAAAAACCGTCTACGACGTGACACCGGAGCAGTTCGCGGCAGCGATGGTGGATATCATGCACAGCGGCGCCAGGATCCTCGGCGGCTGCTGCGGCACCACTCCTGCGCACATACAGGCCATGATCCGGGCAGTGCGGGCGGCGGAAGCAAAAACGCCGATCCCGCCACTGACAGAAAAAAACATCACCATGGTGTCCTCCTATACACATGCCGTCATCCTGAACCGTGCCACCGCAACTGTCCCCGGTTCAAAGATCCCCGGTAAATCGAACATGTCCGATCTGGCCGGGTCTGAAGGAGAGTCTGTTTTCTCCGATACATCCGGTCATGACGGAAAATCGAATTCTTCCACTCTGTCCGGGCATGGAGGAGAATCCGTTTTCTCCGATACATCCGGTCATGACGGAGAATCGAATTTCTCCCCTCTGTCCGGGCATGGAAGAGAGTCTGTTTCCTCCGATACATTCGGTCATGACGGAGAATCAAATTTCTCCCCTCTGTCCGGTTATGGCTCCGAAACGTCAACTCCCTGCCGCCCGGTTCTCATCGGCGAACGCATCAACCCCACCGGCAAAAAGCGCTTCAAGCAGGCACTCCGCGACCACGACATCGACTATATTCTGCAGGAAGGTCTGGCCGAACAGGAGCTGGGCGCGGATATTCTGGACGTAAATGTGGGACTGCCGGAAATCGATGAGCCGCAGATGATGGAGGAAGTGGTGGCTGCCCTGCAGGGTGTGCTTGACCTGCCGTTACAGATTGACACCACGGATATTCAGGCCATGGAGCGGGCGCTGCGTCTCTACAACGGCAAGGCCATGATCAACTCTGTCAACGGTAAGACCGAGGTGATGAAGGCCATCTTCCCGCTGGCAAAAAAATACGGCGGACTCATCGTAGCCCTGACTCTCGACGAAGACGGCATCCCCGACACGGCCGCCGGGCGCATCGCCATCGCGGAGCGCATCTACGCCACGGCTGCAGAATACAGCATCAAGCGGAAGGACATCATCATCGACCCGCTCTGCATGACTGTCAGCACAGACGACCGCTCCGCCCTCACGACTTTGGAAGCCGTGCGCGGCATCCACGAGATGGGCGGGCTCACCAGCCTTGGCGTGTCAAATATTTCCTTCGGTCTGCCGAACCGCGAGGATATCAACAGTACCTTTTTCACAATGGCGCTGGAAAACGGCCTGAACGCGGCCATCATGAACCCCCATTCCGCGAAAATGCAGTCGGCTTTCTATGCGTTCTGCGCTCTGCACGGGCTCGATGCCCAGTGCCGGAATTACATGGAATACGTGCAGGAGATGCTGCCGAAGATCCAGGCGGAGAAATCTGCGGGGGTGGGCGGAAAAACCGCCGGCGGGGCCGGAAGCGCAGGAACTGCAGGCGGTGGAGGATCCGCATTCGGAGCCGGTGTCCCAGGCAGTTCCGGCAGCGCAGGCGGCAAATCCGCACACGGAACCGGCAGCGCAGGCAGCGAGGGCCTGGCCGGCGCGGTTTCCGGAACCGGCAGCGCAGGCGCGGCCTCCGGCGAAAGTTCCGTGGATCTCTCCCACCCCCTCATCCGCGCCATCACGAAAGGCCTGAAGGATCAGGCCGCAAAAATCACCGGGGAGCTCCTCGACCGGGAAAGCTCCCTTCAAATCATCGACGGCTACCTCATCCCGGCGCTGGATGTGGTGGGAAAGGGCTTTGAAGCGAAAACCGTCTTCCTGCCGCAGCTCCTTATGAGCGCCGAAGCAGCCACTGCTGCCTTCGAGGTCATAAAAAAACGCCTGGCGGCATCGGGCGTGTCGGAAGCGAAAAAAGGAATCGTTGTTCTCGCCACCGTCAAAGGCGACATTCACGACATTGGGAAAAACATTGTGAAAGTTCTGCTGGAAAACTACGGCTTTGAAGTCATTGACCTGGGCAAGGATGTCCCGCCAGAGACCGTAGTAAAAGCCGTGCAGGACAGCCACGCGCCCGTCGCAGGCTTAAGCGCCCTCATGACCACCACGGTACCGGCCATGGAGGAAACCATCAAACAGCTTCGGGCAGGTGCCCCATGGTGCAAGGTGGTGGTGGGCGGTGCCGTGCTCACGCAGGAATACGCGGACATGATCGGCGCGGATAAATATGCGAAGGACGCCATGGAAACCGTGCGGTACGCAGAATTTGTGACGGCATCCTAACCCGGCCTTACCATGAAATGGCTGCATTCTCATGGCTTGCCGGTTCCGCGAACTTGCGATTCATGCGCCCGGAACCCTGATGTCATCGCAATATGCAACCCGAATATAGCCTGATTGTATAATTTCACACAGTAGAACGTAATCGAGCGGGGGGAACACCCCCTGCTCGCATGGCGTTTCGTATGCCGCAAGTAAACCAGAGGTTTAAATCCTGACTTTGTCAAAAAGGTAAACTTAAACGAAAAGGGTTAGTGCCGATAAAACCGGATCACATTCTCCGCCTTCGCCGTCATATTCAGGAGAAGTGCGTCGAGAATTACGATGGCGGTCATCGCCTCCACTACGACCACCGCCCGGGGTACGATGACCGGGTCATGTCTGCCATGAATGACAAGGATTTTTTCCTCTCCCGTGTCTGTGACGGTGCGCTGCTCCCGGAAAATGGACGGGGTCGGCTTGACTGCTGCACGCAGGAAGAGCTTCGAGCCGTCACTCATGCCGCCCAGGATCCCGCCGGCATGGTTCGTGGCTTTCACGACCTTCTTTCTGGCAAATTCGTTTTTTTCCGTCTCAAATCCGCATATTTTATCAGAAGAATCAACTGATGCACTGTTTTCCTCCGCAGTTCCTTTTCTGTTCTCGCCGTTGCTTTTCAAAAATTCTTCTGCTGCCGTGTCTTCCTCCTGAATGAGAAACTCGTCATTATTCTCCGACCCGCAGGCCTCCGCCACCCGGAAACCGTCGCCGATCTCCACGCCCTTCACCGCGCCGATGGAGAAGATGGCCTTGCCAAGATTTGCATCCAGCTTTTCAAACACCGGATCGCCCAGGCCAGCCGGAAGCCCGGTTACAATGCAGCCGATCGTGCCGCCGACCGAATCATGTTCCTTCATTTTCTGCTCAAGCAGCGCGGAGGCCGCCTCCGTCGCTGCCTCATCCGGCATCTGCAGCGGGCTGATATCTCTGAAAGAGCGGTTGAAACGTGCCGGATCCACCCGGATGCCGCCGATGCTTTCCGCATACGCATACACTTCGATCCCCATCTCGGCCAGCAGCTTCGCCGCCACCGCGCCTGCCGCCACTCTGGCGATGGTCTCCCTGCCGGAAGAGCGCCCGCCGCCGCGGTAATCGCGGATGCCGTACTTTTGATCAAATGTATAGTCCGCATGTCCCGGGCGGTAGCAGTGCGCCAGGTCGCCATAATCCTTTGACCGCTGCGTCTTATTCTCCACCATCATAGAGACAGGCGCACCGGTCGTCTTTCCCTCGAACACGCCGGAGAGGATTCGAATTTCATCGTCCTCTTTGCGCGGGGTCGCGTACCTGGTCTGGCCCGGCTTCCGGCGGTTTAAGTACTTCATGATATCCTCCTCGCAGAGGCTTAAGCCCGCCGGGCAGCCGTCCACCACCACGCCGACACCGGCACCGTGGGACTCGCCCCAGGTAGAAATTTTAAAAATTGTTCCGAAAATTGATCCTGCCATAATTTTCTCCGTCAATCATCCTAAAATATATTCGTCGATCTCCTGTACCATTTCATCTTCTGTCATCCAATCAAAAACATCCGGGCATTCCACCACATAATTCAATATATCATACTGTTTATCCAACTTACGGAATTCTCTGGGTGTCATCTCATGCGCTCTGCAATAATTATCCGTAACCAAAAACATAAGAAATATGGTATTATTTAATCTTCTTTCTGACATAAGAACTCCTTTCCTGCATATATTTTATTGCCGAATTTTACCATGGCATGGCATAAATTGCAAGGTGCAAATCAAATGCGGCCCGCGTCTGTTATCGGACAAGGCTTGCCTTGTCCGACGCGCCGGGCTGCGTTCAACGCAAACTTAAAATTTCCCTACGCAACCCGTATGCAAAAAAAGACCGTAGCGTTGTTTTCGAAGCGCCACGGCCTTTTCATTCTATCTATCCATGTTTGAAATCACCTGTTAAAATGTGTTCATTCCAATACACCTGTCAGGATTTCATAAGAGACTACAGGCGTCTTCAAACTCCGTCCGTAATTCATTACTCCACATCCTGCAAAGCATCGAAGCCTTCCTCGCCGGTACGAACCTTCACCACATTGTCCAGGCTGTACACAAAGATCTTGCCGTCGCCGATGTGTCCGGTGTAGAGTACCTTCTTCGCCGTCTCGATGACCTTCTGTACCGGAAGCTTGGAGATGACTACTTCCACCTTGATCTTCGGAAGCAGGGTCGCGTCAAGCTCGACACCACGGTACTTCTCGCCGGCACCCTTCTGGACACCGCAGCCCATGACGTTCGTCACGGTCATGCCGGTCACGCCCAGTTCGTTCAGGGCTCTGCGCAGTGCGTCGTAGCGGCTCATCTTCGCGATGATGACCACCTTGTGGATGCCGCTGTCGGTCTTCGGTCCCTCGACCACCGGGACAGCCGCATTCTTCTTCGCCTCGGATGCCGTCGCGTAGTCGCTGGCGCCAAGGTCGGTGTTCTCGTTTACATCCATCATTCCGCCGGTGACATCCATGATGGAGAATCCGGCGTAAGCGCTCGGAAGACCGTGTTCGGAAATATCCAGACCGCGGATCTCATCTTCCTCGGAGACACGAAGGCCAACAACTGCCTTAATGATCATGAATGCGATGGTAATAGTTACTGCCGTCCAGGCTGCCACTGTGAAGAAGCCCAGGAGCTGGATGCCCAAAAGCTTGAAACCGCCGCCGTAGAAGAGACCGACCATCTCATTTCCTGCGGAGTCCGCGATGCTGTAGCCCGGCGCAGTGTTTGTGGCGAACAGGCCGACGGCGATGGTACCCCAGACGCCGTTTAAGCAATGGACCGCCACCGCGCCAACCGGGTCGTCAATATGAAGCACATTGTCCAGGAACCAGACGCCAAACACGACCAGGAGTCCGGAAACCGCGCCGATGATGATGGCGCCCGTGCAGTCTGTTACGTCACAGGGTGCGGTGATGGCCACCAGACCTGCCAGAGAAGCGTTCAGGCACATGGAAACATCCGGCTTGCCGTATTTTACCCAGGTAAAGATCATGCAGACCACGGTCGCCACCGCCGGCGAAACCGTGGTGGTAAGGAACACACTGCCCAGCTGACTGACCGATGTGCAGGCCGCGCCGTTGAAGCCGTACCAGCCGAGCCAGAGGATGAAGCAGCCCAGGCAGCCCAGCGCCAGGTTGTGCCCCGGGAATGCGTTGACCTTCGTCACCTTGCCGTCCTTATCTCTCGTGAACTTGCCGATACGGGGTCCAAGGATCGTCGCGCCGATCAGAGCGGAGATACCGCCGACCATGTGAATGGCGCAGGAACCTGCGAAATCGTGGAAGCCAAGCTGTGAGAGCCAGCCACCGCCCCAGATCCAGTGCGCCTCGATCGGGTAGATCAGGCCGGAGATGACTGCCGAGTAAATGCAGTAGGATAAGAATTTCGTTCTCTCTGCCATGGCACCGGACACGATGGTCGCTGTAGTCGCGCAGAATACAAGGTTGAATACGAAATTCGAGAAATCAAAGTTCTCATAAGCCGTGAAAATGTCGAAGCCCGGCTTGCCGATGAAGCCCAGCAGATCCTCGCCCAGCAGGAAGCTGAAGCCGATGAGGATGAACATCACCGTGCCGATACAGAAGTCCATCAGGTTCTTCATGAGGATGTTGCCGGTATTCTTGGCTCTGGTGAAGCCCGCCTCCACCATCGCGAAACCTGCCTGCATCCAGAACACCAGCGCCGCGCCGATTAAGAACCAGACGCCAAACACCTCGTCGCCGACCACTGTGCCGACATACTCCATAATCTCTTCCGTCATAACATTTTTCCTCCTTTTCACATAAAGGAATCCGCAAATAAAAAATGCAGGGGCGCGCTTCTAACCTCATGCGTCCTTGCATTCTATAGTTTCTTATTTGCGTTTTTGTTTTGAGATGGCAGTCACCTGACGGTAATTAGGGCCGCCACTCTGTCATTCCCTGGTACATTTCAATATAGTATCCGCGGATAAAACAAAGGCGCTGCGGGGATGGTTCTTCATCCCACAGCGCCTTTGCTTTACATCGCGTATTCTAGCACCGGCGAATTTTTTCGTCAACGTGAATAATTTATAGAATTTTTACGAAAATTAAGTAAATTATAGCAAATCTGCACAGAGACAGGCTACGCCACCAGGAAGAACTTGATCAGGAACAGCAGCGAGATCACATACGTCAGCACCGACACATCCTTCCACTTGCCCGTGAACACCTTGATGACCGTGTAGGTGATCATGGCGATACCGATGGCGTGTCCGATGGAGCCGGAGATCGGCATGGCGATCAGCATGATGGCTACCGGAGCCGCCTGGTCGAGGTCGTCAAAATCTACCTTCTTTAAGCCGCCCACCATCAGAACACCAACGTAAATCAGTGCCGAGGATGTAGCCGCCGCCGGAATGATCGCGGCGATCGGGGACAGGAACATGCAGGCCAGGAACAGGATGCCGGTCACCAGAGCGGTGAGACCTGTGCGGCCGCCGGCGCTCACGCCCGAAGCGGACTCCACAAAAGTGGTGACGGTGGAGGTACCGGTCAGGGAACCGACCAGTGTGCCGACAGCATCGGAGGTCAGGGCTTCCTTCATCTGCGGCATGTGGCCGTTCTCGTCCACCATGCCCGCGCGGGAGGCGGTGCCAACCAGTGTGCCGATGGTATCGAACATATCGATCATGCAGAAGGTGAGGATCAGGGTAATCACCGTGAACCAGCCGATATCAAAAAATGTGGAGAAATTCAGCTTAAACAGTGTGGTACTGGCCATGTCGCCGAACGGCGGCAGGAACGATGCGCCGGACAGGGACGCAAACGGGTTTGTGCCGAGGAAAATAGCCTCGCCGGCCCAGTAGATGACGGATGCGATGAGCATTCCGAACAGAACTGCGCCCTTCACATTGAACTTCGCGAGAATCACAATCACAAAGAAGCCGACAAACATGGTAATGACCGTCAGCACCATGGTGTTGTACGCGCTGCCCATGGAATCCTTCGCCACACCGGCGGTGAGGGAACCGAAGAAATCGCGCATGGCATAGAAGCAGTTGCCTTCGCTGTCATACACGCCCACGTTGGAGCCGATACCGATATTCATGAGCATGAGACCTATACCAGGTCCGATGCCTAAGCGTACGCCCAGCGGAATGGCATCCACGATCTTCTCCCTGACATTAAAAATAGATAATACCAGGAACACAATACCTTCGATAAAGATAATGCACAGGGCTGCCTGGAAGGATACCACGTAGGAAGCCCCTGTGATGGTGACAATGTTTGCCACTACAATGGCAAAAAAGCTGTTTAAGCCCATGCCGGGTGCCATGGCAAAGGGCTTGTTCGCCAGAAATGCCATCACGATGGTGCCAACACCGGACGCGATACAGGTCGCCATGAACACACCGTTCCAGAGCTCGGTGCCGCCGTTTGCGCCGAAACCGGTCAGGAGGTTCGGGTTCAGGGCGATGATGTAAGCCATCGTCATAAATGTTGTGAGACCGGCAATCACCTCGGTCCTCACATTGGTGTTGTTCTCTTTGAGTTTGAAGATTTTCTCTAACATTCTTCTTTCCTCCTTGGGATTTTGCACACGCATAATCATTCGGTTATGCTTTTAAGTGCGTCCTGCCGCCCTTGTTATGATAAATCACATCGGGCAGCCATTCTGTTCCAGAGCACTGCTTTTCTGCGGAGAAATCAATCTCTTTCCGGTTTCAACGTGTTTCTGCGGGAAATCAATATCAACTCACTCCGCATCTTCCGCGTACTCCGCGATGTACGGCAGATTCCGGTACATTTCCCCGCAATCCAGCCCGTAGCCGATCACAAACAGGTCGGGGATGGTGAACAGCGAATAATCCGCCTTAAAATCCACGACGCGCCGGTCCGGCTTGTCCAAAAGGGTTACCACTTTTAAGGAGATGGGATTCCGCGTCGAAAGAAGCTTTGTCACATCGTTCAGTGTCCGGCCGGTATCCACGATATCCTCCACGATGATCACGTGGTAGCCGGAAAGATCCGCCCGCGCATCCATATGTATCTGCACCATGCCTGAAGACTGAGTTCCCTGGTAGTAGCTCTTCGCTACCATGAACTCCAACTCGCACGGCACATGAATCGCACGACACAAATCCGCAAGAAACACAAAAGAGCCCTTCAAAATACTGATGAGAAGAATCGGCCGACCGTCGTATTCGGCGTCGATCATGGCGCCCGCCTTCTTTACGGCCTCGCGAATCTCCTCCTCAGAAATCAGGACTCTTCGTATCTTGCTCTGAAATTCCGTCAAACTTACTGTTTCCATCAGCGCACCTCCCGCTCCTTCTACAAAATTCCCGCTAATTCTACCATGTCAGGTAAAATCCGTCAATTGGAAATAAAAAAATTCTAAATTTTTTGTAAATTTTCACAAGAAAAAAAGGGTTTGACTTTTCTCACAGAAGTGCTATAATGGCAACTGTTCGAACAAAGGCGTTCCTGTTTTACGGGAGCGCCTTTTCTTTATGACCAAAAGGCCACGCAGGAGAACTTTCCTGCCTGCATCGAACGCAATCGCAGCGAACACCCAAAATTCTACTGCTCGATTTTAACAAACCTGACTGACCCAATTATTTGTACACATACTCCAACCGAAGGCCCCCGGGATTCCTGCCCGGGGGTCTTCCCATTTTCCGACTGTTTCCAGCCGGCCAAAACCAATCAATTGCCTCATCAGGCCAGTATATCCCCCGGCTGCCCGTTTCACCAGGCAAAAATATCCTCTGTCCGACCATTTCATCCACCTTAAGAGATCCGTCGGCCGGTCATTTCACCCACCTTAAAAGCTCCTCCGGCCGGTCGATCACCGCCACCGGCTTCAGTGTTTCGATCACATCTTTATCGCGGAAACCCCAGCTCACCAGCACACAGTCGAGCCCCGCGTTGTCCGCGGTCGCCTTATCCACCTCGGAGTCACCGACATAGAGTGTATATTCTTTCTCTGCCCCGATTTTTTCCATGGCCAACCAGGTCGACTCCGGTGCCGGCTTCTTCGGCCGCCCGGCCGCCTGCCCCACAGCCGCGATCACACTGTCCTCAAAGAAAATATGGTACAGCTCCGTGACCGCCTCCTGATTCTTGTTGGAAACAATCGCCATGGGAATATTTCTCGCCTTCAGAGTGCGAAGCAGCTCCCCGATCCCATCGTAAAGTCTGGTTTTCACCAGGCAATGCGCGGTGTAATACTCCTTAAATGCGGAAAACGCCTTCGCAAAGGTCTCCTCCTCTGTTCCCGCCGGAACCGACAGACGCATCAGCCGCTCAATCCCGTTGCCGACAAAGCTGCGGATCTCCGCATAGGAGTGCTCCGGCCAGCCGAAGGAAACCATCACGTGATTTGTGGCATCCATCAGGTCTTCCAGCGTATCCAACAGCGTGCCGTCCAAATCGAAAATTATGTAACTGTATTTTTTCCCGGATTTCAAACTCATGTTGTCTCCTTTTCCTCGTATCAATATCACCGGCAGAAACATTGGCTTTTTCCTAACTGCCATCTGTTAAATGCCCTGGAATATTCAGCCCTCTCTTCCAAAAATATCCCGGAATATTTATCTTCTCTGTTTCCTCTCATCCGTGTATCTTATGTAGCTGCAGCTTTTTTCTTCCGTCCGCTCTTTAATAGCGCCGCAGATTATAACCCCGGAATGCCGGTTCTGTCAACCTTCCAGAACCACTTATGAAAAAACAGCAGCCTCAAGGTTCCGCTCCTTAAGACTGCTGCCTTCCAACGCCATACGAATGTGGAAGAGAACCTGGATATTCTTTCCATCCTGCCATTCTGTAACATTCGCTTTTTTCATACTTTTTTTCTGCAGATATAGAAACTATCGGTGTGATTCTTTCGAACAAATTGTACACATCTCTCCTTCTCCTACGGGTTGGCGATGAAACTGTCGTTTCCGTTGCCTTCCTCCCCGAAGGCATATGACTGTTCCACATAGGTAGGATTATACTACCACGACAGATGTATGTCAAACAGAAATTTCACATTTTCGTCACATTTATTTCACATTTAGGAACGTTGAATCAGCTCATCCATTTCCGGCTTACCACTTCGCTGTCTGCTTTCGACATCCCCATCTTCTGCATAGTCTCTTCCATCGTCCAGTCGTTGCAGAGCATCAGGTTCTTCACAGTCTGCACCAGACCATCAATCCGTCTCTTTTCTCCTCTCTTTTCTCCTCTCTTTTCTCCTTCTTTCAAGCCTTCCTCTTTTCCTTCGTCCATAATATATCGAATCAATTCATCCATACCTATCTCCTCCTCGTTCACTTCTGCTTCCACTGGTAATCCTTTCCTGCGGGTAATGCTGTAGACAGCTCTCGCAACCTCAGGAGCCACATGATGGCTCTCATTATAACTCTTCAATTTTGCCCTTCTCTCTGAAATCGGCACACTCTTATCCGAAATCAGCGCAAGCAGGGCGAACAGGTCCTGATTCCTTTCATCATGGAACACGAGATCCGGGGCATCCCTCCTCGCATCTACCAAATGAATCGGATAATCGTTTACCAAATCCCGCACTTCTTCCGGTATGTCCAGCATCTCTTTGAGGCTGCGGGCGCCATCCCACTCAGGTTCCCCATCTGCCCTGCATCCGTTTCATCTGCTATCCTGACCTGTGCCCGGATGCTGTCGCGTGCTTTCTGAACAGCATGTATCGTCTGCTTCCCCGCCGCCTGACCATCTGCACCTGCCGATTCGGCCAGATAAGACTGATCCGTGTCTTCATCTGCCAGTTCCTCCGGCCGGACAACCTGCTCCCCATGAAAACACACTCCGTTAATCAGATCCGTAAACTTCTCGTTGGAACGCAGATAATCCTTCATAACGACATCCGGTTTCAACGATTTCCTGCCTTTGCTTTTCTCTCCCATGATAATCCTCCGTTTCCGCTTTCGGGGAGAGAGTTTCTATTCAGTAATTTGCTTAAATATACAGCAAATAGCATGTGTCTGTCAAGCAACTTATTCTTCTCTCCCCGTATCCTTTCCTTTCTTATGGCTAATTCTGTGGTGAATTCCGCCTATGAAAAAAAACTTCCCAAACTTCTGATGTTCAGGAAGGGTGATTTACTTGATTACAGACGGCATGTTGCCGCCATTTTATTTTCCTTCATGTTTTTTCTATATATTTTTTGTAACACTTTCACCCTCTCCGATCGGATTTTGAGCCGCTCGGGGAGGGTGAAATACGTGGTTTTAAGTGTCGGTTTTCTTTTTCCACGGATGCTTCCATCATTCCATATTAGAATGCAGGCACAACAAAAAGGCATGGTTTCTTACTGACAACACAATAAGAAACCATGCCCCATTCCGTATTTTTGAAAAGAGGTTTCCAGGCTGCTATTTGTCGCGCGCTCGCGCATATATATATATATATATATTGTT
>JAJQBQ010000011.1:31229-111682 GCA_021203205.1 Lachnospiraceae bacterium | reverse complement strand
TACGGGTATATGAAATTCCACAAATAAGCGAATCAAAAAATAAAACAGCAGGCCGACCAAAGGAGGAGCAACTGTATGAAAAAATCAAACCTGAAACAGTATTTTCCGGTGCTGCGCATCAAAGCGGAAATCCTGACGGAAATCGGAGGAGATCCGCGACTGGACACCACTTTTCAAAGCTGGGAGAAGGAACAGCAGAACGAGTTCCTGAACTTTTGCACCGGCGTGAAAGGCTGTAAGATCCTGTATGACGCATTCTTTAAGAAGATCATGAACCCCACGGAAAATCCGGAACGACTGGAGAAATTCCTTTCCGCAGTACTCAGAAAGAAAGTGAAAATTGTCCAGGTCTTACCGAACGAAAGCCGCATGACGGCGGAATCCTCGCTTCTGATCATGGACATTGTGGTGGAATTGGAGGATGGGAGCATCGCAAACGTGGAGATGCAGAAAATTGGTTATGCATTTCCCGGGCAGAGAACCAGCTGCTATTCCGCAGACCTGCTTCTGCGGCAGTATCAGCGCGTGAAAACAGGCTTGCAGGCTGCGAATAAGAAATTTTCCTATATGCAGATAAAGGATGTATACACCATAGTTTTGTTCGAGAAGAGTCCGCAGGAACTGAAAGACATGCCGGATCACTACATCCACCGCGGCCGCGTCACTTTTGACACGGATCTGAAGATTCACATGCCGCAGGAATTTATCTATATTCCGCTTGACAATTTCCGGGCAATTCTGCAAAATAAAGGCATAGGAAATGAATTTGACGCATGGCTTACCTTCCTGTGCGAGGACGAACCGGAGATCATAGAGAAGCTGATTCAGAAGTATCCCTATTTCCGGGATCTTTACGACGAGGTGTATAAGCTCTGCGAGAATCTGGAGGACATTATGGGATATTACACGGAAGCATTGCAGGAGATGGATAAGAATACGGTGCAGTACATGATTGAGGAGCAGCAGGAGCAGATTGAGGAACTGAAGGCGGGAAGAGAGGAAGATAAAGCGGAATTGGTTCGTAAAGATGCCAGAATTGCCGAGCTGGAAAGACAGCTTGCAGCCTTGGTCAAATAGAACTCTGGTAAAAAATTAAGGGTATTGAACTTACAGGCCAATGACCGAATCGTCAGATTATAGAGTATTATTAGATATCGTCAGGAGGATAAGTTAAGTAGTAAAAAAAATTGAAAGAGATACCGAAATGTGATAAAATGTGTTCATTAGGAGGATTACAACTATGAACACATCGAATATTACAAACTACAAGCCAAAGGATTTTGCTGAATTGGTAGGAGTTTCTGTCAAAACACTACAGCGCTGGGACAGGGAAGGGATATTGAAAGCCAATCGTACTCCGACTGACAGAAGATATTATACTTATGACCAGTATCTGCAATTCAAGGGAATAAATAATGAAGATGATACAAGAGAGACAGTTATTTATGCGAGGGTGTCTACAAGAAACCAAAAAGACGATTTAAAAAATCAGACCGAGTTTTTAAAACAGTTTTGTAATGCAAGGGGAATTATTGTAAATCAATGTATGGAAGATTATGGGAGCGGCCTGAATTATAACCGTAAAAAATGGAACGCCCTTTTGGATATGGTAATGGAACAGAAGGTTAAGACGATCGTTATATCAAACAAGGACAGGTTTATCCGTTTCGGGTATGACTGGTTTGAAAAATTCTGCCAGAAATTCCATACGAATATCCTTATTGTGAATAATGAGGCGCTCTCGCCCAATGAGGAATTAGTGCAGGATATCATATCGATACTTCATGTGTTCAGCTGCAGATTATATGGTTTAAGAAAATACAAAAACCAGATAAGGGAGGACGAGGAGATTGCAAAGGAGTTACAAAACGGAAATAAATCCGACGCCGGAGCAGATGCAGATCATCCATAAGACGATCGGAACCTGCAGATTCGTCTACAACTTTTATCTTGCGTATAATAAGGAAATGTACGAAAAGGAGCATCGTTTTGTCTCCGGCATGGATTTTTCCAAATGGCTGAACAATGTTTACCTGAAAGAGAATCCGGATACCCATATCATAAAGAGCGGGACAATTTCATGCCATGCAGGAAGATATTATGTGTCGGTGCTCGTGGAAGAGCCCGAAAAAGAGAAGCCATCCTTAACGGACTCCGGCATCGGTGTAGATGTTGGCGTGAAAGATTTCATGATCGCAAGCAACGGCATGAACAAGAAAAATATCAACAGGACCGCAAAGGTCAGGAAGTTAGAGAAACAGTTAAAACGGGAGCAGCGCAGCCTGTCGAGGAAATACGAGGGCCATAAAAAGCGCAGCACAAAGCAGGAAGGAGGAGCTACCCGGCAGAATATCCAAAAACAACAGTTAAAGGTACAGACACTTCATCAGAGGATAAATAATATCCGTACCGATTACGTAAATAAGTGCGTGAGTGAACTGGTGAAAACCAAACCGGCTTATATCACAATTGAAGATTTAAACGTATCGGGAATGATGAGGAACAGGCATCTCTCGAAAGCAGTCGCTTCACAGAAGTTTTATGAGTTCAGGACGAAGCTGGAAGCAAAGTGCAAAGAAAACGGGATCGAATTCAGGGTTGCAGACAGATGGTATCCTTCAAGCAAAGTATGCCATGGATGTGGCCGTATAAAGCATAACCTGAAGCTGTCAGACCGAATCTATATCTGTGAATGCGGATACAGAGCAGACAGGGATTTCAATGCAAGCCTTAATTTGAGAGATGTCAAAACTTACAAGATAGCATAGAAAAGCGATTGTAAGTATGTACCGATGGCTAGTCGGGAATTTACGCCTGTGGACTATACAAGAACTTGTGAGTAGATATGTTTTCGGACAATCAAAAGCATATAGGTTGAAGCAGGAATTATCTCGGTATGGGTATATTTGTCCATATTTTGAGTAGCAGGTTACGGTTTATGGGAATCTATTTGAATCCCGGTAACGATGGATTTCAGACAATTTTAAATGAAATTTATGTGGATAAGACCGGCTTGATTGAATTTGTAAACAGTACGATTAATACGCCCAGAAAACTTACATGCTTCAGCCGTCCGCGACGTTTTGGAAAGTCGTTTGCTGCGAAGATGTTGTGTGCTTATTATGACAAGAGCTGTGATTCGCGCTCACTTTTTGAGGGACTGGAAATATCAAAGAAGGGTTCCTTCGAGAAGCACCTAAATAAATATGATGTGATTTACCTTGATATTACTCGCTTTATTTCAACAGCTGAATCTATACAGAGTGTTGTAAGTGACATTCAAAATAAGGTGATCAGGGAGCTTAGAGAAGCATATACCGCCTGCGTTGAAGAACAGGAGGCTGTGTTAGCAGACGCGCTCTTTTCCGTTAGCGACAAGACAGGTAACAAATTTATTGTTATTATAGATGAGTGTGATGCGATATTCAGGGAAGCAAAAAATGATAAAGAATTGCAAAAGGAATACATTCAGTTTCTTCGAGGACTTTTTAAAGGTGGACCGGCAACTGACAAAACAATAGCGGCAGCTTACATGACAGGCATTCTTCCGATTAAGAAATATGGGACAGAATCGGCATTGACGGATTTTAAGGAATATTCCATGATAACGCCGAAAAGGCTTGCAGAGTACATTGGCTTTACGGAAAACGAGGTCAAAGCTCTTTGCGATGAGCATCAAATGGATTTCGATGAAATGCAGTCCTGGTATGACGGGTATTCGTTTAGCCGAATGAAGCATGTCTACAGTCCTAATTCCGTAATGAATGCTGTACAGGAAGAGGAAATACAAAATTACTGGACACAGACGGAGACTTTCGAAAGCCTCAAAAAATATATTGAGATCAATAAAGACGGGCTGAAAGATGCAATTGTGCTGATGCTCGGCGGACAGCGGGTGAAAGTCAATGTGAGTACATTCCAGAATGATATAACAAGCTTTGACACGAAGGATGATGTGCTGACATTATTAATTCATCTGGGATATCTGGCCTACGATCAAAAACAGAAAGAGGTTTATATACCGAATCAGGAAGTAACCGAAGCCTTTGAAGCATGCATAAATGGAAAGAAATATATGCGCGTGGAACAGGCGATCAATAATGCCGAAAGGCTTCTGGATGCCACACTTCGGGGAGACGCTGATACTGTAGCACAGGCATTGGAAGCAGTGCATGAAGAGTGCTCGTCAGTGTTGACCTATAACGATGAGAATTCTCTTGCCTGCGCTATCTATATAGCATATTACACAGCGAAGAATTATTATAAAATAATCAGAGAGCTACCCGCCGGCAAAGGATTTGCAGATTATGCATTTATTCCCGGAAGTGATACAGATAAGCCTGCCATGATTATCGAGCTGAAATATGATAAGGATGCCGACACGGCAATCCGGCAAATACATGAGAATCGTTATGCAGGTGATTTAAAAGAGTATTTTGGAAATCTGCTTTTGGTTGGAATCAATTACGACAAGGACGCAAAGGGAACGAAAGCTAAGAGACATAGTTGTCTGATCGAGAAAGTATAATTTTGTATCTGGAAAACGGAGAAAAAGATCCGAATTAGATTTTGGATGCATCATCATGAAAGAACCGAAATAAGGCAATGAACAAGGCAACATCAAAGAGATAACCCGGACAGTGAAAAATATTGGATTGGGAATGATAGAGGGGAACAACACCCCTCTATTAAATTGCGATTTTTTCCTGAAAGCGGTACGGATATGTCTTTAAATCACCGCAGAGAGGTGAAAAATCAGTGCGGTTGCTGTGACTTTTTGAACAGCGACTACATGGAGAACCCCATTATGAATCATACCGAAAAAATATTATTACAGCTGACTGCCCGGGCTCTGTTTGACAGTCCGACGGATTTTGATCCTGCGGCCACAGACTGGGCAGCCCTGTACCGGGAAGCCTCAAACCAGTCTCTGACCATCCTGCTCTGGGATGCGCTGACGGAGGAGGAGCGCAGGTTCCTGCCGAAGACGGTGGCCTGGTACTGGGAGCAGGACATGCTGATTCATCTTTTGAATAATGAGCAGCTTCGAAACGAGCAGCAGCACATCTTACAGCTTCTGACTGGGGCGAAGATTCCCTGCGTCATATTAAAGGGGAGCTCCGCGGCCATTTATTATCCGAACCCGACTTTGCGAACCATGGGGGACATTGATATTCTGGTAAAACCGGAGCATCAGATGGAGGTCGTTCATATTTTGCAGGAACAGGGCTACGGGGATGTCGTTGGGGATGAACATCATTGTCATATGGCGCTTCATAAGGAGGATTATACAATCGAAGTCCACAGGGAAGTGAACGGCCTGTTTTTGGGAAAGAAATCGAAGTGTGTACAGCGAATCCGGCGCTATCTCGAGGATGCGTTGGAGCGTCGGCAGTATATAGACGGTCTGCCGGTTCTTGCCGATGACCAGCAGGCGGTCGTCCTGCTTCTTCATAAACTGGAACATTTCCTGACGAGCGGGCTCGGTCTGCGGCAGATCTGTGACTGGGCGGTCTTTGTGGAGGAAAAACTGAACGCGCAGCGGCCTGATGGAAAGCGCCAGTGGAAAACCCTTGAGCCATTGCTGAAAGATTTTGGTTTGCTCACATTTGCGGGTGTTATGACGAGGGTCTGCATAGATTATTTGCATCTGCCGCGGGAGGCGGCGCCCTGGGCGATGGCGTACGACGGGGAAACCGCAGAGAAGGTGATAGAGCAGGTTTTGCGGGAAGGAAATTTCGGGCAGAAAGTAGACCGCTACGGCGAGCGGCTGTTTGCGGATCCGCATTCCTCAAATCGGGTGACCAGCTTCGTTCGGGTTCTAAGCGATGCCTGCAGGGAGCACTGGCCGGCATGCGACAGACATCGGATCCTGATGCCGGTCGCGCCGTTTGTGCTGCTGGGAAGGTATTGTGTGCAGAGGAAAAGGGGTGAGCGCCCAAGGCTGCGGCTCATTCAAAAATACCGCCAGGGCGGGCGGGATCAGAAATTGTATAAGGAGCTGAAACCGTTTATCGCGGAATGATTTTGCGGGTTTGTGGCAGAAATTCGAAAAAGGGCACCCATTTGTGGGATGTCTTTTTTTGATGGGAAAATATTTTATTCCGGTTTACCCGGATTAAGGAGAAAAATATGTGTGGAATTACAGGTTTTAATGGAAATCACCCGGCAGGCCCGATTTTGCTGGACGGGCTCTCGAAGCTGGAATACCGCGGCTACGATTCCGCCGGTCTCGCCGTGCGCGACGGCGCGTCGCCGGTGGAGATCGTCCGGGCTAAAGGGCGGCTGAAGACACTGGCCGAGAAGGTGGACGGCGGCATGGCCATTTCCGGAAACTGCGGCATCGGCCATACCCGGTGGGCGACCCACGGCGAGCCCTCCGAGACGAACGCGCACCCGCACTTTTCCGACGACCGCAATGTGGTGGCGGTACATAACGGCATTATCGAGAATTATCAGGAGCTGCGGGATAAGCTCACGAAAAAAGGCTACCGGTTCTACTCCGACACGGACACCGAGGTGGCGGTGAAACTGATTGATTACTACTACAAAAAGTACGAGCACACGCCGGTGGATGCCATCAATCATTCCATGGTGCGCATCCGCGGCTCTTATGCGCTGGCAGTAATGTTTCAGGATTATCCGGATGAAATTTATGTGGCGAGGAAAGACAGCCCCATGATTCTGGGTGTGAGCGGGGGCGAGTCCTATCTGGCCTCCGATGTCCCGGCCATCCTGAAATATACCAGGCACGTGTACTACATCGGCAACCTGGAAATCGCGAGACTTGGCAAGGGTGAGATCACCTTCTACAACCTGGACGGGGATGAAATACAGAAGGAGCTCACCGAGATCCGCTGGGACGCGGAAGCTGCGGAAAAGGGCGGCTACGAGCATTTCATGATGAAGGAGATCCACGAGCAGCCGAAGGCGGTGGAGGACACGCTGAATTCGGTTTTGAGGGAAAATCATGAGGAAACGACCGGAAGTGCAGAAGCGATGGGAAGAACTCGTTTGTATGCAAATGCTGATGTGTTCGGGACGAAAAAGAATACTGCCGGAGAAAAAGCTGAAAATACGGATACGTCGGAAAGAATGTCTCTTCATGTGAATGGAGATGCGGATGCGTTCGGGACGATAAATGAAACTGTCGGAGAAACGATTGAAAATACGGAAGCGACGGGAAGAACGCATTCGTATGTGAATATTGATGCAAATGTATTTGGGTCGAAGAACCGAACTGCCGCAGGAAAGGCCGAAAAAAAATCATCCAGACGGATTGACCTTGCTTCGGTCGGCCTGACCGATGATGACATGCGCGCCATCTCCGAGATCCACATCGTAGCCTGCGGCTCCGCCTACCACGTCGGTGTGGTCGCCCGGTACGTTTTTGAGGACCTGGCGAGAGTCCCGGTGCGCGTGGAGCTGGCCTCCGAGTTCCGCTACCGGAACCCGATTTTGGATGAACACGCGCTGGTCATCATCATCAGCCAGTCCGGCGAGACGGCGGACAGCCTGGCAGCGTTGCGGGAGGCGAAGGAGCGCGGCATCCGCACCCTCGCCATCGTAAACGTGGTGGGAAGCTCCATCGCCCGTGAGGCAGACAGCGTCTTCCTGACCCTGGCGGGCCCGGAAATCGCGGTCGCCACCACCAAAGCCTACAGCACACAGCTCATCGCCTGCTACACGCTGGCCGTGCAGATGGGCTGCGTGCGCGGCCTGATCGGCGAAAGCGATTACGAAACATACATAGACGAACTCGCCGCCCTGCCGAACAAGATCCGGAAAATTCTGGAGGACAAGGAGCGCCTGCAGTGGTTCGCGGCGAAGCAGGCCAACAAGAAGGACATCTTCTTCATCGGCCGGGGCATCGACTATGCGGTGAGCCTGGAGGGCAGCCTGAAGCTGAAGGAAATCAGCTACATTCACAGCGAAGCCTACGCGGCAGGTGAATTAAAGCACGGCACCATCAGCCTCATCGAAGACGGCACCCTGGTCATCGGCACCCTCACGCAGCCGGAGCTGTACGAGAAGACCGTCAGCAACATGGTGGAGGTGAAGAGCCGCGGGGCGTACCTGATGGCGCTGACCACCTACGGCAACTATGAGATCGAAGAGCTGGCGGACTTTGTGGTGTATATCCCCAAAGCGGACGCGCATTTCCTCGCATCGCTGGCCGTGATCCCGCTGCAGCTGATCGGTTACTACGTCAGCGTGGCGAAGGGGCTGGATGTGGATAAGCCGCGGAATCTGGCGAAAAGCGTGACGGTGGAATAGAGGTGGAAAACAGTGATGATGTCCGCAGAGGGCATGATTATAGATTTGTAACGGTAGGTTGTCTTTAGAGGGCATGATTATAGACTTGTAACGATAGGTTGTCTTTAGAGGGAGGGATATTTGATATATGAAAAAAGAGGTAAACAGACCTCTAAAGGTGGTAATGCTGGGTCACAAGACGGTTCCGGCAATGGATTCTTCACGCGGCGGCATTGAAGTCGTAGTGGAGGAGCTTGCACCTCGTCTGGCAGAGATGGGGTGCGAGGTAACCTGCTACAACCGTACGGGCTGTGATAACGGCGGGCTGTCTGAGTACAGGGGAGTGAAGCTGAAAACGGTACCGACCTTCAAGCGCAAAGGGTTGGCGGCGATGACTTCATCGTTCTTCGCTACAGTGAAGGCGACGTTTGGCCACTACGATGTCATCCATTTTCACGCGGAAGGCCCCTGCTTCTGGATGTGGATACCGGCGATATTTTGTAAAAAACGATGTATCGTAGCAACGATTCACGGCATAGACCATCGTCGGGAGAAGTGGCACGCGGGGTTAGGCTCACACTACATAAAAATCGGCGAAAAGATGGCCGTGAAGCACGCTTCTGAGATGATTGTTCTAAGTCTGGGTGTGCAGGATTATTTTTGGAAGACATATAAAAGAAAAACTGTGTTCATCCCGAATGGGGTGAGCAGGCCGCAGATCAGAGAAGCGAAAGAGATCACGGAGAAGTTTGGATTACAAAAGGACGGTTACATCCTCTTCCTGGGGCGGATTGTCCCGGAGAAGGGACTGAGATATCTGGCAGAAGCGTATGGCGGTTTAAGAACCGACAAGAAGCTGGTGATTGCCGGTGGTTCGTCTGATACGGATGAGTTCGCGAAAGAACTGCGGGAGATGGCCGGTAAAAATGCGAACGTGATTTTCACCGGCTTTGTTGCAGGAAGATTGCGGGAGGAGCTGTACAGCAATGCTTATGTGTACGTCCTTCCCAGCGACCTGGAAGGGATGCCATTAAGCCTTCTTGAAGCCATGAGCTATGGAAATTGCTGTGTGACCTCTGACATAGAAGAATGCGCAGAGGTTGTGGAAGATAAGGCTGTGGTGTTTCGGAAGGGGGATGTGGGTGACCTGCAGAAGAAACTGCAGGGGCTGATGGATGATCCGGGTACGGTTCAGAAATATAAAGATGGTGCTGCTGATTTTATCTGTAGGAAGTACAGTTGGGATGAGGTGGCGAAGAAAACGATAAAGCTCTATAAGAGGGCGATAGGATAAGGGAGTTTGTAGATATGAATGTGGAGTTAAAGAATAAAACAATTCTCGTGACTGGTGCCGCCGGTTTTATCGGCGCAAATCTTTCACAGCGATTATTGGAAGATATAGAAGGTGCCAATGTCATAGGAATCGATAACATGAACGACTACTATGACGTTTCAATTAAAGAATACAGATTGAAGAAGCTGACCGGGCATTCCACATTCAACTTTATTAAAGGCAACATTGCTGACAAGGTGCTGATGTCTTCTATATTTGAGCAATACAAGCCACAGGTGGTCGTGAACCTTGCAGCACAGGCTGGTGTGAGATATTCCATCACCAACCCGGATGCATATGTGGAGTCCAACTTGATCGGCTTTTTTAACGTTCTGGAGGCTTGCAGAAATTATCCTGTAGAGCATTTGGTTTATGCTTCTTCGTCCTCTGTGTATGGAAGCAATAAGAAGGTTCCGTATAGTACGGATGACAAGGTGGATAATCCGGTAAGTCTTTATGCAGCCACGAAGAAAAGTAACGAATTGATGGCTCATGCTTATAGCAAGCTGTATGACATTCCATCCACAGGTCTCCGGTTCTTCACGGTTTACGGACCAGCAGGAAGACCGGACATGGCATACTTCGGCTTTACGGACAAGCTGAGAGCAGGGAAGAAGATTCAGATTTTCAACTATGGCAACTGTAAGCGTGACTTTACTTATGTGGACGATATTGTCGAGGGAGTAATCCGCGTGATGCAGAAAGCACCAGATAGAGCTACAGGTGAGGACGGTCTGCCGGTTCCACCATATGCCCTCTATAACATAGGAAACAACAGCCCAGTAAATCTTCTGGACTTTGTGGACATTCTTCAGCAAGAGTTAATTCGTGCCGGTGTGTTGGATGCAAATTATGATTTTGAGAGCCATAAGGAATTGGTGCCCATGCAACCAGGTGATGTGCCTGTGACTTATGCAGACACGAGTGCTTTGGAAAGAAACTTTGGATACAAGCCGAGTACGAGCTTAAAGGAGGGCTTGAGGAAGTTTGCTGAGTGGTATAAAGAATTTTATTTGACAGGAGATAGCAACGCATGAGTGGATTAAATATAGCAGTAGCTGGAACGGGTTATGTCGGGCTTTCGATTGCCACACTTCTTGCACAGCATAACAAGGTAACCGCTGTGGATATTATTCCTGAGAAGGTCGAACTGATTAACCAGAGGAAGAGTCCTATTCAGGACGAGTATATAGAGAAATATCTGGCAGAGAAAGAGCTGGATTTAACTGCCACACTTGATGCGGCAGAGGCATATAAGACTGCGGATTTTGTGGTTATCGCGGCCCCGACAAATTACGACAGCAAGAAGAATTTCTTTGACACATCCGCTGTGGAGACGGTTATCAAACTTGTAATCGAGAACAATCCGGATGCCATTATGGTCATCAAGTCCACAATTCCGGTTGGATACACAGCATCAATACGGGAGAAATTCCACTGCGATAACATCATTTTCAGCCCAGAGTTCCTCCGTGAATCAAAAGCACTTTACGATAACCTCTACCCGTCCCGTATCATCGTTGGCACAGATGTAGAGAATGCAAGGCTAGTTAAAGCGGCTAATACCTTTGCTGGGCTCCTACAGGAAGGAGCAATTAAAGAGAATATAGAAACCCTAATTATGGGCTTTACCGAGGCAGAGGCTGTAAAGCTGTTTGCTAATACCTATTTGGCTCTTCGTGTTTCCTATTTTAATGAGCTTGATACATATGCCGAGATTAAGGGATTGAATACGCAGCAGATTATTGAAGGCGTGTGTCTCGATCCGAGAATCGGTTCTCATTACAATAATCCTTCGTTTGGCTATGGTGGATACTGTCTGCCAAAAGACACCAAACAACTTCTTGCTAACTATGAAGATGTGCCAGAGAACTTGATTCAGGCAATTGTTGAGAGCAATCGTACAAGGAAGGATTTCATTGCTGACCGTGTCCTTGAGATTGCTGGTGCTTACGAGGCAAACGAGGGCTGGAATGCAGATAAGGAGAAGGAAGTCATTGTTGGTGTGTATAGACTGACGATGAAGAGCAATAGCGATAACTTCCGCCAGAGTAGCATCCAAGGTGTTATGAAGCGAATCAAGGCAAAGGGAGCCACGGTAATTGTTTACGAACCGACTCTCGAAGATGGTTCCACTTTCTTCGGAAGTAAAGTGGTGAATGATTTAGTATCTTTCAAGGAACAGTCACAGGCGATAATCGCAAACCGCTATAACTCAGAGCTTGATGATGTGAAAGAGAAAGTTTACACACGCGATCTTTTCCAGCGTGACTAACCACAGTACTCATATAAGGGATGGAAGATAATGCGAATTCTATTAGTAAATTACAGATATTTTGTCTCCGGAGGCCCGGAGAAGTATATGTTCAACATCAAGAAAATATTGGAAGAGCATGGACACGAGGTCATTCCGTTCTCTATTCATTCCAATAAGAATGTGGAGACGGAGTATTCAAAATATTTTGTAGAGCCAATCGGCAGCCGTGATGCTACATACTTTGATGAGTATAAAAAGACACCAAAAACAATCTGGCAGATGATCACCAGAAGCGTTTATTCGCTGGAAGTGAAGAAAGCAATCAAGAAAGAAATTGCTGATGTAAAGCCAGACATCGTTTACACAATTCATTTTGTGAACAAGCTCTCTCCGAGTGTTCTGAAGGGCGCAAAAGAGATGGGTGTGCCGGTCGTTTCAAGGCTGTCTGATTATTTCATGCTCTGTCCGCGGTTTGACTTTCTTCATGATAAGAAAATCTGCGAGGAATGTCTGACCTGCGGGTACAAATCGTGCATCAAGTATCGTTGTGTGAAAGGCTCACTTCCTACATCACTGATTCGTGTGTTCTCGATGAAGGTGCATGGCTGGTTGCATGTGTATGATAATGTTGATGCCTTTGTCACACCATCGAACTTCCTAAAGAAAAAGTTGGTAGAGAACGGCTACGATGGAGACAGGATTCACTGCATTCCCACGTTTACAACAAGCAAGACAGAAGTCGGTGAGCCTGTTGTAGGAACCTATGGGTTGTACTTTGGTCGCATCGATGAAGAAAAAGGTGTGGAGACAGCCGTAAAAGCCTATGAGAAAATGCCAGACAGAGTCCTGAAGGTCATGGGAAATGATGATACGGATGAGGGCAAAAAGCTGAAGGCATACGTGCAGGAACACGGTATTAAGAACATAGAGTTTCTTGGATATAAGTCCGGCGCTGAATTGGAAGAAGTTATCAAAGGGGCGAGATTTACTCTTATTCCTTCAATCTGGTATGACAACCTTCCGAACACAGCACTTGAATCATTTCAGTACTCCAAACCTGTCATTGCAAGCAATATTGGCAGCTTGCCAGAACTCGTTGAAGACGGAGTGAATGGTTATCTATTTGAGGCTGGAAATGCAGAGCAGTTGGTGGAGAAAATAAAGTTGCTGGATGATGATAAGAAGGTAGAAAGAATGGGTGCTAGTAGCAGAAGCAAATTAGAGGACAGGTTTGCGCCAGAAAAGCACTACCGAGCGTTGATAAGTTTGTTTGAAAAGGTCAAGGGCTAGTCATGAAGAAACAATGGGTTTTAATAAAATTGTTTGTGCTGTCAGCACTTGGGAAAAATAAGAAAAAGGCAGATATCATCAAAAAAGCAAATCTTTTCAAAAAATTCGGGGGGGGGTATTACCATCCTTGTTGGATACCTGCCCATCCTGAGTTAATTAGTATTGGGAACAATGTCACTATTTCGGCTGACGTAAGGTTCTATGAACACGACTTAATTAACAGAAAATTCAATAATGATGAAGATTACACAGGACCACGCATTAAGTACTACACCGGTGAAATTACAATTGAAGATAATGTTTTGCTAGGCGCCAGAAGCATTATTATGTATAACGTAACAGTGGGCAGAAATGCTATTGTGGCTGCAGGAAGTGTTGTGACAAAAGATGTTCCACCATATTCGATTGTAGGAGGCAACCCGGCAAAGGTTATCGGTGACACACGAGATCTCTTAAAAAAGAGACTTGAGTATAGCGGTAAGGATGTCAGTGATTTCTGCTATGAGAATTTATTTAAGAATGAGTGAGTGAGGCTGAAAGATGAATGTCATAAAAAAGATAAAGAGCAACCCTGAAAAAATAATCTACGGATTATGGCGGGGGGGGGTGCTGGACTGGATGAGCGACGAGCAGTACGTAAAACTAACATATCGTATAGCTTTTGGACGCAAGTTAAATCTTGATAATCCGCAGGCATTCACAGAAAAAATAAATTGGTACAAGCTCAATTGGCGAGATCCACTTGCAAAAAAGTGCGCTGATAAATATGAAGTGAGGGAATATGTTCGGGAAAATGTTGGTGATCAATATCTGAACGATATGTTTGGACTTTGGAATAATGTAGATGAAATTGATTTCTCATCATTACCAAAAAAGTTCGTGCTTAAGCCTACAAACGGAAGTGGTGATGTCCTCATTTGTGAAAACAAGGATTGCTTTGATTGGGAAAGTGGGAAGAAGGTTCTACAGCAGTACTCAAAGAGACATTTTTCAGGCAAGACAAAGGAATGGGCGTATTATGACCTGCCATATAGGATTATTGGAGAGAGATATATAGAAAGCTCCGATGAAAAGCAGATTAAGGATTACAAATTCTTTTGCTTTGAAGGAGAACCAAAGTTTCTGTTTGTTGCATCTGAACGCGGGACAGAACATTTGAAATTTGACTTTTTCGATATGGACTGGAATTGGCTCCCTGTGACAAATGGCCATGAGCATAATCCGAATCTGAAGAAGCCTGTATTGTTTGATAAGATGGTGGATGTAGCAAGAAAGTTATCAGCGGCATTTCCACATGTGCGCGTTGACTTATATGAAGAGGAAGGAAGAGTTCTCTTCGGAGAATTAACCTTCTATCATTTTGGCGGATTTACAAAATTTGAACCGGATAGTTGGGATTTTGAATTTGGAAAGTATTTTGACATTAGTAAAGTACCAGTGAATAAAGAAGTCTAGATTGGCTGACGCGTCAATTATGACATTTTTAAAGGAGTAAAAATCATGGCAGAGAAAAAGTTAAACGGGACAGTTATTGTTACATACAGATGCAACGCTCGTTGCTCGATGTGCAATCGTTATAAAGCACCCTCAAAACCGGAGGAAGAAATCAGCATCGAGACAATTAAGAAGTTGCCGCCGATGTATTTCACCAACATCACGGGCGGTGAGCCGTTTATTCGGGCGGATTTGAGGGATATAGTTGTTGAACTTCGGAAGAAGAGCGACCGCATTGTTATTTCTACAAACGGATTCTTTACAGACCGCATTGTAGCTCTGTGCAAGGAATTTCCGGACGTTGGCATCCGCATCTCAATTGAGGGCTTAGAGCAGACCAACAATGAAATTCGTGGTATTCAGAACGGTTATCAGCGGGGCTATGGAACGCTCAAGAAGCTTGTGGAAATGGGAATTAAGGACGTCGGCTTTGGCATGACTGTCCAGGATAAGAACGCTCCTGACCTCGTTCCTCTTTACAAAATTTCTGACGAGATGGGCATGGAGTTTGCCACGGCGTCTTTGCATAACAGCTTTTACTTTGTGGAAGCAAAAAACATCATTCATGACCGTCCGATGGTTGCAAAGAACTTTGAGGATCTGGTGAATGAGTTGCTCCGGTCAAATAGTCCGAAGAAATGGTTCAGAGCTTACTTTAACCACGGTCTTATCAACTATATATATGGTCAGCCGAGACTTTTGCCGTGTGATATGAGTTTTGATACTTTCTTCATTGATCCTTACGGAGATGTTATGCCCTGCAATGGCACGAAGGATAAAGAGGTCATGGGTAACCTGAATACTCAGACATGGGACGAGTTGTGGAACAGTCCGGAAGCGGAAGTTGTCCGCAAGAAGGTACGTTGTTGTGATCGCCAATGCTGGATGATTGGTAGTGTTAGCCCCGCTATGCACAAATATATTTGGAAGCCGGCATGGTGGGTTGTGAAGCACAAGGCAAAGGCGCTTTTCAGCAAACATCCGTACTCTATGTATGAAAACAAGATTTGTCGTGACTACAGGGATGGCAAGGTCTCAAAGGAGCAGCTTGATAGATGTAGTACATGCGATTTGTCCGCTGTGGTCAATGATGGCTTGAGCGCTGCGTCGAAAGAGCAACTGAAGAGTAAGACTGGAGAAGAGATTGTGGATGCAGATATTGCAGCACAGATGAAGAGGTAGAATTAAGAGAGTGTGGCAATATGAAAACTAAATTATTGGTAGTGGGGCTATCACTCTATAATGGCGGAGCTGAGAAAAGCCTGGTTAATTTTTTGAATTTACTTGATTATTCGCAATATGAGGTTGATTTATTACTTTTTAGAGTAGAAGGACTGTTTTTGAAGCAGGTTCCCGAACAAGTAAATATTATTGATACACCCACGTCATTAAAATATTGTTATGTAAACATAGACAGCAAAGGGATAAAGTCGGCTACTGCAATCAAATCTACGGTCATTAGATATGCAGGAAGTCTTGCAATGAAATTTTCCAAAGGGTCAGATTATAAGAAAAGACAGTATAGATGGGAGAATTTCTATAAGAATACTATACAGCATCTGGAAAAATCTTACGATGTTGCAATGGCGTATGCCCATGGTGAGCCATCATGGTATGTTATGGACAAAGTAAACGCAAAAAAGAAAATTTTGTGGGTACATAATGACTATAGCCAATTTAAGAGTGATATTTCGGTAGAGGCTGGATATTTTTCCAGAGCAGACTTTGTGGTAAGCATCTCGGAAAAATGTGTTGACATTTTGAAAGAGTTTTTCCCGTCTTTGAAAAATAAGTTCTTAGTTCTCCCTAATCTTACATCCGGAGAACTCATCAGAAAAATGTCAAATGAATATGTGCCAAAAGAAATTAACGGACCACTTACAATTTTATCAATAGGCAGGTTATCAAAGCAGAAAGGCTTTGATTATGCAATTAGTGCGGCAAGCATATTAAAAGACAAAGGATTAAAGTTCAAGTGGTTGGTTTTGGGAGACGGAGAATTAGAGGACGAATTGAACTCGCAGATAAAGGAAAAGCAAGTGAGTGATTGTTTTTTTCTTCTTGGGGTTAGAGAAAATCCTTACGTTTATATAAAAAACTGCGATATTTTTGCTCAAACGTCGAGATTTGAAGGGAAGTCTGTTGTTATAGACGAAGCAAAAATCTTAGCAAAACCTATTCTTGTTACCAATTATCCTACGGTGCAAGATCAAATAACGAATGTAAAAGAAGGCATAATAGTTGATATGACTCCTATAGCTATAGCTGAGGGCTTAGAGTCCCTGATAGAAAACCCAGATAAAAGAACTGAATTGTCAGGATATTTGGGAGATCATGAACATGGAAATCAAAGCGAAATAGACAAGTATATAGCTTTGTTTGAATCTTAATAAGAAGTGATGATTATGAAAACAGTTTTAATTGTAATTCAGGATATGGAAAGTGGCGGGGCACAAAAAAGTTTGCTTTCCTTTCTTAAAAATTTAGAAAAAAAAGAATATAAGGAAAAGTATCACATTGATCTTCTTGTTGCAAAACCTGCAGGAGCGTTTATGAAGCAATTGCCATCGTATATTACGCTTATCGAATCTCCGAGAGCACTATTATGGATGTCAACCCCCAAGGGCGATACGTTATTGCAGGGTAATGCATCATTTATAGGGATTATTGGAAAATTAACTTGGAAAATACGAAATATATGTGGATTGTTTCAGAAAGGCTTAAATGAGGAGCAAAAACTCTGGCAGAATTGGAAAATGTTAATACCTGAATTAAGCCAAAAGTATGATATTGCAATATCATATATGAATGGTTTCCCAAACTATTACTTGATAGATAAAGTTCAGGCAAAGAAAAAAGTTTTATGGATACATAATGAATATCAAAAACTAAATTATGAACGGAATTTTGATCATTATTATTATAATACAAGTGACCAAATTATAACAATTTCAGACACATGCATGAATAGTTTTGTGGAAACTTTTCCGGAATTTAAAAGAAAAATCAGTGTACTGGAAAATATAACGGACCGCTCAGAGATTCTGTTAAAGGGAAACGAGAAAATGATAACGGAATTTGATGATACGCAAAAAATGAAAATCTTATCAGTTGGTCGCCTATGTGAGCAAAAAGGGTTTGATTTGGCAATTTCAGCTGCTGAGATTCTGAAGGAAAAAGGAATATCCTTCCTGTGGATCGTCGTCGGAGAAGGACCGGACAGGCATACTCTTCAACAGCTGATAGATAAGAAAGGCTTAAATGAAGAGTTTAAGTTGGTTGGCATACGGGAGAATCCATATGTTTATATAAATAAATGTGACGTTTTCGTGCAGCCTTCCAGGTATGAAGGAAAATCAATTGTTTTGGATGAGGCGAAAGTATTCTGCAAACCAATTGTAGTAACAAAATATCCAACGGTTTATGATAATATTTCTGATGGCGAAACCGGATTGATCGTTGACATGAATCCCAGGGGAATAGCAGAAGGTGTTACGAATTTGGTTAAGGATTCTAGTATAGGTAAGAGACTGAGAAAGAATCTTTATGATAACAGTTTAGGCAATGAAGGAGAAATTGACAGATACATCGATGTGATGTTTTAATTTTTTGAGAGTGGGAGTTATAATGAAAGTTCTCTTTGTGATTAATGATTTGGGATGCGGCGGCGCCCAAAAAAGCCTTGTTTCATTGTTGAATAGCATAGAATTCCAGGAAAAGGATAGTGTAGATTTGCTTGTATTGGATCAGACAAATAAATTCTTTGACGAGATACCAGAAAGAATAAGAATATTAAACTGTCCAGAAGAGATACGGGCAATGTTTATGCAAATTAGCAGCATTATCAAATCTGATCTGAGGATAGTCACAAAAGTAAAGGGCATCATTTCAAAAAGCTTACTAAAGCTGGATATTAAAAATAACGATGATAATGTGCAAAAAATCTGGCGCTCCTGGAGATTATTGATTCCAGAGATGGACAGATCATATGACTTAGCTGTATCATATGTAGATGGATTTGCAAACTATTATGTTATTGACAAAGTAAAAACGAAAAGAAAGATATTATGGGTACATAATGAATACGAAAAATTATCATATAATCCACAGTATGATATGGCATATTTTTTGAAGGCAGAAAAGATCATAACCATTTCAGAATCTTGCGTCGACAGCTTGAAGAGAACATTCCCTGAAATGGCTGAGAAAATCAAGATGCTTCCAAATTTATCATCAAAGGATCTCATATGGAAGCAGTCTGATGTCGGAATGCCAGATGAATATGAGAACAGGCATAATATTATTGTTTCTATTGGCCGCTTAAGTTTTCAAAAGGGTTTTGATATGGCTATTAAAGCAGCTACTATATTGAAGGATAAGAAAATTGATTTTTGCTGGTTTATTATCGGAGAAGGAGAATTGCATGATACGCTTTCTGGACAAATATCTATGGGTGGGTTAGAAAACCATGTTCGCCTTCTGGGAAATCGCAAAAATCCATATCCGTATATTAGATACAGTACTATCTTTGTTCAGCCATCAAGGTATGAGGGAAAGTCAATAGTTCTGGATGAAGCGAAGATTTTACTGAAACCGATTATTACTACAAATTATACAACAGTGTACGATTCAATTACCGACGGTGTGACTGGCTCTATTGTGAAATTTAATGAGACTAATTTGGCTGAGGCTATAATGAGGTTATTGTCGGATAAGAAACTTCAAAACAGATATTGTGAAGCGCTAAAAAATGAGCCTTCATCTGTGAATGTCGAACCATATTTAGATTTATTTAGAATTAATAAATAGGAGATTTGCAATGTATATAGATATAGATTTAGAACATGCTGATTTGATGAACGATATAGTGATGCCATTGGCAGTTTTGTTGATTTATTTCCCGACATGTCTATCTTATTATGCTCCGGGATTGGTATCTGGCATCTATTTGGCACAGAAGCTGATTTTTTTGATATGTGCTCTAATGTTTCTGAGGTTACAACTATTTAAAAATAAAAACTTTTATCTGATGTTTAGCTATTTACTATGGATTATAGTAGTAACCTATGTAAATGGCGATACGGTTCCTGAGTGGGGAAGTTATCTAAATCTATTCTCAATTTATGTAGTGAGTATCTATTGCTTAGAAACTAATCCTGTTAAGTATACCGGTTTTTTCTCATTTGTATTGACATTACTCTTGCTTTTTAATACCCTTCTTTGGCAAGACGGTGGAATGTATCAAAATGCAAATGGACAGTACTGTTTTGTGCTAGGAACAAAAACCAGTATGACGGAATATCAGATTGCTGCCTGTTGTTTTATATGGGCGTACCATACATTATTGCCGAAAGGGGGGAAAAGAAAGGCAACTATACTGTATGGAATCCTCCTTTTTAGCATTATCCTGTGGAATATCCGACAGCCGGTTACAACTTCAATTTTGTGTATTATTGCATTTACCGTGCTGATCGTTATACAGAAAATAGAAATTAAGATTGTAGATGTTGTCTTGAAATTGGGCTTTTGGGTGTTACTGATATTTAATATTGCAGTCGTGTTTTTTAATGTTCAGATATATTTTGCTAATTTCATTACGAATATTCTTCATGAAAGTACAGATTTGAACTCCAGAACCCCGATCTGGCAGGTGGTATTGCGATATATATATGATCGTCCGTGGATCGGGTATGGTGTAAATTCGAATACATATTTCTCTTTTGATACGGGTACATCAAGTTACAATCAGGCGACCCATAATGGATTATTATATTTTTTGTTTGTTGGCGGTATAATTGGCACCGTATTGATATTTATTCTATGTTATTTTTCCATGAAAAAATCCGATGTAAGTTCAACTATTGGCAGGATTGTGCACATTTCAATGATATGCTTTGGTATTCTTTGGGTTTCCGAGCAACTAAAAGGTTATACTTTGTTTTTCCCGGTTGTTTTAGTTGGATTCTGTGCCAGTGCTATTATAGCGCATACAGAGCGACCTTATATAGATGAAGAGGCTGATTATATAAATTAAAAATCGAGGAAGGATTTGTTTGCTATGAGTATTGGTTCAAATGTGATAGGTTTACTGACGTATCATCATACGTCAAATTTCGGCTCTATGCTGCAAACATATGCACTGGCCAAAGCTATTACTGATTTGGGGTTTAAATATGAGATTATAGACTATAGAAATAAAGAGGTTGAAGAAAGGGAATTTTCCGGAGGCCTGCTTAAAAGCAAGTCAATAAGAGATTTAAAAAATCACATCATTTATGATAAGTTCAAACGCGCGAAAAGCAGGGAAATGAACAAATTCCTTCATGATATGTTGACTGTTTCAGACGAAAAATACGACAGTGAGACAATTCATACCATTGCTGATAAATATGTTTGCATCATCGTGGGAAGCGATCTGGTGTGGGATTTTTCTATTAATGGAAATGATACTACTTATATGTTAGATTTCGCGGATGAACAGGTAAAAAAAGTTGCATTTGCTTCTTCCGTTGGAGGAGTATGGGAGCCCGGAGATGTTGAAACTGTCGAAAGACTGCTAAACAGGTTTTCAGCGATCGGCGTTAGAGAAAGAGCAATTCAAAATATGTTGAATGAGTTTTTGCCAATGCATGCCGATTTTGTGTGTGATCCGACAATGCTCATTCAGCAATGTGAGTGGCGAAAAATGGCAGGAATACGACTGGTATCTGATAACTATGTTTTGTGCTATATGTCTAATGATGACCTGAGTATATACAGGGATGCCGTTGCATATGGGGCAGAACATGGGCGAAAGGTATATCTTATTTCCTATGACTGGGTTCCCGAAAATATGGAACCAGTTCGTCCGAAATCTATAGCAGAATTTCTTTCCCTGGTGCTTTATGCAGATGCCGTTTTTACAGCTTCGTATCATGGAATGCTTTTTTCTTTATACTTTGAAAAGGAATTTTATTATTACAATCGAGGATGGAAAGAACGTATGAGATCCATCTCGGAGTATCTTGATATACAATGCTGTGAAACTTATCATGGTGATACGGTTCTGCTCGACTACAATTTGATAAATATGAGCATTGCGAAATTCAGAGACAGATCCCTGCAACTGCTTAGACATTACTTATCAGAATGAATATTATTTATGTTTTCAGCGGAGGATGAACGTGGAAAAACAGACCAGCATTAAAGCAAATTTTTCATACAATTTAATATATTCAATCATAAACATAATTGTTCCTCTGATTACTGCGCCTTACACATCCCGTGTATTAGGAGCGGCAAACATAGGAATATATAGCTATACATATTCCTATGTTTCTACAGTTATTATGTTGGGTGCTTTGGGCACATCAACATATGGACAGAAGGAAATATCCGCTGTTCGCAATGACATGGAACAAAGATCCACCGTCTTTTGGGAAGTATATATCGTAAGGATTGCAGCTACGCTTATTGCAATTCTGGCATTTGTTCCGTTTATGTATTCAAGTGGATATTTAAAATGGTTTTTGATTGAAATTCCGTTCTTTATTGCTGCACTCTTTGATGTTTCATGGTTTTTCCAGGGAATGGAGCAGTTTAAGCTTATCGCTGTACGAAATGCCCTGGTTAGACTTGCCGGCGTAGTTTTATTACTTTTACTCGTAAAGACAGATGAACATTTATGGATTTATCTGCTTATTATAGGCCTGTCCCAATTGATTGGAAATATGACCTATTGGCCTTATTTGAAAGGAAGGGTAATATGGACTGGTTTAAGGTGGAATAGGATAGTAAAACACTTTAAAGGAGCACTTGTATATTTTATTCCTTCAATCGCTTATCAGATATACGCAGTATTAGACAAAGCAATGTTGGGTCTCCTTGTGGGGTCAGATTATGAAAATGGATATTATGAGCAGGCGTATAAGATAATTAATATGGTAGTCACTGTTTTTACCTCATACACTGTAGTAATGCGCTCCAGAATGTCCTATTTGTTTGCAAAAAAAGACTATGCAGAGATTAAAAGCAGAATGGAGAAATCGGGGAATTTTATTGCTTTGTTAATTTTCCCAATGGCTGCCGGACTGGCAGCTACGGCGCGAGGACTTGTTCCGTGGTTCTTTGGAGATGGGTATGATCAGGTCGTAATCTTATTGATTATTTTCAGCCCGATCATTGTTTTTATGGGATATGTTCATCTCCTTGGTACACATTTACTTACCCCCAGTGGAAGGCAGGGAAAAAGCAATATAGCGCAATGTGTGGCAGCAGTTGCGAATGTGGGAATGAATGCGGTGTTGATTCCTAAATATTATTCAGCCGGGGCAGCGGTTGCATCTGTGCTCTCGCAGCTGATTATTATGATAATTTATTTCTGGCATGTTCGCAGAGAATATACTGTTTTAGATGCGCTTCGAACAGGTTGGAAAAAAATGGTGAGTTCATTGTTTATGTTTATAGTTGTATATTTTGTTCAGATGCACCTGCCGATTTCGATCATCAGTTCTATGATAGAAGTGGGGCTCGGAGTGGTAGTGTATATAAGTGTTCTTTTGATCATAAGAGACGAATTTACGAGAATGTCAATCGTAAATGTATTAGAAAATATGAAGGACAGATTCCATAAAAAATAGGGAGGGAGGAAACGGGGATTTCAATATCCGAGGCAAGCTATGAACAGAACCCATAAAATTCTGAATATTACAATAGTCCTGCTCTGCGTACTGCTTGTTGCTCTGCTTGGCTGCATAATTTATTACGGGAAAGAGCAGGGAATGAAGGAAGAGGCAAGATTACAGCAACTGCAGGAAGAACAAGACGCTATACAGGACGCTGCTGAGGAAGCGACTATGCTGACTTTATTTGAGGATGAGTCAGTAAATCTGGCAGAGGGTTTTCAGTCAAAAAGAATTCTTGGCCATACGGATCTTTCACAGTGCGCAACGTATGTTTCGGGATATTATACGAATGCTTCAGTAAAATTTAATATTTCTGATATTATGCCGGCAACGGATGAGAGCAAGTTGTATATGCTTGTTTTTGAAGCATACTCTGAGAGTTCGTGCGTGAAAATTGCTGTACATATGAATGACGATACATCATATTATTATCTGACAAGTGAGCCTTCAGCATTTTATTTGCCTATTAGCGATTTCGAAAATTTTAGTATTACACTCATTTCTGATTTTCAAAATATTTATATCGGAAACATGCAGATCATAGAAACAGATGGTATTGACTCCGGGATTTACTATGGACAGTACTGTCTGTCTGATTTTGAGCGTTACGCGGAAGACGATGCTGTTTCTCTGAATAGTTTATCCGGAAGGGATATTATTCTTAATGGCGATTATTTATATTATTTAAGCAATGATCGGTTAGTCATTTATGAAATAGACAACGATAATATTACGGAAGCAGGTGCTCTGACTGGGTTGGGAACGACCAGACAGATGGATTTTATAGATGATTCTACAATAGTCATTACTGCAAGGGAAAACGATGTTTACTTTGTTGATGTTAGCAATCCTGAAGACCCCTTTATTGTTTCTACATATGATAGTTTGGATTTGGCAACAGGTGTTTCTGCCTGTGAAAACTATGTATTTATCTGCAGCCGATATTTTGGAGTTGAAGTGGTTGATGTATCGGATGTGACAAAACCGCAGTGCGCTTCAATTATTAGTACCGGCGCGGAATGTTATGATTGCCTGTATTCTAACGGATATCTTTATATCAGTAATTGGAGTTCTATGCAGGTGATGATATATGATATCAATAATCCCAATCAACCAAAGGAAAAGTATACGATAGATGTTGACGGAAAACCGGCCGGTCTGGCAATAGAGAATGGGATGCTATTTGTTGCAACGGGACAGAATTCAGCAAATGACAGCTCGGATGTGCTTAGTAGCGGATATGGTGCCGGTCATGGGATGGAAATTTACGATGTTTCTGATCCTGAAAATGTTGAATGGTTGTCGACAGTTAAGATTGATGGTCGTTTGTTATATCTTTCGGCAGATCATTGGAATGTGCATATCTGCGGTGATTATGCTTTTCTTGCAAGCACGTACGGCGGCGTTTATATATATGATGTTTCTGACTTAAAAGATCCTGTGAGGATTGGAATGATTTCCACTCCGATAGAGTCAGACTCAAATTTGTATTATTATACCGAAAACGAGACCTCTATTTTTCCATATGATGTAGATGAATACATCGAAGATCCAATTTCCTCTATTGTGTTTGGAGATGGCGTAGTGTATCTTGCTGGTTGGAGTACGGGTTTGTATTCAATCGAGTTTGATTTTGCCGAGACCTCAAAAATCGAAGTAGGGGGGGTGCTTCCTGAAAGTGATGGCTCCTATTTTGAAAGCATAAATGAAACGCCATTAAAGTCTTCTGTCTTATATATAAATGAATGCTCTGTAAATGCGGTTGATGTTGCTGATGATTATATCTACCTGGCTTGCGGTGACAGTGGAGTGGAAATTATTAACAATAACGGTGAATTAATTTCATCAATAGAAACCGCTGGAGCCGCGCAGGACATCGTTTTGAAAGATGGATATGCATATGTTGCAGAAGGCAATTACGGAATTGAAGTTTATAAAATAGATGAAACCAAAATATCTTTAATTTCATCGTGGCAATGTGAGCTTTCATCTGAGAGCGTGACGGAAATTCGTATCATTGGAAATTATATGATTGCACAGACTGGCTGGACATATATAAGATTATTTGATATTTCTTCACCAAGTCTTATAGAAGAAGTGGAATATGTTAAGACAGGAACGATGTACTTAAAAAATCTTATCAATACAGATTCGAAAAGCAGTTTTTTTGGCTTTTCAAATGGGATAGAATTAAGGCTGTATTCGATTACGGACATGATGCAGGAAGTTGTTACTGTAGATAATTCGCTTTATGGAGAAAGAAATGGAATCTGTGAATATGAGGGTAACCTTATTGCAATTTATAAGAACGGATATGTTATTGTGCCTATAGACGAAATCCGAAATGATACAGATTTGTCAGTATTTGAGAAATATTCTCTGGGAAATGATTATCCATTAAAAGGCTTGGTATCTTGCTATGATAATGTTATGGTTGTGACAAATGCTACAGGCAAGCAGGTTAATATTGTTGATATAACGGACATTACTTCCCCATCAATTATTTCTTCATTTAGCGTTTCAGGCAATCCATTGATTGCAAAAATTACGGATGATTATATTTATATTCCGCTGTGCTGGCAGGGGCTTCTTATTATTGAACGATGATTGAAAAGAGATTATATATACTAACATTAAGAGAGATATGAAACCAACCAGATTACTAATCATGGATGCTGGTTTCTGTACAGACACAAAAAAACAGTAGCTTCACATCAGTATCAGGCAGATGGATTTTATGGTATTTGTTTTTGTTATAAATAAAATAACTTCTGTCAGCCTACTGTAAATGGGAATATTGATGTTGATTCAGATTGAAGTAGAGCAGATTTACCAGGACAAGAATGAAACTTTATCTTTGGAAGGAAAGCTGTGATTGCAAATGATAGATTTACTTAATACAATTTTAAAAAACGTACTCACAGCTCTTTACCAGCCGTTCTGGTTCTCCGTATTATTATCTACTCTTTTTATGTTTACCTGGATGTATGCAAAAGAGCACGGATGGAAACGGTCGATACGGAACTGGATCAGTAAATTTAAGGACTCATCATATTTTCGGAGAATGTTTATCCTTGCATTCTACACCACAATGATCTTGTTTCGGACGCTGCTTAACCGGGACCTTTGGATGAATCCGCTCTCGGATGTGATGGGCAGCTGGTGGATTTACGATAGCAACGGAGAACTGACCACAGAGCCAATCGAAAACCTTATGCTTTTCATCCCGTTTTCTGTGTTACTTATGTGGGCATTGAGCGCGAACGAAACGGCGAGGAGGAGAGTGTTTAAAAAAGGTGTGAAATTAACCACAGTCCTGTGGCAATCCGTAAAAATCACGTTCCTGTTCAGCTTTGACATCGAGTTCCTGCAGCTGTTTTTGCGGCTTGGAACGTGGCAGCTTTCGGATGTGTTTTATAACGTGCTTGGAGGATTCATTGGCGGATTTGTTTATTGGATCATGTGGAAAGTAAAGCATGCATATGCAAAAACGGAGGATGCAGCCCAATGACAGAAACAGAAAAAGCATTTCTTGCGGCGTTAAAAAACATGCTGCATCCGGGGAACAGCGCGTTACATCCGGGGAGCAGCACGTTTCATCCGGCCGGCAGCGCAGACATGGAAAAAGAACCGGACGAAGAGACAGACTGGATGGCCGTGCTAAACATGGCCAAAAAGCAGAGCATGCTTCCGCTGGTTTATGATGCCGCAACGGCATTCCCTTCGTTTGCCTCGGTTGAGGATTCGCTTGCGGATTATTTCACGTCTGCCATAGCGACCATGAGCAAGCAGATGCAAAAAACGGACGCGTTTCTGGCTCTGTATAGGTCGTTTCTGGCAGCCGGTCTGGCCCCCATTACCATGAAGGGCATCATTTGCCGTGACCTGTACGGGGAAAGAGCGGATTACCGCCCGTCCGGGGACGAAGATATTCTGATCGAAAAGAAGGATTACGAGAGGGCAGTGGCTGTCCTGGAATCCTGCGGTTATGAGAAAGAAGAAGAGCCGGATAAAGACATGGCAGTGATTCAGGAAGTCACGTTTCATGGCAGAGATCTCAGCATAGAATTACATCTGAATCCATTTGGCGTATCTTCTTCCAGGCGGGAGAGGATGAATGACTGGTTTAAAAATGTATTTCAGAGTGAGGAGACTGTTCAGATCAAAGGTGTGTTCGTGCGGACGATGCAGCCGACAGACCATTTCCTGTTTCTGGTGTTTCACGCATTTAAACATTTTTTGTTTTCCGGTTTTGGCGTGAGGATGATGCTCGATATTTTGCTTTTTGCCGAAAAGTATGGGGACAGGATTGACTGGGATTACATAGACCGGGGGCTTACGGATGTCGGAGCAAACGGCTTTCTTGCGGATTTGATGGAGATTGGAAACCGATATCTCGGTTTTCCTTTCCCGCAGGGAGATCATTCCATGTTTTTCGGAAAAACAGTTTGCCCGGATGATTTGCTGGAGGACATGTTCCAAATGGGGACATTCGGAAACACTTCGGATGCCGACCGAACGGCGGGAAGAATTGTGGCGGACACCCTGCAGAAGGGAAAGCACAGGGAAAGCAGGCTGGGTTCCTATCTGCGGCTGCTCTTCCCATCCTGGAGAACATGGTGTGCGTGGAGACCCTATCTGAAGGACAGGCCCTGGATGGTGGTGTGTGAGTGGTTCCGGAGAGTCGCCCGGTATCTGCGGGGCGAGACTTCTACGAGTAATCTGAAAGAATTAGATAAGAGCTACGGGATCGCGGAGGAGAGAATGGCGCTGCTGGGGAAATATGGAGTGCTGTGAGCGCGGCGGATTCAGCAGGAAGAAGCTGCGGGGAGATGAGCCCCTGAACTTTTTGCTACGACGGTGAATTAAAGAAATATTATGGAGACCTGCTTTTGGTGGGAATCAATTTTGACAAGGACGCAAAAGGAGCGAATGCGAAGAGACATAGTTGCCAGATTGAAAAAGTATAATTTCATCAATGGATTTGCTTCTACGAGCCATAGCAAGGAAAACACCATAAATATGCGTATTAAATAAATACAAACAATAACAAAGCACGAAATGTTACATGCCCATGTCACATATTCAGTTTTGACCATGTTGCATCACACGTGACACATAATATTAAGAGAATATTAATAAATGATATGTTGACATAAGACAAAACCCATGATAATATCGCTCCCAGGTCGGTCAGATTTGCTTTGTGGCTTGCTTTGCGGCGCCAAACAGGGCTGAAATGGCTCAGTCAGATTTGCCCTGCGCCTTGCGGCGCTCTGTTTTACGGCAATCCCGCTGTATTTCCATACGGGTATATGAAATTCCACAAATAAGCGAATCAAAAAATAAAACAGCAGGCCGGCCAAAGAGAGGAGCAATTGTATGAAAAAATCAAACCTGAAACAGTATTTTCCGGTGCTGCGCACCAAAGCGGAAATTCTGACGGAAATCGGAGGAGATCCGCGTCTGGACACCATTTTTAAAAGCTGGGAGAAGGAGCAACAGAACGAGTTCCTGAACTTTTGCACCGGGGTGAAAGGCTGTAAGATCCTGTATGACGCGTTCTTTAAGAAGATCATGAACCCCACGGAAAATCCGGAACGGCTGGAGAGATTCCTGTCTGCGGTACTCAAGAAGAAAGTAAAAATAGTCCAGGTATTACCGAACGAAAGCCGTATGACGGCGGAATCCTCGCTTCTGATCATGGACATCGTGGTGGAACTGGAAGACGGGAGCATCGCGAATGTGGAGATGCAGAAGATTGGCTATGCATTTCCAGGGCAGAGAACCAGCTGTTATTCTGCGGATCTGCTTCTGCGGCAGTATCAGCGCGTGAAAACAGGCTTGCAGGCTGCGAATAAGAAATTTTCCTATATGCAGATAAAGGATGTATACACCATAGTTTTGTTCGAGAAGAGTCCGCAGGAACTGAAAGACATGCCGGATCACTACATCCACCGCGGCCGCGTCACTTTTGACACGGATCTGAAGATTCACATGCCGCAGGAATTTATCTATATTCCGCTTGACAATTTCCGGGCAATTCTGCAAAATAAAGGCATAGGAAATGAATTTGACGCATGGCTTACCTTCCTGTGCGAGGACGAACCGGAGATCATAGAGAAGCTGATTCAGAAGTATCCCTATTTCCGGGAACTTTACAGTGAAGTGTATAAGCTCTGCGAGAATCTGGAGGACATTATGGGGTATTACACGGAAGCATTGCAGGAGATGGATAAGAATACGACATTGTACATGATTGAGGAGCAGCAGGAGCGAATTGAGGAGCTACAGGATCAGATTGAGAAAGAAATAAAACAGAACGAGAAGCAGGAGAGTACGATTAAAGAATTACAGGTGGGAAGAGAAAAAGACCAGCTAGAGTTCAAGGCGGAATTGGTTCGTAAAGATGCCGAACTTGGCCAGAAGGATGCTAGAATTGCCGAGCTGGAAAAACAGCTTGCAGCTCTGGGCAAATAGAACTCTGGTAAAAAATTCCGAAGTATGGATATTTGCAGATATTCGATTGTGAAGAAGGAGTTACTGCATTGTGGACTCTATATGAAAGACGAGATTGTGTTGGGCTTTCATGCAGAGTCTTCGTTGCATACTTCCGCTTGACAATTTCCGGGCAATTCTGCAAAATAAAGGCATAGGAAATGAATTTGACGCATGGCTTACCTTCCTGTGCGAGGACGAACCGGAGATCATAGAGAAGCTGATTCAGAAGTATCCCTATTTCCGGGAACTTTACAGTGAAGTGTATAAGCTCTGCGAGAATCTGGAGGACATTATGGGGTATTACACGGAAGCATTGCAGGAGATGGATAAGAATACGACGCTGTACATGATTGAGGAGCAGCAGGAGCAGATCGAGGAACAGAAGAATACGATTAAGGAACTACAGGAAGGAAGAGAAAAAGATCAGGCGAGAATTGCCGAGCTGGAAAGGCAGCTTGCAACTCGGGACAGGTAACATTTGGGTTGCGCCGGAAGAAGACAGGCCGCTGAGGCTATGCATGATGACATCTTGCTGAACAACGGGTGACAATCTAACGACAACGATTATAATGCGGATCCAAGGCAGGCTTTTGGAAGCAGAATATGAACAAATAAATAAAATAAAGAGGATTCACACAGAAAGAGCGCTGTTGTTACGGAAACGTAAAGCAGCGCTCTTTCTTGTATTTCTCTGAACGAGTGATTATTACGATATGGGGGAACCCCTGCTCCGGGATTTCGGAAACACGTCAGTCCGTTGGCAGGAAACTGCGAGGCCGGAACAAAGTCTTCGGAAAAATCTGCGTGGCAAAAATTGACAGAGACACTCGAAAAAAAACATGCTATAATGGTGGCCGAAAAACGAGCAATGCTGCTGTGCAGAATTCTGCCATAGTGTAAAATGGCCCGGAATATTCAGGTAAATATACCATATTCGGATAACAGGAGGAAGATATGAAACAGATTACAGAAAATGACATCGCAGCTTTTGAACAGAAACTTCGTCTGAATGACCGCGCGGAGGCGACGGTCATAAAATATACCACTGCTTTGCGGCGGCTGATGGAGTGGCTTGCGGAGAGGGAGATCAGCAAGGAACTGTTGATGGAATACCGCGAATATCTGAGGGAAACCTGCACAGCGCGGACGGTGAACGGCGTACTTACCGCGATCAACCTGTGGCTGGACATGGAAGATATGGCGGAATACCGGGTAAAGATGTTGAAAATTCAACGACGGCTTTTTCGCCCGGATGAAAGAGAACTGACCAGGCATGAGTTTGACCGTCTGGTTCAAACCGCAAAACGGCTGGGAAAACAGCGGCTGATGCTGGTCATGGAGACCATCTGCGCTACGGGCATCCGCGTAAGCGAGCTGAAATACATCACGGTGGCTGCGGCAAAGGCCGGGAAAACAGAGATATCGCTGAAAGGGAAAATCCGTACGATTCTGATTCCGGCGAAACTGTGCAGGAAACTGAAAGAATACGCCTCAAAGCAGAAAATCGCTTCCGGGGAGATTTTTATCACAAGAAACGGTACCTCGCTCTCCAGAAAGCAGATCTGGGCGGAGATGAAAGCACTTTGTGAGGCCGCCCGTGTTGAGCCGACGAAGGTTTACCCGCATAACCTGCGCCATCTGTTCGCCCGGTGCTTTTACAACGCAACGTGCGATGTCGTGAAGCTTGCCGATGTGCTGGGACACAGCAGCGTGGAGACTACGCGAATCTATTTGATATCCACAGGGGCAGAACACGTGAAAACGCTCGAAAGTCTGCAGCTTGTTTCGTAAAAGAAGAGACAGAAGAAGAATTCTGTCCGGTTTTGAAACGACAACTGAAAGCTGTATCTATATGTATAATCCACATACTACCATATCTTTTTTGCAAAGACAATCATTTTTTTCGCTTTTTATCAAGATCATAAATCATTTTTTCGCTTATATCAAAATCTTTTTTTACATTTCTGTATTCGGATTCATATCTTTTTTCAATTTTATCCAGATTTGATTTCAGGGTTACCTGTACTTTTCGGGGCAGACTGTCCGAAAATTAAAAACAGTCTCCCCGTTTTCACAACAGGTGGTGTCTCGGAAGAACACGAAACGCAACATGTTGTGTCCGAAGGAGTTGAAAGGCGAGTTTTCGGACAGCCTAGGGGGCATAATCTCAAAGAAATGCAAATTCATGGCACATAAAGGAGAGACCGTCCTGTTAAAACATGGAGAACGATCCTGCTCTCATATATATTATTTTTTATAATATTAATCCATATGCCATCTGGTTGCTAAATGCATGGGCATTCAGTGCATAATTATCTAACGTCCAGCCATCGAATATGAAAAATCCATTCATTTAACATCCAAGCAACTGAAAGCCTATATTTATAAACAATTCTTTTATACGAGAAAGTCCAGACTGTCATACCGGAAAACCGGACAGAATTCTTCATCTGTCCATCAGAGAGGGGGCGATGCCGGCCGATATGGCAAGGAGAGAATCAGGAGAGAATCAAAAGCGCGTGAGATTGGCATGGCAGTTTTTGAATTTATTATCAAATCCTGTCAAGCGGTCGGGTGAATAAGCCGGAAAATCGGAAGGGCGGTTTCCGTCATTCCGAATTCGCGGTTTCCTGGCAGCGGACTGGCGGTTTCCAATTTTCCGGAACCGGGGTCCCCCACGCCGTAATATTCATTACCTGAATATTTGATCTGCTTTTATTCTCCGGGAGTTTATTACCAGGTTCATCATAAAGCGTTATTGTTGAAGAGAACGCAAAATCATCATGATGAAAAAGAACGTGAACCATCATGAGTGAAAAGGCCGTCAATATGACGGTGAACAGGCACGATCCCCGACGTAACAAACGAAACGAAATGGATTTTTCCGAGACGACAGCGGAAAGAAACGAAAGTATTACTGGAGTGATATGCCGGGAAAGGAAATTTCTTTCAAACTGCAGGCTGAAAGCCCGAGGCTGCAGCGCCGGTTACTAAGGGGAAGCGCAGGAGAGGATGGATCAGAATTTTTCTGAATCTGCGGAACAGGAGGCGGTGGGAATCAGAATGAAAAAAACACGGAGACGAAAGAACAATCGGAAAATTCGGCTGATTTGTCTGATGGTGGCTCTGCTCCTGACAACGACCATCCGCCCGACACTTGCGTGGCTGTCTGCGGAAAGCGACACCATAGTAAATCACTTTGTATGGGAGACATCGGAACAGGAAACGGAAACGCCGACGGATGCGGAGGAGACTACCGAGACGGAGACGCCGGCGGAAACGGAAACCCCGACCGAGCCAGAAACCCCGACGGAGACGGAGACCCCGACGGAGACGGAGACCCCGACGGAAACCGAAACTCCGACCGAGACGGAGACACCGACGGAAATCGAAACTCCGACCGAGACGGAAACCCCGACCGAGACGGAGACACCTGCGGAAACGGAGGCGCCGACGGAGACAGAGACACCTGCGGAGACAGAGCCGTCGACCGGGGCGGATACTTCAACAGAATCTCCGACCGGGACAGGAAGCACGGAGGAAACAACCGCAAAGCAGACGGAGGAATCGTCCACGTCCGGCGAAGCGGAAGAACCGACGGGGGATGTCATCACGACCTCTGAGCGGCGAAATCAGGATGAGGCGGAACCGACAGGAGATGAGTCGCATATGGCATTTTACCTGATGGCAGCACTTGTGAGTCTTGCCGCAATCCTGCTGCTGCGGGCAAGAGATCGGGAAAACAGACAAGACAGATTGACACCGAAAACAGAGAAAATACGGATTGACAAATAAGGTTTGACAGGACTTAAGGGAACAGAAGTTCATGTTTCGCATGAACTTCCGAAGTGCGGAACTAACCGGTAACAGCCTTTGACATATTCGTCAGATTTTTAAGTCAATCCGCGGAAACTATTACCTTGTGAAAGGAGACAAAACATGAAGAAACGTAATGTGGCAGCATCGGCAACAGCGGTCGCCCTTGCAGCGGTAATGCTGCTCGGCGGAACGTTCGCATATCTGACGGACGAGACAGAAGAACCTGTGGTGAACACGTTCAATGTCAACTTTGTAGATGTAGATATTGATGAGGACTCGGGAGATGAGTACGAGATCGTCCCGGGCACATCCGATACAAAGGATCCGGAGGTCACAGTCACTGCGACGGTGGACGCCTATGTTTATGTAACGGTAACGGACAAGACGCAGGGGCTCGTCGAGTATGAGATTGCGGACGGGTGGATTCTGCTGGGGTATCTGGATGACAGCGGTCAGCTGGTCGAAGCAACTGCGGATGATATTGCAGCCCTGACGACAACTCCGGAATCCCTTGTATATTATCAGGAAGTGTCCGCGATGGATGCCGACACCTCAGTGACACTGCAGGTGCTTAAGAACAATACCGTGTCCTATTCGGCGGATCTCGAAAACGAGGACATGTATGATGCTTACGGAGAACTTTTGACCGACCTGACGCTTTCCTTCTCCGCGAAGGTTACGCAGAAGGAGCCTTTCGCGGACGCGGCGGCTGCCTATAACACGATTGTTGTGACAACTGCCGGGACAGCGTTAACCAGTACGGAAGTACTTACTGCGTTGTCGGAAGGCACGGTGATCACCCTCGGAGAGAACGCCGAGATTTCCGGAACGACGCTGAGCAGCTACATTGGAGCCGACAGCGAGATAAATCTGAACGGCTATGAACTTACCATAACAAGTGAACTGGCGATCGCCGACGGAGAATCCCTTACCATAACAAATGGTGACATTACTTCCGAAGCGGCTGGCGCGGCTATCTATGTATACGACGGCGGCTCGGTTACGCTGACGGATACGACCCTGACGGCCAATGCTTACGGTGTATTTCCGAACGGAAATGCCACATCCGTGACAATCGACAGTTCCACGGTCACGGCTACCGTGTACGGTGTCGGTACAAACGCGGCTTCCGACGATAACAATGGCGTCGACATCACTATCATAGATTCGGTGATTACCACAAGTTCTGACAGTGGGGATAACACCGGTGTCTACATCAACACAGCCAGCACGGTTACAGTCGAGAACAGCGTGATCACCGGCGACCGCCAGGGCATGTTCGTGCGCGGCGGAACGGCGACGGTGACGAACTCCGTCATTACGACGACCGGAAAATTCCTGGATGATGATACTCAGGCGGCGACGAATACCACATACCTGACGACCTACGGATGGAAATCCGGAAATGAATTGCCGGTGGCGGCACTCGTGGTTGGCAACAGTTCCTCGAATGCCTACAAATATGACACAACAGTGACATTGGACGGTGTCACCCTGACGGTTGCTTCCCACACGGATGTGGCTCCGCAGCTTTATGCGGCACAGTACAATGGCGCCGGAGATTATAAGACAACTCTGACCGGCGCGAAAACAGCATGGACCGTGCTGACGTACAATGGTGAAAGTTACGATGATGCGATCAGCATCAACGGAACATCCATCCCGGAAAGCGTAAATACCGGAACAACGATGACCACGGTATCAAAGCTCCTTGCGGCAGCCGAATAAGATAACAGAGTAATCCTCACATGAAATCTGAAATATTGCGCAAAACATGAAAATATCCGCACAAATCGGGTTTCATGTGAGGCGAAAAATACACGCGCCGGACGACAATGCGTGATCCGGCGCGTTATTTTGTGCAATGTGTGCAACCTCAACAGAAAGCTGAAACAACCCCACAAGTTTTCACATTTCAATCATAATATATTCAGCGTTTTTCGATAAACTTTAATAAGTTGTTGCATTCAGGAAATGCGCAATATGTTTAAATGTCCGGTTTCCGCTTGAGATGGTCTCGCAGGTCTTTTTTCTTTTCCCTGCGGGCGGGCGAAGCCGGACATCTGACCGTATTTGCTGCCTGCCATGCGGGCATCACCTTAAACTGAAAGCTGTCCGTCGAATATCCGGCCATTTTTCTGCGCGAAGAGCAGAAGCTTCGCACGAGCCTTTGAATCATGCCGACTTCCAAATCCGGGACGATGACGAGGGCGTGTAAACGCTTCACGCGAAAGCACGAATCATGGCGGCCGTCTGACAGACTTTCTTAAGCAGGAATGGAGGATTGACCAGGTGATTGAGGTAAAACATCTCACAAAAAGATATGGAAACATCGAAGCCGTATCTGACCTGAACTTTAAGGTAGAACCGGGGAAGATTTACGGGTTCCTCGGGCCGAACGGTGCGGGAAAATCGACGACGATGAACATCATAACCGGATGCCTGTCCGCGACCGAGGGCTCGGTCACGATCGACGGGCATGATATTTACGAGGAACCGGCTGCCGCGAAAAAGCTCATCGGCTACCTGCCGGAGATGCCGCCGCTGTATCTTGACATGACACCGGCGGAATACCTGAAGTTTGTCGGGCAGGCCAAGGGCGTGAAAAAGAAGGAACTGTCGGCGCAGATTGAGGATGCCATGGCGAAGACGGGCATCGAGGGCGTGAGCGGCCGTCTGATCCGCAACCTGTCGAAAGGTTACAGACAGCGTGTCGGCATCGCGCAGGCGCTTCTGGGAAATCCTCAGGTCGTGATTTTGGATGAGCCTACGGTGGGCCTGGATCCGAAGCAGATGATCGAGATCCGGCAGCTGATCCGCAAGCTCGGGGAAGATCACACGGTTATTTTGAGTTCGCACATTCTGACGGAAGTAAACCAGGTGTGCGATCATATCATTATCATCTCCCACGGCAGGCTCGTGGCGGATGACGAGAAGGAAAACCTCGTGGCGGGCATGAGCGGCTCCCACACGCTCACCTACACGGTGCGCGGCAAGTATTCGCAGGTGGTGCACGCACTGGAGCATCTGCCGGGCGACAAGCGGTTTGAGCCTTCGGCGGAGGACAACGGCGTGGATGTGACGATCACGCTGGACGACAGGGGCTTTGGCGCGGTGAGCGACGAGACGAATCCGCACGATATCCGCGATGAAATCTTCCGCGTGCTGGCGCGGACCGGCTGCCCGATCCTCGCGATGGGCCAGAAGAAGGCGAGCCTCGAGGAGGTCTTCCTGCAGCTGACCGATCAGATGGAGATCGAGATCGAGGAGGAGATGGAGCAGAAGGAGCGGGATCGCCGCAGGAAGAAGCAGGGTCGCAGGAAAGCTGCGAAGGACGATATTGACGCATATGACGATTTCGAATCCGTGGATGATGCCGCGGACGGTGCGGCGGAATCCGTGGACGGTGATAATCCGGACGGCGCGGAAGGCGATGATGCGTACGATACCGCGGCGGACGGTGACAGCCGGGATACGGATGTGTCCGGCACCGGAACATATGGCGGAGCGTCCGGATCGGAGGACATTTTCGCGGACGGGAAAGAGAGCGCGTTCGGCGACTATGGCGGCGAAGAAAGTGACGGCACAGCCGCCGGAGCGTCCGACACGGATAACAGCCGGAAAGGAGGGAGAAGATGAGAGCGATTTATAAGAGAGAGCTTGGCTCCTATTTCCACGGCATCATGGGCTACATTTTCATCGCGGTCGTGATCGTCTTTACGGGCATTTACACCATGGTGTACGCTTTCAATAATGCCTACACAAATTTTGAATATGTCTGCTACAGCATGACATTTTTCTTCCTGTTCCTGGTGCCGATGATCACCATGCGTTCGGTGTCGGAGGAAAAGAGACAGCGGACGGATCAGCTGCTGTACTCACTGCCCATGAGCATGAGCACCATCGTGACGGGCAAGTTTCTGGCCATGTGCACGGTGCTGCTGATTCCGGTGCTGGAGATGTGCCTGATTCCGCCCATTATGGGGCTGTACGGGAATGTGAATTTCGCGGTGGCCTACAGCGCGATTCTGGCGTATTTCCTGCTGGGTGTGGCGCTCATGTCTGTCGGCATGTTTATCTCCTCACTGACGGATAACCAGATCGTGGCCATGATCTTAAGCTTCGCCGCGGTACTGGTGATTTACCTGATGGCGAGCATCGCGGAGCTCATTTCGACCTCCTCGTTTGCCTCCTATCTGTCCTTCGTGGTGCTGATTCTGCTGGCGGGCGTGTTCCTGTATATGATGATTAAAAATGTGTTTGTGACAGGTTTCCTGTTCATGGCGGGCGAGATCCTGCTGTTTGTGGCGTACGAACTGAACTCCACAGCGTTCGAGGGCCTGATCCAGACCGTGTTAAATCAGCTGTGCCTGTTTGACCGCATGGCGAATTTTATCAACGGTATCTTTGACTGGACGACGGTCGTGTATTACCTCACATTGACGGGTCTGTTCCTGTTCCTCACGGTTCAGTCGATGGAGAAGAGGAGGTGGAGTTAATATGGATAAGAAAAAACATTTTCGGGTCGGCATGTATACGACGGTCGTATCGGTCGTGGCCGTCGTGCTCGTGGTTTTCATTAACCTGTTTGTGTCGAGCCTTCCCTCCACGTCCACAAAGATTGACCTGACCGCCCAGTCCTACTACACGATCGAGGAGCAGTCGATCCAGATCGCGGAATCTGTCGATCATGAGGTGGACATTTACCTGCTGGCTCAGAACGGCAGCGAGGATTCGGTCATTCTGGAATTCTTAAACCGCTACGCGGCGGTGAACTCCAACATTGTGGTGAAGACAAAGGACTATGCCGTGTACCCGACCTTCGCGTCGAACTACACGGACGAGACCATTTCCGACAACAGCGTGCTGGTGGTGGATGAGACGACCGGGCGCAGCATGTATATCGATTACGATGAAATTTATGTGACGGAGATCACCGGTATCGACTACACCACGTACGAGTATACCTATGAGTATTCCTTCGCGGCGGAGACTGAGGTGACGACCGCTTTAAATTATGTGACGAGCCAGGATTTGCCGACGGTTTACCAGTTGTCCGGCCACGGCAGTGAGACGCTCTCCTCCACGCTGCAGACGGAGCTTGCTTCCGACAATGTGTCTCTGGAGGATTTGAACCTCCTCTCCGAAGGTGCCATCCCGGAGGACTGCGCGACGCTTCTGATTTACAACCCGACTTCCGACCTGTCGGAGTATGAGGCGGGAATCATCCTCGAGTACCTGGAGGCCGGCGGGCGCGCGCTGATTGTCACGGACATTGATTATTATACGGAGGACAGCTACCCGAACCTGGCATCCATTCTCAATTACTACGGTGTGACGACCACGGACGGTGTAGTGGTGGAGACCAGTCAGGGCTATTATTACCAGTATAACACCTACCTGCTTCCGGAGGTCAGCTACTCCCATGAGATTTCCTCCCCCATCGCAGGCAGCTACTACATTCTCTGCATCTATTCCCAGGGCATCGAGATTTCGGAGGATCTGCGCGACACGCTTTCCGTGACCAGCCTGATCGATTCGACCGATGACTCCTACGCGAAGGTAATTACCGAGAGCACCACATCCTACGAACAGACATCCGATGATGAGGCGGGGCCGTTCTCTCTGGGCGTGGCGATTTCCGAGACGATTGGCGATGACGACACGGCTTCGGATACCGATGCCTCCGATACGGACGCGGACGATGACGACACGGAAGATGAAGATACGGTCGAGACGCGTCTGGTGTATTACTCCGGGGCCTATTTCCTGGATGACAGCGTGAACAATATCGTATCCGGTGCGAACCATGACCTGTTCTTAAACTCCGTCGGCTGGCTGACCGAACGCGAGGAGACCATCTCCGTCCGCGCGAAGACCATTGAGGAGGAATATCTCGTGGTGACGGCCCTGCAGGCGACCATCTGGGAAATCATCCTCATCGGGCTGGTACCGCTCATCGTCATCATCATCGGCATCTCGATCGTGGTGAAGAGGAGCAGAAAATAATAGTTTTCGCAGTCAGTCGGCTGTGCAGGGAGCCTGCCGGCTGACTGACTTCCCATTAGAGTATTCCCTGGAGGATATATGAATAAAAAGCAACTTCAGTTACTGATACTGGTGGTGCTCTGCGTGGTCTTCGCTGTTGGCTGGCTGTGGATGAGCGCACAGGACACCGAGGAAGAGGAGGAATCCTCACTGGCAGAGACGACCGATCTGAACCTGGCCGAGAAGGATGACATCATCGCCATTTCCTACACATACGACGGAACAACCATCTCCTTCGCGCAGGATGAGGAGGGCGAGTGGTATTACGTGGATGACCCGGACTTCAATCTGGAGACCGACGATGTGGACAGCATGGTGAAATATTTCTGCTATCTTTCCACCTACCGCACCATTGATGCCACGGATGCGGATCTGTCGGATTACGGGTTTGACGACCCGTCCTTCACGGTGAGCATCACGGAAACGGACGGAACCGAGCGCACCTTCTACTTCGGCGACTTTAACGACGCGGCGAGCGCCTACTACTTCATGGAAGACGGCGGCGATTCCATCGAGATGGTCTACAGCGTACTCACCACGAACTACCTCGACCGCACACTGGACGAGTGGGAAGCGGAGGAGGATGAGGACGCCTCGGAGACCGATGCGGAGGAAGAGGACGAAGAAGATACAGAGGAAGACACGGAAGAATAGGACGTGGAAGAAGAGGATACGAAAGAATATAGGACGTGGAGGAAAAAGATACGGCAGAAGACGAGGAAGATTCAGAAGAATAAAAAATATAGATTTCACGAAATATAGATCAAATCGCGAAGCGATTTCATTTCATCCCATTGAGGGGAGGCAGCCGCCGCACAGTCGCTCTCTGTGCTTCGGCCATTTCCTTCGCTGAGCATGAAAGGGTAATCGCTTCGCGGTTTGTCTTTCATACTTCTTAAAGAAGGATTTACTTTTTGTGCTCAGAGAGGGAAATGACTAAGATATGGGGGCTTCCGTGCAATCATGACGATTTGAACGTCAAAATCCGAGTCGGAATATGGCAATGACCGGAGAATGATTCAAAGCGAAAAAGAAAATGCGTGAAAAAACGAAATAAAAAAGATTGAAAAAATGAAAAAAAGTGCTTGCATTTTTCGAAAAATCTGCTATACTCTCACACGTGTTCGGCCTGTTGGTCAAGCGGTTAAGACGCCGCCCTCTCACGGCGGAAACAGGGGTTCGATTCCCCTACAGGCTACGATCCTTTTCCTAATGTAGATTCTCACTTTCTTTAAAAGAATGCCGCGCTGTTGAAGCGCGGTATTCTTTTTTTGGAAAATATAAACCTTGTCACGCGGAGAAATATTTCGGACAGCGCAGAGCGCGGCATGGTGGAGACTGGCCGTGTGGAGAAATATTTCACCCCACATCTTAAAATATTGGGACTCCAATCATGAATAAACAGTCATTCCCTGACATATACTATGATTTAAGCGACCGATATAGTATGTTCCACGAATCTCGTAATCTTGAATCGGAATGTCAGCGGTTTGTGCCATACTATGTGCTGTTAAAATTCATGAAGTCGGAGAGGTTAAAATTATGCCAATATTAAATTGCAATGTTACCACCTGCTACTACAACAAGGAGAATCACTGCTGCCTGGAGCACATACGTGTGGACGGGCCCGGTGCGGTAAATTCGAAAGGCACGGAGTGTGCCAGCTTCCGCGAGCTGGCATTCGAGACATCGCGCAACGAGTGCAGCTGCACCAGCGCACCGGAAACCAGACTGTCCGTCAGCTGCGAGGCGACGAAGTGCACCTTCAACCGGAACCATGTATGTTCCGCCGATCATATCGGCATCGCCGGGAACGGTGCGAAGCACGCGGCCGGGACATGCTGTGCGAGTTTTGAGGCGGAGTGAAAAAGTGGTTGACAAAAGCGAATAAGGTGATAAAATACTGGTAGTTGCAGAGATGCAATAACGATACAATCCAGTACGACAAAAATCCCTCAGACCGCTATTCTGAGGGATTTTTGTGTTTGGCTTAAACGGAGCGAACATCTCCGGGGTTAGCGGTTACCTCCTTTCCGACCGTCTAACCACTGAAATAAGTAATGTGCTGCTACATTCGCAAGCATCGAGACAATAAATGATACAATCCAGTACATGTGCTCACCCCTTCCTCCTGTCGGTATAGGGATGACAGGAATTTAACTATATCACAGAAAAAAGGAAAAATGAAGCAGAAATTTATAAAAAATTGCGAAAATAAATGTTACACGCAATTACTCATATTGCGGCGGCAATATGTGAAAAGACCATGTAACATTTAAGTAAAAGAAGCATAACAATATGAGTACGCAAATTTTACAAAAATTTTATTTTTGAGAACAGAAAAATTGTGCTTGACACGCACGTGCCCCTGTGGTATACTTTCGAAGTTCAAAAACAAGCAGAGTATCCCTCTCACCCTGACACGTGTGTGCTCAGGCGTTTATCAGGCAATCGGACGCGGTCGACAGAAAGGCTGAAAGGCTGAAAGGCTGAAAGGCTGAAAGGCTGAAATCTACTGTCGTATGCGGTCGAAGCGCCAAAAGTGTGAAGTGTTGCAAACGGCAGGCCGTGTTGCGCACAGCGCACAGGATGTGGGATAAGGCAACTTATCCTTCTTTTTTTGGAGAAGTATCTGCTGTGAACACCAGATGCTTTTGAAGCGCGAAGCTTCGGGGATTCTACATTAGTTATGGAGGTGCAAAGCTATCAGCGACTTTTATATTAACGAGCAGATCAGGGACCGTGAGGTCCGGCTGATCGGGGAACACGGAGAACAGCTTGGTATTATGTCATCGAGAGAGGCTTTAAAAATCGCACGTGAGGCGGAGCTTGACCTCGTGAAGGTGGCGCCCATGGCGAAGCCGCCGGTCTGCAAGATCATCGACTACGGAAAGTTCCGTTACGAGATGGGCCGGAAGGAAAAGGAAGCCCGCAAAAAGCAGCGGATCGTTGAAGTGAAGGAAGTCCGCTTATCTCCGAACATTGAGGAAAACGATTTAAACACAAAAGCAAACAACGCCAGAAAGTTTCTGGAAAAAGGCGACAAGGTAAAAGTGACACTGCGTTTTCGCGGACGCGAGATGACGCACATCTCTGCCACAAAACATGTGTTGGATGACTTTGCGAAGCTGCTGGAGGACATCTCCTCGGTTGAGAAGCCTCCGAAGCTCGAAGGCAGAAGCATGAGCATGACGCTGGCAGCGAAGAAGCAGTGATTAATTACGGTATTGTTTTAAGAAAAAAGATGTATACATGAATTCCGGCAAGATACCGGTATAGATGGTTGTACATGAATATGTTGTCCGGCATGGCGGCAGTATCTGAAAAGACGGGCGTCAGGCTGCGACGGCAAAGAGTAATTAAGGAGGACATTAAAATGCCGAAAATGAAGACAAGCAGAGCGGCGGCGAAGCGCTTTAAGGCGACGGGCACCGGCAAGCTGAAAAGGAATAAGGCCTACAAGAGCCACATTCTCACCAAGAAGTCTGCCAAGAGAAAGAGAAATCTTCGCAAGGCTACGATGACGGATTCGACGAATGTAAAGAATATGAAGAAGATATTACCTTATCTCTAAGGTACAGATTAGGAGGAATGAGACATGGCAAGAATCAAAGGCGGCCTGAACGCCAAGAAAAAGCATAAAAGAGTATTAAAGCTCGCGAAGGGCTACAGAGGAGCCCGCTCGAAGCAGTATCGCGTAGCCAAGCAGTCCGTGATGCGCGCACTTGCGTCTTCTTACGCGGGCCGCAAGGAGAGAAAGCGCCAGATGCGTCAGCTCTGGATTGCCCGTATCAACGCTGCAGCCAGAATCAACGGCATCAACTATTCGAACCTTATGCATGGCTTGAAGGTGGCCGGCGTGGACATCAACCGCAAGATGCTCTCCGAACTGGCGGTAAATGATCCGGACGCGTTCGCACAGCTTGTGGACACGGCGAAGAAGGCACTGGCGGCGTAAGAACCTGCCGCAAAGAAAAGAACAGTGGTTCAATATACACACTCTGCCAAATTATTCGGATTGGCCTGGAAAAGAAGCTCGTGCCGACACATGTGACTCAATGTCAGTACTCTGTTAAATAGTCAGGTATGAGTGGAAAGCATGATTGTTAACCGAACTGTTCTGTGCATAAAACAGTATTAATGAAACCGGGAGGCAAAAGGTGCCGCCCGGTTTTTCTCTGATGTTGGATGATCAACTCACCGCAGGCTTCTGCGAATAGTACAGAAGAATTCTTATCATGTGTGCTCATATCTCCCGGATTCGCAACAACTTCGGCTGGTGCTTCTGAAAACGAGAAATTTTTATAAAAAAACGCTTGCAATCCTCCGCGAACTGTGGTAGTATATCGCCTGTTCGCGGGAAAGAACCGCAACAAATGCACTCGTGGCGGAATTGGCATACGCGCTAGACTAAGGATCTAGTCTGGGTTAACCGGGTGCGGGTTCAAGTCCCGCCGAGTGCACTTGAGAAAGCGAGGAGCTTTTGGAGGCTTCCTGCTTCTTCAAACAAAACGCAGTTGTGGCGGAATTGGCATACGCGCATGATTCAGGTTCATGTCCGGGTAAACTGGGTGTGGGTTCAAGTCCCATCAACTGCACGTGTTTGCGACAGCATCACAGAATGGTGTCGCAAAACTATTCCTCGATAGCTCAATGGTAGAGCACTCGGCTGTTAACCGAGTTGTTGTAGGTTCGAGCCCTACTCGGGGAGCGACTTTAAAAGCCCGTAGATTTTTCTACGGGCTTTTTCTGACAGGTAAATGCAAGCAATATTTTACGGAGGTTCCCATGAGCAAATTCCACGTATCCTTAAAAAAAGTCGTCGACGACAGCTACGATGTTGAAATCGGTTTTGATTTGGTTAACAAATTGATCGATGACCTGCAGTTCGGTCTGGTCGGATCACGGAAGAAATTCGCCGTTATCACGGACAGCATCGTGAAAGACCTGTACGGCGCGGTCATCTGCGACAGGCTGCGGGAGGCGGGCTGTCAGGCGGAGATGTTCGTGTTTGAGGCGGGCGAGAAGAGCAAGACCCGCGCTGTGAAGGAGCAGCTGGAGGACGCAATGCTGGCGCAGGGGTTCCGGCGGGACTGCTGTGTCGTGGCGGTGGGCGGCGGCGTGGTGACAGACCTGGCAGGCTTCCTGGCCGGCACCTACGGGCGCGGTGTTCCGTTTGTCAGCTACGCCACCACGCTGCTGGCCGCGGCGGATGCCTCCGTGGGCGGGAAGACGGCCGTGGACACGCCGCTTGCCACGAACCTGATCGGCCTGTTCAACCAGCCGAAGAAGGTCTACATCGACGTGGCTGCCTGGAAGACACTCCCGGGGAGGCAGATATCCAGCGGAATGGCCGAAACTGTCAAGCACGCCATGCTGGGGGATGCGGAGCTGTTCGACTACCTTGAGGCTCACATGGAGGAAATTCTCGCCGGGGATCCGGATGCCTGCACGTACATCGCGAACGCGAACTGCCGGGTAAAGTACGAGGTTGTCATGAAGGACGAGCGGGAGAGCGGCCTGCGGGAAATCCTAAACCTGGGCCACACGGTGGGCCGCGCCATCGAAACGGTGAGCGACTACCGCCTGCTGCACGGGGAGGCGGTGGCTGTCGGCCTGGTGGCTGAAATGCACCTCGCCATGCGGCTGGGACATCTCACGGAAGAAGAGATGAGCCGCACGGTGCGGCTCCTGAAACGCGCAAATCTCCCGACGGAAATCCCGGAATACATCGACCGGGAAGCGCTTGTAAAGAAGCTCTACACCGACAAAAAAGTGCGGGACGGAAAGCTGCGCTTTGTCGTGCAGGACGGCATCGGCGCCATGGTGGAATTTGCGCCTGGCGTGTACTCTGTGCCGGTGGAAGAAGAGGTGGCGCGGGAGATTATAAGGAGCATGTAAATGATTCGCGTCTCTGCTTTGACGGCCTGAAAGACGCAATTGTGCAGATGCTGGGCGGCCAGCGTGTCAGCGTATATACAGAAACTTTTCAGAACGATTTTATATCCTTTGAAAGCCGGGAGATGTGTTGACCCTGCTGATTCATTTGGGCTATCTCGCGTATGATGAGGATGAGTGCGAAGTCCATATTCCAAATCTGGATGTCGCGGAGGCATTTCGTGCTGCGGTGAGGCTGGCCAAATGGCCCAATGCTGAGAACATTATAGAAAACAGGCAGGATATCCGGCGGTGAAAACCGACAAGAGTATCCTGCCTGTAGCTATTTTATTCTTCCGCTGGTTCGTACTCTTCTTTCTCGCACCGTACCCGGCAGGACTTCTTATAACACGCGATCCCGTATTTATAAACTGTGCGCAAACCCTCCTTTTTCAGCTCGTGCACATAATTCTCCTGCTCGATTTGTCCGAAAGCCTCGTCCAGCGCGGCAGTATATTTCCCGTCCTCAGCATACTTCATCTCAATCACGATGCCGATGCCTTTCCTGCGCGCCTGCACCCGGATATCGGCAAAGCCGTCCCCGGCCTCCGCATTGGATTTGGAGACCCAGCCATCGTGGTACGCGATGATGCCTAACAGAATGCCGTGGTAGAAATTCTCTTTCCGTTCTCTGTGGACAAAAGTGTCGCGGAGGCTGATGGTGTCATCCAGATAATCCGTAAATGCGGCTTCCAGCGCGGCAGCGTCGCCGGTTTCGATGGCACTGCAGAGTTTTTCACGGTCATCGCTGTTTTTGGCCACCTTTTCTTTGAACAAATCCATAATCTGCTTCGAGAACAGGTTGCTGATCTCGCGGTTCGGGATGACAAGCGTGTATTTTTCGCCGGACGGCATCTCTTTCAGGGTAAGGTATCCGGTGGTGAACAGGAGACTCCAGAGATTGTCAATGGAAGAGTAGATATTGTTATAAGTTAAATCCTCTCGGATCGTCTTAACTACCTCGCCGCCGGCAAGCAGGTTCTCGATTTCTTCTTTCGTCTGGCTGGTTCCGTAATCTTCGATCAGTTTCCGGAGCACGTTGTTGCCGCTGGTGTTGGACCAGTAGTCCTGCGGCGGGGAAAGGGAGTCGGCGAGCAGGTCGTCCAGATAGCTTATAATATCCCAGGGGTTATAGACTTTTACATTTCCGAAAAGGTAGCCGTCATACCATTCTTTGGCAGTTTCATATTTTTCGGAAAAACCATAATAGTCAAGAATATCCTTCACTTCCGGGTCGGTAAAGCCGAAATACTCGTCGAAACGCACTTTCGTAATGGAGAGAATTCGAGGATTATTCAATCCGGTAAAGATGCTCTCTTTCGATACGCGAAGGCAACCGGTCAGCACGGCAAAGAAAATGCTGCTGTTTGTCTTGAGCGCCTGATTGAACATGCTTCGAATCAGGTCGATCATATCAGCATAGTAACCCCGGTCATTCGCATTGGCCAGAGGAACATCATATTCGTCGATCAGGAGTATGACCTCTTTACCGTAATGTTTTTCCAGCAGCATGGTGAGAGTTTTCAGGCTGTCGGTTAAAGTATCATCATCCATATCCCGTTTCTTCAGAAGGGCATAAGACTCCTGATCGTCTGCAGTGAGACGATTGCTGGACGCAAGTTCCTGATGCCTGGAAGCCTCACGCATGATAATTTTCACCAATTTTTTTCGGGCAAATGCAAAGTTCGGCCCTTCGATATCTTTCAGACTGACCGAGACGACCGGATGCTGTCCCAGGTATTTTTCGCAGAGAGCAGGCTCCTGTCGGATGGCCAGCCCGTCAAACAAAGCCGGATCCGTACCAATCTCGAAAAAATAGCGCAGCATGCTCATATTCAGAGACTTTCCGAAGCGCCTGGGTCGCGTGAACAGGTTTACTTTTGCGCGCGCGAGCAGCAAGTCGCGGATCATGGCAGTTTTATCTACATAGTAAAAGTTGTCGGTTCGAATCTCGGAAAAATCTTCGATACCGAGGGGAACCATTTTTTTTGTTTCCATGACAGGCCTCCTTTCTTTCATGTTACAGCTTTGCAAGGCTGGAAATGACGATGTCGTGACATTGATAAAATACCGGGATATTATAGCATGCTTTGTTTGGAAAAGAAAGGTACAAATTCGGACAACATCGAAAATAAACAGGAAAATGCCATGCAGGCAGAGGATGCCACAGGATTTGGTTTGCGTGAACACGGAAGATAACACTTCGCGTCAACTCCGCATGGAGCAACCCGTGGTGTCATCACATGAATGTTAAAGGCAGTTGTTTAATCGCTGGCTCTGGACCGGCAGCTTTGTTGTAGAAATGTAATAAAATATTTACAGGAAAACGAGAAAATTTTTACAAAATTCAAAAAATGATTGACCTGAAAGTTATATTGTTGTAAGATGTGCAATAAAAGTCTTGTGTCCTTGTATTGGACCCAAAATAATTAATGTAGGAGGTACATATTAACATGAGAAAACTTAATAAAAGAATTCTCGCGGTGTTGCTCGTGGCTGTTCTGGCTATTGGTACTGTTATGAGTGCGATGGCAGAAGATGTGACCGAATCGAAAACATACGAGGACGGACTCACGGTTGACGGCAGCACTGGTTGGAACACGTCTGACGGAGATGAGTATTATCTCACAGATGACGATGTAACGGTTGTTTTTGACAATGATCCTTTCCAGAGAGATACGGATAACTGGTCAAACTTTATCTTTGAGACGACTGCTACCGATGAGGCGGCTGGCATTACGTTAAGAGCGGATGCTTATGGCTGGACATACGGCACCAACGAGGACAATATCCCGTCTTATGAAGTGACAACGTCCTGGGGTGATGACTGGGATAGCTTCGCTGAATCCTGTGTAGGAGAGGTTACTCTTGTAGTTTCAAAGACGAGTGATACGGTAGTAACCGCATCGTTTACTTTTGCAGACGGAGCAATGGAAGTTTACACGATCACGTATCCGACAGCGGTTCCGGATTCTCTTGGATTCCATCTTGGCGCTGACGGCGGCATCATTACAATCCAGAGCGTTACCTATGCCGGTGAGGAAGAGGAAGATGACAGCACGGTTACCGGAGAATCGGGTGATGTGACGATTGAAGATGCTTTTTCTGGAGAAACTGCCAGATTGGAACTGTCCGGCGACTTTACTGTTTCCTATACGTTCACGAACACGGGAGATCTGGAGGCTTCCGGTGAAAACTGGAATAATTATATCGTAGAGATTTGCAATGAAGATGGTGTTTATGTTGATGTAAGAGCAGATAATGCTGGTTGGCTTTACGGTCAGGGTGAAGATGATACCATCACATTTACCACTCTTGAAGATGATTTTGATTGGACTGCGTGGCTTGAGGAAATGACAGCTGGAACGGAAGTGACGGTTGTTATTGAGAGAACTGGTGATACCGTTACTGTTACAGCTACCGCAGCTGGATCTACGTTCGTGACTGTTGCGGTAGTTGCCGCATATGCAGATGGGTGCACGCTGAATGTTTATCTGACCGGTGAGCAGGTGACAATTTCAAATGTTACTTACAGCTATGCTCTGGTTGGAGATTCGACGGATGATGACAGCGAACAGGATGCGTCCGATTCATCTTCAGATGAGGACGAAACTACGACATCTTCTTCTGATGACAGTGAACAGGATGAGACGACTGCTGATACATCGACTGATACTGATGAGGACGAGACCACCGCTACTGCTACAGATGGCACGTCCATCACCTACACTGTAACGGAAGAAGTGACCGAAAGCGGTACAGCAGATGATGTGACTATTGAGGCTGGCTTCACTGCCGACACCGGTGTAGTAACGCTGTCCGGAGATTTTGTTCTTACCTACACATTCACGAACACAGGTGACCTGGAAGAATCCGGTGAAACCTATAACAATTTTATTGTAGAGCTGTACAATGCAGATTATGTATATGTTGACGTAAGAGCGGACAACTTTGGCTGGCTCTATAATCAGGGAGAGAATGATACAATCACCTGGACCACCCTTGACGATGATTTTGACTGGGATGCATGGCTTGAGACAATGGCTGCCGGAACGGAAGTTACAGTTGTTGTTGAGAGAGTTGGCGATACCGTGACTGTTACGTCTACTGCAGCCGGTTCTACATTTGTGACTGTTGCAGTGGTTGAGGCATATGCAGATGGTTGCGCACTGACTGTTCATCTGACCGGTGAGTACGTATCTCTGACGGATGTTTCCTACACCTACACCTACACCACAACAACGACCAAGACGGACACCTACTCTGAGGTTGTCACGGTTTCTGACGTTGCTATCACGATCGAATCCATGTCGGATGGCATTGACTCAAACGTTGTTGTAAATTATGAGACTTACACTATGACAGATGACGAGCAGGCGGCTCTCGAGGCTCTCTGGGCAGGCGACCTTTCCTACGAGGTTCTGGATGTTTACCTGACGCTGGACGGCGAGGTTTATGAGATCCCGGACGGCGAGTCGATTCAGCTTAGAATTGCCTTCAGCAGCGCTTCTGCTTATGAATCTGCACTTGTTCTTCACTATGTGGATGAGGATGGTGATTGGCATGTAATCGTACCGGATGAAATCGGCGACGGTTATGTTATTGCAACGTTCACATCTCTTTCCCCGATTGCTCTGATTGTCGGAAGTTCGACGACATCGACCGAAACCGAAACTGAGACTGAGACTGAGACCGAGACCGAGACCGAGACAGAGACCGAGACTACGACTGAGGAAGAAGAAACTACAGCATCCGGCGGCAGCGCAGTGGCTGGCGGCGACATTGCAACCTGGACGTACATCGTAATGATCGTTGCAGCAGTTGCGGTATGCGTAGCGCTTGCTAAGAAGAGAGTTACCGAGTAATCTGTAGCTTGAATGAATTTTAAAGAAACTTTATAGTTTAGGATACAGACTTTTACGAACGGCGGGGACACGGGAAACTGTGTCCCTGTTTTCGCGTGCGCCGCATAGAAGGTGCAAAGCGGCCGGAGAAAAACATCCGATTTCTTAAACTTTTATAAAATCTCTGATTTCACGTCAAAATATCACATAAATCGAGTGAAAAGTCACATATTCAGAACCTGTCCAATTTCTGCCTGGATGACAAATGAAAAATTTCCTGTTATACTGTCTGGTCAGGAGATGACTGTTGCACAGTTATTTTAACCTGACGCTAACAGTTATTTTCTATGAAACGGGAATTTCGCCTGTTGAGCAGGCAATGAAGAGAAAGGATTGATTCACAGAGGAATCGTTAACACTCATGTTTACAAATTGACAGGCGAGGTTGAAAAGACAAAATACGGAAAGGAGTCTGTGAAAATGGGAAAAGACGGTACAGAGATGGAGAAGAAGGATGCCCTGCAGCAGGAAGAGACGGAGCGAGGCAGGAAAATGAACTCTGAGGAGCGAGACAGGAAAACGAACCCTGAGGTTAAGAAAGAAGAGGCGGGTGGAGAGAAGAAACCGCAGCATTCCGGAAAACGCTATCCGGACATTAAGGATGAAATGCCTGCCATGCTGCGCGAGTCGGGTGCGGCGCTGGATTATTACGAGGATCCGTACGGCCTGGGCAAGCGCCAGGGGGAGTATACGGTCAGAGACTACTATGCTCTGCCGGAAGATGAGCGGGTGGAACTGATCGACGGCTGGTTCTACGATATGGCATCTCCCTCGTTCAGACATGAGATGATCGGGGGAGAGATTTATGTTGCTTTTCGGGATTATATCAGAAAAAAAGACGGCAAGTGTATTGCGCTGAATGCATCCATGGATACACAGGTTGATAGAACAGATAAGACGATTCTTCAGCCGGATGTCTTTATCCTGTGTGATCAGGACAAAAGAAGACGCAGTTCCATCTATGGAGCGCCGGATTTAATGGTGGAAATCCTGTCGCCGTCGACGGCAATCAAAGATAAGACGATAAAGCTCGACAAGTATCGGGAATCCGGTGTGCGGGAGTACTGGATTGTGGATCCGGAGGAGAAAGAAGTGCTGGTTTATCGCTTCCCGGATACGAAGTTTGATGTGCTGCCGACAAGGTATACTTTTAAAGATGAAGTTCCCGTCGGAATCTTTAACGGGGAATGCAAGGTGGATTTTTCTGAGATTGAGAGGTTTCTTGTGAAGCATCAGCTATTTTAGTATTTCAGATATTGATGTTTACAAATTGAAAGGCGAGGTTGAAAAATACAAAATACGGAAAGGAGTCTGTGAAAATGGGAAAAGACGGTACAGAGATGGAGAAGAAGGATGCCCTGCAGCGGGGAGAGACAGAGCGAGGCGGAAAAACGAACCCTGAGGAGCGAGGCAGGAAAACGAACCTTGAGGTTAAGGAACAAGAGGCGGATGGAGAGAAGAAACCGCAGCATTCCGGAAAACGCTATCCGGATATTAAGGATGAAATGCCTGCCATGTTGCGCGAGTCTGGTGCGGCGCTGGATTATTACGAGGATCCGTACGGCCTGGGCAAGCGCCAGGGAGAGTATACGGTCAGAGATTACTATACTCTGCCGGAGGATGAGCGGGTGGAACTGATCGACGGCTGGCTCTACGATATGGCATCCCCCTCGTTCAGACATGAAAGTATTGGTTTTCGCATCTGCAGAGCCTTTGACAATTATATAGAGCAGAAAGGCGGAGACTGTATTGCGATGAATTCTTCGATGGATACGCAGGTTGATAGAACAGATAAGACGATTCTTCAGCCGGATGTGTTTATCCTGTGTGATCAGGACAAAAGAAGGCGCAGTTCCATCTATGGAGCGCCGGATCTGATTGTGGAAATCCTGTCGCCGTCGACGGCAATCAAAGATAAAACGATAAAGCTGAAAAAGTATCGGGAATCCGGTGTGCGGGAGTACTGGATTGTGGATCCGGAGGAGAAAGAAGTGCTGGTTTATCGCTTCCCGGATACGAAGTTTGATGTGCTGCCGACAAGGTATACTTTTAAAGATGAAGTTCCCGTCGGAATCTTTAACGGGGAATGCAAGGTGGATTTTTCTGAGATTGAGAGGTTTCTTGTGAAGCATCAGCTATTTTAGTATTTCAGATATTGATGTTTACAAATTGAAAGGCGAGGTTGAAAAATACAAAACACGGAAAGGATCCTGTGAAAATGGGAAAAGACGGTACAGAGATGGGAAAGAAGGATGCCCTGCAGCAGGAAGAGACGGAGCGAGGCGGAAAAACGAACCCTGGGGAGCGAGGCAGGAAAACGAACCCTGAGGAGCGAGACAGGAAAACGAACTCTGAGGTTAAGAAAGAAGAGGCGGGTGGAGAGAGGAAACTGCAGTATTCCGGGAAACGTTACCCGGATATAAAGGATGAAGCGCCGACTGTGCTTCGCGAATCGGACGCGGCACCGGATTATTATGAGGATCCGTATGGTCTGGGCAAGCGTCAGGGAACGTATACTGTGGATGATTATTTTACTTTGCCGGAGGATTTGCGGGCAGAACTGATCGATGGCTGGATTTATAATATGTCAGCGCCGCGATCTGCCCATGGGATCGTCGGATATCGTATCAGTCGGGCTTTTGATTCCTATATAGAGACGAAGCATGGAAAATGTATCGCTCTGGATGCCGCGATGAATGTACAGGTTGACCGGACAAAATGGACGATGGTGCAGCCGGACGTTTTGATTCTGTGTGACCCGGATAAGCTGAAAGAAAATAAAATACTTGGGCCGCCGGATTTGGCTGTGGAAATTCTTTCGCCATCGACAGCGATAATAGATAAAACCATAAAGTTAAAAAAATATCGCGAATCGGGTGTGCGGGAGTACTGGATTGTAGATTTGGATAGCAGGGAAGTGTTCGTTTATCGGTTTCCGGATACCGGGTTTGATGCTTTGCCGAGGAGATATACGTTTCGGGATAAGGTTCCTGTCGGGATTTTTCAGGGAGAGTGTGAGGTGGATTTCGCGGAGATTGAGCGGTATTTAAAGAGGTTTGGGCTGGCGTAAGGCAGATATAAATACACCCAAAAGCCCCCAATTTCGATGCGTGGGTTTATTTTATAAAAATGAGTTTAAAATTGCCGCGAGGACTGAAGCTCGCCCTGCGAATCTCAGGCGATGAACTGCGAATAGGCAAAGCCGGGAACTTCAAGACAATATAAAGCAGCCGCGTGAGCACCAAAGAGAAGGAGAGAAATATTGGATGAACTCGCGCGACTGCTTTATAATAATGGGAGGGATTCCCGCCGGCCGTTACCGGCGGGCTAGTTATGAAAAAGTTATGTTACTGTTTCCGTAACACGCGTGTAGTATAGCCGCCAACTGTGACGAAAGTTTGAACGGTTTATGAAAGAAAAGTTAAATTAAGAAATTTTAATTTAATTTCTGTTTACGGTTATTACTCATGGGAGCGACGAATGAAAAATTATTTTTTCGTTGAAAAAGGACATACAAGTCGCTATAATAGCACCATTGCTGCCGGAAAATCATTATCCGGATATTTGACGAAGTGCTTTCATTTCTTATGCATACTTAAAACAGGGCGAGGAGGAGTTTTCGATGTTATTTACCACCGATATCGGAATTGATCTGGGAACATCCAGCGTATTGATACATGTGAAGGGCAAGGGCGTGGTTTTGAAGGAACCTACCGTCATTGCGTTTGATAAGGAAAAGAATGTGATCCGCGCGATCGGCGAGGAGGCGAGGCTCATGCTGGGGAAGACGCCGGAGAATATCGAGGCTATCCGGCCGATCCGCCAGGGCGTGATCTCGGATTATGCCGGCACGGAGCGGATGCTGAAGTATTTTATTCAGAAGGCCATCGGCCGCAAGTCTTACGTGAAGCCGCGCATCACGGTGGCGGTGCCGGCTTCGGCCACCGAGGTGGAGCGCAAGGCGGTGGACGGAGCGGTGCGCCAGACCGGCGCCCGGGAGGTGGTGGTGATGGATGAGCCTATCGCGGCGGCGCTGGGTTCCGGCATCGACATCATGAAACCCTGCGGGAATATGATCATCGACATCGGCGGCGGTACGACGGACATCGCGGTCATTTCCCTGGGCGGTATCGTTGTGAACGATTCCATCAAGGTGGGCGGAGATGATTTCAACGAGTCTGTCATCCGTTATATGCGGCGCAAGCACAACCTGCTGATCGGCGACCGCACGGCGGAGGATATCAAGCTTAAGATCGGCACGGTGTTTGAGAAGCCGCAGCCGCTGAAGATGGATGTGCGCGGGCGCAATATCGTGACCGGCCTGCCGAAGACCATCGAGATTTCTTCGGACGAGATTATCGACCCGCTCACGGAGACGGCGGAGCAGATCGTGGAGTCGCTGCACAGCGTGCTGGAAAAGACGCCGCCGGAGCTGGCGGCGGATATTGCGGAGCGCGGCATTGTGCTGGCCGGCGGCGGCGCACTGCTGGACGGCATGGAGCAGCTGATTCAGGATCGAACCGGCATGAATACGGTCACCGCGGAGGATCCGATGCTGTGCGTTGCCCTCGGAACCGGGCACTACGTGCAGATTCTCGACGAGAAGAAGAAAAAGCAGAAGGATCAGGGGTACGCGGAAGGGGACAGATAAATCATTGATTCGTGGAAAAAACAGACTATTACGAACGAAAAACGACCGGGACGAGATTTCGCGGAGAGAAAAATAGAACTTTGGGAACGGAAAGTGACCGTAACAGGAATTCGCAAAGAAAACAATACCTTATGACTGGGAACAGATCGGGACGAGACCTTGCGGAGAAAGAAAAACAAAATTTTGTAAATGGAGACGGAAGGAATAAAGACTGTGCGGGAGGGTGAGAATTAAAGGTGGAAGAAAAGACCCTGAAGGGTTACGTGGAAAAGATTGTATTCAGGAATGAGGAGAACGGCTACACGGTTCTGCACCTGTCCGATGCACGAAATGAATGGACGCTGGTGGGCACATTCGGCGATGTACACCCGGGGGAACACATGACAGCGACCGGGGAACTGACAAATCATCCCGTCTACGGGGAGCAGCTGAATGTGAAGACGGCCGAGATTCGCCCGCCCGAGAGCACGGAGGCGATCGAGCGCTACCTGGGTTCCGGAGCCATCAAGGGCATCGGCGTGGCCATGGCCGCGCGCATTGTGCGGCATTTTAAGGCGGACACGCTGCGCGTTGTGGAGGAGGAGCCGGAGCGTCTGGCGGAGGTCAAGGGCATTTCCGAGAAGAAGGCCCGCGAGATCGGGCAGCAGATGGAAGAGCAGAAAGAACAGCGCAAGGCCATGATTTTTCTCGCCGGTTACGGAATTTCCAACGCGCTTGCCATCAAAATTTACCGGCGTTACGGGGAAGATGTTTACGACATTATCCGCACAAATCCCTACCGCCTTGCGGACGATATCCGCGGCGTGGGCTTTAAGATCGCGGACGATATCGCCCGCAAGGCCGGTATTCTCGCCGATTCGGATTTTCGCATAAAGAGCGGCATTCTCTACACGCTGGAGCAGGCATCGGCAAACGGGCATACGTGCCTTCCCATGGATATTCTGACCAAAAATGTGGTGCATCTTCTGGATATCCCCTTTCCGGAGGAGGAGCGCCCGCTCGACCGCTACCTGATGGATCTGGTGATCGACCGGAAGGTGACCATTAAGAAGGAAGAATCTGCCGAACTTCAGGAGATGGTGTATCTGTCTTCCTATTATTTTATGGAGCTGAACGCCGCGCGAATGCTGCTGGATTTAAACACACTTACCGCTTCGGGCCGGGATTCTCAGATCGACCGGGAGATTCGGCGGATCGAAGCCCAGGTGGGAGTCACGCTGGATGACCTGCAGCGCCAGGCGGTGAAGATGGCCGCGGAAAACGGCGTGTGCATCGTGACCGGCGGGCCGGGCACCGGCAAGACGACCATCATCAACATTATCATTCGCTATTTCGAGGCGCAGGAACTGGATATCCTGCTGGCGGCGCCGACCGGGCGGGCGGCGAAGCGCATGACCGAGGCCACCGGCCATGAGGCGAAGACCATTCATCGGCTTCTGGAGCTGAAAACCCTGGCGGACGACAGCTTTGACGGGGCAGCCTTTGAGAAGAACGAAAATAATCCCCTTGAGGCCGACGTGATTATCATTGATGAGATGTCCATGGTGGACATTTTTCTGATTCAGTCGCTGTTAAAGGCGATCGCGGTGGGGACGCGAGTCATTTTTGTGGGCGATGTGGATCAGCTGCCGTCGGTGGGCCCGGGAAATGTGTTGAAGGACCTGATCGAGTCCGGAAAATTTCCGGTGGCGGCGCTGAAGAAAATTTACCGGCAGGATGACGGCAGTGACATTGTGGTGAACGCCCATAAGATTAACGACGGGATTCCGATTGATCTTTCAAAGAGGAGCAAAGACTTCCTGTTCGTGCACCGGGACGATGCGAACCGCATTATTTCCGCCATGATCACGCTGCTGAAGGAGAAAATTCCGAAATATGTGGACGCCGACCCGCTGGAGGTGCAGGTGCTGACACCGATGCGGCGGGGCGCACTGGGCGTCGAGGGCTTAAATAAAGTGCTGCAGGAATACCTGAATCCGCCGGCATTTTCCAAAGAGGAGCACGAGGTCGGCGGCGTGCTGTTTCGCGTCGGCGACAAGGTGATGCAGACGAAAAACGACTACCAGATGCGGTGGGAAGTGCGGGACGGCGCCGGGCGGCTGCGGGAGGAGGGCGTCGGCATCTTCAACGGGGACATGGGCATCATCACTCGCATGAATCCGGGGGAGGAGCTGATGGAGGTCCGCTTCGACGAAGACCGCTACGTTCTGTACAGTTTTAAGGACGCGGACGAGCTGGAGCTGGCCTACGCGGTTACCATCCACAAATCCCAGGGCAGCGAGTACCCGGCGGTGATCTTGCCGATGCTCTCGGGGCCGCGCATGCTCATGAACCGCAATCTGCTCTACACGGCAGTCACCCGCGCGAAGAAGTGCGTGTGTATGGTGGGCGTTGAGGCGACATTCCATGAGATGGCGAAGAACGTGAGTGAAGTCCGGCGCTATTCCGGGCTGCGGCTGCGGCTGGACGAAATCGCGGCGGCAGACGGGGCAGAACTCGGGTGATCACGGGGATTTCGTTTCATTATATCATATGACATCCGCAGGGTCATATCAGAGGACTTTGCGAGATGGAAAAGAAAACCGCTGGATTCGTTCTAAGAAGACCGGTGGATATTCTGATATCCGGATGGGGAGAGTACGAAAGGAACCCTTCGGGGTCGTTTGAAAAGGGAGCATTCAAAAGGGAGAACTTTGGAAATGAAGAGCAGGGGAGAAGATCACGGGAAGAGAGGAGAAGAACCTATACGAGACAGGAAAAAAGAATAGAAATTCGGAAAAATTTACATATTATGAATATCGCGTTGCAGGATATCGTGTTTCCGCGAAGCTGTCCGGTGTGCGGAAAGGTGACGAAAAACGGGGCGGATATCTGCCCGGACTGCGAGAAGGAGCTTCGGGAAATCGGCAGTCAGGTCTGTCACAAGTGTGGACAGCCGGTGGCGGGAGCGGCGGACATGTGGTGTCCGGCCTGCGCGAAGTCCCTGCGGGGAGAGGAATTTCTGCGGTATCGGCTGCCGGAAGGGACAGGACGGGGGAATAGCTCCCGGTATAAGTATTCCTTTCAGGGGCAGGAAAGCAACAGTTTTCAGGAAAGCAGCAGTTTTTCCGAAACTCAGGGCAGATACGGGGAAATGCGGACGGAAAGTCAGGGCGTATTTCTTTCCGCCGGCGGGAAGGAGCATTATTTTTCCCAGGCCCGTTCGCTTTACCGGTACAACGGCCCGATGCGCCAGTCAATTTATCGCCTGAAGTATAAAAACGCAAAGGAATATGCCATTTATTACGGGAGAAAGATGGCGGAGCATGTCGCGGACGGCGCATTTGAAGCCACGCAGACCTCCCGGGCGGTGCAGACAGTCTACGATGCAATCATTCCGGTGCCGATGTATCGGAAAAAGCAGAAGAAGCGCGGCTACAACCAGGCGGAGCTGTTAGCCACAGAGATGGGATACCGGCTGGGCATCCCGGTCAGGAAGAATTATCTGCTGCGCGTGCGGGAGACCGCGCCCATGAAGGAACTCTCGCGGAGTGAGCGCAGGAAAAATTTAAAGGAAGCATTTGCGGTCCGAAAGACAGGGCAGCCGACGCCGAAGTCCGTGCTGCTGGTGGACGACATTTTTACAACCGGGGCGACGGCGGACGCCTGCGCCCACGCCCTGCGGCTTGACGGGATACACCGCATCGACTGTCTGTGTCTGGCGAGGGAAGATTTGTCGGTTTAGGGAGATTGATTATGGAAATAACAGATGTCTTAATTGTCGGCGGCGGCCCTGCGGGGCTTGGCGCGGCCATCTATGCGAAGCGGGCCGGGCTTTCCGTGGAAGTATATGAGTCCAATGTTTACGGTGTGGGACAGATCACCGAGACGGATCGGGTAGACAATTACCTGGGGCTGTGGGGAATCAGCGGATGGGATCTGGCAGCAAACTTTCAAAACCATGCAGGTGAAATGGGGGTAACCCCGAAGGAAGGCACGGTCATTGGCATTCGACGTGTAAGTGTCAGGACGGAAGCTGCGGAGAGCGTGTGGGAATCTGCATTAGCGGACACACGAAATGTGCAGGAAGATGGAGAAGGAAGTGAAAATGAATCTGTTTCGCAGGAATTGTGGGAAAATGCGGGAGCGAGCACGCAGGAATACTGGCGCACGGAATTTGAGGACGGCACCGCCGTCTGCTCGAAGACGGTGATCTACGCTGCGGGCGCGAAGCGCCGGAAACTCGGCGCACCGGGGGAAGCGGAATTCGCCGGAAGGGGCGTATCCTACTGTGCCACATGTGACGGCGCCTTCTTCCGGGGACAGTATGTTGCGGTTGTGGGCGGCGGAAATGCGGCCTTAGATGACGCCCTCTACCTCTCAGGCCTCTGCCGCAGGGTTTATCTGATTCACCGGAGAAACGAATTCCGGGGCTTTCAGGTCACGGTCGATCTCATCCGAAAAAAGGAGAACATCGAAATACGGACGCCTCATCAGGTCACAGCCATTACCGGCGACGGGAAGGTCGGGGCGGTATGCCTCGAAGACGGGACGGAGATTCCCGTGAGCGGCGTGTTCCTTGCGGTGGGAATGCAGCCTGCCACGGAAGTACTTCGCACATGCGAGGCGGTGAAGCTGGATGCTTCCGGATATATCGCAGCCGGCGAAGACTGTGCCACATCTGCGCCCGGTTTCTTTGCGGCGGGGGATGTGCGGACGAAAAATCTGCGTCAGATCATCACCGCGGCGGCGGACGGAGCGAATGCGGCCATGAGTGCGGCGGCGTATATTCAGGGGATGTGAGAAGACTTTTGTGATTTGGACTATGATTATCGGGAATTGAAAATTTGGAAGAAATATGGATAGAAAGAAAACGCGTGTGTGCCTTTACAGCCTTGGCTGCAAGGTAAACGGATATGAAACAGACCGCATGGCGGAAAAATTCAGAGAGGCGGGCTACAGGGTGGTGCCGCCCTTTGACGCGGCGGATGTCTACATTATAAATACCTGTACGGTGACCAACATCGCCGACCGGAAAAGCCGCAAAATGCTGCGGCACGCAGCGAAGGCAAATCCGGACGCGGTAGTTGTCGCCGCCGGGTGCTACGTGGACGCCGAGAAACAGTTTGGCGCAAGGGAAGCGGATGAAAAAATCGCCGATCTGTGGGTGGCAAATAAGGAAAAAGAGAAAATTGTCGCGATCGTGGAGGAATATCTCGAAAGCAGGTGCGATGCTGCGCAGGTTGGAGTCGGAGAGGAAAAAACAAAAAGAACCTGTGAAGAAGATGGAAATCAATCCGGGGAAAAGGAAGATGTCCAAATCAACGGCCACACCCGCGCATATCTGAAAATTCAGGACGGCTGCAACCAGTTCTGCTCGTACTGCATCATCCCGTTCGCCCGCGGACGTGTGGTGAGCCGCAGACCGGAGGAGGTTCTTGCGGAGACAGAAAGACTCGCGGCAGCGGGGTACCGAGAAATCGTGCTGACGGGGATACATATCAGTTCGTATGGGCTGGATTTCTCAAAGTTCGATCTAATTGATCTTGTTCGCGAGATCTGCTCCGTCAATGGAATTGACCGGATCCGCTTAGGATCCATGGAGCCGCGCATCATTACGGAAGAAAACATACGGGCGCTGGCAGGGTTAAAAAAAGTGTGTCCGCATTTCCATCTCTCTCTGCAGAGCGGCTGTGATGCGACACTGCGACGCATGAACCGCCATTACACTGCGGCGGAGTACCTGGAAAAGTGCGAGATCATCCGCCGTTATTTTCCGGATGCCGCCATCACTACGGACGTGATCGTGGGATTCCCCGGAGAGACGGAGGAAGAATTTGAGACCACGAAAGAATTCCTGGCGCGCGTGCGTTTTGCGCGCATGCACATTTTTAAATACTCGGCAAGGCGCGGGACGCGCGCGGCAGTCATGGATCACCAGATTCCGGAGCCGGTGAAGGATGCCCGGAGTGCGATTTTGAGAAAGCTGAATCTGGAGATGGAGGAAGCATTTGCACGCTCTTTCCTTGAAAAAACGGTGGATGTGCTGTTTGAAGAGACGGTGGAATCATCGGAGGGCGAGAGAGTGGCCGTGGGTCATACGCCTCAGTATCTGAAGGTTGAAGTGGTGACGGACAGGGATCTGCGCAATCAGATTTTGAAAGTACTGCTTACACGTGAAATGACAGAAAGAGGAGAGGTCAGGTTACAGGGAGATATCATTTCGGTTTGACATAGATTGCTTTAAGTGAGGTTAAAAAGTGGAGCAGATGAGTTTATTTGACCGGGAAGTTCCGCAGCCGTTGGCGGCGAGGCTGCGCCCGGAAACGCTGGACGAGTACGTCGGGCAGACACATCTTCTGGGGCGCGGGAAGGTGCTGCGCAGACTGATAGAGGAGGATCAGGTATCCTCCATGATCTTTTGGGGCCCGCCGGGGGTCGGCAAGACGACGCTGGCGAGGATCATCGCGCGCCGGTCGAAGGCGACCTTCATCGACTTTTCGGCTGTGACGAGCGGAATTAAGGAAATCCGCGAAGTCATGCAGAAGGCGGACGCGAACCGGCGCTACGGTGAGCGGACTATTGTATTTGTGGACGAGATTCACCGCTTCAACAAAGCCCAGCAGGACGCGTTTCTGCCCTTTGTGGAGAAGGGAAGCATTATTTTGATCGGCGCCACGACGGAGAACCCCTCTTTTGAGATCAACAGCGCTCTTCTTTCCCGCTGCAAGGTTTTCGTGCTGAAAGAGCTGACGTCGGATGATCTGAAAACACTTTTGGAGCGGGCCGTGCGGGATCCGCGGGGCTTCGGCAATCTGAAGCTGAAGATGGAGGACGACACGCTGGATCTCATCGCCAACTATGCGAACGGCGATGCCAGGATGGCCCTCTCCACGCTGGAAATGGCGGTGCTAAACGGTGACGCGGACGGCGGTGCCATCACCGTGACGCGGGAAATACTGGAGCAGTGCACTTCAAAAAAATCTCTGCTGTATGATAAAAAAGGGGAGGAACACTACAATCTGATCTCCGCCCTGCACAAATCCGTGCGCAACTCGGATCCTGATGCGGCAGTCTACTGGCTCGCCCGCATGCTCGAGGCGGGGGAAGACCCCATCTACATCGCGAGGCGCGTGACGCGCATGGCCAGCGAAGACATCGGTCTCGCCGACCCACAGGCGCTGCCGCTGTGCATCTCGGCCTTCGAAGCCTGCCGCCTGATCGGCATGCCCGAGTGCAGCGTTCACCTGACCGAGGCCGTCGTCTACCTCTCTCTCGCGCCGAAATCCAACGCCATGGAGGTGGCCTACAACGAGGCCAAAGCAGATGCCGAGACCATGCTCGCCGAGCCGGTTCCCCTGGTCATTCGCAACGCGCCGACAAAACTCATGTCGGAGCTGGACTACGGCAAAGGTTACATGTACGCCCACGACTACGAAGAAAAAATAACCGCCATGCAGTGCCTGCCCGACTCCCTCAAAGGCCGCCGATACTACCGCCCGGCGGGGGAGGGGAAAGAGGGGGAGTTTAAGGAAAGACTGGAGAAAATCCTGGACTGGAAAGAGAAAAAAAGGCAGGAAGAGGCAACTAAGGTCTTTCACCGATGAATTTCCTGCGAAGCCTCACCAGCCGCATCCCCATCGGCAGATCCTTAAGCTCCTGATCCGAAAAACACGGATACAGCAAAATCATCACCAGATACAGCAGCACTCCGACCACCACGGAGACGACAAGTGCGACTACATTCGAGGAAAACAAAACGTAAAGCGCATGGTAAATCGCCCACACCGAAACTCCCATGACAGCCGAAGCCGCCAGAGGCATCCCAAAAAGCGAACCGAGCCGGAAACGGTAGCCAAGCTTCTGCGACACACTGCGGCAATTTAGAAGACTCACGAGAATCGGAAACGTCACATTTCCGATCACCAGCGCGTAGGCATTCAAATCCGTAAATTTGAGCAGTACGGTCACCAGCACCACGTGTACCCCGAGGGAGATGGCCGAATGGATGACAGGAATCCGCATATAATTGCTTCCCTGTAGCACGGATGTGGTGATGGTCGAGAGCGAGTAAAACACGACGGCGGAGGAACCCCAGGTCAGCAGATTGACCGCGAGCGGCCGGTAGGTCACAAGCCTGGGGAAAAGCAGCGTCATGATCGGCTCCGCCAGCACGGCGATGCCTACCGCCGCCGGGATGGCGATCACCATGTTGATCTTTAAAACCGAGGTGATCTGGCGCTTTGCGCCGCGGCTGTCGCCGCGCACCGTGAACTGTACGATGTTCGGAATCGTGGAGGAAGCCAGCGCGGTGGCGATGGCCACCGGCAGATTGATCAGCTGATTATACTGCGTATTAAATACGCCCTGCATGGAGTCGATGACATCCTGCGCGATATTTTTCTCCTGCATCAGGTTGCCGAACAGGAAATCATCGATCGTGTAGCCGATCTGGTAGATGGTCTGGCTCAGGATGACAGGAAGAATAGTGAGCAAAAGTGCCTTGAAGACGACGCGGTTTTCTTCCTGTTCGGATTCGTCTGTGGCCATTTCCGCCTGAAACTTCGGACGGTACAGCACAAAGAGCACAATCAGGACGGCCAGGGCACTTAAGGCGCCGCACAACGTGCCCAGCGTGGAGCCCATGGCCCCGTAGGAATAGACGTCGGCAGTGTCCGCGAACACGCGGGTGAGCTGCCAGGCGGCGAGGATGCTGACGATCGCGTTCACGATTTGTTCGATAATCTGCGAGCAGGCGGTGGGCAGCATATTTTTCATGCCCTGAAAGAAGCCGCGCAGAACGCCCAGAAACGCCACCACCAGCACCGTCGGCGCGAGCACCCGCAGCGGCCGCTCGAGTCCTTCCTTCGCATAGAAGGAAGAGAGCGCGTCGGCCCCGGCGAAGAGGACGGCAAAAGCAGCGAACCCGACCACGGCCGCAAAGAGCAGTGCGTCGAGGAAAACGCGCCAGGCATTTTTGTACTCATTTTTCGCCAGACGCGCGGAAATCAGCTTGGAGACCGCCAACGGCAGGCTGTACGAGGACAGCGTCAGCGCGATGTTGTAAATGCCGAAGGCGACCGAGTAGAGCCCGTTGCCCTGGTCGCCCAGAATATTTGCGACCGGGATGCGGTAAAGAAAGCCGATCACCTTGGTGATGAGCCCGGCTCCCGCGAGAATCGCCCCCTGAACAATGAGGGTGCTGCCGGAACTGCTTTTTTTGCGTGAAGAATTACTTTCGGAAGATGGCATGGGATTACCTCTTTATTGATATATCATGATTCAAGCGATAAAAGGTCATGACACACGGATTTCTCCGGAGTTAGCGCGCAAGCGTTCACTCCAGCTTTCGAAATCCTATAAACACTCGGAATTCGCCGATTTTTCTTCGAAAAATGGCTTCTTCCTCGTGTTTAGCGGTCCCCAAGGTCATGAATTCGAATGTAAACATTCGATTCATGACCTTTTGTCCCTTGTGTCATATCATGCGCGTTATTATACTACAAAAAAATGAAAAGAAAAGAAGAAAATCCGGTTGTATGAAAAACGTCTGAGAGAAGAAAATCCGGTTGCGTGAAAACAGGAAGATACTTCGGTTGCGTGAAAAACGAAGAAAAAAGAATATCGTATCTTGCTATTCTGCGGGAAATCAGTTACAATGGTCGCCGTGTGACGCTCTTTTCGGGGCGAATATTTTGGTAAGGATCAGGGGAACTGAGCGTAAACGACCCGTGCGAAATACGTACGAAGCTGTACGGGGTGTATTTGAATCCGGCGGTTCGTTCTGTTTTGTGAACGGAGAAGCCTGTGTACAGGCCGAAATCTTAAGGCATCGTATGGATCGTAACTCCGGGGATGATGGGAGAAGCCTGCAGACAGGCCGAAATCTTAAGAGAGGTAAATGAATATGAACGATAATTGTATTTTCTGTAAAATTGCGAACGGCGTGATCGGTTCCAACACTCTGTATGAGGATGATGATTTTCGGGTGATTTTTGATGCGGGTCCGGCGACGTTCGGCCATGCGCTGATTCTGCCGAAGACCCACGCGGAGGATCTGTTCTCGCTGCCTGGGGAGGTTGCGGCGAAGGTGCTTCCGCTGGCGGCGAAGGTGGGAGCGGTGCTGAAGGAGGAGACCGGCTGTGACGGTCTGAATCTGGTGCAGAACAACGGCGAGGCGGCAGGTCAGACGGTGCATCATTTCCATGTGCATATGATCCCGCGCTATGAGGGTGACGGCCCCATGGTGGCCTGGGTGCCGGGGGAGCCGGAGCAGGAGAAACTGAAAAGCCTGGCGGAGAAAATTTCCGGACATTTTTAAATGAAGGAGAGGATGCATGAATTTATGTCTGAAGAACGGAAGAATCCTGGATCCGGCGAACGGAATTGACGCGACGGGCGATGTGCTGATCGCGGACGGCCGGATTTCGGGTGTATATATTAAGGAAGATTTTCCGATGAAGGAATCGGACGCGGAGATCATCGATGTCACCGGCTGCTTCGTCATGCCGGGACTCATCGACCTGCACGTGCATCTGCGCGAACCGGGCTTTGAGCACAAGGAAACCATCGCTACGGGGACGCTGGCAGCGGCGAAGGGGGGCATCACAACCGTCTGCCCCATGCCGAACACGAAACCGGCGACGGATAACCCCTGCCGGGTGAAATACGTGGTGGATCAGGCCCACGCCGTGTCGCCGGTACACGTGCTGCCGGTGGGCGCGGTGACTGTGGGGCAGGCAGGCCGCGAAGTGACGGACATCCCGGGGATGGCCGCGGTCGGCGCCTGCGCTGTCAGCGAGGACGGAAAATCCGTCATGGACAGCGGCGTTTACCGAAAAGCCATGAAGCTGGCCGCGGAAGCGGATATTCCGGTGATGGCGCACTGTGAGGACATAAACCTGGTGGAGGGCGGTGTCATGAACCAGGGCGCAAAGAGTGCGGAACTCGGCGTGGCCGGCATCAGCAACGCTGTGGAGGACATTATCGTGGCCCGCGATATTTTGCTGGCGAAGGAGACCGGGGCGAAGCTCCACCTGTGCCACTGCTCCACGAAGGACAGCGTGCGCATGGTGAAGGAAGCGAAGGAAGAAGGCGTCCGGGTGACTGCCGAGGTCTGCCCGCACCATTTTATCCTGACGGACGAGTCGCTCTCCCTGCAGGGCAGCGAATATAAGATGAACCCGCCGCTGCGCACGGCGGAGGACGTGGAGGCTTTAAAATGCGGCCTGCGGGACGGCGTCATGGACTGCATTTCCACAGACCATGCGCCCCACGCCGCGGAGGAAAAGGCAAAACCGATCACCCAGGCGCCCTTCGGCATCGTAGGGTTGGAGACCAGCGTTCCGCTCACATACACATATCTTGTGGAGACCGGCTATCTCACTCCGCTGCAGATGGCGGAGAAGATGAGCTGCAATCCGGCGAAGGTGCTTGGTATCGACAGGGGAACGCTTGGGGTTGGAAAGATGGCGGATATCACGGTGATCGACCCGCGCGAAGAATTTGTCATCGACCCGGAAACCTTCGCCTCGAAGGGCAGAAACACGCCGTTCGGCGGTTGGCGCGTGCGCGGGAAGGTAAAATATACCATCGTGGACGGGGAGATTGTGTATAGGGATAAATGACTCTTCGCTGATGCATGGGCATCGGTACAGACAGGATTCGATGCGAACTTTGATAAGATTTGGCCTGAGTTGAAATCAGAAGTGATGGCAGACAGAATTTGACCTGAGCTGAAATCAGAAGTGATGACAGATAAGACTTGGCCTGAGTTGAAATCAGAAGTGATGACAGACAGAATTTGACCTGAACTGAAATCAGGAGCGATGATAAACAGGATTTGATATGAGTTTGATATGGAGGGAGATATGATAGATAAGTTAATTGAAAATATACGAAAAACCGGCGCTCCCATCGTGGTGGGCCTTGACCCTATGCTTAGCTATGTGCCGGAATATATCCGCGAAAGAGCCTTCGGGGAGTACGGTGAGACGCTCGATGGCGCGGCGGAAGCCATTTTGCAGTTTAACATCGGGATCATCGATGCCACTGCGGATCTGATTCCGGCGGTGAAGCCGCAGGTTGCCATGTACGAGCAGTTCGGCGTGCCGGGGATGGTGGCATTTCAGAAAACGGTGGAGTACGCAAAGAGCAAAGGACTGGTGGTCATCGGAGATGTGAAGCGGGGCGATATCGGCTCTACCTCGGAAGCCTATGCCACCGCCCATCTGGGAAGAGTGCAGGTCGGAAACGTCAGCTTAAAGGTATTTGATGAGGATATCGTCACGGTAAATCCGTACCTGGGCTCCGACGGCGTGAAGCCATTTTTAAAAGTGTGCGCGGCGGAGGGCAAGGGAATTTTCATCCTGGTCAAGACATCGAACCCCTCCTCCGGCGAGTTTCAGGATCGCCTCGTGGACGGCAGACCGCTCTACGAGCTGGTGGGCGAGAAGGTGGCCGAGTGGGGCAGCGACCTCATCGGTGAAAGCGGCTACAGCGAGGTCGGCTGTGTGGTGGGCGCGACCTACCCGGAGATGGGAAAGGTGCTGCGTAAAATTATGCCGAAATCCTATATCCTTGTGCCGGGCTACGGCGCACAGGGCGGAACGGCGAAGGATCTGCTTCCTTACTTTAATGAAGACGGTCTCGGCGCCATCGTGAACTCTTCGCGCGGTATTATCGCAGCGTGGAAAAAGGACGAGAAGATCGTGGCGGAAAACGGCGCAGGTTATGCGGACGCGGCGCGCGCGGCGGTTGTGGCAATGAGGGAAGATATCGCGGGGATATTCTGATTCCGGTATCATGTGATATTGGGGTAGAAAGTAATGATACCACGGATTTCTTCGCGCTTCGCGCTCACGAAATCCTAAAACATTCGGATTCCGCTCATTTTTGCCCCATTTTGGGTCAAAAGTGGCTACATCCTCATGTTTTGCGGGTCCCAACCTCATGAATTCGGAAGCAAGCTTCCGATTCATGAGCTTTTGACCCTGGTATCATCATGTTATTTCTGTGTTCCGAAATGAGGACAGGTATGAAAAAAGAAGAACTGAAAGTTATGAGTCAGGTACCGCTGGCGGAAGGCATTTACAGCATGTGGCTACATGCCCCGGAGATGGCGGCGCAGGCAAAACCGGGACAATTTATCAATTTCTATACAGGGAATGCGGCAAATCTGCTGCCTCGCCCCATCAGCATCTGCGAGATCGACCGGGAGCGCGGCGCGCTGAGGGTGGTCTATCGGGTGGTCGGGAAAGGCACGGCGGAGTTTTCGCGGTTACAGGCGGGTGACGGGATCCGCGCCATCGGGCCCCTGGGGAACGGGTATTTTCTTAAAAAAGACCGGAACGCGCTTTTAATTGGCGGAGGCATCGGCATCCCGCCGCTGGTGGCGCTTGCTAAGTCGTTGAAGAAAGAGAATCCGAACATTCATATCACCATTGCAGTGGGATATCGGAACAAAGAGCAGACATTTTTGATAAATGAGCTGGCAGCCTGCGGAAAGCTGATCATCGCCTCGGACGACGGGAGCATCGGCACGAAGGGGACGGTGATCGACGCGCTGCGGGAGCAGGAAGTGGCTAATGAGGAGGCCGGAAACGGTGCGACGGAATCGAAATCCGTGGATGATGTGACGAAAGAGGAACTTCGGGCCTCGGAGGAATGCCCGGAGGCCGGAAACGGCAGGGACGACTGCGGAGCATGTGTCATCTACTCCTGCGGCCCCATGCCGATGCTGCGGGCGGTGAAGGAATACGGGCTTTCTCGCGGCATGGAGACGCAAATCTCCATGGAGGAGCGCATGGCCTGCGGTGTGGGCGCGTGTCTGGGCTGCGTGTGCAAAACGACGGAAACAGATGAGCATTCGCAGGTGAAGAACCGCCGCGTGTGCAAGGACGGGCCGGTATTTTATGCGGAGGAGATCGAGTTATGAATTTAAAAGTATCGATTGCCGGGGTAGAGCTGAAGAACCCGGTCATGACCGCCTCCGGCACCTTCGGCGCGGGGGAAGAGTACAGTGAATTTGTTGACCTGAACCGCCTGGGCGCGGTGACGACAAAGGGTGTGGCCAACGTGCCCTGGGCAGGCAATCCGACGCCGCGGGTGGCGGAGACCTACGGCGGCATGCTGAACGCCATCGGCCTGCAAAATCCGGGGATTGATGTGTTTTGCAGGCGCGATATTCCGTTTTTAAAACAATATGATACGAAAATTGTGGTGAACGTGTGCGGAAGATCCGTACGGGACTACTGTGAAGTGGCGGAGCGTCTGGCTTCGGAGCAGGTGGATCTGCTGGAGATCAACGTGTCCTGCCCGAATGTGAAGGAGGGCGGCATCGCCTTCGGCCAGGATCCGAAGGCCCTGGAGGCTATCACCGCGGAGGTGAAGCGTTACGCAAAGCAGCCCATCATCTTAAAACTGTCTCCGAATGTCACGGACATCACCGTGATGGCGCGGGCGGCGGAGGCGGGCGGCGCGGACGCACTCTCCCTCATCAACACGCTGACCGGCATGAAAATAGACATTTATAAGCGAACCTTTGCCCTGGCGAACCGCACGGGCGGCCTGTCGGGGCCGGCAGTGAAACCGGTGGCTGTGCGCATGGTCTGGCAGGCCGCGCACGCGGTGAGCATCCCCGTGGTGGGCATGGGCGGCATCGCCACCTGGGAGGACGCACTGGAATTTCTCATGGCGGGCGCGACGGCAGTGTCGGTGGGCACGGCGAATTTCTTTGACCCGGAAGCGACGGTGAAGATCGTGGATGGCATCGCGGCTTATATGGAAAAATATCAGGTGGAAGATATCAATGATTTGATCGGGGTAGTTGGATAAGAAAGGCTCTATATGATCGATGGACAAGAACTGGCAGAAATCGGCGCCGATCTACACGGCGCTTGAGAATTTCCGGAAGCGGAGGGTGGTGCCCTTCGATGTGCCCGGGCATAAAAGAGGGCGGGGAAACCCGGAGCTTAGGGATTTCCTCGGCGAAAAATGTGTGAGCGTGGACGTGAATTCCATGAAACCGCTGGATAATCTGTGCCACCCGGTTTCGGTGGTGCGCGAGGCGGAAGATCTGGCGGCGGATGCGTTTGGGGCCAGCCACGCCTTTTTGATGGTGGGCGGCACCACCAGCGCGGTGCAGAGCATGGTGCTCTCGGTGCTTAAGGCGAATGACAAGATTATCATGCCGCGCAATGTGCATAAGAGCGCTATCAACGCGCTGGTTCTGTGCGGCGCGGTGCCGGTGTATGTGGAGCCGGAATTAAATAATGAGATCGGGATTGCATTGGGTATGGAGCCGGAAAAGGTGGAGCAGGCCGTGCGGGAGAACCCGGACGCGAAGGCCATTCTAGTCAACAACCCGACCTACTACGGCATCTGTTCGGATTTAAAGAAGATCGTGGAGATCGGGCACCGGAACGGCATGAAAGTTCTGGTGGACGAGGCCCACGGCACGCACCTGTATTTTGGGGAAAACCTCCCCGTCTCCGGCATGGCGGCGGGCGCGGACATGGCCGCTGTTTCTATGCACAAATCCGGCGGCAGCCTCACTCAGAGTTCCATTCTGCTCACGGGGCCGTCTGTGAACGCGGATTATGTGCGCCAGATCATCAACCTCACCCAGACCACCAGCGCATCGTATCTGCTGCTGTCGAGCCTTGACATCTCGCGCCGCAACCTGGCACTGCGGGGGAAGGAATCCTTCGGGAAAGTGGTGGAGATGTCCGAGTACGCCAGAGATGAGATCAACTCCATCGGCGGTTACTACGCCTACGGGCGCGAGCTCATCAACGGCACCAGCGTCTACGACTTCGACGTGACGAAACTGGCGGTCTATACCGGCGGCATCGGCTTAAACGGCATCGAGGTGTACGATCTGCTGCGGGATGAGTACGACATCCAGATCGAATTCGGCGACCTGGGCAACATTCTCGCCTATATTTCCATCGGCGACCGTATCCGCGATATCGAGCGGCTGGTGGGGGCGCTGGCGGATATCCGCAGACTTTACGAAAAAAAATCCGGGGCGCTGGCTCCGGCGGAATATATCAACCCCACCGTGGTGTGTACGCCGCAGCAGGCATTTTACGCGGACAAGGTATCCGTGCCTGTCGCGGAGGCCGCGGGGCGCATCTGCGGGGAATCGGTCATGTGCTACCCGCCGGGAATCCCGATCCTTGCGCCGGGGGAGATGGTAACGAAAGAGATTATCGACCATATCGCCTACGCAAAGGAAAAAGGCTGCTCGCTGCAGGGGCCGGAGAGTATGGAGATTGAGAGTCTGAAGGTGCTGGTTGGGTAATGGTTAGTGGCTAGCCACTAATCACTGTCAGGAGGGAGACGTAATTTGATGGACATGTGGTTTTCAGAAATTCATACGCCGAATATCAAGCTTTCGGTGCGCGTGGACCGGCAGCTTTACAGTGCGCGGAGCGAGTACCAGCGCATCGACATCTTTGAATCGAAGGAGCTGGGCAAGTTCCTGACGCTGGACGGCAAGATCATCTTCTCAGACGCGGACGAGTTCATTTACAATGAAATGGTCTCCCATGTGCCGATGGCGGTGCACCCGAACGTGAAAAAGGTGCTTATCATCGGCGGCGGCGACGGCGGCGTGGCGAGAGAGTATTCCTATTACCCGGAAATCGAGGAGATCGACGTGGTGGAGCCGGACCGCATGTTCGTGGAGGCCTGTGAGAACTTCTTTCCGGACATGACAAAGGCCTTCAAGGATCCTCGGGTGAAGGTCTTCCACGAGGACGGCCTGCGGTTCTTAAGAAAATGCATGAATGAATACGACATTATCATCAACGACTCCGTGGATCCCTTTGGTTACACGGAGGGGTTGTTTACGAGGGAATTTTACGGCGGCTGCTACCGGGCGCTGAAGGATGACGGCATCATGGTGTACCAGCACGGAAGCCCGTTCTACGATGAGGATGAGAGCGCGTTTCGCGTCATGCACCGCAAGGTGTACCGCAGCTTCCCCATCAGCCGCGTCTATCAGGCCCACATCCCCACCTGCCCGTCGGGCTACTGGATGTTCGGCTTCGCCTCGAAAAAATACCATCCGCTGAAGGACTTTGATCCCGAGCGCTGGGATGAGCGGGGCATCAAAACCTGGTATTACACGACGCACCTGCACAGGGGAGCGTTCATGCTGCCGAAATATATTGAGGATTTACTGGAGGAAGAGGAAGGAAAACGGGAGAAGAAATCAAAATGAAAAAAGGAAGATTACTTATCATCGGCTGCGGCGGCGTGGCCACCGCGGCGATATCAAAATGCTGCCAGAACAGCGATGTGTTTAAAGAAATCCTGATTGCGAGCCGCACGAAGTCCAAGTGCGACGCGCTTGCGGAGAAGTTGCAGCCGGGAACAAAGACCGTCCTCACCACCGCTCAGGTGGACGCTGATAAGGCAGAGGAAGTGACGGCGCTCATCCGTGCGTACGAGCCGGATGCGGTGTTAAACCTGGCGCTGCCGTATCAGGACCTCACTGTTATGGATGCCTGCCTGGCTACGGGCACGGACTACATCGACACGGCAAATTACGAGCCGGAGGACACGGACAACCCGGCCTGGCGCGCTGTCTACGAAGCCCGATGCAAACACCTGGGCTTTTCCGCCTATTTTGATTATTCCTGGCAGTGGGCCTACCGGAAAGCCTTTGCGGATGCTGGCATTTTAGGGGTTCTGGGCAGCGGCTTCGACCCGGGTGTGACCAGCGTTTTTACGGCCTACGCGCAGAAGCATTATTTTGATGAAATCCACACCATCGACATTCTTGACTGCAACGGCGGCGATCACGGCTATCCGTTTGCCACCAATTTTAACCCGGAAATTAACCTCCGGGAGGTGAGCGCCCCCGGTTCTTACTGGGAGAACGGTGCCTGGGTGGAGGTTCCGCCCATGAGCATCAAACGCGAGTATGACTTCCCGGAAGTCGGCGTGAAGGACATGTATCTTCTGCATCATGAGGAAATCGAGTCTCTGGCGAAAAATATCCCCGGCGTGCGGCGCATCCGTTTCTTCATGACCTTCGGGCAGAGCTATCTCACCCACATGAAATGTCTGGAGAATGTCGGCATGCTCTCCACTGCCCCGGTGGAATTTCAGGGTCAGCAGATTGTGCCGATCCAGTTCTTAAAGGCACTGCTTCCGGACCCGGCATCCTTAGGCCCGCGCACGGTGGGCAAAACGAACATCGGCTGCATATTCACGGGCGTGAAAGACGGGAAAGAGAAAACTGTCTACATTTACAATGTTTGTGACCACCAGGAATGCTACCGGGAGATCGGCACGCAGGCGATCTCTTACACTACCGGCGTACCGGCCATGATCGGCGCCATGATGGTGCTGACCGGTGCGTGGAGCGGACGGGGCGTGTATAACCTGGAGGAATTCGATCCGGATCCGTTCATGGACGCGCTGAACCGCTGCGGGCTGCCGTGGGTGGTGAGCGAAGCGCCGGAGACGGTGGAATGATGGAAAAAATAAAGTCTACCCCGTGCTACGTGATCGACGAGGCGAAGCTGCGGAAAAATCTGGAGATCCTGCAATATGTGGAGCGGGAGGCGGGATGCCATATCCTGCTGGCCCAGAAGGCATTTTCCGCATACCCGCTGTACCCGCTCATCGGCCGGTACATCAGCGGAACCACGGCCAGCGGCCTGTACGAGGCACGCCTGGGAAAAGAGGAGATGGGAAAGGAAAACCATGTCTTTTCCCCTGCCTATAAGGAGCAGGACATCGATGAAATCGCGTCTGTTTGCGACCATGTGATTTTCAACTCCTTCGCGCAGTTTGAAAAGTACCGGGGGCGCTGCGGGAATACATCCATTGGGATCCGGATTAACCCGGAGTGTTCCACCCAGAAGGAAGCCATTTACGACCCCTGCGCACCGGGTTCCAGGCTGGGGGTGACAAAGGCGGAGTTTGAGAAATATCTGAGCCGGAAGACGGGCGAATCGCTCTTTCAAAAAGTGCAGGCGGATCAGGGACTCCTGAAGAAGACGAAAACAGTTATTGTAGAAAATCAGGCAGATGTTGAACAGAAAGAAAGTATGTCAGAAGAAGAAAAAAGACCGGACTCCGGTGATCTGCCGAAAATCGAAGGCCTTCACTTCCACACCCTCTGCGAGCAGAACGCGGACGACCTGGAAACCACTTTCGCCGCCGTGGAGGAAAAGTTCGGCCCCTGGCTGCGCCGGGTAAAATGGCTGAACATGGGCGGCGGCCACCACATCACGCGGGAAGATTATGACGTGGAGCGCCTGATCAGCCTCGTCCGCCGCATCCGCGAGACTTACGGCGTGGAGGTGTACCTGGAGCCGGGCGAGGCGGTGGCCCTAAACGCCGGCTACCTCGTGACGGAAGTGCTGGACATCGTGGAGAACGGTCTCCCGATCCTCATCCTCGACGCTTCTGCAGCCTGTCATATGCCGGATGTGCTGGAGATGCCGTACCGCCCGCCGTTGGCCGGAGGCTTCCCGGCCGGAGAAAAGCCATACACGTACCGCTTGTCATCCTGTACCTGCCTTGCCGGGGACATCATCGGGGATTATTCCTTTGAACACCCGGTGCGGGTCGGCGACCGGCTGGTGTTCGAGGACATGGCCATCTACACGATGGTGAAAAACAACACCTTTAACGGCATGCCGCTGCCGTCCATCGCGGTTTTGCGTGAGGACGGGACATGCGAAGTGCTGCGGGAATTCGGATATGAGGAATTTAAGGGACGGCTGGGGTGAGTGATTTGCAGGCAGATTTCTCTTGCTTCACGAATGATGAAGATGGCTGGTAAGACCTAAACGGATATAGTAAAATTTAGCAAACTATTCAATCTGCAAATACAGACTCTCCATGATGAAGAAAGCAGGCATACAGCCTGCTTTTGGTTTGTCACATGCAAGTTGGCTGTTCGATAAAACATGAAATAACATCCAGCAAACGCACTAAACATATAGAACAAGAAGCATATTTTTGACCCGCCATATTTCTCAAATAAGTAATATCACGGCATATACAAATACAATCATATCAATGAACAAAAAGGTGTACGTTATTGTTCCATTAAAAAGATAATCTCTCTTATGAATTTATTTAGGATTTTACTACCAAATTTTAGAGAATACAAGTTGTTTTTTTGTTGTTTTTGCACAAAAACATTTATGTAAATTTTAGGAAATTTGTCTTGTTTATTATCATCAGAATCCTACACCTTCTTGTGGCGTAAGGTTAAGGGGTGAAACGGAAATATCATGACAAAAGGGACAAGAAGGCCTGAAGTGAACGCTTCGCGTTAACTTTTGAATCGAATGATTACATTCGAATTCATGACCTTTTGTCGCTTGAATAGCATATCTTACATGTTAAATCCTCAGAATCAGCCGGAAGAAATCTGTAATTGTTACTATTCACGGAACGTAAACACGCGACATCCGTCAGGGCGGGGATAAGGCTGCAAGCGGTTGCGACACCGACTGCAGACAACGCAGCGGGTGACGGCACAGGCAGTGCTGTAACTGAAATGATGTTTGAAACGACACATCTGGAACGGAGTTTATCGGAAGTATGGCGGAAAAAGAACTGAGGAAGATGAATCGCACGGAGCTGATCGAGATCATCTATGCTTTGCAGCAGAACGAGCGGTCTATTCGGGAAGAAAATGAGGAGCTTCGCAGACAGCTGGATGACAGACTTCTGCGCCTGGAACAGGCGGGCTCCATCGCGGAGGCAGCTCTCAGCCTGAACCATGTTTTTGAGGACGCGGAAGAAGCTGCGCAGCAGTATCTGTTATCTTTGCAGGAAGGAAGCGCGGGGGTGGCGGAAGTTCTGGCAGACGCGCAGAAAAAAGCGGACGCGATGCTCGCCGAGACGGAGGAAAAAGCGGACGCGATCATTTCGGACGCGGAAAAACGGGCACAACAGACCGACGAGGAGTGTCGTGTCAGGCTGGAAAAGACGGAACAGGAGATACAAAGGAAACGGGCGGCCTTCGCCGGAACCATAAGGCGCGTTGTGAAGAAATACCCCGAACTTGCCGCGCGTATGCGCGAAGAGGCAGGGAAAGGACAGGAACCGGATACGAGTTAAGCGGGAGGACCGTGCATGGAAAAAGAACCGAAGTATGTGACGCTCCCCAGCGAGGAGGAGGTTGCCGCGGAACGGGAGCGGCTGCAGTACCGGAAGAGATTTCGCAGAACTCTGGCGACCACAGTCTACGCGCTGACCGCAGTGGCGGCGGTGGCAGTGCTGGTGGCGACCATCTTCCTGCCGGTTCTGCAGGTATCCGGCAGCAGCATGGAACCGACCCTTTCGGACGGAGATGTCATCGTGCTGTTTAAAAGCGGATCATTTAAGACCGGCGACCTGGTGGGCTTTTACTACCAGAACAAGCTGCTTTTAAAAAGAGTCATCGCCGGCCCGGGAGATGTGGTGGATATTGATGAGGAAGGCAACGTCTATGTCAATGAAGAATTGCTGAACGAGCCGTATGTAACAGACAAAACCCTGGGCGAGAGTGACCTCGATTACCCTTACCAGGTGCCGGACGGCCGATATTTTGTGATGGGAGACAACAGGGAAACATCCATTGACTCCCGCAGCAGCGCCATTGGCTGTATTGAGACAGAGCAGATCGTGGGAAAAGTAGTCCTGCGGGTGTGGCCGCTGGAAAAGATTTCATTTTTGGGTTGAGAACTGTGAAAGTCAGGGTGAACTCTTCATCTGACTGAATCAGCCACTTCGTGTTGACTTCGAAGCGATTCGCGGTGTCATTACTTTTTAAAACTGGCATCGTTTTTTGAAATCGAGGTCAGTAACAGACGGTGCAAAAGGAGTCAAAAGGGAACGGCTCGATGACTCTGAGATAGAAAATGAAATAAAAAATTGAAGAAAAGCGAAAGGAGGAAGTGCGGACATGAAGGTATGTATGAATGTGAGGTGTCATGTCTGGCATGGGCGTGCGGAGCCAATGGCCCACATTCCCGGTGTTTAACAGAAGAAGCAGCGGAAACAGGCTTAAGGCCGAAAATCACGTACTCCGGAATCCGGCAGCAGGGAACCGGAAGCAACCTGACAGTGCCACACTGTGGCGGAAAAACGCGCGGCTGTCACACCGCGGAAATAAGTGACAAATGATTAAAAAAGGAGAATGATCATGAGTAAAATGAAAAAACTGATCGGAATGATGCTGGCACTGGCGATGGTGCTCGCGATGAGCGTGATGGTGTTTGCAGACAATGATGATGGATCCATTACGATTACGAACGCTACTGCAGGTGAGACTTACAGCGTTTATAAGATGCTGGATCTGACCTACGATGCGAACCAAACCTCGTATGCATATACGATTGATTCCAGTTCCGAATGGTATGCTTTCTTCACAACCGGTGCAGGAGCGGATTATGTGAGCGTGGATATAACCACCGGTAAAGTGACTTGGACAGCGGGAGGCACCGGTACCGGCACATTAGCGGCAACACTGGCAAAGGCCGCGATGGCGTATGCGGAGGAAAACGGCATAAGCCCAACAGCTACGGATACCGCGACGGGCACCACGCTTACGTTCAGCGGACTGGAATACGGCTACTATCTGGTGGATTCTTCGCTCGGCAGCCTGTGTTCGCTGGATTCCACTACGCCGTCTGTGGAAGTGACAGATAAAAACCCGACGCCTACCGTGGATAAAACGGTGCAGGAGGATACCACGGAAACCTACGGCGATTCCAACACTGCAGATGTGGGCGAGACAGTAAATTTCAGGGTAGAAATCACAAATGCGTATAGCTCCTCCAATCTGGTGCTGCACGATACGATGTCGGAGGGTTTAACCCTGAATGAGGGCAGCTTTACCATCAAGGTCGGAAGCTCTCTGGCATCTGCGGATTCCACGGTTGATTCGCAGTATTACACCATTACAACCAGTGGCCTGTCGGACGGATGCACCTTTGAAATAGCCTTTGAGGATGAATTTCTCACCGATGTTCTGACTTCCTCTCAGGTAATTGTGGTGACGTACACCGCTACTGTGAATGCGGATGCGGTGATCGGCAGCACAGGTAACTCCAACGAAACCTATGTAAGCTATGGTAACGAAGCGGAATCCACGAAAGACGAAACGATTACCTATGTTTACGAATTATACGTTTATAAGTATACGAATTCATTTGAAACATTAGACGGGAATGAAACAGCCCTTTCCGGCGCCAAGTTTGTCCTGTATAAAGAGGTTAGCGGCGTGAAATATTATGCCGTTCTGGATTCGGATGGCATAGTCAGCGGCTGGACACAGACCAAAGCTGATGCTACGGAACTGGAGACCGATTCTACCGGTCTGGTTTACTTTGGCGGCCTGGACGCGGGCAGCTATTATCTGGAGGAGACTGAGGCTCCGGATGGTTATAATATATTGGCAGCGGCTGTGGATATTGAGATCGCTTCGGATGGCACAATTAGCGGCACACAAACGGTGACAGTGGGTACCGATACCTACACAGCCATCGCAATCTACAACGGCAGCAGCGACGAGATGCCTTCCACCGGCGGCATCGGTACTACGATCTTCTACATCGTAGGCGGTGTTCTTGTTGTGGGCGCGGCGATCCTCCTGATTACCAGAAGGCGCATGAACAAGGCCTGATTCGAAACCCGGAAGAATGTTGCGGGTTTCACGGAAACCGGCGCAGGTCATATTTGTCAGGTGTTTCCCAATTCCGGATGTGAAGATTCCATCCTTGAAAATGCCAGCGCATGTAAACGGCAGTGCGGAGTGAAGAAAGATACATGAAAGCATGAAGCAAAAAGCGGAAAAGAAGAAAAAAGCGGCAGAGGGAAAGAAAAAGAACAGCTGGCCGGGTACGCTGGCGTTGGTGCTTGTCTTTATTATCGGCATTCTGGTTCTGCTCTACCCGACCGTCAGCAACTGGTGGAACGAGAGGGCGCAGACCAGAGCGATTTTCTCCTATGACGAGGCCGTGGCCGCATTAAGCGAGGAGGAGTTTGCCGATTATGTTGAGGCAGCCCAGTCCTACAACCAGGCGCTGCTTTCCATCGACTCTTCCATCGCTTTGATCACGGACAGCCCGGTGGAGGGGTACGAGGAGACTCTTGACATCACCGGCACCGGCATTATGGGGTACGTCACCATCGAAAAGATCGACGTATATCTTCCGATTTATCATGGCACGTCAACCAGTGCCCTGTCCGCGGGGGCGGGTCACATGGAGGGGAGCAGCCTGCCGGTGGGCGGCGAGAGCACGCACAGCGTCATCGTAGCCCACCGGGGGCTTCCCAGCGCACTGATGTTTACCAGGCTCGACGAGATGGAGGTGGGGGACACCTTCACCATCACGGTGCTGGACGAGGTGCTGACCTACGAGGTGGATCAGATTTCCATCGTGGAGCCGGATGACCTCGAATACCTGTACATTGAAGAAGGTCAGGACTACTGTACGCTCATGACCTGCACACCCTACGGCATTAACACGGAGAGGCTGCTGGTGCGGGGCGTACGCACGGAAAGCGAAGATACGACGCTGATTCGTGTGACGGCGGATGCGTACAAGGTGGATACCATGATTGTCGCGTCCGTTGTCGCAGTGCCGCTGTTGCTGATTCTTCTGGTTTTGCTGCTGGCGGGTACACGCCGGAAGAAAAAATGACAGATGTTGTTTTTCGTTAGATCACCTGGGAGGCGAATCATTATGATACAATTGAATAAGCTGATCAGGAGTGTTCTTGCCTTTTCGGTCGCACTTGCAATCCTTCTTTGTACACCCCTGACCGGATTTGCGTTCCCCGGAAAGTTCCCCGATACGAACCGTACCGGTTCGATCACGCTGACCCTGAAGGACAGTGACGGAAACATTGTCGCGGGCGGAGAAATCAGTCTCTATGAAGTTGCCTCTCTGAAAATTGAAAGTGGAAGTGCAGCCTATGTTCTCACGGATGAATTTGAAAACTGCACGGTCACACTGAATGTCACAGACACATCCCTGGCGGGGATACTGGCGCAGTATGTGGAAGATTATCATGTAAGCGGAACAAGCGAAATCCTCGGAAGCGACGGAACGGTTAAATTTGACAGTCTGGAGCTGGGGCTGTACCTTGTTGTGCAGACGGTTATATCTGACGACGGACAAACCTTCAATCCGTTTGTCGTTACCGTGCCTTTTGAGGTTGACGGCGAATGGGAATACGAGGTGGATGCCAGTCCGAAGCCGGCGCTTGTTTCCTTCACGGATGATCAGGAGACGGAAGGATCTGAGGAAACGACAAACCCGGAAGAAACGACGGATACCGAAGAAAGCAC
>JAJQBQ010000011.1:0-31129 GCA_021203205.1 Lachnospiraceae bacterium | reverse complement strand
AACGACGGATACCGAAGAAAGCACAAACCCGGAAGAAACCGCGACGCCCGAAGAATCCACGGATTCCGAAGAACCGACAGCCGCTGAGGGTTCGACGGATCCGGGAGAGTCGGCGGAAACGGAAGGATCCGGCTCGGAGGAGGGCGAGACGACAACGGCAGTAACCTTACCGCAGACCGGACAGCTGAACTGGCCGATTCCGGTGCTGGCAGCAGGCGGCATTCTCCTGTTTGCTTTTGGCTGGTTCTTAAAGGAATCCGGCAGAAACAGGCAGGGTATATGAGACGGAAAATCGGTTTCCTCTGCATGGGGACGGGGCTGCTTCTGCTGCTCGCGGCGGTCGGCCTGCTTATCTACAACAACTGGGACAATTACCGGGCGGGAAAATCCGCTGCCGGGATATACAGTGAACTGGAAAGCATCATAAGCGGCAATGCGGCAGGCGGGACGGACGCTGGAACGGCGGGATCCGATACGGGAAATTCCTCCGGGGGCGGCACGGAGCAGGACGGCAATGACACAGGCGATGGAACCGAAAACAGTGGCGGCAACGGTACAGGCACAGGAATTGGGAACGGTAACGGCAGCGAAACCGGCGCAGGAAATGAAACAGCAGACTCCGAAACAGGCAGCGGTACCGAAATGGCCACCGCAGAGATCGACGGCAGCGCCTATATCGGGATACTGACCATTCCTTCGCTGGGGCTGGAGCTTCCCATTCAGTCGGAGTGGAGCTATGCGGGCCTAAAAATCGCCCCGGGGCGCTACAGCGGTTCCGTGTGGACGGACGACCTGGTGATCTGCGGACACAATTACACGCGCCATTTCGGAAATTTGAAATATCTGGAGCAGGGCGACCCGCTGTATTTTACGGACGTAAACGGAAACGTGTTTGCCTATGAGGTGGAGGAAGTTGTAATTTTACAGCCCACAGATGTGGAAGAGATGATGAGCCGGGAGACCGGCGAGTGGGATCTGACGCTGTTCACCTGTACCATCGGCGGACAGACGAGAGTGACTGTCCGGTGCAGCCGGACGAATTGAACTGATTTAAGTATTTCGCTCAGAAAGTGGAAATGGAAGAAATGAATTGATCGGCAGAAAGCAGACGGCGAAGAAACTGCCCGACTGGTAGCGGAGATGTAAGCCTATGAGAGACACAGTAAAACTTTATATGGAAAGATTCCGCGCGGAACACAGACGAATCCGCCGGAGGGCTTCCGTGCTGATGTTGCTTGCGCTCATCGTGGCCGCCGGTGTTTACTGGCAGCTGCACTCCACAGGCATTGCATTGACAAACGAGACCTTCTGCGGACTGACGGAGCACCGGCACAGCGAAGAATGCTATGAAAAGGTGCCGGTCTGCGGTCTGGAAGAAAGTGAAGAACACACGCACGCTGAGTCCTGCTACGAGGAGCAGCTGGTGTGCGGAATGGAAGAACATACCCATACAATCGCATGTATGAGCAATGAAAATGCAGATTTGGAAACAGAAGAGGACTGGGAGGCGACGCTTCCGTCGCTTACCGGCGTGTGGCCGGACGATGTGGCCGCCATCGCCGAAAGTCAGCTTGGATATACAGAGAGTACAGAAAACTATACGGTAGCCGAGGATGGGGAGACTGTCCGGGGCTATACCCGCTACGGCGCGTGGGCCGGAAATGAATACGGCGCCTGGGATGCCATGTTCGCATCCTTCTGCCTGCATTACGCGGGCATTTCCACGGATGTAATACCGGAAGCGACCGGTGCCTATGCCTGGTCGGTGAAGTTGCAGGAAGCGGGAATTTATATAAATGTGACAGCCAGTGTATCGGAGACGGAAACAGATGTGGCGGTCAGCGAACCGGAGACGGAAACAGATACGACAGACAACACGCCGCAGTCGGGCGATCTCGTATTTTTTGATGAAAACGGAGATGGCCGGGCGGATGCTGTCGGCATTGTTACCGAAGTCTCCGAGACGGAAATGACCGTGATCGAAGGCGACAGCAATGACGCGGTGGAAGAGAACAACTATAGTCCGGACAGCGCCGTCGGGTACGTGGATATCAGCGCGGCATGGGAAGAGTATATAGAAAGCTGTGGGGCGGAAATCGTAAATAACACGGCAACTGAAACGGATGCCGACGAAGCTGAAACACAAACCTACACCGCCTGCGACGGCATCCTGATCGTCACCGTGACCGCTCCGGCGGGCGCACTTCCGGAAGACGCGGCGCTCTTCGTGGAGCTTTACGGCGAGGGCAGCGATGCCTACACTGCTGCCGGGGAGACGGTAAATTACGATGCGGACGATGAGGACACCGCCATGGCCGCCGTGAACATCTCCTTCCGGGCAGGCGGGGAGGAGATCGAACCTGCCGAAGCAGTCAACGTCACCATTGACGCCTCTGCCCTGATCCCGGCGGGAGCGGACACCTCCACCATCGAGGTGAACCATCTGACCGAGACCGAAGACGGCGTGGAAGCGGACCTGGTCGCGGAATCCGGTGAGGGCGTCGATATCGACACCGATACTGACACCGTGACAGTGGAATTTGAGGTGGAAAGCTTCTCTACTTTCACGATCACCTGGAGCACCGGCAACAGCGGCGGCGGCTGGGGAGGCGGCCAGCAGTCGGCTTCCACCAGCATCACGGCCACGACGTATCTTTACGGCACGACCACGGTTATCGGGAGTGAGAGTACGTCTCTTACCGGCACCTCCGGAACAGCCTTCGACCTGACGAGCAGCAATACAGACCTTGCGCTCGATGGATATACGCTAGTCGGTGCCGACATTACTTATAATGGCACTACCTACGAAGATGTGACCGCCATTACCGTGACGATCACCACCGGCAGCAGCAGTGGCCCTGGCGCTGGCGGTTGGGGCGGCAATACTACCACTTACACATACAGCTACACCGATAGCAGCGGAAACACCGTTCAGCTTTATTCCGGGAATACTTCCCAGACGATGTCTGTCTCCCTGTACTACGAGGAGGATGCGGGAATCAGCATTACGTCCTGCACCGGCTCGGAGAGCGAAGGGTACACGCTGACCGCGGAGACCACGGGGAGTCACACATACTCGGATACGGAGTGGAGCGTTGACGATACTTCCATCGCGGAGATCACGGTGAACAGCGATGGTACCGCCACGGTGACATGGACCGGCGCTGTTTCCAACGGAGATACGGTGACCGTGACGGCAGAGAGCACTTACACCGACAGTGCGGGCGAGACGGTGACCGTTTCCGATACGTATACGCTATATTATGGCATTACCGATGTGACATTTACCGTTTACTATCCTACGACAAGCGGAACCTCCGCGAGGGCATCCGGGGTGACCGTGTATGTGTATGACTCGTCGGGAAATCTGGTGGACAGCGGAACCACCAACAGCAACGGCAATGTGACGTTTGAGCTGGCAAACGGGGCGACCTACACGGTGGAAACCTCGGATTACACCAGCACCTACACCTATTCTTACAGCGGCGAGGTGACTGCGGATGCTGTAAACGGAAACGTGATCCATCTGGTGCGGGATACCAGCAGCGGAACTTATGAGCATATTGACATAAAAAATGTGGCTGTATCCGGTGTGGGATCCACCCTGACACTGAGCAGTATCACAAGTGTGGTGGTCTATGACAGCAGCGGAAATCAGATTTATTACACGGCGAGCATCACCCACAACAGCTCTGAGGAAAACTGGCAGTGTATCTTCGCAAGCTCAGGATCCTCATCCGGCAGCCACTCCATCAGCTTCGACACGGATTACACTGTGGTCATTACCTACGTGGCCTCGGACGGCAACACGTATTACGCGACCATTGATTCGTCCACAACCTACCCGGAGGGCAGCTATTATCCCGCCGACGGTGCGAGGGCATATCAGCTTTACAACTACCTTTACGGCACCAGTTACACCTCATCCAACTGGACGAGCAGCAGTGCCTATGCGGCGATCGAGGATACGGGGATCGATGTGAGCGGCCTGACCTACTTTGAAGTGGCTATCGTTCTCTGCGACAGCTGGGGCGCCCAGCAAAATGGTCTGGACTTTGCTCTGGATATTGAAAGTCTGCTGTACCTGTCCGCCGGCTGGGACTTTGAGGTTCAGAAAACACTGGAGAACGGCAGCATGGAAGGCGGGGAGTTTACTTTTAACCTGTATGAAGCGGATGTCTCCGGAGACGGAACCTGGACGCTGGGCAGCCTCCTGCAGAGCCAGACGAACAGCGCTGCCATGGCTGGGACCGATGGCACCTCCGAGGATACGGTCAGCTTCACACAGGTAAACTACAGCACCTCGGATGCGGGAACTTATTACTACATCCTCAGCGAGACCCAGGGGGACGGCTTCGGCCTCACCTACGATGAGACCGTCTACGGTGTGAAGGTGGTGGTCACCGTGACGAGCAGTACCGTCGGCAATGTGACGACCTACACCACCACGGTCACAGCGACCTATTACACGCTGACAGCCGTAACCGACACGAACGGAGATGTCACTTACACGGTAGAAGAGGAAATCACCTTAGATGCATCGACGGGTGGGGTGGTCAGCTTCGCCTTCACCAACACCTTCAGTGCGGATATCACCATCAAAAAGGTGGATTATGATGATGAGAGTGCCACACTGGCGGGAGCGGTATTTACGCTTGACGGGGTGGAATATACCACGGACGAAAACGGTGAGATCCACATTACCGGCCTTGGCACCGGCACCTACACGCTGACTGAGACGGAAGCGCCGGACGGGTATTACATTCTGGGCGGCGACACCACCATTACAGTCACCTCAGACGGGGTGGAAGTGAGCTATGACGGAAATACAACATCTGCCACCTATATATCGTATGACGGTGACACCATGACCATCACCGTCAGAGACAAGGGCGGCGATATCATGCCTTCCGCCGGCGGCATCGGCAACCGGGGATTCTTCCTGGCGGGGCTCTTCATCTGCGGCGGCGCGGCGCTGCTGCTGTACAGGCGGCGGAGGATCGCGTGAGTGGCGTACATACTTCGCCCGAAGCAATCTGCTTCCATCCATGACGATGCCTGTGAAAAAGACATGTGACTTTCCTACGCAGCGGGAGTCTGGAGGACTGAGTGAGTATTTTAAGTTCATGCAGTCTTCCGGATTCCCGCTTTTGTAATAGTCACTTCCCCCACACGAGCAAAAGCCGAGCTGTTTTTTAATCGCAACCGGTGAGCAAATTCGAGACTTTTGCCTGTATCGAAGTTTTCTTCGCGAACTTCATGAGGCAGATCGTGAATAGACAATATTGAATTTGAATGGAATTTGAATTGAATTTGCCTGCTTCGCCTGTTATAATGCATACATTGTTTTTACAGGAGGGTTCCGAATATCGAAGACGGATATGGGAGTATGTTTATATGCAATATTGTTTATATGTAGTATAAGGAAGTGGCACATATTCATTGTATTCCAAATGAATCGGAGCACAGGAATCAGAAGGGGGATCAGAAAAATGGGAGATTATTTAAACACTTCGCAGGCTCTTACTTTATACGGGAACGAAGCCAAAAAGCCGTATTTTGTTGACAAAACGGACATGTTAAGAATACTGGTTCCCCTGGTCGAACAGGGGTCCAACCATATTTGCATCACCCGCCCGCGCCGTTTCGGCAAATCTGTCATGGCGGCCATGATCGGTGCTTTCTTTAGCCGGGGGATGGACAGCAGCGGAGTGTTTGATTCTTTAAAGATTGCGCAGAAAGTGAAAGAAAATGAATCTTTTAATTATCATGATTATATGAATAAATATAATGTGATATATATTAGCTTTCTTAATGAAGCAAACGAGAGCACAAGCTATGAGGAATTCATTACTTCGGTGAAAGAAATTTTGCAGGAGGATCTTCATGAGGCTTATCCGGATGTGCGTTTTCGGAAAAAAGGGACGGTTGTGCAGGATCTGAACCGTATTCACGAACAGACGAAAGAAAGGTTTATCCTTATCTTTGATGAATGGGACTGCATTTTCCATAAGGCTTATACGACAGACGAGGACAGAAGAAGCTTCATCAACTGGCTGGCCGCGATGACGAAAGACAAGGCTTATGTCGCGCTGAGTTATATGACAGGTGTTTTGCCCATAGCGAAGTATTCGAGTGGGTCTACTATCAATAATTTTCAGGAATATACGATGGCGACGGATGACATTTTCAGCGAATATTTTGGTTTTACGGAATCGGAAGTTGACGAATTGTTTGCAAAATATGAGGCCATAACTCCAAAACTGAATATTACAAGAACGGATTTGAAACTCTGGTATGACGGATATCATACACCTTCCTCGGAACGAATGTATAATCCGAGATCTGTGATTGAGGCTTTAACTCGCAACTGCATCCGCAGCTACTGGACTGCGACCGGCACCTATGGGGAGATTGCCACATATATCGCGAATGACCGCGCGGATATAAAAAAAGACGTGGCACTTATGGTTTCCGGGGAAGCCGTACCGGCCTCGGTGGAAGAATTCGCCGCCACAGCTATGCAGCTGACTACGCGAAATGAGATTCTGTCTGCCATGGTGGTGTATGGCTTTCTCAATTACGAGGATAAAAAGGTTCATATCCCGAATAAGGAACTGATGGAAGAATTCGCAAAGACCATCCGTGAGCGGGAAAATCTGGGGTATATCAATCGATTGGCTGTGGAGTCCGACCGTATGCTGCAGGCTACTTTGACGGGCGATACGAAGACTATGGAGGAGATACTTGCGTTTGCACACGGCACGGAGACACCGCTGCTGGATTATAACAATGAAACAGAATTGACCGCGATCGTAAATCTTGTTTACCTCGCTGCGCGTGACAGTTATTTTGTGGAGCGCGAGGATAAGGCCGGACGAGGCTATGTCGATTTTATTTTTTATCCGATCAGACCGGGGGATGATGGCCTGATTCTGGAGTTAAAAGCGGACGCGACTCCGGAAGAAGCGATCCGGCAGATTAAGGATAAAGGCTATATGTTGAAATTTAAGGGAAAGATGGCATCGAAGCAGTACACCGGGAAGATACTTCTGGTGGGGATTGGATACAGTAAGAAGAGCAAGGATCATCATTGTAAAGTTGAGAAGGTTCAGCTTCCATGACGTTGAGGGAATCGGAACAGGAAACGGAGTCGATGGTTGCCCGATATACATTTCAATGATTCATCAATTAGGAAATGTCACGAAACAACTTGGTCAGATTGTGCCAGATAAGGTGTGAAGCACAGTCGATAAAAACCGAAGGCGTCAAGAGGGTAAGGGTATTTCGTGACAGTTCCTTAGCTTACAGGTGAAATATGTTATTAAAAAATCAGATTCCGTCCGCAGACGGATACTACATGCCCGGGGAATTTGAGCCCCACCGGGGCTGCATCATGATCTGGCCGGACAGGCCGGGCTCCTGGCCGTTTGGCGCGAAAGCGGCGAAGCGCGCGTTCGCCGAGGTGGCGGCGGGGATTGCGAAAAGTGAAAAGGTTTACATGCTGGCGGAAGAACGCCTGTGTGGGGAGGCGGAAGAGTATCTGAAGCCGCTGGTGTCAATGGTAAAAACTCTCGCAGACGCCGGGAAAAGTGTGGTGCCGCAGGTGCCTGACAGAGAAGGGAAGCCGTATACACCGCCGATGTCCGGGAAAAAAGAGGAGTCGTTTACACTGTCGATGTCCGGAAAAAAAGTGGAGTCGTATACACCGCCGGTGTCCGGGGAAAAAGAGGGGCCGTCTACACTGCCGGTGTCTGAGAGAAAAGCGGATCCGTATATGCCAACCGTAGAAATCGTCCCGATATCCACTGACGATGCCTGGGCGCGGGATGTGTGCCCGACTTTTGTGGTAAGGGACATAAAAGAATCGCACGCAACTGATGCGAAAGTAAAGGATAAGAACGCAAAGGATGCAAACAAGTTTCACGATGGTGGTGAAGACGTCGGCTACATCTTCCACGACAAGAGTGTAAATGACGCACACGAGCTTCGCGGCATCAGTTGGCGCTTCAACGCCTGGGGCGGCGAATATGACGGCCTCTACGCTCACTGGGAGCAGGACGACGCCTGCGCCGGGCGGGTCTGCGAATACCTTGGAGTGCCGTGCTATGACGCGGGCAATTTTGTGTTGGAGGGCGGCTCCATCCACAGCGACGGGGAGGGAACCGTGCTGGTGACGGAGACCTGCCTCTTAAGCCCGGGGCGGAACCCGAAGCTCACAAAAGAGGAGATTGAAGAAAAACTAAAACAATACCTCGGCGCGAAAAAAGTCATCTGGCTGCCCCACGGCATCTATGGGGATGAGACGAACGAACATGTGGACAATGTGTGCGCGTTCGTGCGTCCCGGGGAGGTGGTGCTGGCCTGGCCGGAGGAACCGTTGAAGTCGCCAGAGACGGAGAGAATAGATGATCCGGACAGAACAGGAACGATTCAGTTAGAATACAGCAGATCCTGCCTGAAAGTTCTGGAATCCGAGCGCGATGCGATGGGGCGGACAATTCATGTCCATAAGCTCCCGCTCCCCAGGCATCCCGTCTGTATAAAGAAAGAAGACCTGCCCGGTTTCGTGAGTGAAGAAGGCGAGGCCGAGCGCTATGAGGGGGAGCAGCTTGCCGCGAGTTACGTGAACTTCTACATTGCAAACCGCAGCGTTCTTGTTCCGCAGTTTCATGATGAAAACGATTCCGCAGCAGTGGAGATACTGGAAAAACTCTTCCCGGAGAGGGAGATTGTGCCGGTTTATGCGCGGGACATCCTGATGGGCGGCGGAAATATTCACTGTATCACACAGCAGATCCCGGCAGAAAACAGAGCGACTACGACAGTTTGAGTTATTTTACGGCCTGATTTTTTGCGGCAATAGAGGCAGTTGTGAGAAAAAACTGTGCAAAGTGACAGAAAATTAAAAAGTTCTCTGGAAAAAGAGCAGTAAGGAATGGAATTTTTAATGGATAAGATAGTGAAAAATCAACAGGAAAGAAAACAGGAGACAACCACAGCAGAAGCGGGACGGAAGGCAGGTGAATCTTTGGATTCACTGAAAATTGCCGCCATCCAGATGCGCTGCTCCGCATCCCCGGAGGAAAATCGTCGCAAGGCCGACCGCATGGTGCGGGAGGCCGCCGCCGCGGGTGCGAAGGTCATCCTGCTGCCGGAACTGTTCGAGCGGCCGTATTTCTGTCAGGAGCGGAATTACGACTATTACGATTTCGCAAAACCGACCGTGGAAAACGAGGCGGTACAGCTGTTCCGAAAAACCGCGGCGGAACTCTCTGTGGTCATCCCGGTGAGCTTCTACGAGCGCGACGGCAATGTCCTCTATAATTCTGTGGCCATGATCGACGCGGACGGCAGCATCCTCGGGGTGTACCGCAAGACGCACATCCCGGATGATCACTATTATCAGGAAAAGTTCTACTTTACGCCGGGGAATACCGGCTTTCGGGTATTTGACACCCGGTACGGGAAAATCGGTGTGGGCATCTGCTGGGATCAGTGGTTCCCGGAGACGGCCCGCTGTCTCGCCCTCGCGGGCGCTGAGCTGATTCTTTATCCTACTGCGATCGGCAGCGAGCCCATCCTGGATCTGGACAGCCGGGATCACTGGCAGCGCACCATGCAGGGCCATGCGGCGGCCAACATCGTACCCGTGGCGGCGGCCAACCGCATCGGGCTGGAAACCGTGGAGCCGACGGTCGAAAACGGGGGGCAGTCCTCGGCACTCGCTTTTTACGGTTCATCCTTCATCACTGATGAATTCGGGGAAGCAGTATCACAGGCATCCCGTGACAGGGAGGAGATCCTTTACGGCGAAGTTTACAGGGAGCGAGCAGCAAAGGAGCGACTTGCCTGGGGCCTCTACCGGGATCGCAGACCGGAGTGTTATCGGGGGATTGCGGGGGAACAGTAGTTTTGTAAAGTTACTATATCACGGCCTCCCCGTTGCATTCGCAAAAACTTCGACCGAGATTTCATGAAACCGATACATTTCGCGAAGTTTTTGCTCATGAGGGGGAGGTGACTGTTGCACAGTCATCCTCTATGAATCAATAATTCCCTTACGAGCAAGCTCGACGCGGAATTATTGATTCATAGAGGACAACCGTGAATAGTAACTTTGTGAACAATTTTCCACAGGAAAACAGCTTGACGAACTTACGGTCATGAATTAGAATATCCGCTGTGGCAGTACGGACTTCGATTAGCCGGAGACCTGAGAAGAAAAACCATATGAGGTGAACCATGGAAAGCTACAAGGAAGAATTTATCGACTTTATGATAGACTGCGACGTCTTAAAATTCGGCGACTTCATGACGAAGAGCGGAAGGAAAACGCCGTTCTTTGTGAACACCGGCTTTTACCGCACGGGCGCACAGTTAAAAAAATTGGGAGAATATTACGCACGGGCGATCGCGGGCGCGTTCGGGACGGATTTTGACGTGCTCTTCGGACCGGCCTACAAGGGAATCCCGCTCTCCGTGGCGACGGCCATGGAGTTAAGTGAGCTGTACGGCGCGGACATCCGCTACAGCGCGAACCGCAAGGAAGTAAAAGATCACGGCGACAAGGGCATTCTGTTGGGCAGCCCCATGAAAGACGGCGACCGCGTCCTAATCATTGAGGATGTGACCACGGCGGGCACCTCCATCGGGGAGACACTTCCGATTATAAAGGCGCAGGGGGCTGTGGATGTAGTCGGCCTCGTGGTGTCCGTGGACCGCATGGAGCGCGGGAAGACGGAGAAGAGCGCACTGAAGGAAATTTCGGAGAACTACGGGCTGAAGACCACCGCCATCGTCACCATGGCGGATGTGGTGGAATATCTGTATAACCGGCCGTATAAGGGAAGAATCGTCATTGACGACGCCATGAAGGCGGCGATCGACGCTTATTATGAGCAGTATGGAGCGGAAACTTAAGCAAATTGTATTGGTTTCAGGAAGCCCCGGCTGAAGTTTTGGAGCAATTGCATTGTTTTCATGAAGCTCTGGCTGAAGTTTTGGAGCAATTGTATTGTCTTTAGGAAGCCCCGGTTGAATTTTTGCGAATGCAGAAGTGCCGATTTGTGAAACTTCGACCGGAAACAGGAAATTGGAAAAACAGATGTGACAATAATTTTTTTTGAGCTTCTGATGAAGGGAAAGGAATCATGGAAAAAATTTATCGTGAAATGAAAGCTGTCGGCGGCTGGAACATTGCGCTGGGCGTGGTGATGATTGTCGTGGGAGTTACGGTCGGTGTTCTGACCATCGTCCACGGGGGAAAGCTTTTGAAGGATAAGTCTGAGGTACTGTTTTGATCGCTGGCGGGAGAGGGGCTTCGCAGCGTGAGGCGGCATTTTGGACGGAGGGGAATATGGCTGTAAAATCAGCGGCAAAAGCGAGAAGACGGCGGTTTCGGCGCGCGGTCTGCTGGCTTTTGTTTCTTACGTATATGGCTGGCCTGCTGTATTTTGTTTTTATGAGCGACTATTTCGGCAGATCCGGCCAGCTGGGGGATGAATATCGGTACAATCTGACAATGTTTCAGGAGATACATCGCTTCTGGTATTACCGCGAAACAGTGGGGTTCACCTGGGCGGCGATTAATTTGTTTGGCAATGTTCTGTGCTTTATGCCATTCGGTTTTCTGGTGCCGGTTTTGAGGAAACATCGCGTGAATGTATTTTTGATGACATTTTATACGTTCTGCTTCAGCCTGACCATTGAGACACTGCAGCTGGTGTTAAAGATCGGGGTTTTTGACGTGGATGACCTGCTCTTAAACACGGTCGGCGGAGCCGCGGGTTACATCCTGTATGTGATTGTGCGGACGCTGGTTCGCGCTTTTGAACGACGGCGGGCGAGGTAAAAAATTATCACGGTTAAAAACAGAAAATGTTCCGTGAAACCGGGGAAAACAGCTGAAAACAGAAAATATTTTGTGAAATTGGGAAAATCAGACGGAGAGAGAATGGCAACAGGAATCGGTTTTTTGAATCAGGAAGCTCAGGCTGATAACAAAAACTGCTCTGTGAAACGTGAGATCCCGGTCGGGAAACAGAAGATGTTTTGTGAAAAAGAGGATATCAGCCGGAGAGAGAAACTGGAAGACGAGGCGGAAATCACAGTCTATATAAAAGATGCTATGTGAGGCAGTTGCATGAAAAAAAGCAGATTATATAAAAAAAGCAGAACAAAATATGACGCGAGGGGAGGAATTCTTTCCTCGCTGATTGCCGTTCTGTCAATCTGCCTGTTTCTCGGGGCAGTTCTGCTCTCCGTGTCGGAAAAAGGGGAGGCGGGAGCCATCGTCGGGGAAATCACTCTGGCTTCGCTGGTTCTGGCATTCGCCGGTTTCCTCATCGGGCTGGCCAGCTTTAAGGAAAAAGATAAATTCGAGCGTTTCTCTTGGGGAGGGTCGCTCGCGAACGGAGCCATCATGATCGCATATGTATGTATGGTGCTGATTTATTATTGAAATATTTGCGGGAGTTGGAGAGAACGCTTCGGGTTAGCGAAGAAAAAACGGGTAAAGATGGAACAGATCAAAAATGACTTAAGATAGGTAATGGATCATGACTGTGAAAAACGCAGGAAAGCGGAAGTCGTTCGTAAGGAAACGGAAAACAGGTTCGATATGGAAGAAAGACTAAAACAGCAGCTGGAATTCATCCTCGAGATGGACAAGAGCAAGGAAGTGACGCGCCAGACCTATCTGGCGGACGGCTCGCGGAAGGAAAATGACGCGGAGCACAGCTGGCACCTCGCGCTGATGTGTATGTTGTTGTCCGAATACGCAAACGAAAAAATCGATGTGCTGCGAACCATGGAGATGGTGCTCATTCACGATGTGATAGAAATCGACGCGGGCGACACCTACGCTTACGACCCGGCGGGAAATGTGACGAAAGCGGAGCGGGAACAAAAGGCTGCGGATCGCATATTCGCCCTGCTGCCGGAAGATCAGAAGCAACATATGCGGGGGCTTTGGGATGAGTTCGAGCGGGCCGACACCCCGGAGGCGCGCTTCGCGAACACACTCGACAAGGTTCAGCCGCTGCTCTTAAACGACGCGACCGGCGGCCGCAGCTGGGAGGAACACGGCGTAAAGGCGGAGCAGGTTTACCGGAGGAATGAAAAGACCGGCGACGGAAGCCGCGTGCTCTGGGAATACGCCAAAGAGCTGATCGCGAAAAATGAGCGGGAAGGGAAGCTGAAATAGGAAAGAGAACGGCGGGAAAAATTGTAATACAGACCGAAATTATTAAGAGAATAAAAAACAGAAACAAAAGATTTAAATGAAGAAACCAAAGAATGATGGTACTACACGAATTCGTGTTTTCGCAGTTATGGGTATATTACAGAACTTTAAAACAGAAGCAGAGGAAAAGAAGATATATCAGAGAATTGAGAAGGAAGAATTGAGAAACCTGAGATAAGGAAACTGTATCAAAAGCTGTGACAGAGAAATGGAAAACTAAAATAGACGGAAAAGTATGAAAAAAGGAGGAAAATCATGACTCAGATAGGAATTGTGATGGGAAGTGACTCCGACCTCGGCGTGATGTCGAAGGCCGGGCAGATGCTGGACGAGTTCGGCATCTCCTATGAGATGCGCATCATCTCCGCGCACCGGGAGGCCGATGTCCTGATGGAATACTGCAAAGAAGCGCCGAACCGGGGCATCAAAATCCTGATTGCCGGGGCCGGCATGGCGGCGGCGCTGCCGGGCATGATGGCGGCCCTGTGCCCCGCTACGCCCGTGATCGGCGTTCCGATCGCCGGAAACGGCGCACCGCTTGGCGGAAATGACGCGGTCTACAGCATCCTGCAGATGCCGCCCGGAATCCCGGTGGCAACGGTCGCCGTCAACGGCGCGAAAAACGCGGCAATTCTCGCGGCTCGCATCCTCGCGGTGTCGGACGAAGAAATCGCGAAAAAGCTGACAGATTATGCGGCAAAGATGCGGGACGAGGTGATGGAAAAAGACCGGAAGCTGACAGCGTCGTAAAGCGAAGAGATGAAGAAAAAGTAGAAGCTTATCACTTCATAAAGTGATGAAAGCGAGAAAAAACGGATCGTTTCGAAAATAAAAACGAATATTGAAAGACATCCGGTGATCAGGAGCTTTCCCCGAACAGAGCTGAGGGGTGCGCTCATTTAGAAAACAGGCAACTCCGATTTTATATGCACGGAGTTTGAAGACAGGAGAGAATTATGGCGATGGATTACAAGTCAGCCGGCGTGGACGTGGAAGCGGGCTACCGTTCGGTGGAACTAATGAAACAGTATGTAAAGGCGACCGAACGCCCCGAAGTTCTGGGCAGTATCGGCGGCTTCTCCGGCGCATTTTCGGCGGAGAAGATCAAAAATATGGAGGAGCCGATCCTCTTAAGCGGCACGGATGGCGTCGGGACGAAATTAAAACTGGCCTTTCTGATGGATAAACACGACACCATCGGCATTGATGCCGTGGCCATGTGCGTGAACGATGTGGTGTGCGCGGGGAACTTTGCGGAGCCCCTGTTCTTTCTCGATTACATTGCCTGCGGCAAGAACTATCCGGAAAAGATCGCGGAGATCGTGAAAGGTGTGGCGGAGGGCTGCAGACAGGCCGGCTGCTCACTCATCGGCGGGGAAACCGCGGAACACCCGGGTCTCATGCCGGAGGAAGAGTATGACGTGGCCGGCTTCTCGGTCGGCGTGGTCGATAAAAAGAATCTCATCTCCAAAGACATGGTAAAGCCGGGAGACACCCTCATCGGCATCGCCTCCAGCGGCGTACACTCCAACGGTTTCTCCCTCATCCGTAAGGTATTTGAGATGACGGCGGAAAATCTGGCAACTTACCGGGAAGAGCTTGGCACGACTCTCGGAGAAGCCCTGCTCGCACCGACCAAAATCTACGTAAAAGCTATTCAAAAGGTAAATGAAGCCGGCGTTATCTGCCACGGCTTAAGCCATATCACCGGCGGCGGATTTTATGAAAACATCCCGCGCATGCTCCCGGATGGCGTCTGCTGCGAGATCGACCGGGAAAGCTACCCGGTACCCGCATTATTCCGACTGATTCAGAAAGAAGGCGGCATTGCGGAGCAGATGATGTACAACACCTTCAACATGGGCCTGGGCATGGTGGTCGCCATCGCCCCGCAGGATACAGACAAGACCCTGCAGGCCCTCGCGGACGCCGGCGAGACCGGATATGTCATCGGCAGGGTCGTGGAAGGTGAAAAAGGGATCCGGTTCGTTGAGAGTAAATAAGATAATTGAACACAAATGGGATGTAAGAACTTTCGGAAAGGACTGGCTGCAATGTTAAAAATAACGGTACTCGTGTCGGGCGGCGGCACGAACTTACAGGCCATCATCGACGCCATCGATGCCGGGCGCATCACAAACGCGCACATCGAGGCAGTCATCAGCAACAATAAAAACGCCTACGCGCTGACCCGCGCCAAAAACCACGGGATCCCGGCCATCGTCCTCTCACCGAAGGACTTCGCTGCCCGTGAAGACTACAACCGGGCGCTGGTCGAAACCATCGACGGAACAGACTGCGGGCTCATCGTGCTTGCAGGGTGCATGGTCATCCTGCCGCCGGAACTCATCCGGAAATACGAAAACCGCATCATCAATATTCACCCGGCGCTGATCCCGTCCTTCTGCGGAACCGGCTACTACGGTCTCAAAGTACATGAAGCGGCCCTCGCCCGGGGCGTAAAAGTCACCGGCGCCACCTGCCACTTCGTGGACGAAGGCACCGACACCGGCCCCATCATCCTGCAGAAAGCCGTGGAAGTCCGCGAAGGCGATACCCCCAAGACCCTGCAGCTGCGCGTCATGGAAGAAGCCGAGTGGCAAATCATGCCCGAAGCCATCAACCTTATCGCCAACGGGCGGGTGACCGTAGAAGACGGCAGGGTACTTATCAGGCAGGATTAACCCTGACACTAAAACTGAGATTCAGGTGGAACCTTTCGTTTTCACCTGCCAACTCAACCATTAAAAATTTATATGAAACTAACTGTTTGCATTAAAACCAGACAGTGAATAAAACGAAAACCCCGAGAACTGTCTCGCCCATTCAGGAGATGATCGTCAGAGATAACCTCGAGGCCCGGCGGGTGATCACTTTTGTAGAGGAGGGAATTCCACTGACCGACGAACAAAAGTGATCGGCCACCGGGCCGGGTACAGCGATATACCAGAGACAGTTCGAGTATAAAGATTATCCAAACAGGGAGGATCATCATGAATATTTTAATCATCGGAAGCGGCGGCCGTGAACATGCACTGGCCTGGAAAATCGCACAGAGCAGCAAAGCAGACAAGATATACTGTGCCCCCGGCAACGCCGGCATCGCCGAGTACGCCGAATGTGTCCCCATCGGCGCCATGGAATTCGACAAACTGGCGGACTTTGCCGCCGAAAAAAACATCGACCTCACCGTCGTCGGCATGGACGACCCGCTGGTGGGAGGCATCGTGGATGTCTTCGAATCCAGGGGCCTGCGCGTCTTCGGCCCGCGCAAAAACGCCGCCATCCTGGAAGGCTCAAAGGCCTTCTCCAAGGATCTCATGAAAAAATACGGCATCCCCACGGCTGCCTATGAAAACTTCGACTCGCCGGAGGCGGCGCTTGCATACCTTGAAACCGCGAAATACCCGATCGTTTTAAAGGCCGACGGCCTTGCCCTCGGCAAGGGCGTGCTGATCTGCGAGACCCACGAGGAGGCGGTCGCCGGTGTGCAGACGCTGATGGTGGACAAACAGTTCGGCAATGCGGGCAATACCATCGTGGTGGAGGAATTCCTCACGGGCCGCGAGGTTTCCGTACTCTCGTTTGTGGACGGAAAGACCATCCGCATCATGACATCGGCACAGGATCACAAGCGCGCGATGGACGGCGATGAGGGCCTAAACACCGGCGGTATGGGTACGTTCTCTCCTTCTCCGTTCTACACGGCGGAGGTTGATGCGTTCTGCAAAGAACATATCTACCAGAAAACGGTGGATGCCATGCGCGCGGAGGGCAGACCTTTCCAGGGAGTCATCTTCTTCGGCCTCATGCTGACTGCGGACGGCCCGAAGGTGCTGGAATACAACGCCCGGTTCGGCGACCCGGAGGCACAGGTTGTGCTGCCGCGCATGAAAAACGACATCATCGACGTATTTAACGCCTGCGTGGACGGCACGCTGGATACTGTTTGGCTGGAATTTGAGGCCAACGCGGCAGTCTGCGTCGTGCTCGCATCCGACGGTTATCCGGTTCACTATCAGAAGGGCTTCCCGATTTCGGGGCTCGAACAGTTCAAAGGCAAAGACGGCTACTATGTATTCCATGCGGGGACGTGCTTTAAAGGGGAGGATATCGTCACCAACGGAGGCCGTGTGCTCGGCGTAACGGCAAAGGGCGCCAATCTTGTGGAAGCGAGGAAGAACGCTTACGAGGCTACGGAGCTGATTTCTTTTGAGAATAAATACATGCGCCACGACATCGGAAAGGCGATCGACGAAGCGTAAGTTTTGGCGGGATCTTCGAAAGTTATAAAAGGCGGGAGACTGTTTGAAACCGTCTGAATCTTTCGGGAGAAAATACACAATTTTTCCCGGAAATTCCGTGAGGGAAGAATATCCGAAAGCGGCATTATTTCCGGAAGAATATTTATCGTCCCGGAACGGGCGAAGCAGGTAATAATATAGAAGGGGAAATACACGAATACAGGGGTATATCAAATGAAAAATCTCTTTCGGAGAAGAGAACCGAAAAAACAACATAGAAGATGGAAAACGGCAATGCTCTGCCTCGCCCTGCTGCTCGCAGCGGCGGGCGGAGCTTTTGCGGCCTTTTTTGCGGATGGCGGCGAGAATGTGCTGGCGGCTGCAACCACATATGGTGTGGTGACCGCCGACAGTGTGAATGTCCGCTCCGGCGCGGGAACAACCTACAGTGTCCTGACGGACGCGGGAGGCAGCAAGGTTCAGCTGGACACGGGAAACAGCGTTGTGATAGACGGCACAACTTCCGCCAGCGACGGCAGCACCTGGTACAAGGTTACGTTTACCTATGAGGACGGCGTATCCTATACCGGTTACATGTCTTCCAAGTATATCACTGCCTACACGGAGGACGCGGATTTTGACGCTTACCTCGATGCTCAGGGCTTCCCGGAAAGCTACAAACAGAGCCTGCAGGCGCTGCACGCGCTCTATCCGGACTGGATATTTGTGGCGGACGCGCTGGATTACACCTGGGAGGAGGCGCTCGCCGGGCAGACGGTGCTCGGGCGAAGCCTTGTCTCGAAGAGTTCCATTGCATCCTATAAATCCACGGCATCCGGTGCCTACGACTGGACCACAGGCACCTGGACCACCTTCGACGGTTCCTCCTGGAACGCAGCTTCGGAGGAAATTGTCGCGTACTGCATGGATCCGAGAAATTTCCTCGATGCGACGCAGATTTTCCAGTTTGAGCAGCTCTCCTACGACTCATCGCTGCACACCATCTCGGGCGTTGAGAACATCATCAGCGGCACATTCATGGACGGCGCGACGGTGACGAACACCTCGGGAACCTCCGTTTCCTACGCGCAGGCGCTGATGGACGCGGCGTCGTCCTCCGGCGTGAGCCCGTATCATCTGGCTTCACGCATCATTCAGGAGATGGGAACCTCGGGAAGCAGCAATTCCATCTCGGGAACGGTTTCCGGTTACACCGGTTATTATAACTATTATAACATAGGCGCTTACGCGGCGAACGGCAACAGCGCCATCGTGAACGGGCTGATCTACGCGAAGGGAGGCTCCTCGGGAACCGCCACCACCTACGGGCGGCCCTGGAACACGCGCTACAAGGCCATCGTCGGCGGGGCGAGTTACATAGGCAGCGGCTATATCAATATCGGTCAGGATACCCTGTACTATGAGAAGTTTGATTATGTCGGTACGCCGTATACCCACCAGTACATGACAAATGTGCTGGCGCCTCAGTCCGAGGCGAGCAAGATGGCACAGGCCTATTCGGACAGCATGAAGGAGAGCACGGCCTTTACCTTCAAAATTCCGGTATTTCAGGATATGCCGGATACGGCCTGCGCGAAGCCCACGTCGGATGAGAGCCCGAACAATTACCTCTCGGCGCTTTCCGTGACAGGACAGACGATTTCGCCGTCCTTCTCGGGCGCGACAACCACATACAGTCTCACCGTGTCGAATTCCGTGACGAGCATCACGGTGAATGCCACGGCGGTGGATTCCGCCGCCACGATCTCGGGATCCGGCAGTAAGTCTTTAAGCGTCGGTTCCAACACGATCAGCGTGAAGGTGACCGCGGAAAACGGGGATGTGCGCACTTACACGCTCACCGTGATCCGTGAGGAAGCGGTCGCATCGCCGAGCTACACAATCTCCACCTACACCGTGACCGGGACATCGGGCCTGAAAGGCTTTACGGTGGGAAGTACGGTATCCACCGTGCTGGGGAAAGTCAGCGTGACGAACGGCACGAAGGCGGTCACAGATTCTTCCGGCACGGCGAAATCCTCCTCGGCGGTGATCGCCACCGGAGATAAAATCGTGATTTACGACAGCTCCGGAGCCGCCTACGCCACATATACGGTGCTCATTTACGGCGACATTAACGGCGACGGGGCCTTGGACATCAAGGATCTGCTGCTGTATAAGAAAGTGATTTTGAATAAGAGCAGCCTCTCCAGCGCGTACCTGACGGCGGGCGATCTCGACGGCGACGGGAGCATTACGATCAAAGAGCTGCTGAAAATGAAGAAACAAATTCTGGGGACGGCGACGATCTCGCAGAGTTAGGACGATTCCGGGGGACGGCGATGATCTCGCAGAGTTAGAACGATCTCTGGGGACGGCGACGATTTCGCGAAGCTAAAACGATTCCGGAAACGGCGACGATCTCGCAGAGTCAGAACGGTCGGGAACCGACAATGATGCGGAAAAGTAAACTGCATTTATTTCGGGAAGTGATTCATGAAACCGAAGCTGCCCGGAAATGAAGCTGCCGGAAAACGGAAGGCAGCAACGGACAGGCAAAATTTAAATATCAGGTGAATCTGCGGCGACGGATTCACGGACAGGAGATAACAGGGGAATATGGGGAGAAACAGAAACAGGGGATTCGGACGTGCATTTCATCCGAACGGCAATACAGGGAGCACTTCCGACCGTAAGACAAGACGAACATCCGGAAGAAGTGAAGGAAAGCTGCGCGGCATCGTTGTTTTAGTCATGGTGTTTGCGCTGGCTGTTTCGGCGATGACCGTGCGCACAGAGGCGGCTTCCGCGACCTTGAGCGTATCCGCGACAGGCGCCGAAGTGGGGGAAACCGTGGAAGTGACGGTTTCCGTAAAATCGAATGATTATATCGGCTACGTATATGTCATATTAAATTATGATGCCTCGATTCTGCAGGCACCGTCCTCGGATTCGGTCAGCGGCGGAAGCGGAACGGTCACGTTTATTGTGGGCAGCGACACGGCCGACGTGAAAGAGGCGTCCACAACCTTAAGTTTTACCGCGCTCAAGGCGGGAACCTCCGCTCTGACAGTTGACAGCGGGACATGGGGGATTGATAACAATGGAGATTCCCTCACTTTAAATACCTCGGACAGCAGTGTGACGGTCACGGCCGCCTACACCGCATCCACGGATGCCACCCTGTCTTCGCTGAAAGTGACAGGCACGACGGCCGGCGGCTCCAGCGCCGCGATCACCCTCTCGCCGTCTTTTTCAAAGAACACCACAAGCTATACGGCTGCGGTCGAGAGCAACATCACGACGGCGGTCACAACCGCCACGGCAAATGACAGCAAGGCGACCGTTTCCATCTCCGATGCTTCGCTGGCTCTGAAAACAGGCACCAACACGGTGACGGTGAAGGTCACGGCGGAGAGCGGCGATACAAAGACCTACAAGGTGACGATCACGAGGGAGGAAGCGGAGACTACCACCGAGGAGCCGACGACGGAAGCACCGACCGAGGAAGAAACCACGGAAGAGGAGACAACGGAGGCGACAGAGCCCATCACCGTTACGATCAACGGGGAAGAGCGGATTCTGCTCCGGGAATTTGACGAGACTCTGCTTCCGGAGGGCTTCGAGATGTCGGAGATCACCTGGGAGGGCGAGACAATCCGGTCCGGTCATGGCATTTATAAGAGCCTGACGCTGGTCTGCACCACGGATATAAACGGGGAAAACCCAAAGCTTTACATCCTGCAGGAGGACGGGACCTTCCTGATTTTAAGAAATTACCAGACGAATGCGGTGCTTTACACGCTGCTGGATGCGCCGGAGCAGGATGTGCCGGAGGGATTTTCGAAAACAACACTGATGATGGCGACGGATTACGCGGAGGACGACGAGATCACGGTCTGGCAGAGCGTCGCCCTACCGGAATATTATCTTGTATACGCCATGAACTGGGATGGGGAAACCGGCTATTACCTCTATGACAGCCTGGAGGGAACATTCCAGCGCTATGCCGGTGATGTGGCGTCGGAGGAGGAAGAGACGACAGAGCCGGTTACGGAAGAAATTACCACACAGGTAATCATTGAGGAGACGACCACCGAAGAGCCCACGCCAACGCCTACGGACGCGGTCGCGGCGAACAGCGGAACAACGGACGACACCGATGCGGAAAAGTCCGGCGTGTGGAGCTATGTGGTGATGGCGCTGGAAGCGGCGGCCATCGTGCTGCTGGTGATTGCGCTTGCCCGGACAAAGCAAAACGGGAAGACGCCGTCCGGCGGCGGGCCAAACGGAGACGAACCGGGCAAAGACCGGCAGGATGGCGGCGAGCCAAACGGGAATGAACCGGGCGGAGACGAAACACATGGAACGTGGTTCGGAGAGACATCACTGAATGCGGGAGCATTTGGCGAAAGCAGCTATGGCGGAGATCCTGCGGATCACGTGTGGTCTGATACGGACGGTTCGGACAGCACGCCGTCCGGCGGGGAGAACCCGAATCGGGAAAATCCGGACAGCCCGGAGGCTGCGGCGGAAGGAACCGACAGCGGTGATTTCAACGATTCCGCGGCACAGGAAAAAACGGATGAGGTGTCCGTGAATGAATATTTTTCCGACTTCGATGAGATCCTTGCGGAGTTGGACGATGAAGAAGAATAAGAGGACTCGTGTTCCTGCGAAATATCGGCGGGATATAAGAATCACGTGGGATAATATAATAAGACGGTTTTCGTTGTATGTACCGCAGACGGAATGTCGGCGGAATGAGGAATAAGAAATAGCATGAAGGAATATTCAAAGCAGGCGGCTGAGGTTTTAAAAAACGCGGATCTCATCGCAAAGCGCTTTAAATGCAGTTATACCGGCTCGGAGCATATTCTGCTGGCACTGGCAACGACGGAGGGCACGGTCGCGTACAGTGTTCTGGAAAAATATGAGGTGACACGCGAAAAAATCGAGGAGCTCATTCTCGATTACACGGCGGTCGGCACGGGAACCGGGCGGGGAAAAGATCATTACAGCCCGCAGACGGAGGACTTTTTACAGTCGGCGGAGGAGTTTTCGGATTATTTCCGGTCCGATACGATCGGCACGGAGCATTTGCTTTTTGCAGCCCTGTTCCATACGCAGTCCCTGGCATTTCGGATTCTTGCCACGCTGCGCATTAATATGGGGCGCATGTTGGCGGATCTGATCGTAAATATCGGGGAAATCCCGACGCAGCACCGACAGCTGTTCCGCATGGTTCGCGGGCAGAGAGGCGAAGAGTACGGCCCGGACGGCGGAAATGCCGGGGGCGGACAGAGCATGCTCGCGCAGTTTGGGCGGGATCTGACGGAGCTGGCCGCAAACGGCAGACTGGATCCCGTCATCGGCAGGCAGGCGGAGATTGACCGGATCATCCAGATTCTGTGCCGGCGGACGAAGAATAATCCCTGTGTGGTGGGCGAGCCAGGAGTCGGTAAGACGGCCATCGTGGAGGCTCTCGCCATGCGGCTGGCAGACGGAAGGATTCCGGGTAATCTGAAGGGAAAACACCTGATCACGCTGGATCTGTCCGGCATGGTGGCAGGTACAAAGTACCGCGGCGAGTTTGAGGAGCGCATGCACCGGCTGATCGAGGAAGTGGAGCAGGCGCAGAACGTGATTCTTTTTATCGACGAAATCCATACAATCATAGGCTCCGGCAACGCGGAGGGGTCGCTGGACGCGTCGAATATGATGAAACCGGCCCTTGCCCGGGGCGGCATGCAGGTCATCGGTGCGACGACGCTTGCGGAATACCGGAAGCATATCGAGAAGGACGCCGCCCTGGAGCGCCGGTTCCAGCCGGTCATGGTGGAGGAGCCGTCCGAGGAGGAGTGCCGTGACATTTTAAACGGACTGCGCGCTCAGTATGAGGAATACCACGGCGTGCGGATCACGGATGAGGCGGTAAACGCAGCCGTGTACCTGTCGAAACGCTATATCAGCGACCGCTGTCTGCCGGATAAGGCGATCGACCTGATCGATGAGGCATCCGCGGTCGTGTGCCTGAAGACGGAGACCGGCGCGGATTCTCTTAACGAGTACAGGGAAAAATGGCAGGAGCTGGAAGAGGAGAAGGCCGCGGCGATCGAGGCGGGCGAGTTTGAAAAGCTGGAGATTTACGAAAAAGAGCAGGATAAACTTGACAGAAAGAGACGCCAGAAGGAAGCAAAGGCGAAAGCGGCCGACAGACCGACGGTGACGGAGGAAGATGTGCGCGCGGTCGTCTCGAGCTGGACAAAGATCGAGGTGACGAAGCTGGCGCAGAAGGAGGCGGAACGGCTCATAAAGCTGGAGCAGGTACTTCACAGACGGGTGATCGGCCAGGATGAGGCCGTGTCGGCCGTCGCGAAGGCGGTGCGCCGCGGAAGAGTCGGATTGAAGAATCCGAACCGCCCGATCGGCTCATTCCTGTTTCTGGGGCCGACCGGTGTCGGAAAGACCGAACTCTCGAAGGCACTGGCCGAAGCCGTATTCGGCACGGAGGAATCCATGATTCGCATTGACATGTCGGAGTACATGGAAAAGCACAGTGTCTCGAAGATGATCGGCTCGCCTCCGGGCTATGTGGGCTTCGAGGAGGGCGGCCAGCTGTCGGAGAAGGTGCGCAGACATCCCTATTCTGTCGTGCTGTTCGACGAGATCGAGAAAGCCCATCCGGATGTCTTTCAGATTTTGCTGCAGGTACTGGACGATGGCCATATCACGGACTCGCAGGGCAGGAAGATTGATTTTAAGAATACCGTCATTATTATGACCTCGAATGCCGGTACGGAGCGTATCATGCAGCCGAAGAATCTCGGTTTCGCATCCTCCCAGAGCAAAGATAAACATCAGTATGAGGATATGAAGCGGACAGTGCAGGAGGAGATCCGGCACATTTTTAAGCCGGAGTTCCTAAACCGCATCGATGATGTTATTGTATTCCGGATGCTCGGCGGCGAGGAGATGAAGCAGATCGTGACGTTGCTGGCGGGTGAGCTTGCGGCCCGGGCGAAGGAACAGTTTGGAATCACCCTGAAGTTTACGGCATCCGCGAAGGAGCAGCTGGCGGATGTGAAGGAAGATAAAAAGTACGGAGCCAGACCGCTGCGGCGCATTCTGCAGACGAAGGTGGAGGATCCGCTGGCGGAAAAAATCCTCACCGGGGAGGTGCGGGAAGGCATGAATGTGACGGTGTGCGTGGAGAAGGGGGCCCTGAGTTTCAGGGCGGAGTAAGTTCGTTTCTGTCTGTCCCTGCGGGCTCCCTATAATTACTATTCACGGCATCACTGAATAAAAATTTTATTGGCTTTTCCGATGGAAGTGTGCTACAATGCTTAAAAATCAGCCGGTCGACTTAAAGCTTAAAAATGGGGAGGGGGGAAGGAAGCTCTTCATTTGGAAACTATGGGAAGCTGCCGGTGAATAATGTACGTTTACTATGAGGAGGTTTATCATGGAAAAAGAACTGATCCGTGTGGAAGATGGAAATACCCTGGGGTTCGGCGACTTCAGTCTTCCGGTGAAGACGAAGAAGAAGGACTTTGAATTCGACGGTGATTTATATAAGGTGAAGACATTTTCCGGGATTACAAGGCTGGAGCGCAACGGGTTGTTTGTCTATGAGTCGCTGCCGGGGACTTCGGTGACGCATTTTGAGAGCGACGGCACAGTGGTGACGTTCGAGGTGACGGGAATCGGCGATACGAGTATAACGCTGGAGCTGGAGAGTGAGACGGACTACGATGTTTTCGTGGACGGCTCCTACATAGGTGATATTTTTACGAATCTCGGCGGAAAGCTTACGTTTTCGGCAGATCTCGGCGGCGGTAAGAAGGCGGCCGTGAAGGTGGCGAAGAAGCAGTAAGTTCGAAACAACAGAGGATTTTCACGGATGGCGAAGAAAGATACTTCTTTTTTCTGCAAAGAATGCGGATATGAGTCGGGGCGCTGGCTGGGCCAGTGTCCCGGCTGTAAGGCGTGGAACAGTTTTGTGGAGGCTCCCGCCGCGTCAAAGTCAAAGTCTGGGTCGGGCACGGCGCGGGTCGGTTTTTCCGGGAACCCGGCAGGTTTCGGTGGCATCCCCGCGCCGGTGAATCTGAACAGTATTTCACTGGAGTCGGAGGAGCGCATCAGCACGGGCATGAAGGAGTTTGACCGGGTGTTGGGGGACGGCATTGTGCCGGGGTCTCTGATTCTGGTGGGCGGCGACCCGGGCATCGGGAAGTCCACGATTCTGCTGCAGACCTGCAGGAATCTGGCGGATGCCGGGCGGAAGGTGCTGTATATTTCCGGCGAGGAATCGCTCAAACAGATTAAGCTGCGCGCGATGCGCATCGGTGAGTTTAAGCGGGATCTTCGGCTGCTCTGCGAGACGAGCCTTGACCGCATTGAGACGGTGCTGGAGCAGGAAAAGCCGGAGATTGCGGTGATTGATTCCATTCAGACCATGTACCGGGAGGATATTGATTCCGCGCCGGGCAGTGTGAGCCAGGTGCGTGAGTCGACAAATTTGTTTTTAAAGATTGCCAAGGGGCTGGGAATCGCTGTGTTTCTGGTGGGACACGTGACAAAGGAAGGAACGGTTGCGGGGCCCCGTGTGCTGGAGCATATGGTGGATACGGTACTCTACTTTGAAGGTGACCGATATGCCTCTTACCGGATTCTGCGCAGCGTGAAGAACCGTTTCGGTTCGACGAACGAGATCGGCGTGTTTGAGATGAAGGAGAACGGGCTGGCCGAGGTGGCGAACCCGTCGGAATATATGCTGAACGGAAGGCCGAAGGGAGCTTCCGGCTCGGTGGTTTCCTGCACGGTGGAAGGGACAAGGCCGATTCTGGTAGAGATTCAGGCACTTGTGGCCCGCACAAATTTCGGTATGCCCCGCAGAACAGCCGCGGGAACCGACTATAATCGCGTGAATCTGCTGATGGCTGTGCTGGAAAAAAGGCTGGGGCTGTCTCTGGCGGACTATGATGCTTACCTGAATGTGGCGGGCGGCTTAAGCGTATCCGAGCCGGCCATTGATCTGGCGATCGTGGCGGCGCTTATCTCCAGCCGGTGTGACTTCATTCCGGGGGACGGACTGATCGTGTTCGGGGAGGTCGGTTTATCCGGGGAGATCCGGGCGGTCAGCCAGCCGCAGACGCGCATCGCCGAGGTGGCGAAGCTGGGCTTTACGGAGTGCATTCTCCCGAAAGTATCGCTGGACGGGCTGCGCGCGCCGGGCGGGATCCGGCTGATTGGGGTAGAGAATGTGGCGGAATTATTTCAGGCACTGAAATGAAACCGATTTGCGGTTTCCAACTGTGTTTACGAAAAACTGTATGAGTAGATTTACCGAACTCATTTCTGATTTGCGATATGTATTTTTATAATCTCATTTTCATTCTGGGATTTCTCCCTGTCACAATGCTTGTTTATTACCTCACCGGCCTGCTGTTTCGCCGGTGGGGTAAAGGTGTTGCCGCCGGGAATGTAATACTGTGTCTTGCGAGCCTGTATTTTTTCAGTGTGCAGGAGAATGCGTATCTTCCGGTATTGCTGATCATGATTGCCGTCGACTACGGTGTCGGCTGGCTGATTTTTTCCGTAAAGAGACATCCGGCTCTGCGCAGAGTTTTTTTTCAGGCGGCGATTTTTCTGCATGTGCTGACGCTGGTGCTGTTTGGCGGTTCTGCCCTGGCGGATTCTTTTGCGAACCTGATCGGCGGTGAACTGCTGATTGCCCGCACGCCGGGCATGCTGTACACGGAAACCTCCGGGCTTCTGTTTGGCGGTATCTTCGGGGTATTGTTTTATACCCTTCACGGCATCTCCTATCTCACGGATATCTACCGAAAAAAGGCGGAGCCTCAGAAAAATCCGGTGAATGTCGCGGTATATCTTTCCATGTTCCCGCTGATGGTGGTGGGGCCTGTTCAGATTTATCACAGAGTGGAAAGACAGCTGCGGGAAAGGCCGATTCATATACGGGCGGTGAGCCATGGAATTTTGCGTACCGTGTGCGGCGCGGGGAAGCTGTGGCTGTTCGCGGTTCCGTTTCGGGAGCTCTTTCGGACGATTCTGTCCATGGGGCTTTCTGAGCTTTCCGTGTTCGGGGCGATTTTTCTGTGGTTTGTGTATTTTCTGGCGGTTTACTTTCTGTTTACCGGCTGCTCGGACATGGCAAATGGCATGTGCCTGATGTTGGGCTTTGACTTTGGCGATAACTATGATGCGCCCTGTGCGGCGCTGTCTGTCACGGAATACTGGAAGCGCTGGAATGTCAGCCTGACCATGTGGTTTCGCGAATATGTATATATACCGCTGGGCGGAAATCACTGCGACCGCAGCGTTCAGGCGTGGAATCTGTTTCTTACATGGATCTGCATCGGTCTGTGGCACGGGTTTTCGGTGAACACGCTGGTGTTCGGCGTATTTTTCGGTGCGCTTACCGTGGCGGAGCTGTACCTGGGCAGCAGTCCGGGCCTTTTTGAGCTGCGCGATTTCCGGGGGCTCAATCACCGGGAGCGGAAAGAAAAAGTGGCGGGGAATACCGTTTATCAGAGCAGCCGTGCGGTTGCGGGGCAGTTTACGTTCCGCCCTGAGATTTTTAAATTGAATGGGGATCAGCCGAAAGAAAAGCCGGGGAAGGAGCGGACGAGGGGTGCAGGTACGAAAAAAGCGTCCGCCGCGCCGAAGACACCGCGCAGATTTTACATGATTTTCTGCGTGGCGTTTGCGTGGCTTTTGCTGATGTTTGAGACGCCGGAAGAGCTGGTTGCTTTCTTTCGGGCTCTCGTCGGCGCAAACGGCAGCGGGTTGGGCGACAGCGCGACGGTTTATTATATCTATTCGAATCTGATTCTGATTTTTGCGGCTCTTATCTGCATGAGCCCGGTGCCGCAGAGGATTTTGGAATTGCTGGTGGGTGAAAGAAAACGTTATCTGGCAGCCCTTGCGACCGGGATTGCGGTGCTCATCGTGTGCGCGGCAGGACTGTTCGTCTCGCCGGAGATTTTTGAAGAAAATGCTGTGACAAACCGCTTTTTCTGCAAGATTACTACCTATATCAGTTATCTGACAAATCAAAATGAAGATAAGGACATTTATTTTGGCGACGACGGGTACCTGTTTGCCAGCCATAAGTCCTGGCTGGTGGACGAGACCGTGCAGGAGGAAAACCTGGAGGCGATCGCAGAGGCAATCGAAACCATGCAGGGAAACAGGCTGACAGCTCAGACGGCAGCGGAGGAAGCGGACGAAGGAGAGGAAACTGTGTCTGCGGCAGAAGAAACGGACGGAGGAGAGGAAACCGCGTCCGCGGCAGAAGAGGAAACGGACGGAGAAACGGAAACTGTGTCCGCGACGGAAATTTCTTTCAGCTGCGTCCTTGTGCCCGGAGCGTCCTATATTCTCTCGGACGAGATGCCCCTCTATGCGCCGGAATGGGATGAGAGTCAGACGAGTCAGGCCGCAAGAAGAATTCTCGGGAGCAATTACATATCCTGTATCGGCACATTAAAAAGAAATGCGGGGGAAGAACTGTACTATCACAGTGAGGAGGGGGTTACCAGTATCGGGGCATATTATGTCTACGCGCTGTGGGCCAGCGAAATCGGCCTGGAGCCGACCCCGTACACGGATCGTTCCATGAAAACGGTATATGAAGCCTTCTACGGAAGCCTTGCCAGAACGCTTCGTTTCTACCCGGAAGCGGACAGCATCCTGCGCTACCGAAGCTTCCGGTATACCCCGGTGACGGTGGAATATTCGGACGGAGTGGTGAGATACTCGCTCTATGAAGAAAAATATCTGGGAACAAAGCAGGAATTAAACTATTATTTAAATGGCACACAGGATATTGTACGCGTCACGACAAACCGGACAGAGGCGGAGGATCTGCTTGTGATCACGGATGATTCCGGCCGGAGATACGTGCAATACTTCGTCGAACACTTTCACACCATCACGGTTGTCAACGTAGCTGAGTATGAGGGCAGCATCACGGAGCTGGCGGAGGAGACCGGCGCAGCCGAGGTGCTCTTCCTGTTTGACATGAGCTCTGTCTACGAGGATGACACGATCGCGCGGAAATTGCGGTAAAAGATTTTTTATCTATGGAATGCGTAAGCGGGCCGGAAAGCAGTTTTTATTCATGAAATGTAAGATTTTTGCCTAAGATATTGCGCCTGCAATGTAAAAATTTATGCGAAAAAAAGGAAATTTCCAAAATTTGGAGAAAATAACATATGAGCAGTTATGACAGAGTGAAAAACGGGAGGATGACAGATTGTGATTCGCAGTGTCTGACCTGTTAACGAGGAATGTGGATTACGGAGTCTGACCTGTTAACGAGGCCTGTGGATTACGGAGTCTGGCCTGGTTACGGGGACTGTGAATTACGGAGTCTGACCTGGTTACGGGAACTGCGAATTACGGTGTCTGACCTGTTTACAGAGAACGTGAAGCGTAACATATCCTGTACAGATCGCGCAGAAAAAGGAGAGAAAGCAGGCTTATATGGAAAGTGAAAGGAAACGTCTGTTCTTTATCTATAACCAGACATCCGGGAAGGCCCGGATTCGAAACCATCTGGCGGATATTATTGATGTTTTCATAAAGGCAGGCTATCGGGTTGAGGTGCATGCAACGCAGGGGCGCCTGGACGCGAAGGAGCAGGTCATGCGCCGGTGGAATGAATTTGACCGGATCGTGGTGAGCGGTGGCGACGGCACGCTGAACGAAGCCGTATCCGGGATGGTGGAAGCCGGCGGCAACACGGCAATCGGCTATATCCCCTGCGGGTCGACGAACGATTATTCCGTAAGTCTCGGGCTTCCGAAACAGTTTACGAAGGCCGCCTCTGTCTGTGTGGAGGGAATTCCGCACGATATGGATGTGGGCTGTATGAACGGGAAACATTTTGTCTACGTGGCCGCTTTTGGCGCATTCTCAAAGGTTTCCTACACGACGCCGCAGAACATGAAAAATATTCTCGGTCATCAGGCGTACATCATTGAAGGGGCCAAAAGCCTGACGGAGATAAAACCCCATGAGGCGAAGGTTACCTGGGACAACGGTGAGACGGAAGGTTCCTTTCTCCTGGGCATGATATCGAATTCGACCTCCGTCGGCGGCTTTAAGGGAATTACGGGGGACAATGTGGATCTGAGCGACGGCCTGTTCGAGGTTACCCTGCTCCGTGAGATCAAGAATCCGAACGATTTCGGAAAAGCGGCGGCCTATATTCTGGGACTCGAAAAGTCGAAGAATGAAAGCATTCTGAATTTTAAAACAAAATCCATCCATATCTCTTCCAAAGATGAGATCGAATGGTCGCTGGACGGCGAATACGGCGGTTCGGTATGTGAGACGCAGATTGATAATATCAGGCATGCGTTTCGGATTATAACAAAATAAGGCTGCGATTTGCGTTCGTGAATCGTAAAATATAGCCCGGCAGACGGAAAATCGCAACCGGGCTAAGGTATAAAAGGTTTATTTTATAGAAATACTATGATGACACCGGCTGCAGTAAGTATCAGGATAAACGCGCAGCGTTTCTTTCATACATCATACGATAAGGAGACAAAGTTTGAAACTAAGAAGTAGCGGCTAGAGAAAAGCTAAAGGGCAACACAAACAA
>JAJQBQ010000027.1:686-40874 GCA_021203205.1 Lachnospiraceae bacterium | reverse complement strand
CGTGTGTTTCATAACCCCATCGGTGCCTTTCGCAGAAAGGCGGAATATAAAAATGAGAAACAAAGTACGTATTATCCTCAGGGCAATTGGCATCATCCTATTCCTGCTGGTGCTTATATTTGTAATTTCTGCATTTTTTAGTATGGATTCCACTATCACCTTGCCCGTCAAAAGTGAGACAGTACATCTGATCCTGAGAGTTTGCCTTGGCGTAGCCATGTGTCTGTTCGCGCTCTCTTTTGCAATAGCAAAAGACAACCAGAGCAGGCAGGACATAATGACCGGCGGAGGAACGCTTGCGGTTCTGGCGGTGATGTTTTTGCTTCTTGCTTTTATTATACATGTCGCATTTGAATGGCTGTACATAGAAATTGCGATGTTCGTCGCAGGGGGTTATTTCCTTCTGGTTGCAGGCATTGCGTTTTTACATCTAATTAGACTGAAATAGTTTGACAAAATAAGTACAGAGGATTGAAAAATATAGTCAATAAAGGTGAGGCCCGTCCAATTTTGGGTTCCTTCTCACTTATGGGTATATCTTTTCACAGAGAAAAAAGCATCTATAAAAGAGGCTTTCTGTGAAAATCAGAAATATCCAGAGTGGAGAAAGAACCCAATTTCGTGGACGGGCTTATTTCTGTGCCGAAATGACTTCTGTGTCAAAAATGGTTCACGGGGTGTTCTGTGCTTCGCGTTTTCAAAATTCTGCCGGAAATTTTGTTGAGTTTCACAAAAACCGGTGTCTTTCTATATGTAACCGATTTACGAAAGATGCCTGTGAATCCAATCGGGAGCACGAAAAGATTGCGGGCATCCGGTGTTAGCGCCAGGAGGAATTCGTTGGTGTAAGTGTCAGGCAGAATTCGTCGGTGTAAAATGGTCCTGAATATTCGTCGGTTGACGGTTCGCGGTAACCAGACAGAAGTTACTATTCGCGGGTTCCCAAAGGACGGGAGGAGGTATGAAATGAAAAAGACACTTAGCTTAATAATTCTCAGTATTTTTCTGCTACTGACATTCGCAGGCTGCAAAGATACGGAAATCCAGGAAGGCAAAAGTTCGTCTTCGGACAAATCAGGTGGAACATCTGCCACAGTTGAAGTGAACGTAGAGGAGCTTCTGGGAGAACTTGATTACAGCGCAGAGCACATGGAAGCAGATCTGACAGATAAGTTTTCCATAGCGGCTGACATTGTTCCGGAGAACGTATATACCGGAGAGTTTGGCCTGTATCATTATTCTATCCATGAGAGGGCAGATGGAGAAAATTTTGATGAAGTGAAAGTGAACGAGGCAAAAAAAGAACTTGCGGAGCTGGTGGATCTCTATTTTGAAACAGATTATGTGGAAACAGGCTTTTATGCATCCATGACAAACCTGTATTCAGATCAGGACAAAACTGGCTGGCTTTATGAAGGAAAAAGCACCGACAACTACGTGGCAAGAACGCTGGACGTTTTCTTCCCTGTTCATATAGAGGGCTATCGTCTGGATTTGATTGAGCAGCGGGCGGCGGAAATTGCGGAGATGTTTCAACCGTTTATCATGATAGAAAATTACAGCCTGGAATGTGTTTGGGTATGCGAAGAAATGTATGAGACCATGAAAAATTTTGCCGCAGACAGTTATGGAGACATTTCACCGGTTGAAGATGATGGCAGCGGAGAAAGGTTTGAGGTGATCCTGCGGCAGACCATGGATCACGGGGTGGTGCTAAGCGATGTTTATGGGGTATCTGATTATACCAATGAAGTCAGAATTTATCTGGACAGCGATTATGAAGTATACGCAGTGGAGGGCAGAAATGAGATCCTGATGGAATCAGAAGCTTTCCGGCAGGCGGAGCTTGTGCCCTTAAAAGATATTTTCCTGAGGTTTTATGAACAGTACGGACACGGGAAGAAAAAGACGATCACGGATGTGAAACTCAATTACACGATACTGGATGATGAAGAGACGGGAGATTCCTGTCTGGCTCCGTGCTGGGCGGTTACTTGGTATGAGGAAGGGAAGGATGTCATGTGGAGATGCGTGTATTCCGCACTGGACGGGACGCTGCTGTTTTCTTATGGTTGAATCTGATTGAAATGCGAGGAAACTATTGCATTGACAAGAAGTCTACGGAAAATGAAACCCTGATTGTGGATACATTATGCGTATCTTGTGCACAAACAAAATTTGCAATTTAGATGGACGTTGCCAGGAAACTGCGTTATAATAAAGAAAATTTCGGATTTAATTAAACGTGGCGCGAAGGTATTAAAAATTTGGATACAGAGAGAGGGTGGTGAATCTGTTACCTATAGAATTTGAGTGGGATGAAGTAAAGAATCAACAGAATATAGCAAAACACGGCATTGATTTTGAGACTGCGATGATGGTATTTAATGATGATAATCGTTTGGAGATATATGATTCTGAACATAGCCAGGACGAAGACAGGTATAATACCATTGGAATGGTTCATGATGTTTTATTTGTTGTATACACAGAACGGCAAGAAAGAGTTCGACTTATCTCTGCAAGATTGGCGACAGCAAGGGAAAGGAGTATTTATTATGACCAAAACAGCTACATTATATAAGGAACAGAAACCAACAGAGGAGCAAATTCAGATGATTGAGGCGGCAAAAGATATGCCTGTTGTGTATGATGAAGATTCTCCGGAATTGTCCCCTGCTATGGAGAAAGCGTTTCGACTTGCTGCCAAAAGCAGAAACAGATATCGAAATATTTCATGAAATGTGACTATTCGCAGTCTCTCATCAAGTCCATAATATGAACTGTCATTATTGCTCGTTAGGGAACGGAGACTGTGTCTTTTGCAACTAATATTGAATGTAAAGAGCCCGTCCAACTGTGGAGGGGCTCTTTTTTTCTGAAAAAAATTAAAATATTTTGTTGAATTTTATGATAGTCGGTGTCTTTATATATAGAACCGGGATTTGGAAAACACAATGTATGAAAGTCGCCTGACAGACTTTCATGGTTAAATAAAAACGGGGAACAGAGGAATAGGGGAACAGGGATGAAGAAGGAAAATGAGAAGTTTATGACAGAACTTTTCCGCACCTACGGTGATCGAATGTACTATCTGGCCAGACGTATTGTGAGGGAGCCGCCGGACGCAGAGGATGTGGTACAGATCGCGCTGGAAAGTCTGATGAAAAAGACAGAATTTTTGCGTTCACTGGCGACACCGGCGCTGGAAGCTTACATTAACACTACGGTAAATCACGCGGCACTTAATTTCTTGCGGGCGGAAAATCGTGAAAAGAGAAAACCTGAGCGCATGGCTGAACAGATTGACACCTTTCAAAGCGCCGGTCAGCCTTCGGTGGAGGAGCTGGTGCTGCGCTCGGAAGAGAAGGAGCGGCAGCAGAAGGTCTGGCAGTCGCTGGAGTCGGAAGAGCGGATGCTGATGAAAGAAAAGTTCATTGACCGCAGGTCCAATACATGGCTGGCGGAAAAATACGGCACCACTGCGGCAAACATTTCCATGAGGCTCACGAGGCTGAAACGGAAAATCGCGGGGCTGATGGATAGCGCAGAGTAGTGTGGCTGGATCGCAGAGAAAAGTGCGACATGATGCGGTTACGTACAGAATAGATGAATGACTTCAAGATGTGAAAAACGAAAGGCGATGAATCAAATCTGTCCGGAAAGAGGTGCGTAATGAGAACAGGAAAGTATCATTTACATTCGAAAGAGAAGACAAAAGGATTAGAAGAAAAGACAGGAAAAATGAAAGAAGAGAAAGGAAGATCAAAAGAGGAGACAGGAAGGCCTATGGAGAAGACTGGAAGATCGAAAGAGGAGACAGAAATTTTGAAAGACGATGTAACCGCAGATGAGGAATCCTGGGGCCGGATCGCGGAGAATATATGGAATTCGGAATACGATGAGGATACAGCGCAGAGTGAGGCTGCGGGCGAGAGTGTTTTTGAATCTGACATCCACATGCCGGAGGAACTGCGCAAAAAGTGCATGAAGCAGATCCGCAGGCATTACCGGAGAGAACGCCGCCAGACCTTTGCTCACAGAGCAGGATTTGTGCTGCTGCGTTTCTCCGCCGCGGTGTGCGTCTTCCTGCTGGTGTTTACGACATCACTTGCGGCTTCGCCTTCCTTACGTGAAAGCACGTATGAAATCGCATCTAAAATTTTGACCGGGACATCTTCTTCCACGGAAGATGCGAAAACAGAATACCCGCTGATCGTCCTCACCGATGAGGAGGCTGAGAAAGATCATCTGACGGGGCAGATCTCGGAGAAGGTGACGATTGATGCGTATATTACGCCCCGATCTCAGTACGCGGATGGCATCAGCCAGTGGACGACGGCGAGCACAGAGGAATCGGAAGAAAACGAGGAAACCGCGAGCACAACCGGTGTGAATGTCCTCGAAGGCACCTTCGAATCCATCTCCGGGGATGAAACCGTATTAAACAGCGTCAGCTTTTCCGAATTTACCTCCCTGTTTGACACATTCGCCGATACACTCGGCGAGACCTGGGTGGAAAAATGGAACAAGATAAAAGAATTTAATTCCAGCAGACTGTATTTCTGGATGGATGACAACGGCGAAATTACCATTTACACGCCGGGCACCTGGAATACAAACGGTATCTCCTCTGACCTGGGATATGGCTGGGGCTGCGAAGCACAGTATTACGGTTTGGGGGCGAACCTGGTTACCGGGTTTTATCGGCTGAATGACGGCGGAAGCAGCACATCGTTTCTGAAACGAAGAACCTTCCTCTATGCGTTGGAAGAGCTTATGGATTCGCTCTATCCGGAGGCGGCAGACAGATACAGCTTTTACGTCTGTTCGGAGGAAACGCTGACAGAGCTGGGCTACGATGCTTCGGAGATTTCCGGCGAATGGTACACAGCCGTGTGCTATGAAACCATCGAGGGTCTCGCGGTAAAACGCGCACCATACTCTTTGAGTATTCCCGCCGGCGAGATGGCGGAGGACTCCATCCGATACAGTGAGAATGGCATTGAAGCGACGAGTGACGGTATGGCCTATGAACTGATTAACATCAATGTCACGGAGAACGGATTTGAATGCATCCTGCGGCCGCGCTTAAACCTTGTGAAGTACAGCACTGCGAAGGAAGTGGCGGACATCAACGTGATCATCGAAAACATGTCGGCGCAGATCAGAAAACGGACGGGAACCAGTATTGTCACGGAAATCGAGCTGGTGATGAATTATGTGGTGGCCCAGGATGAGGACGGAAAATACCGCATCGTATATTCGCCGATCTGGCGGGTGGAATACTTTAACCGGATCAATAAGGACGCGGACTGGAAGCGGTATCTGATGACATTCGACGGGTACACCGGGGAACTGAATTATGATTTGATCACGTATTAACATGATGACACCGGTATCTTAACATGGAAACAAAAAGCGGAAAGAAAGCCTGCCCGAACCAAAAGAACGGGCAGGCTGTTTCGGGTTATCTGACATTCCCCCGCGGAAATGGGCTTCATCGAAATCTTGCCCCGGACAGCTGACGGGTATCATCCGGCATCCCCCCGCGAAACAGGCCGTATCCCCTAAAACTCCACCCGCCCCGCCGCGCCGCAGGGAAGCAGAAGTCCTGTTTCCGACACCGGCAGCCCGATCTCATCGGAGAGAACGCTGCCGCCAAACTTTGCGGTAATCTCCGTGGAGAGCAGATACGTAAGAACACCCGGCTGCAGCCCGGTCGTGTAGGAATTGATCAGAAAGAAAAGCGGCCGGTCGCTTAAAAGCTGTGCAGTCAGCTTCAGAAATTCGTGGAGTGACTCCTCGATCTTCCAGATTTCCCCCTTCGGGCCGCGTCCGTAGGATGGAGGATCCATGATGATGGCGTCATAATGGTTCCCGCGCCGAATCTCACGCTCGACAAACTTTTTGCAGTCGTCCACCAGCCAGCGGATCGGGGCGTCGGCAAGTCCGGAGGCGACCGCATTGTCCTTCGCCCACTGTACCATGCCTTTGGAGGCATCCACATGTGTCACGGAAGCCCCCGCGGCCGCAGCCGCGAGCGTCGCGCCGCCGGTATAAGCGAAGAGATTCAGCACGGACACTGTCCGGCCGGCCTCCACGGCCCGGGATATCTGCCCGGAAAACCAGTCCCAGTTTGCAGCCTGCTCCGGAAAGAGGCCCGTGTGCTTAAAGTGAAACGGCTTCAGGTGGAAAGTCAGGGTTTTTCCGCAGGAAAGCGCAAAATTCATCTGCCACTGCTCCGGCAGGTCATAAAACTTCCACTCACCGCCGCCCTTCGCGCTGCGGAAATAGTGCGCATTCGGCCGCGACCAGCCGGCGCACCGCTTCGGCGTATTCCAGATCACCTGCGGATCCGGGCGAATCAAAACATAACCGTTCCAGTTTTCGAGCTTTTCGCCACCGGAACAGTCCAGAACCTCATATTCTTTCCAACGATCGGAAACCCACATAATAACCTCCAAAATATTCGGGAAATAAAACATAACGCCCCATAGTATGACACAAGGGACAAAAGGTCATGAATGGAACATTTACGTTCCATTCATGACCCTGGGAATCCGCAGTGTCATACCCTTTTGTCACTTGAATCATAGTATATAGTAAGAAATTCAAATTGGCAAGTGTCCCTCCACAGGAAATTTGCTTGACGGAAGCAAATGAATGGAGTAAGATCACGTCAGGCAACAGAAATAAGAATGATACAGAACAGGTGATATCGGAAAAAAGCGGTTACCATTCACAGCTCACCGCTGCACAGAACTCGCAGTGGCCGCGATTCAACTGATTAATTTTGATGCAGGTTACGGCTCATCCACTGCCCGTTTGGGGGCAGTGATTGTTCCGGTTAATCCTTACGTTTGTGAAATCCTTTGCGGGGCAGGCTCGACAGGACGACTCAAACTCAGGGATTAGCTGTGAATATCGGTAACAGAGAGTGAGGAAAATTCTTTGATTTACCTTGACAATGCGGCGACAACACGCCCGGATCCGCAGGTTCTGGACGAGATGATGCCTTTTTTTATGGAAAACTACGCAAATCCGGCGAGCGTCTACGGCCCGGCGAGGAAGGCGAAAGCCGCAGTCACACAGGCCAGACGCCGGGTTGCGGCGCTGATCGGCGCAAAACCGGAAGAAATTTATTTCACGTCCGGCGGCAGCGAGAGCGACAACTGGGCCATCCGCGGGGTGGCAGAAACAGGACAGCCGGAACAGAGCGAAACAGGGCAGGGACAGAAATATGCAGTGGACTGCGGAGGGGGAGAAACAGGACAGTCGGAACAGAACAGAACAGGGCATATGATTACGACCCGGATCGAGCATCACGCAGTACTTCACACCTGCGAGGCACTTGAGAGGAAGGGCTGGGACATCACTTATCTTACACCGGATCAGGCAGGCGTGGTCGCACCGGAAGATGTTGAACGGGCGATCCGCCCGGACACGCGGCTCATCAGCGTGATGTTTGCCAACAACGAGATCGGCACGATACAGAAGGTGCGGGAAATCGGTCAGATCGCTCACAACCGAGGAATCCTGTTTCACACCGATGCTGTGCAGGCCGTGGGGCATGTGCCGGTTCGGGTGGATGAAATGCATATCGACCTTTTAAGCGCGAGCGCGCATAAGTTTCACGGGCCGAAGGGAATCGGCTTCCTTTATATAAGGAAAGGAACCGCCATGGAACCTCTGATTTTCGGCGGCGCACAGGAACGCAGCCGCCGCGGCGGTACACACCATGTGCCCGGCATTGTCGGCATGGGAAAAGCGGCGGAGCTGGCCATGGAAAAGATGGGGGAGCGCATGCGCAGGGAGACGGAACTGCGCGACAGGCTCATTACAGACGTTTTAAGGGAAATACCGGATGCGATCCTTAACGGTTCCCGAACCGGCCGGCTTCCGAATAATGTGAATATCTGCATCCCGGGAGTCGAGGGGGAATCCGTGCTGATTCTTCTGGATGCGCATGACATCTGTGCATCCAGCGGGTCGGCCTGCACATCCGGGTCACTCGAACCCTCCCATGTGCTTCGGGCCATCGGGCTGACCGATGACATTGCACGGGGGTCACTGCGGCTCACGCTTTCGCACGAGACCACGGAGGAGGAAATCGGGGAGACGGTGCGGGTGCTGAAGGAGATTGTGGGGAGGCTGAAGCAGGCAACAGACTATTCGCAACAATAATGTGATATTCTCGTTCACGACCGGCTTTGATATAAAAATTTAAAAATCCCCTTTAACAAAGGAAAATTATGTGCTATAATCGCCCGCGTATGTGCCCGGATGGAAAATACAGGTTTTTCCGGCGGTGACCGCAAACCGCGGGCAGGAACTATTATTTATATAAATTCGACATCTTATGCGGGGAATGAAAGAGCTGTTAAGAAATAACATGCGCAGATTGTGCCGAATCATGTGTGAAGCTCAGGTTATAAAAACATAGCCGCGGCGGGCTGCGGCGAGGCTTTTATGGGCTGTGATTCGCGCATCAGGCGGCGCAGGATGCATAAGTTGGTTCTTAACAGATTCTTACTGGGGAGTGTTCTTCGCAGGGAATATGGAGATAAATATGGAACAGTATATCATTAAAGGGGGAACGCCGCTTGTCGGTGAAGTTGAGATTGGCGGGGCAAAAAATGCCGCGCTGGCCATTATTGCTGCGGCCGTTATGACGGACGAAGAGGTAATTCTGGAGAACATCCCGGATGTGGAGGATGTGAACCGGCTGCTGAACGCGATTGAGGATGTCGGCGTGACGGTAAAGAGGGAAGACCGTCATGTGGTGCGCATCCTGGGAAAGACACTTCACACCTATCGGGTGGACTATGAATATATCAGAAAAATGAGAGCGTCCTACTACCTTCTGGGCGCGTTTTTGGGAAAAGTGCGCCATGCGGAAGTGGCACTTCCGGGCGGATGTGATATCGGCAGCAGGCCGATCGACCAGCATATCAAGGGTTTTCGCGCGCTTGGAGCAGAGGTGCAGATCGACAAGGGCGTCGTGTACGCGAATGCGGATCAGCTGTACGGACAGCGCATTTACATGGATATTGTATCAGTCGGCGCCACAATCAATGTGATGCTGGCGGCGGCTCTTGCGGACGGATATTCGACGATTGAGAACGCGGCGAAGGAGCCGCATGTGGTGGACGTGGCCATTATGCTGAACAGCATGGGCGCGGACATCCGCGGCGCGGGAACCGATATTATCCGTATTCACGGGGTGAGCAGACTGCACGGCTGCCGGTATTCCATTATTCCGGATCAGATCGAAGCCGGCACGTTCATGTTCGCGGCGGCGGCTACCAGAGGGAATGTCCTGGTGAAAAATGTCATTCCGAAGCATCTTGAATCGATCACCTCAAAGCTGCGTGAGATGGGAAGCGCAGTGTGGGAATACGATGACGCGGTGCGTGTGATCGCGTCGGATGAAATCCGCTCGACTCACGTAAAAACGCTGCCCTACCCGGGATTCCCGACCGACATGCAGCCGCAGATCGGCGTGACGCTGGGCCTGGCAAGCGGCACCAGCATTATTATAGAGAGTATTTTTGAACGGCGTTTTAAATATCTGGATGAGCTTGTGCGTATGGGAGCGCAGGTGAAGGTAGAGGGTTCCATCGCCATCATTACAGGGGTGGAGTCCTATGTGGGCACGGAGGTGACCGCCCCGGATCTTCGCGCGGGCGCCGCACTGGTGATCGCAGGGCTTGCTGCCAGAGGATACACCATCGTGGACGACATCAAGTATATTTTAAGAGGTTACGAGCGTTTTGACGAAAAGCTGCGCGCACTGGGCGGGGACATCGCACTGGTGACGAACGAGCGGCAGCGGACGGAATTTATGTATCGGGCGGTATAGAAGGCAGCTGCTGTGTTGCTGTTCACAGTAACAGGCAGGTAACATAAGAAAAAAAATGTCCCTTGATATGTGATTTCGTTTGATTTATATTGCACAGGCAAAACAAAACGGAATGCCACTGTGGAAACAGGGTCTGAGTGGACAGGATAATCAGTACATCGCTTTCTAATTAGCCGGATATTTTGCAAAATGCGGAATTCTCCGTACACAAGGCGCCTGAGGGAGGCGATGTGGTGCATTGCAGGCCGAAAGTAACGCAGCAGGCGGAAATTCTGCCAGGCGAAATGGCTGGTTAATCAGGAAATGAGGTACTGGAACAGTGATAGAAATGTGGCACCGAATTTGCAGCAGTCGGTGTCACATCTTTTGCTGTAAGGAGTCGGACGGGACGGAAACATAGACAGACACACGAAACATGAGCAAAGCATTAGTTACAGGAGACAGTACATGGATAAGAGACTATTTACATCGGAATCGGTGACGGAGGGACATCCGGATAAGGTTTGTGATGCCATTTCCGACCGGATTCTGGACGAATTGTTAAAGCAGGATCCGATGAGCCGGGTGGCCTGCGAAACCTGCACGAAGACCGGTTTTGTCCTGATTTTTGGGGAGGTTTCCACGAAAGCGAATGTGGATTATCAGAAAATCGCGCGCGATACCCTGCTCGACATTGGCTATGACCGTTCGGATAAGGGAATCGACGGCGGAAACTGTGCCGTGCTGGTTTGCCTGGAGCAGCAGTCGCCGGATATTGCCATGGGAGTGAATCAGGCACTGGAATCCAGAGGTGAGGATGCCAATTCCGCCTACAGGGAGGCGGAAAAAGCGGCTGAGGATGCGGGAAAAGCGGCGGCAGAGGCCAAAAAAGTGGCAGAGGATGCGGAAAAAGCGACAGTGAAATGCGAAAAAGCGGCTGTGGAAACCGAAAAAATGACAGTGAAAGCCGAAAAGACGCTCGAGGATGTCGCCGATGTCTGCGCGGCAGGGAAAGAATGCGAATCCGCGTACGATGCCGCTGACGAGGCATATCTGGATTCGATCGGCGCCGGAGACCAGGGCATGATGTTCGGCTACGCAAATAACGAGACAAAAGAGTACATGCCGCTGCCGATTGTGCTGGCCCACAGGCTTGCCAGAAAACTCACCGAGGTTCGGAAGAACGGTACACTTCCCTACCTTCGCCCGGACGGGAAAACCCAGGTGACCGTGGAGTATGGCGAGGACGGAAAGCCGCTGGCCATCGACACGGTATTGCTTTCCACGCAGCATGATCCGGATGTGACACAGGAGCAGATTCATGCGGACATTCGAAAATATGTGTTTGACGAGGTTCTTCCGCAGGAACTGGTAAATGAGAACACGAAGTATCTCGTAAACCCGACCGGACGTTTCGTCATCGGAGGTCCCGCAGGCGACTCCGGCCTGACCGGAAGAAAGATTATTGTCGATACCTACGGCGGCTACGCCAGACACGGCGGCGGGGCGTTTTCCGGAAAAGACTGCACGAAGGTAGACCGCTCGGCCTCCTACGCGGCCCGCTATGCTGCGAAAAACATTGTCGCGGCAGGGCTGGCAGACCGGTGTGAGCTTCAGGTTTCCTATGCGATCGGCGTCGCGAGGCCGACCTCTGTTATGGTGGATTCTTTCGGCACCGGAAAGCTCTCCGATGAGGAGCTGGCAGACATTGTGCGGAAGGAATTTGATTTCCGGCCTGCCGGAATTATCCGCATGCTGGATCTCCGCCGCCCGATCTACAGTCAGACATCCGTCTACGGCCATTTTGGAAGAGATGATGTGGATCTGCCGTGGGAACGGCTGGATCGCGTGGATGCGCTGAAAAAATATTTACCGTAAAAGCATTACGATTCATTTCATGCTCACGATCTCCCTGATCGGGACCCGTGAAAAAATATTTGCCGTAAAAGCATTGCCGGTCATGTTTGACCTTAAGCGTATCAATAAATCAACGTTGAAAGAGAAATCGCGAAGCGATTTCTCTTTATTTTTTATAGAACTTTTACTTTGCGAAGACTATATGTTGTGGTATGATACATTATAATACTGACGCTGTTCGAAAGAGGTGGTCATAAGTGAAACTGAAAACAAAAATAAAACTTGCGGGTGTGACAATCGCGCTGTTTCCCATTATTACTTTCGGGCTTGCGATCCGCTTCTCCACAATGTCCACCTTGCGGGGCATCATTATGAACCTCATCATCATAGATTTTGCGATTGATGCGGTGCTGATGGTGTGGATTTACTGCAGCATCTACGGGCCTCTAAAGCAGCTGCGCGAAGCAACCAGGAAAATTCGTGACGGGAATCTTGATTTTGAACTGTCTTACGATAAACAGGATGAGTACGGAGCCCTGTTTGACGATTTCGAGCAGATGCGGGTGCGTCTGAAGGAATCTGCGGAGGAAAAAATTCGGGTGGACGAGGAAAACCGGGAAATGATCAGCAACATTTCTCACGATCTGAAGACACCGCTGACCGCAATCCAGGGCTATGTGGAGGGCATCATGGACGGTGTCGCGGACACGCCCGAGAAGATGGATCGCTATATTCGCATTATTTACACAAAAACCCATGAACTGAACCAGCTGCTCGGTGAGCTGACGGTGTATTCGCAGCTGGACACAAACAAAATACCGTTTCATTTTCAGAAAATCAATGTGGCGCGGTATTTTGAGGACTGTGTCGATGAAATCACGATGGATCTGGAGCAGAGAGGCATCACGGTGAGCTACGAAAATGAGCTCCCGGAGGACACGGTGATGATCGCGGATCCGGAGCAGTTTAGCCGCGCCATCCACAACATTGTAACAAATTCCATAAAATATATGGATAAGAAGAACGGGACGATGAATATTCGCCTGAAGGATGAGGGCGATTTTATTCATATGGAATTCGAGGATTCCGGAAAAGGCATCGCAGCCAAGGATCTTCCGTTTATTTTTGACCGTTTTTACCGCACGGATTCGTCCAGAAATTCCTCCCAGGGAGGCAGCGGCATCGGGCTTTCCGTGGTGCAGAAGATTACGGAGGCGCACGGCGGCAGAGTCTGGGCTACGAGCAGGGAAGGCGAAGGGACGACGATTCACTTCTCGTTCCGAAAGTATGTGGAGACGATTCTGGAGCAGGATGAGACTTCCGATGAGAAGCCGGCCGGAAAAGCGGGCGGAAGAAAGAGTGATAAGAAGGCAGAGAAAAGAGCAGAGAAAAAGGCCGAGAAAAATGCTTAAAAAGAGTGCAGTGAAAAACGACGAAAATGAAACCTGGTGTCAATATGACACAGAAGGTGAGTTATCATATATAAAACGACGGAGGAATATATCATGAGTAAAATTCTGATTATTGAGGATGAGGAAAGCATTGCCGATCTTGAGAGGGATTACCTGGAACTGTCCGGTTTCGAGGTGGAGATCGAGACAAACGGTATCGTTGGGCGGGATCGGGCTTTGTCGGAAGATTTTGACCTGTATATCCTGGATCTGATGTTGCCTGGCATCGACGGTTTTGAGATTTGCGAGGACATCCGAAAGGAGAAAAATACGCCGGTACTGCTGGTTTCCGCGAAGAAAGATGATGTGGACAAGATCCACGGGCTGGGTCTCGGCGCGGACGACTATATCACGAAGCCGTTCAGTCCGAGCGAGCTGGTGGCCCGGGTGAAGGCACATTTGGCGCGCTATGAGCGGCTGACCTATGAAACGCAGCAGAAAAATGAAATTATTGAAATTCGCGGCTTAAAGATCGACAAGACCGCGCGGCGTGTTTTTGTGAACGGCGAGGAAAAGATTTTCACCATGAAGGAGTTCGATGTGCTGGCCTTCCTTGCGTCTAATCCAAACCATGTTTTTTCAAAGGAAGAACTCTTCCGCAAGGTCTGGTCCATGGATTCGGTGGGTGATATTGCGACCGTGACCGTGCATATCAAGAAAATTCGCGAAAAGATCGAGTATAATTCCCAGAAGCCGCAGTATATTGAGACAATCTGGGGTGTGGGATATCGGTTTAAGGCGTAAGGGATGTAAGAATATGTCACGGAATAACCGGATCATCCGGCGCGATCTGATCATGTTATTTCGCGGCAGTTTCTTAACAATGTAAGGATATTTGCCCTGGTGCCATCAGGTTATTGCCGGGGCAAAAGCAATGGACGCGCAATACCCGATATCGCAGATAATTGAGTGTTTACGGCCACTGCGAATCTGAAAGTGCTGCCTTGCGGCGCTTTCGGAGGTGAGATGTGAACAAGTACAGACAGCCAGACAGAACAAACGGTACCAGAAAGATGGTACCGTTTTTACTTATCCGGATGGAATACTACGGGGAAAAATCAGGTAAATTGAAAAGCAGACAGCGTGTTTCGATTGACAAAAGTTTTTCAGGTGTTATAATCTGTGATAATGTGAATTTTTGATGAAGAAAGGGGAAGGGCGGCTGCCCGTACCGGGGCAGTGCGTCAGTGAAGTTTTTAAATGCGAACAGAGCAGTTCGCTTTAAAGACTTTTTTTATGCCTTTAAAATCGGAAATCGCAGTGGTATCTCGAGGGTTCTTTTCCTGTTTTTTGGATATATCTTTTTGCGGAGGATCCGTTCTTCTTTTATAGAAGATTTCCCCCGTGATAATGAATGAAGCCCAAAGTTCAGAAAGTACCTCTCGTGGCACACGGGTCGAAGGGTCGTGATTTTCAGACAGACAGAGTTTCCTGACACGCGGATTTCAAGAAAATCAGAGTCTGGATACATTTTGAGATGTCATGACATTTGATCCGGGAATTATCTCTTTATAACGAAAGGAGAAAAGTATGAAACGAATTCTGGCGATGGCGCTGTCCCTGATTTTGTGCCTGTCGCTGTCCGTTCCTGCCTTTGCCGCCGAAAGCGCGGACACAGCCGGGGATGCGGTTTACCTTGCGGTAGACGCGACCGGCGAAGAGCTTGCAGTGGAACTGATTGCGGCAACCGAAATCACGGACGGCCTTGTGACCATCACCTACGATCCGACAGTTGTTTCCCTGGGGGAAGCGGACTACACGGTATCGGGGAAGGTAACCATGCATTCTGTCAATGCATCGGAAGAAGGCACCGTGAAGATCAGCTGGATCTCTGCAGATGCGGTGACCGGCACATTGTTTACCTTTGACTTTTCGAAGGCTGAAGGTGCGGAAATCTCAGCGGACACCTTTGGCGTTTCCGGAACGGCAACGGATGAAGACGGAAACACCTTAACGGTAGGTGTGGACGTGGACACGGTGGACAAGACCGTGCTGGAGAGCCTGGTGGAGGCCGGCGGGATCCTCACGGAGGAGTCTTACACGGAGGGAAGCTGGGCGGCTTATGAGGAAGCTCTGATTGCTGCCGGGACCGTGTTAAATGACTCGGATGCGACACAGGAAGAGGTGGACGAAGCCCTGACGGCACTGGCAAACGCAATTGCCGCTCTTGAGCTGGAGGATACCTCCGCGGACAAGACGGCCCTGCAGGCTCTGTATTCTTCCTCTCTGCTGCTTGCGGAGAGCAGCTACACGGAGGAGAGCTGGGCTGCGTTTTCCGCAGAACTTGCGGAAGCGCTTGCGGTTCTCGAAAACGCGGATGCGACGCAGGAAGAAACAGACGCGGCCTTTAACGAACTGCTGGCGGTTATCGCGGCGCTGGAGCCGGTGAGTGATGAGGTAAATATGGAGGCGCTTCTGCTGGTGTACGAGGCGAGCTTAAAGCTTACGGAAGACAGCTGGACGACCGGAAGCTGGGCAACGCTGGAAGACGCACAGACGGCGGCTCTCGCAGTGTTGAATGACGAAGACGCGACGCAGGAGGAGGTCGATGCTGCCCTTGCGACTCTGACTGACGCGATTGCGGAATTGACGGCAGCGGCAAATAAGGAAGCGCTGGATACGACGGTAACTGCGGCAGCCGCGTATGAGGAGAGCAGTTACACCGCGGATAGCTGGACAGCTTTCGAGGAAGCGCTGGCTGCTGCGGAGGCGGTATTAAACGACGGAAACGCGACGCAGGAAGAAGTGGATGCGGCTCTGGCTGCTCTGGTTGCGGCGGAGGAAGGCCTGACCCTGAAGACGGCATCCACCGGCGGCGATGACAATACAGGCACGTCCGGCGATGACAGTACAGGAACATCCGGCGACGACAGCATGGGAACATCCGGGGATGACAGCACAGGCACATCCGATGACGGATCTGGCGCCGCGACGGGCGGCACCACGACCGGTACCGGCGACAGCGCACCGGTAGTTCTGTTCAGTATCATCGCAGTATTTGCTGCGGCAACCATTGTGATCCTGCTGGCGGCTAAAAAGAAAACTGCAGGACAGCAGTAGGAAGGAGATACATATTATGAAGACAGGAAAGCGGATTCTGGCGCTTGTGTTGGCATTCATGATGGTATTTTCCGTTCTGATGTCCAACCTGGCAACCGATGTACAGGCGGACGACGGCACACAGACCGCCGCAGAGGCGGAGAGCAGTGCCTCCGAAGCAAACAGTGAAGATAGTAAAGTTTTGAAGGATGAAATGGTTTCCGAAGAAAGCGGTGACAGCACCCGGATCCTGAACGACGAAGAAGCGCAGGCGCTTCTCGACGCATCGGCAGAGGATTCCGGCATTACCGTAGGCCAGGATGTGGCAGACGCGGACATCGCGGCGGTGGACGAGACGGATTCCGGCCTTACCGTGACCGAGGTGGACCGGGACTCGCTGGATGTGGACCTGACAAAGAGCGCGGATGCTGAAGCCATCGAATCCCTCTATGCGGACGACGACACGGTGAAGGTCATCATCGAGTTCGAGGGCGATTCCGTCATCGAAGGAAACGCGGATGTGGAGGTGGGTTCGGCCTACGCGGACACGAAGGTGAAAATGCTCGAGAAAGAGCAGGCGAGCGCCATCACTGCTATCGAGGAGGAAGTCCTGGATGGTGAGGAGCTTGCCATCGCCTATCAGTATACCTGGGTCATCAACGCGGTTGCTGCCGAGGTGACATACGGGGATATCGAAGCGATTGAAGCGTTACCTGAGGTATCCACAGTTTATATTCAGGAGCTCTACTCTGCCCCTGAAACGGAAGAGGAAACGGATTCTGACGACACTCTGACCATCGGCTCCGGCGAGATGATCAGTAAGCTGGAAACCTGGGCCGAGGGTTACACCGGTGCGGGCTTGAAGATTGCCATCATCGACACCGGTCTGGACTCGGATCACCCGAGCTTTACGGCGCTGGATGAAAGCGTGCTGACGGAGGATTCCGCCACGGAAGCTTCCATCGCGGAGGTACTGGGCAGCCTGAACGCTTACACCCGCTACACAGCGGCTACCGGAAAGACCCTTACGGCAGATAACGTATATTATTCGACAAAAATCGCCTACGGCTTTAACTATTGCGATGACAGTCTGGACATCACCCACGACTATGACGAGCAGGGCGACCACGGCACTCATGTGGCCGGCATCGCGGCAGCCAATGAGACCGAGGGTACGGAAGTGGTCGGCGTAGCGCCGGACGCACAGCTCTATGTCATGAAGGTGTTCGGCCAGCTGGGCGGCGCCTACTCGGAAGATATTGTTGCAGCTCTTGAGGATGCGCTGCTCCTGGGTGCGGACGTGGTCAACATGAGCCTTGGCTCCCCGGCGGGCTTCTCCGAATCCGGTTATGACGCGGTGGATGCGGTATACCAGAACATTTCTGCCACATCTACCATCGTATGCGTTTCGGCCGGTAACTCCGGCACTCTGTCGGAGAGCAACCTGGCAGGCGGCGACAAGACGGAAAACCCGGACAACGGCGTGGTTTCCTCCCCGTCCACCTACGCGAATGCCATCAGCGTGGCCAGCGTGGACAACGCGGAAGTCATGGGCTACTACGTGGAAGCGGACGGCGAAAAGCTCTCCTATGAAGAGGGAGCAAACGGCTATAACGACTCCATGGAAACCCTGTACGGCCAGACGCTTGAATTTGTGATGGTGGGCGGCTACGGCGAGGAAGCCGACTACGATGATATCGATGTGGTCGGGAAGATCGCGGTGGTCACCCGCGGCGAGATCTCCTTCGCCGAGAAGCTCGACTATGCGGAAAATGCCGGAGCAGTCGGCATCCTGGTTTACAACAATGTCAGCGGCACCATCTCCGCAGACATCAGCAGCGCGGAAGGAACGATTCCGTTCGCGTCCATTTCCATGGCGGCGGGCGCTTATCTTCAGAGCGTGTACGATGCGGCGGTGGAAGCCGGAACTGTGGCGGAGCTGACCTTCTCAGATGAGATGGATCTGGTTCCGAACGACACGGCTTATGAACTCAGCTATTTCTCCTCCTGGGGCACGACGGCCGATTTGAGGATCGAGCCGGATATCACGGCACCGGGCGGAAGCATTTATTCGACACTGGATTCTTCGGACGGCTATTACGGCCTCATGAGCGGTACTTCCATGGCATCGCCGCAGATCGCAGGCGTGTCCGCGCTGCTGCAGCAGTACCTGCGGAAGAATTACACCCTGTCCGACAGCGAGACCCGCGAGGTGCTCACGGCGCTTCTCTTAAGCACGGCCGTACCGCTCGCCTATGACGACGATACCCTGTATCCGGTGCGCCAGCAGGGCTCCGGACTGGTAAATGTATACAATGCCATCACCAGCACGGCATATCTTTCCGTGGAAGGGGCGGAAGAGCCCCAGGCGGAGCTTGGCGACGACCCGGAGAAGACCGGTGAGTACAGCTTCACCTTCGACGTGGTGAACTTTGGCGATACCACCCTGTATTATGATGTAAACACCACCGTAGCTTCGGAAGATTACACTGAGGACGAGGACGGCACCACGTTCCTGTCCGGCGCGCCGATCAACCTCGACGCCGAGACCGAGGCGGACGGTTCCGCCATGATCCTCACCTACGACTATGATGAGAGCAATGTGACGGATTCCCACGATGCCTGGACAGCCTATCAGAAGCAGCTGACAAACGACAGCGCCCTGACGGACGAGCTGTTCCGCTATGACCTGACCGGCAACGACGGCACCGAGGCGGCGGACGTGCAGGCTTATCTGGACGCGCTGGTCGGTTTAAATGATGAAGTTGATCTGACCGACAAGATCGCGGCGGTAAAAGCCGGCGAGACCGCATCTGTCACGGTTTCCATCGCGGTGAGCGAGGACAGCAAGGCGTGGATGGACGAGCACTTTGAAAACGGCATCTACGTGGAGGGGTACACCATCCTGACCGCCCTTGGCAGCGGCGTGGATCTTTCCATCCCGTACCTGGCGTTCTACGGAAGCTGGACCCAGGCTCCCATGATCGACGGCGGTTTCTACTATCAGACCGATGAGGAATTGGCCGAGACTGCCAACCAGTATTACAATGTGCTTTGGTCCGACTATGCAGGCTACGAGAACTACTATGAGCTGGGCATGAATGCCTACGTGGACGAGGACTTCGATGCCTCCCACATCTCCCTTTCCGTAAACGGCGACGGCTATGCGGACATCGTCAGCGACATTTACGTGACACTGCTTCGAAACGCGGAGTCCGTGACGGTGACCTTTGCCGATGCGGAAGACGAGAGTAATATTTACAACCAGACCGTATTTGAAAAAGTAACGAAGGCTTATTACTACTCCAGCTACGGCGTCTGCCTGCCGCTGATCTATTCCTGGTATGCGGATGACACGCCGTTTGACGGCACGGACGCGGAGGGCAATTACCTCGAGAACAACGACCAGGTGCTGATGACCATCTATGCGGACCTGGGCTACGGCGACCAGTCCGACAACGTGTCTGACACCTGGACCGAGACCATCACCATCGACAACGAGAGCCCGACCCTGGATCTGGATGAGGAGAACACCTACATTACCATCAACGAGGACGGCACCCAGACTCTCACGCTGACCTACAAGGATAACGTGGACGTGTCGGCCGTGAACTTCCTGTCGAAGTCCTACATTGTGAAGGCACAGTATGCGGTAGATCACCCGGAGACGAAGGGTGACTATGTGACCGCCACATACGACATCACCGGCTTTGGCAACACCTTCTATGTGGTGCTGAGCGATTACGCGTTCAATGAATCCGCGTACATGTTCACCACCACCGACAACCTGCCGGAGGTAGACACGAGCCTGCTCTACGGCTACCGTGTCTTTGACGAGGACTATGAGGACGCGACCCTGTACGGCTGGCTTTCCATGAACACGGACGAGGAAGACTTCGCCTCCGAGGTGGTGGACAGCGAGTACTACATGGACTACGCCATTAATGCGGCGGCCTATGTGGACGGCTACATCATGGCCATCGCGGCGGACAACAAGTTCTACGCCATCACGCCGGGTCTCTGGGATGAGTGGACCTTCGTGGCGGATCTTGGAAGCACCTTTAACACCATGACCTACGACCCGGCAAACGGCTGCCTGTGGGCATATGACAGTTCCCATTACGCGCTGTGCAGCATCGATGTGCTGACCGGCGAAGTGACACAGATCGGCAGCGATTATTCGCTGTACGGCGTGGTGGCGCTGGCGGCGGATGACGACGGTACGCTGTACGCCATCCATTCCTACGGTTACCTGCGCACTGTGAACACAGAGACGGGTGTTTACACGAACGAGGGCGACGAAGGCTACCTGTATTATGTTCTGAACAGCGATGTGCAGGAGATCAGCGGCCTGACCAGCGTATCCTTCTACAACGCGCAGTCCATGGTCTATGTGGCGGAAGACGACTGCCTGTACTGGGCAGCGTTCAGCTACAGCACCTACTGGGGCAGCTACGGCGGACTGATCCGCATCGAGCCTGATTTTGAGAATAACAGCGCGACCCTGACCGGGCTTGGCACCATCGAGGGCAATGCCGAGGTGGTCGGCCTCTTAAAGATCGAAGACCGGGGCGGCGTGGAGATCCCGGAAGATGAGGCGGCGACGGCCATCGAGATCGCCGAGAGCAGCGCTACTATCCTGGTGGGCGGCTCCCAGATGCTGACCGTAAACTACACGCCGTGGTACGCCACATCCGAGGGCGACCTGGTGTGGACCAGCGCGGACGAGACCATTGCGACTGTTTCCGCAGGCGGCACAGTCACTGGTGTGAGCGTCGGCGAGACCGCGGTCACCGTGACCACGGCGGACGGAAGCTTAAGTGACACCATCACCGTGAAAGTGATTTATCCGGACGCAACGCTGTACGGCTACGCGCTCTACGGTTACACCAGTCTGGATTACCAGTGGATCACCTTTGACGCGGACGACACCTCCGATTATACGGAGCTGACAGCCAGCGGCGTTCAGGGATGGACCGCAGCGGAATATTACGACGGTTATGTTTACGCCTACAATGATGAGGGCGCATTCTACCGCATCGATCTGGAAACCTACAGCATCACGAAGCTGGGAGCATTGGATGATAACTTCTATGGCAATTATGTCTATGACATGGCCTACGACTACTCCACCGGCTTCCTGTATGCCATTGATGACTATGGTTACCTGTACCATGTGGATATGCTGAACGGGCAGACCGAGTACGTGGATTACCTGGAGGACAGCTACGGTCAGGCAGCTCTGACACTGGCGGTTTCCACGGACGGCACCATTTACTTCATCACCGCAAACAGCCTGTTCTGCTCCTATGATCCGGACGCTTACGAGTGCACGGACATCGGTCTGCTGGGCACAGAGGTGTATGAGTACTTCCAGAGCATGACTTACGACCACAACGACGGTGGCATCTACTGGGCGGACATCTACGGCATGTATTACATCGATCCTGAGAGCGGCACAGCGCTGTATCTGGGAAGCGTGGACGGCTCCGTGACACAGATCGTCGGCCTGTACACCATCATCGACGAGATCCCTGAGAGGGATTACGTGGCTGTGGATTACATGTACACCACATCGGATTCGATCCTCCTGCTGGAAGGTATGGAGACATCCATCCCGGTTGTTGTTTATCCGTACAACGCGACGGATCGGAATGTGACATGGACGGTGGCGGATGAAACTGTGGCGGTGGTAAATGACGGCAAGATCGTCGGTGTCTCGGTGGGCGAGACAACGGCGACCGGTACGCTGGGCGACTGGGAGGTTGAGATCACCATTGTCGTGAAGGAATCCACCGGTACACTGCACGCATACCTGCGCTACGATCTGTCCTACGGCGGAAGCTATCAGTGGGTAACCTTTGAGGATAATAATTTGGACGAGGTGACCTATCTGGACGGCGCCGCGGATCCGGAAACGGAATACCAGGTCTACGCCGGTGAATATTACGACGGCAAGATTTATGTTTCCGGCGTGGACATGACAACTTATAACGCAATGTACGCGATCCTTGATGCGGAAACGTACGAGACGCTGTATTATCTGACAAACGCAACGCTCCCGACGGCGCTGGATATGGCCTTTGACTACACTACCGGCACCATGTACGCCATCGGCGGACAGACGAACTCCGATGAAGTGTACCTGTACATGATCGATGTGGAGACGGGAACATACTATACCGTGGCGAAGCTTGGCGAGGAACTGTACACGCTGGCCTGCACCGCGGACGGCACGCTCTACTCTGTGGACACCTGGGGTGATCTGTTTGAAGTTGATAAAACGACCGGTGATACGTATTATGTACTTTCCACCGGCTACGATGCCACCGTGTACCAGTCCATGGCATACGATTATGACACCGGCAATATCTACTGGGCTCAGGGCTCCAGCACTTACTTTGGCGGAACCGTACTTGACTTCCTGCTGATTGATCCGGAGAATTATACCTATGCGAAGCTAGGCGCCATCGGCTCTGCCGGCGCGGAAGCGGTGGCCATGTTCTCGATTCCGGAAGCAGCTCCTGAAATTGAAAGCACCACTCCGCTTGGCATCGCCATCAGCGGCGGGGAGACTGTCATCGCGCCGGGCGAGACGCTGCAGCTTACTGCCACCTTTACGCCGGTGAGCGTGGTGAAGTACGAGGGTGAGATCACCTTCTCCTCCTCGGATGAATCCGTGGCCACGGTGGACGAGAATGGCCTTGTGACTGCCCTTGAAAAAGGCAGTGTTACCATCACGGCCACCTGCGGCGACCTGATCGGAACCTACAGCATCATGGTCGTGGATGACAGCGTGTTCTTCTACGCCTTTGACTGCGACGGTATTTACACCACTGCGGTTTACTCCCCGGATGAGACCACGAACTATACCTGGTACGACGATTCCAGCGTGATCGGCGACACCGAATTTGCGCTGGCCGCTTACAGCAGCGAGGACGAGGTGTTCTACGCGGTTGACACGGATGACAATCTATGGTCCTTCTCCTACGATGGCGAAAGCTTTTCGGATGAGACGAAGATCACTGGCGACAGTTCGCTGATTGACAATGTCCTCGCGGATGAAGATCTGGCAGACATCCTCGCCGAGGATAACGTAACATCGGATGAGATAACGGTTTACTCCAGAGACCTGGTGATGAACAGCTTCAACAACAAGCTGTACCTGATGGTGGAGATCGGTTACTACTACGAGTACCCGTACTACAGCTACCTCGACACGTGGTATTTCTACATCTATGAGGTCGACACGGCCACCGGCGAGGTATCGCTTGCGGCCAATATCAGCACCTACGTCGGTACGCCGGATTCCTTCGTGTTCACGGCGGAGGATGAGATCGTGTGGTACGACTACTACAGCAATACTATCTATCGACAGGATTTCTGTTTTGTAGATGACGAGTCCGTGTCGAGTGGCGATTTCTGGCCGGTTGAGCTGGCATGGGTACAAAACGATTTCTGGAATGAGAGCGGTCACGACGACTACGACGGCAGGCTTTCCATGGTCTACAGCGCATCCATGAACCGCATCTATCTGGCGGGGTGGTGCTGTGATTATGATACCTGGACATATACCTATGAGCTGGTCGAATTTGACCTGACAACGAATACCATCTCTCAGATCGGCGAGGCGACCTACTGGAACTGCTTCGATCTGGTGTTGTTTGAGTAGAAGAAATGGAAGCAAAATTCGATGTGGAGACAGAATCGGGTTTCCAGATCAATACAGTAACCTTTCGATACTGCAACCGGGAAATACAGGTTTGACTCTCCGGTGATGTCCGCATTGCGGAATTGCCGGAGAAGAGAACCGAAGAAGTCGGGGTGACACGGCTGGCGAAAACGGCTGAAAGCAGAAGTTCGTTTTCGAAAAATGGCGTTTTGTCTGTAACATTCGGATATACTAGAATGAATGTTGTGGGAAGATAACAGCATCATTTATGGAAAATAAAAGAGGAAGTCCTTCTTCAAAAAAAGAGGGACTTCCTTTTTTCAATAAGTTTCAATTATAGTTTTATTTTTACTGTTGCGCGAAGTGCGCCGGTTTCGGATATCGAGAAACGATCAGATGTAGTTTTGCTGATGTTCGAAATGTGCCGACTTCGGATATCGAAAAACGATCAGATGTAGTTTTAATGATGTTCGAAATGCGCCGGCTTCGGATATCGAAAAACGATCAGATGTAGTTTTAATGATGTTCGAAACGATCCGGCTTCAAATATCAAAAAACTATCAGAGGGGTTTTACTGATGTTCGAAGCGATCCGGTTTTGGTTTTCGAGAAACGATCAGATGTAGTTTAACTGATGTTCGAAACGATCCGGTTTCGGATATCGAAAAACTATCAGATGTAGTTTTGGCTGTTGCGCGAAATACGCCGGCTTCAGATTTTGATTAACTATCAAGGGAGGTGTTTCTTACTGCTCGAAACAATCCGAAATCCGAATGGGATGTCTGCTGTTATTCAATTCTCTTACTTATCTATCTTCTCAAGTTCCTTCCTTAACTCCCGAATTTTATCTCTCAGCTCTGCAGCACTCTCGAAATCCAGCTCATTTGCAGCCTTTTTCATCTTTTTCGTCAGGTCCGCGATCAGCTTTTCCAACTCCTTTTTGCTCATGGATTCCGGATCCTTGTGGATCTGATAAAGCCCTTCCTCCGCCTCCTTTGAAATGGCGATCAGATCCCGCACGGACTTTTTGATGGTGGTCGGTGTGATGCCGTGTTCCTTATTGTAGGCTTCCTGGATCTCACGTCTGCGGTTTGTCTCTCGGATGGCGACTTCCATAGAGCCGGTGATCTGATCCGCGTACATGATGACCCGGCCGTGCACATTTCTTGCCGCGCGCCCGATGGTCTGAATGAGGGATGTCTCCGAGCGCAGGAACCCTTCCTTGTCCGCATCGAGAATGGCGACCAGCGTGATCTCCGGAATATCCAGTCCCTCGCGCAGCAGGTTGATGCCTACCAGCACGTCGAACACATCCATGCGCATGTCGCGAATGATTTCCGAGCGCTCGAGGGTGTCGATATCCGAGTGGAGATAGCGCACGCGAACGCCGGCATCCTTTAAGTAGCTCGTCAGGTCTTCTGCCATGCGCTTGGTGAGAGTTGTTACCATAACCTTGCGGTGTTCGGATTTACGGTCGATTTGATCACCAGAATGCTTGCCTTCGGCATCCGGAGTATTGCCGTTATGGATAGATACGGCAGCCCTGTCGTTGCTGATAAATTCGGAAATGTTACCGTTAGCGATGGATCCGGGAATGTTGCTGTCAGCAATGAATTCATAGCTGCTGCTATTGACAGAATCAGTGACCTTGACGTTATCAATTAATTCAAAGACAGTACGGCTGCCTCTGGATTCGGAGTCACCGGCATCGACAGCTGCAGATGAGCGATTGTTATCAGCGTCTGCCTCGGCCTCTGTCTTGCTGACACTGACGGCTGCCACGGATATGGCGGCAGAACTGTGACCGGAAATTCCATCTTCCGGCGCTGTCCACCCGGTCTCTTTCCGGATCTCCGCCAGCAGATCATCCACCTGCCCGGCCACCGGCCGAACGGAAATCTCCGGATCCAGCAGCCCGGTGGGGCGGATGATCTGCTCCGCCCGCAGAAGCTCGTGCTCCTGCTCGTAGTCGCCGGGGGTCGCCGAGGCGAACAGCATCTGGTCGATCTTTGATTCAAATTCCTCGAAATTCAATGGCCGGTTGTCCAGCGCCGATGGCAGGCGGAAGCCGTAATCCACCAGCGTCTGCTTTCGGGAGCGGTCGCCGCGAAACATGCCGCGCACCTGCGGAATCGTGATGTGCGACTCATCCACGATCATCAGAAAATCGTCCGGAAAATAATCTAACAGTGTGTGGGGCGTGGCTCCGGCCGGCAGACCTGCCAGATGTCTGGAATAGTTCTCAATGCCGGAGCAGAAGCCGGTCTCCCGCATCATCTCGATATCAAAATTCGTGCGCTCCTCGATGCGCTGCGCCTCGATCAGCTTATCCGCCCGCTTAAAATAATCCACCCGCTCCGCCAGTTCTTTTTCGATCTCATGCGTCGCAGCCATCATCTTGTCCGGAGCGACCACGTAGTGGGAGGCGGGAAAGATGGCCACGTGTGACAGCTCCGCTTTCACATTTCCGGTCAGCACATCGAACTCGCTGATCCGGTCGATCTCATCCCCGAAAAACTCGATCCGCACCGCGCTGTCGCCGGAGGATGCAGGGAACACCTCCACCACATCGCCGCGCACACGGAAGCACCCGCGCGAGAAATCCATCTCATTCCGGTCGTACTGGATATCCACCAGTTTGCGGATCACTTCATCCCGATCCTTTTCCATGCCGGGCCGCAGGGAAACCACCATGTTCTGGTAATCGATGGGGCTGCCTAACCCGTAAATACAGGACACCGAAGCCACGATGATCACGTCCCGCCGTTCCGACAGCGCCGCCGTCGCCGAATGGCGCAGCTTGTCGATCTCGTCGTTGATGGCGGAATCCTTCTCGATGTAGGTATCTGTCGACGGGACATAGGCCTCCGGCTGGTAATAATCGTAGTAGGACACAAAATACTCCACCGCATTCTCAGGGAAGAACTCCTTGAATTCTCCGTACAACTGCCCGGCCAGCGTTTTATTGTGCGATATGACCAAAGTCGGCTTGTCTGGGGCGGCCAGACGCCCGCCATGGTGAAGGTCTTGCCGGAGCCGGTGACGCCTAAAAGCGTCTCGAACTGGTTGCCGGCTTTAAAGCCCTCGACCAGTTCCTTGATGGCCTGGGGCTGGTCGCCGGTGGGCTGGTATTCACTGTGTAGTTTGAATAACATACAAATAACCTCTCTTTAAACAAAAAACATGGTTTAAAAGCCTGATTATATACATTTTTTGACGAAAACAACCGATTTTGACGCCGCTTTTGCACAGAAATCTGTCGGATTTCGTCTGATCGCGCATAATTCACTTCGAATTTCGTCTGGCCTGGAAAATGACCAGAGAATTCTGTTCTTAAAGAGCAGGACAACGGGTCTCTTCTCGGCAGCGGAAGCAGTCGCCCGCTGTACGAACGAAAGATATTCGGCCTTTTGTGCGCAGAGTACAAAAATTCTCGAAAATCGGCCAAAAATCCAATATCAAAAAGTTCGCCTATTCGCCCGAAAATGGCGCTGAATTCGTGTAATTCAAGTACTCATTTTTTGCGAAAATGGCCATTACACGAATTTCGTTCACCATTTTCATTTTTTTCGACTGTGCGGACAAAATAACACTAAACAAAAAAATCAGCCCAAAATCAAACGAAAAAAAGCGGAAAATGCACACTGCGCCAGATGCCTGTTTGCCTGTGAACTGTCTGCCATTTTATCACAAAGAGGTGTATATGGAAAGTGGGTTTGAATACAAAACCATGTACTTTTCGGCGGGACTGCCGGAATATGCACAAGGCACGCAAGAAGCTCCATTTACTGCCGGGATCTCGGCACCTGATAAAGAAGAAACAATTGAGTAAAGATACGGTTGAGAAAAACCGGAATTCAGGATATAATACCAGACATGAAATGCGCCATGGATGAAGAGAGTTTAAGAATGATGTAGTAATTTAAGTCCCTGCCAGGCTGGTGCAACGTTTTTACTTTGGTAATTTCTATATTTGTATCTGGGGATGCGGAACGGAGGTCGTACGAATGGGAATGTATCTAAATCCTGGAAATATGGGTTTTCAGGCAATACGAAATGGTGTTTATGTTGACAAGACAGGTCTGATTGATTATTTGAACAGAACCGTCAACACCCCGCTCAAGCTTACGAGTGTCAGTCGGCCCCGTCGTTTTGGCAAGTCCTTTGCGGCGAAAATGCTGTGCGCATATTATGACAAAAGCTGCGATTCGCGGGCATTGTTCGAGGGCCTCGAAATTTCCGGGATGGAATCTTTCGAAACAGGATTAAATAAATATGATGTTATTTATCTGGATATCACGTGGTTTGTGTCCACGACAGTCGATATCAATGAAATTGTGGGAGATATTCAAAATAGCATTATTTCAGAGCTTAGGGAGAAATTCTTTGATTTTATTCCGGATGGGGAGAAATCCCTGCCAAGAGTGCTGTCGGAAATTGCCGGAAAAGCAGGCATCCAGTTTATTATCATTATAGATGAATGGGATGCACTCTTTCGCGAGGCAAAGAATAATGAGAAAATTCAGAAAGAATACGTCCAGCTCCTCCGTGGCCTGTTTAAAGGAGGAATGACGACAGATAAGACAATCGCGGCAGCCTATATGACAGGAATTCTTCCAATTAAAAAATACGGAACGGAATCCGCGCTGACTGATTTCCGGGAGTACACTATGACAAAACCGGGCTGGCTTGCCAAATATGTCGGCTTTACGGAAGACGAAGTGAAAGCTTTGTGTGAAGAATATCAGATGGATTTTGAAGAGGTGCAGACCTGGTATGATGGCTATTCTTTCAGCCGTGTGAAGCATGTTTACAGCCCGAATTCTGTCATGAGCGCTGTGCAGGAAGGTGAGATCCTGAATTACTGGCCTCAGACGGAATCGTTTGAAAGCCTGAAAGAATATATCGAGATGGATTATGACGGGCTGAAAGGCGCGATCGTTGAGATGCTCGGCGGCAGCCACATCCCTGTAAAGATCAGTACCTTCCAGAACGACCTGACATCGTTTAAGAATAAAAATGATGTCCTCACCCTTCTGGTGCATCTGGGTTATCTGGCCTACGACCAGTCGACCAGGGAGGCGTACATTCCAAATCTCGAAGTTATGGAAGCTTTTGAAGATGCGGTCAGCGGAGAAAAATGGGGCGCGGTAGGGGAAGCAATCGCCAATTCGGAGAAGCTGTTAAGCGCTACGCTGAGAGGCGACGAAGCCATGGTGGCGGAGGCGCTGGAAATCATCCATGAATCGGTTACCTCCGTACTGCAGTATAACGACGAGGCATCTTTAAGCTGTGCCATCACCATCGCGTATTATACGGCAAAAAGATATTACAGTATTGTGCGGGAATTTCCCTCCGGAAAGGGTTTTGCGGATCTGGCATTCATCCCCAGAAAAGGCGTCGGTAAGCCAGCGATGATCGTGGAGCTGAAGTATGAGAAAGACGCGGACACTGCGATCCGACAGATCCATGACAACCGCTATGGCGGGGCGTTAAAGGACTGTTTCGGGAATCTGTTCCTGGTCGGGATAAATTATGATAAGAATGCAGTGGGAGAAAAGGCGAAGAGGCATACCTGCGTGATTGAGAGAGTGTGAAGCATCTTGCGTCGCCCGTATGCATAAAAGCAGGAGGCTGGCAGAGCGCCGGCCTCCTGCGACTGATTTCTGATACAAAGTCACGTTCGCTTATGCATGGATTATGAAATTTTAACCTCACGTTAACAAGATTTAGAAAAATTATATTTCCGGTTTAATGAAAAAGCCTCGATTTTGTGCTATCCTTGCAGACAAAAATCAGAACGAACTTAAAGTCGGAACGGGAGGACACAATGAGTGAGAAAAGCACCAGTAAATTTATTTCACTGATCCTGCGGCACCATCCGGAAGTGATCGGCATAACTCTGGACGAGCATGGCTGGGCAGATGTGGATGAGCTGATCGAGGGCGTCGGGAGAACCAGAGAAATCGACCGTGAATTGTTAGAAAAGATCGTGGCGGAGGATGAAAAGCAGAGGTATTCTTTCAATGAGGATAAAACTCTCATCCGCGCCAATCAGGGCCATTCCGTTCCGGTGGACGTGGAACTGGAAAAGAAAACGCCGCCGGCGATGCTATGGCATGGCACCGGAGAAAAATATGTGGAGACCATCGAGGAGCAGGGACTGCTTCCAAAGGCAAGGCTGTACGTCCATCTCTCAGCAGATTTTGAGACAGCTGTCAAAGTGGGTAAAAGACACGGACGCCCAGTAGTGTTTGAGGTAGCCTCCGGCGCAATGCAGGAGGACGGCTATGACTTTTTTCAGTCAGTGAATGGCGTGTGGCTGACGAAGTATGTGCCGGTAAAATATCTTAATCGCAAAATCAGGTATCAGGAAGGTACATAAAGTGGGACAAGGAACCGCAATCAGCTGATGAAGGCAGTAGTGGACAAGGCAAAATCACCTGGCTTAAAGGAAGGTGAAGATTATTCCCTGATTTGAGCTGATAGGAGAAAATATTATATTTCAGAATGAGTTGCCGAAAAGGCCAAAAGGCGGTATAATACTGCTATTCTTTTGTTGATTTTTATCAGAAACAGGAGGTATCTCCAGATGAGAGTTCAGCGTATTAAAATCAGAAATTTTCGTGGGATCGAAGAAAAAGAGATCGAATTTCAGCCGGGGATGAATCTGATCATCGGAGAAAACGGAAAGGGAAAAACGTCGGTCCTTGAAGCAATTGCTGTCGGCCTTGGCGGATTCATCGCCGGGATCGAAGGTGTCGCGACAAGGCACTTTTCACAGCAGGAGATACGCAGAATTTATCCGATGCTCGGGGACGGCTCGATTGATGAAAAGAAGATACTTCCGATCGAGGTGGAGACTGAGGCGGTGGTGGACGGAGAAACCTTTTGCTGGACGAGAAGACGCAGCAGCGCGACAGCGTCCCGCACAACCATGCAGTCCAGCGGGATCCGCAAAAAGGCGGAGCAGATGTCGCAGCAGGAAGATGTGGAACTCCCGGTCATTTTATATGAAAGTGCCGCCAGGGTATGGTCACAAAAAAGAGAGAAGACAGAGAACGTATTTCGAAAGAACTACTATCGGACGGTGGGGTATACGGATGCGCTTGTGGACGCATCGAATATTAAATTACTGCTGAACTGGTGCGCGAAGATGGAGCAGGTATCCTGGCAGAAGGAGATGAAGATCGCCGAATATGAGGCGGCAAAAAAAGCTGTGGGTGATTTCATGCGGCGGATGAACCGGTCCGGCGAATGTACGATTTTCTATGATAAACAGACGGAAAATCTGATGTACCAGAGTGAGGGGAAAACCTGGTCGGTAGAAGATCTAAGCTCCGGCTATCAGTCGCTGGTCTGGATGGTGTTCGATATCGCATACAGGATGGCGGTGCTGAATCCGGAAAAGAAGAAAAAGATCGCAGAGACTTCAGGTGTGGTCCTGATCGATGAAATTGACATGCATCTGCACCCAAAGTGGCAGTGGAATATTCTGGATGCTCTTCGCGAGGTGTTCCCGAACGTCCAGTTTATTGCGGCAACACATGCACCGATTCTATTTGCATCTGCGAAAAATGTATGGATCGCGGATGTCGAAGAGGAAGAGATTAAGTATTCCTGGTCGCACTACGGGCTGGATGTAAATCAAACTTTAAACAGATATCAGGAGACCGGAAATGTGACTCCGCCAGTGCAGGAGCAGATGGATTTGTTTTATCAGAAGGTTGACGAAGGTCAGTATGATGAGGCGGAGCAGATCCTGGCAGAATTGGAAAAGGACACTGCGCCGGAACATCCGCTCCTAGTGCAGATGAGAACGACACTGGAGCTGGAGACGATGGATCTGGGGGAATAAGGATGATCTATATTAAAAAGGGGAAAGAGCCGGAATCACTTACCCGGCACAGAAAACAGCCCTTCGCATCCTACGATAATTGTAACAAAGACGATATCAGAACCAATCTGTTGGAGGAGCAAGGGCACTTGTGCGCGTACTGTATGCGCAGAATTACGAAAGAGCATATGAAAATAGAGCATTGGTATCCGGAATCCAAATTGGACGAAGCGGGACGGATGGATTACTCGAGAATGCTGGGATGCTGTGAAGGGCATTTGGACGGCACCAGACATGAAGACGATACCTGTGATACGCACAAAGGGGACTCGGTTATAACATTATCGCCTTTGAATGAGGTTCATATTGGAAAAATCAAATACAGAACCGGCGGTGGTGAAATATATTCGGACGATGCGGATATGAATCGGGATTTGAATGAAACGTTGAATCTGAACTGTACGGTACAATATCTGAAAGAAAACCGCAAGGCAGTTTTGGATACCCTGAAGGTCAATCTTCGAGGGAAGGGAACGCTTGGAAGAAATGACTGGGAGAGACTCCTGAAAAAATATTCAGATGTAAATGAAGAGGGACAGAAGAGAGAATATGCGGGAATTGTAATCTGGTATAGTCAAAAAAGGCTGGGTACTCTTTAAACAATGTAAGAAGATATATTAGAGTAGAGTAGAAGACTGGAGCCGGGGTGGCAGTTGCGTGTTTTTTTGTGAAATACTATGCAAATAATGGCGACGTGAGGAGCTTATAAGGAAGGAAAGAAATCTCCCTGTTTTATCATAAAGCGGGGGGATTTTAAAATTCTGCGTTGGATAGGTCGTAGAATAACCGATCGTCTTTTCTGCGACTTGTTTTTTACCTGAGAAAGGGTATCTTTGAGGCAAAATCTGGTACTTTTCTTCATGGCGTTTAAGTTGGCACCATTTTCTATGGAATTGAGCACACAACAGGGGCGAAATTATATCCGTAGTTTAATGCCGGATTTTTAAATACGTGCTATACTCAAACGAAAACAAAGGAGGCAACGGATTCTGAAAGAGATGATGGTATTTGGAAGGAAACTGAAAAGGCAGTGGAAACAATACCGGAATTGGAATTGATTCTGTTGCATGATGAAGCGGACGGCAATGACAGTCAGTAGGCCCACAGCTATATTGGGGGCGTCCCAGGGCGAAAGTGAGGTCAATGCAAAGAGTTAATTCCAGCTCCACGACGGATCACGGAACAGGAGTATATACAAGGAATATGGAGATAGAGGGCCGGAATTGAATTCCGGCTCTCATTGCAATATACTTAAATGGAAGATAAACTGCAAGTAGAATGCAAAACTCTTTGAGATGATTTAAAATGTGTGGAGTGGAAGTCATATCATGAATTAAAGACGAAAATATGACTGGAATGTGAATATATGTGAGAACAAATACTAATAAGAAGATGAGGAAGGCATGATTTACGAAGAGATGGAACAATTGATGGAAGGTCTGAGCTACATCGAACAGGATTATGCAGCGAGGTATTCAGAAAGCATAATTGATAAAAAGCTGGAGAGCTTTTTCGCCTGTGACGATGGTCAGCTTAATTCGCTTCGCGGTATCCTGCTGTCAACGAAGTATTTGTACGACTGCAACCGAATTGCGTTGGACAGCCATCACGATCAGATTTTTGCGGATGTCAGGGATCATACATTGCACGGAAAGACGCTGGAAGATTATGAGAAAATGCGGGAAGAGGCTATTGAAAAAATTAAGAACACGCAGGATATGCTGGGAAAACTGCGGATTGTTCAGAAGACAGGCGAAGAACTTTATGAGGCGGCCGGGATGCTGGCGAAGCTGAAACGGTTTGAGCTTGCCGTGATTACGTACAAAGATTTGGATGCGGCAATACTGATGATCAAAGATGGATTGTCATTGACACAGATTGTCCGCTATCTGCACACAGAACTACTGGATACATGGCGGCTGTTAAATGAGATTGGATGTCCACCAAAGTTAAGCGAAGAGGAAAAGGAGCAGGTCGGGATAGAGGAAGAGGCTGAAAGAGCCAGAAATAGATTCCAGATAAAATTTGGAGATGATGAAGAGTAGTAATGAGTAATATAGAGCGACGGAAATCTGGCCACCGGACGGGGATTTGTATTCAGCATAGTAGAGAGAGGAGAAGAAATGAGTAATTTTGAGAAGCCGAAATGGGCGCGGAAGGAAATGTTGATGAGCTTGCAGAGCGTATCATTCACAGTCTTGAGCATGCGGAAGTGGATAAAGCCACTGTCGGCGCATTTGACGTGATGTCTAAGGATTACGTCCTGCAGAATGTTGTTTACCGGCTGATTGGTCAAAAGACGAACGCGAAACTGCTGAAAGATTGCCCGCACAAAACATTTTGTGACATGGCGCTTGTGTATTACGTTAAGGTTCGCGAGGACAAGGAGAACTACATGAGCTTTCGTATTCGGAATGGTCACGTGGATGGTTTGAAAATTACGCTGGAAGAGTTGGACGAGGCCGCAGTCAGAAATACGACTTCAGAAGGAATCGCGTTCTACAACATTGCAGATATGAACAGGGACATGCTACTTCTCCAAATTGCGGGAAAAATCGAGGAGTCGAACGCAATCTTCGGCGGCCCACGCATTCCGGCGAAATATGATGTCCCGATCGAAGACGCGGACATCTGCGGCGGACGTATGTATACGCTGACAAACCGCAGACAGCTGAACGGCGCGGCGATGGTTGCGTTGCCGGGCGTTTTAAAGCGCATCGCGGATCAGGCGGATGGCGACCTGGTTGTATTCCCCGGAAGCATCCATGAGGTCAACATATGCAAATACACGCCGCAGATATCGCGGGCGAACTGCAACCAGACAGTTCGGGAAGCAAACCGAAGCACCGTTCGGCCGGATGAGATCCTCTCGGATCACGCGTACCGCTACCGCCGGGATCTCGGTATGCTGACGGTTCTGTAATTGCAACGAACCGGACTTTTTCATGATCGAAGGAAAGGTTACCGTGTACCGGTAACGGAAAAGCTGTCACAACACCATGCGCTGGCATGATGTTGTGGCAGCTTTTATTTTGTTTGACATATGATTATTGAGATTGGGTGTCAGAGATCCTGTACTATAAAAAATGGTTATTTAAAAGCTATGAGTGAAATTTCAAGCAAAAAGCACTGCGACAATTTACTAATCAAAGGAAAAAGCAGATGTCCGTAAATGCTAACACCTGCTCTGCGATTCGACAAAAATAGACATTTTAGGAATTGCTTTTTCTAATGATTTCTTATATAATCTTGAGAAGCTTTTTATAAAAAATATGCGGCTTGCAGAAATGGAGGACGAAACGGTCATGCCGAGAGAGAACTGGCAAAAAACAAAGCTTCTGAAACTTGCGGAATTGCTGCATCAGGAGACGGATGAGCAGCATCCGATGACAACGAACGCGATCTGCGAGCGCATGGAGCAGATGGAATTTCGGTGTGACCGGAGAACCCTGAGCAAGGATATTACGCTGCTGAACGACATGGGCATGGAAATCCTCTGGGTCTGGGTCGGCAAGCAGAGAGGCTATTACGTTGCAGACCGCAGTTTTTCGGTTCCGGAGCTTCGCATACTGATCGATGCGGTGCGGGCAGCCAACTTTATCACCGAAAAGAAAACGAACGAGTTGGTCGAAAAGATCGCAAACCTTGGCGGCAGCCATCAGGCCGAACTTTTAAAGAGAGACCTGGGCTACGCAGGCGTCCACAAGCACAGTAACGAGAATATTTATTATAGTGTAGACGCGCTGGAGGAAGCGATCGAACAGAAAAAGAAGGTTATCTTTCGATATTTTGACATCGGCATCCACGGGGATAAGGAATACCGCAGGGACGGTCACCATTATGTTGTGGAGCCGGTATCTCTTGTTTTCAACGAAGATAACTACTACATAGTCGTTTACAGCGCACGCCATGATAACCTGGCCAACTACCGGGTCGACCGTATGGAGGATGTAGAAGTCATCGCGGAGGATGTCTCGGAGAGAGCACTGGACATGCGAAAGTGCATCGGCGAGTACATTCGGCAGGAATTTAAAATGTACGATGGCGAGCTGCAGACGGTGGTTCTGGAATTCGACAGTTCGCTGGTTGGACCGATTCATGACCGTTTTGGAGAAAACCTTGGGATGCTTCCGGCTGGAGAAGACCGTTACGTGACAACCGTGCAGGTGCGGGTTGCACCGACTTTCTGGGGATGGTTGTACCAGTTCACGGGGAAGATGAAGATTATTTCGCCGCCGGAGATTGTAGATGAATATCGGAAACGGGCGGAAAAAGCGGTGGAATGACTCGTGTGACGGTAAAAAGAGGACAGGTAAATGAAAATATTTGACAATATTTCTGAAATTGTACGTGATGACATGGCTACAACGATTACGAAAGGAAGCAAAGTCTCCATCGCGGCAGCATGTTTTTCGATGTATGCGTACAAGGAGCTTAAGAAGCAGCTGGAAGGAGTGAAAGAATTTCGCTTTATCTTCACCTCCCCTACGTTCATCACAGAGAAGGCTTCCAAGGAAAAGCAGGAATTCTATATCCCACGGATGAGCCGTGAGAATAGCCTTTACGGTACAGAATTTGAAATTAAGCTGCGCAACGAAATGACGCAGAAAGCTATCGCCAGGGAATGCGCAGAATGGATTCGCCGGAAAGCTACGTTAAAGTCCAACATTACCGGAGAGAATATGGCCGGGTTCATGACGGTTGATAATAAAGCGGAACAGGTAGCTTATATGCCGATAGCCGGATTTACCACAGTTGATATTGGATGTGAACGCGGCAATAACAGTTATAACATGACGAACCGTCTGGAAGCTCCCTTTTCCACACAGTATATGCAGCTGTTTGACACCATCTGGAATGACAGGAAAAAGATGCAGGATGTCACGGATGTGGTGATTGAGAACATCACTTCCGCTTATAATGAAAACTCTCCGGAGTTCATCTATTTTATGACGCTGTTCCATGTGTTCAGCGAATTTCTGGATGATGTGTCGGAGGATGTCCTTCCAAATGAAAGCACAGGCTTCAAGCAGAGCAAAATCTGGAATATGCTCTATGATTTCCAGAAAGATGCCGCACTTGCCATCATCAATAAACTGGAGCAATACAATGGCTGCATCCTCGCAGACAGCGTAGGACTCGGTAAGACTTTTACTGCGCTGGCTGTGATAAAATATTATGAAAACCGAAACAAATCCGTTCTCGTGCTCTGTCCAAAAAAGCTGGCAGAGAACTGGAATACATACAAGGATAACTATGTAAACAATCCGATCGCGGCTGACCGTCTGAACTACGATGTGCTCTTCCATACGGATTTGTCCAGAAATGGCGGCACCTCAAACGGCCTCGATCTGGACAGGCTGAACTGGGGGAATTATGACCTTGTGGTCATTGATGAATCCCACAACTTCCGCAATGGCGCCGGTACTCATGCCAACACGAAAGAGAATCGTTATGTGAAGCTGATGGACAAAGTTATCCGCGTCGGAGTTAAGACGAAGGTGTTGATGCTTTCCGCTACACCAGTCAACAACCGATTTTACGATTTGCGAAACCAGCTGGCAATCGCCTACGAAGGCGATGCGGCAAACATCGACGGGAAATTAAATACGAAGAAACCCATTGACGAAATCTTCCGTCAGGCGCAGAAAGCGTTCAATGCATGGAGCAAGCTTGACCAGAAAGACCGCACTACAGATGCTCTGCTGCGCACGCTGGATTTTGATTTCTTCGAAGTTCTGGACAGCGTGACTATCGCACGCTCTCGGAAACATATCGAGAAATATTATAATACGGCGGAGATTGGAAAATTCCCGGAACGTCGGAAACCGATCTCCTTTCGTCCGAGCCTGACCAGCCTGAAACAGGCGATTAACTATAATGAAATATACGAACAGCTGATGCTGCTGTCGCTGTGTATTTATACTCCGTCCAATTATATCTTCCCAAGCAAGATTGAGAAATATATGGATTTAACGCACAACAAAGGTGAAAACCTGACACAACGCGGACGCGAACAAGGTATCCGCAGACTCATGAGCATTAACCTGCTGAAGCGTCTGGAGAGTTCCGTCTACTCTTTCAACCTGACCCTGTCCCGCATCCGCGACCTGATTACGGGAACCATAGATGCCATTAACCGATTTGAGAAATATGGAGTGTCTGACTTGGATGTCTATGAAGCCAGTGAGAACGATTTCGATATGGACGATGGGAACACAGATTATTTTACGGTCGGCAAAAAGGTAAAAATCGACCTCGCGGATATGGATTATAAGACCTGGCGCACGGAACTGCAGCAGGATGCAGAGGTGCTGGAACTGCTCACTCTGATGGTGGATGATATCACGCCGGAATATGACACCAAGCTGCAGACACTGCTTGGCCTGATTTCACAAAAGGTCGAGCATCCGTTGAATGGCGATAACAAAAAGATTCTGATATTCTCCGCATTTTCTGATACGGCAGAATATCTGTATAATAATGTAAGCACTTTTGTGAAGAACAAGTATGGTCTTGACACTGCGCTGATTACAGGAACGGTTGATGGCAAGTCCACCATTAAAGGGCTGAAAGCCACGCTGAATAATGTCCTGACCTGCTTCTCTCCAATATCGAAAAGTAAAGATGTGCTGATGCCGAATAACAATTATAATATCGACATCCTGATTGCCACAGACTGTATTTCAGAAGGCCAGAACCTGCAGGACTGCGATTTTCTGGTGAACTACGATATTCACTGGAACCCCGTGCGGATCATCCAGCGTTTCGGAAGAATCGACCGTATCGGCAGCAAAAATGATTATATCCAGCTGGTGAATTTCTGGCCGGACATGGATCTGGACGAATATATCAACCTGAAGGCAAGAGTAGAAACCCGCATGAAGATTTCCGTTATGACTTCTACCGGTGATGATGACCTGATTAACGCCGAAGAAAAAGGTGACCTTGAATACCGACGCAGCCAGTTAAAACGTCTACAGGAGGAAGTAGTCGACATAGAGGATATGTCTGAGGGCATTTCCATCATGGATTTAGGCTTAAATGAATTCCGGCTTGACCTGCTGGAATATATGAAAACGCATCCGGACATGGACAAAAAGCCGCGTGGTCTTCACGCTGTGGTTCCAGCTACTGAGGAACTCACGGAAGGTGCAATCTTTGTTCTGCGGAATGTAAATAACAGCGTGAATATAGATAACCGAAACCGCATCCACCCATTTTATATGGTTTACATTGGAGAGGATGGTGAAGTGGTCTGCGACTACCTGAACCCGAAGAAGCTTCTGGATGATGTTCGGCTGCTTTGTCGTGGCAAAGATGAGCCAATACGGAGCGTCTACACAAAGTTCAACGAAGAAACTGATGATGGACGGAATATGGCGGAAATGTCTGAACTGTTAAGCCTTGCAATTGATTCCATCATCGATACCAAAGAAGAAAGCGATATTGACAGCCTCTTCTCCGCCGGTGGCACTACTGCCCTGATGTCAAATGTCTCCGGTCTGGATGATTTTGAACTGATTTGTTTTATAGTTGTGAAGCAGGAGGAGACGCCATGATTGGCTTGCCGAAGTCAACGGAATTCAACAAACGGATTCCAAAGCAGAAATTTTATGAGAATCTAACCGTCACTCCGGCACTCAAAACCGCTTTCAAAGAACAGGTTAAGGTGATATACTGGCGAAACAAAATCGCCGCCACCACCATGAACTTGGCACCAGGGACAACGGTAACCGAGGTGGAAGTATTTGAAATCAGGCTAAGTACAGGAAGTCTGGATGAGGCTGTGTTGCGTCAGATTGATAAAGAAATCCCCTACCATATCCTCTTCCTGTTGGAATACGAGGGAAAATTTCAGGCATGGATTGGGTATAAGGAAGCGGCGCAATCAGGCAACAGCGCATTCAAAGTTACCGCGTATTACCACACAGACTGGCTTGCTGAGGATGCACTTGGCATAAAGGCAGATGGGCTCAATGTAGATGCTGTATACGAAAGCCTTGTGCGACAGATTGCCGGAGATAAGTTACAGACCACAGCGGGAGAATCTTTAGAAGAAACCGAAGCTCGCGCTGAGAAGAGGAAACAGTTGCAGAAGCAGATCGATGCTTTGCAGGCGAAGATTCGGAAAGAGAAGCAGCTAAATAGGCAGATGGAGATGAATGCGGAATTGAAGAGGCGAAAGAAGGAAATGGAAGAACTATAAAGCTGAAAGAACTGAATCATTTTCGCGAGGTTACGAAAATGATATTGAAAATAAATCAATAATAGAAACAACCCGAATTGATTAAGGAGAAAAAACACATGGAAAAAATGAAATTGGAGTCAACAGATTTAACGGCCAAAAACATCGAGAAGATTGCAGAAATGTTTCCAAATTACATAACGGAGAAAGTCCTTGTGGGGGGGGGTGCAAATCCCAAATT
>JAJQBQ010000027.1:0-676 GCA_021203205.1 Lachnospiraceae bacterium | reverse complement strand
ACACCCCCACCCCGCCGCCTCTCACGCTCCCCCCCACACATAAGCCACTCACTTAACGTAAAACTCCCCGAACTCGTCCTCACCGATGAAGTATTGGAGGGGGATGAAGCATATGAATTTACTTGGGTTGGGAAGAAAGCTTCTATTGTAGAGGCAAATAAACCTGTTCGTAAGACTTTGCGTCCGTGCCCTGAAGAAAGCGTAAATTGGGATACGACAGAAAATATCTATATTGAGGGTGATAATTTAGAAGTGTTAAAACTTTTACAGGAAAGTTATCTTGGAAAGGTTAAGATGATATACATCGATCCTCCTTACAACACAGGAAACGATTTTGTTTACGCTGATGATTTCATGCGCTCACAGAAAGAGGAAAACCGACAGATGGGAATGTTTGATGAGGACGAAAACCGTCTGTTTAAGAATAACGATAGTAATGGTCGTTTTCACTCTGATTGGTGTAGTATGATTTACTCCAGAATTATTTTGGCAAGAAATTTATTAACAGATGATGGCATTATTTTTATTTCGATAGATGATTGCGAATATGATGATTTAAAGAAAATTTGTGATGAGATTTTTGGGCGTGAGAACTTTATGGCTAACCTTATTTGGCAATCTACCCCCGGCTCAAATACGGGAACAGACATAAAGACAGTAACAGAATATATTCTAC
>JAJQBQ010000051.1:5428-8735 GCA_021203205.1 Lachnospiraceae bacterium | reverse complement strand
GATCTACACCTCTTATCAGAACAATGTAAGCAGCACATTGGGCATGCGTCTCATGAGCTACTACAAGTGGAGTTATCAGACCTACGCTCAGGTGGCGCAGGGCCACAACTCCGTTTACTACGATCAGGACACGGATCAGGTGTATCTGGTTTATCATACCCGCACCAACGACGGTACGGAAGGCCATTCGGTTCGTGTGCATCAGCTGTTTGTAAATGAAGACGGTTGGCTGGTGACGGCTCCGTTCGAATATGCGGGCGAGACCACGACAAACGCGGAACTGGAGACGACATCCTATGATACCGACGAAATTGTCGGCATGTACGAGGTGCTGCTGCAGGCCCAGTCGATCGACTATGCAAATCTAGCATATGTGGAGCCGGTTTACATCGCACTTGGAAGTGATGGTACGATCTCGGGAGATCTTTCCGGTACCTGGGCTGTCACGGACGGAACCTGCTACATCACGCTTACCACCGGGACGGACACCTATAAAGGCGTACTTCTGACACAGACGGTGGAGGGCAAGACCACAAAGACTGTCACCTTCACGGGAGTCGGCACTTCCACGGAGACGGCCATCTGGGGCTACCAGTTCTCCGGAACCGAGGCGCTGACCATGGAAGCGGAAGCACTGACACTTCCGGCACAGACGGTAAACGGCACGGCCCTTGACCTGCCGACAGCCGGAACCTACGGAACCACCATCACGTGGAAATCCTCTGACGCGAGCATCATCGCGACAGACGGCACGGTGACCGTGCCTGATACGACCACGACGGTGACACTCACTGCGGTCATCTCCAACGACGCGGGAAGCGTTACGGAGACCTATGATGTGACGGTAATCGGCGAAGATGCCACGGCGGAAGACGGCAGTATTACGATTTGGTCTGCGGATGAGACTTTCGACCTGACGGATGCAGTACAGGGAACCTATCAGTACGTAAATTTCTTCAACAGTGAGATCGGCACGGCGGGGCTGGATTTGGATAACGGTGTTAGCATTGAGTTCACCGTGTCCCAGACAGGAGACTATGCGTACTTAAGCAATATCCTCGGCATCAATGCGGGAAGCACCGGTGGCCTGTATTTCACCGGCGGTTCCTATCTTGGATACAATGCCGGAGAAGGCTATTATTTCGACGCAAACGTGGACAGCACCAACTGGGTTGCCGGCACGGACTATATCAGCGGGGCAGATTCGGTAACTTTCCGGATTGAAATCTATTCCTATAAGTATGAAGTGTATGTGGACGATGAGCTGGCATTCAGCAACACTACGGTGGATGCGGGAACGACCTCCGGCACCAATTCCATGGATTCTTACAACAGGGTACTCACCTACCTGAACAGCACGGCCACGGAGTTTGATCTTGGCTGGGGTTCCTGGTGGGAAGGCGGATTCGCCGGAACCATCAGCAACATCACGCTGAGCGTACTTGGAGATGAAGATGTCGACACCTGCGGGTACACATATTATGCGGATTATGCCGGTGGCGGCGGAACGACGAGTGACTGGACCGCACAGGATTCCGGCTATCTGGCCATTGCAAACGACGGAGATACCCGTGGAAACTATGTGAAATATGCGTACAACACATCTGTTTCGGGTGCGCGCTATGCTTACACGAAGTTTTCGGAGGATGCGCAGCTTTCCGGTCAGTACACCGTATCGGTGGATGTGCAGCTGACGGCCGGGCAGTCAGGATCATCCACGACAAGCAATTTCGCCATTATGGGAACGGATGCATCCGGGTATACCAGCCATACGACTGGAGGTATCAGCAGCGGTTACATCCTGAAGCTTTCGAACAACTATCCTGCGGATTCTTCTACGGTATGGACGATCAATGACGATTCCGACACAACGGTAACGATTCCGGCTGCCACCTGGGTGACGATCACTGCGGATGTGGATACAGATGCCGGAACGGCCGCTGTTACGATTATCGGAGAGGATGACACAGTATACTTTAGCGGTACGGTATCCATCAGCGGCACCGGAACGTTGGCGGGCATTTGCGTCCTTCGCGGCCGCGGATACGGCACCGTCAGCATAGACAACATTAAAGTTTACCAGACCCCGACTGTCGAGTTCCTGGGAGGTTCTTTAAGAATCGACACGACAGACTACGACACCACATCGCTCCGCTTTGGTTACACCATCGATCTGGGCAGCGTTGACTTGAGCAGCATTGACCTGGAGGATGAGCACGCAACCGAATGGAGCTGGGAGTGGAGTGTCGACGGAGCTTCGAACGGCGGCACGGTGGAAGGCGTAAATTATGTAGATAACGGAGACGGTACCATCACGACTAATCTGGTAATCACCGGAATCCCGTCTGAGTATTATACGTCCGACCTGTATTCCACGCTGACACTCACTTACTGTCTGGGCGGCGAGACGCAGACTATTGTACTTGAAGACAGTCCTCAGGTACGTTCGGTGTATGAAGTGGCAACAGCGATTACTGAAGATTCGACCGCATCGGAAACGGCGGCAGCGTATGCGGAGGCGATTCTGGAAGTCATTTCCGCAGAATAAAAACATACCGAAAGGAGGAAACCGGACACATGAAAAACACGGCGGAAACACAGCGGCAGCCCTATGAAACGCCAAGGGTGGAAATCACATATTTACTGCAGGAGGATGTGATTTTAACGTCTATAGGCGCGGAAAACGGTGGTCAGGAAGAGAGCGGCTGGTCAGGATATTATTGATATGATTGACCCTGCCGGAGAGACAAAGGAACCATGAGCTTTGGCTTCTGCCGGGAGAAGTACGTACGCCTGGCAGAGGCTGTAAATAGAGCTAAATTTAACAAAAGCCAAAAAGGCGAAAAAAGGAGGAAACTATGAAACATGCAGGAAAACGGCTGCTGGCGGTGCTGCTGGCGGTAGTGATGGTACTGGGGAGCGTTGGAGTTGTCAGCGCGGAGGACACATCAGGCTCGGGAACGGCGGATGATGTGACAATTACAACTGGATTTACCGCAAATACAGGCAATATCACATTGTCAGGCGATTTCAAACTGACATACACGTTTACAAACGTGAGTACAGGAAGTTCCAGTTGGGAGAATTTCATTGTTGAAATGTTCAATGAAAACTATGTCTATGTAGATGTGAGAGCGGATAATTACGGATGGCTTGCAAATACTACGAGCGCGGCAGACACATTTTCTGTAGGAACCGGGTTAGATAGTTGGACAGACTGGCTTGCAGCAACACAGAGCGGTATGGATTTCACTGTCACTGTGGTTCGCACAGGCGGTTTTGTACAGGTGATTACTTCATCTGACGA
>JAJQBQ010000051.1:0-5328 GCA_021203205.1 Lachnospiraceae bacterium | reverse complement strand
CTGTCACTGTGGTTCGCACAGGCGGTTTTGTACAGGTGATTACTTCATCTGACGAAGGAACATTCTATGCAAACGCGTATGTGGAAGAGTATGCAGACGGTTGTGATGTGACAGTGCATTTGACTGGTGAGCAGTGTGAACTTTCCGGTATTTCTTATGGATATACCGCAATGTCAGAAGATGATTCTGTTGTCTCTTTCCTCGGCGGCTCTCTCCGCATGAAGGACAGTGCATCGGATTATTCCTCAACGAACCTTCGCTTTGGTTATACCATCACATTGCCGGAAGGAGCAGAACTTACGTCCTGGTACTGGAACTGGGGAACCGATGAGAGCAACCTTTCCGGATACGTAGAGGGTGTTAATAAAGTTGATGATGAGACTATTACAACGAATCTGGTTATCACCGACATTCCGAGCGCCAGCTATGACACCACAATATATTCACAGCTGGTTGTGGTCTATGAATTAGACGGTGTGACCTATATGGTAACGGATTCCGTGCAGAGCCGCAGCGTTAATGAAGTTGCAACTGCTATCCTTAGCAGCAGTGATGCAACTGCGGAAGAAATAACATATGCGAATGGTATTTTGGGAGTATAAATAAGTATTATCAAACATTCCGGGATACCTGAATAATCATGACAACAGGGAGTGCGGAGTTGAATGATTTTGCATTGCTTAAGGTAAATATAAGTATTTGCATAAAAAAGACACCGTGTTATATATCTCTTTTGTAACTTTGACTATAATTGAAAGGAGATGAAGACAGTGAAGGAGATTTATGAGACACCAAACATGGATGTGATCACCTTAAACAGCTCGGATATCATTGTTACCAGTGCCGGTGATAATGACACCCCGTTCATCGTAGGGTAATTCTGGTCGCAGACATGGAGGCAAGTAACAGGGCTTAAGTGCCTGACAATATGAATTAAGAAGCTGCATGTTGCAGCAAAACAGGGGAAGGCGCGGCATTCCGCAAATTCCCCTGTTTTATTCCGATTTTAAATCAGGTATACCATACCTGTGATCCCGGAGACGTGGCAGCGACAGCCGCGCCACGGAAATCAGAGCGCGAATGCAGAGGCATGTTATGAAGATAAAAAATAAGAAAACATATGGTATCATTGCGGCCGTGGTGCTTGTGGTGGTCGTGATTGTTGTAATCTGCGCGGTTGCCTTCCGTGATTCCGGCAGTTCGAAGGAAACGGCGGAAAACGGTGACGGTGAAACTACAACATCAGAAACGGCAGAGGACGGAAGCGAACAGACCGGCGCTGATGATTCGGATGAGACCGGGGAAGGAGACAGTTCCTCGGAGACCGGCACATCAGGCGAAGACAGTGGCGATGAGCAAACCGAATCGGGAGATTCTTCTGATTCAAATGGGGGCGACAACGATGCCTCCTTTGGCGGCAGTACGGACAATGGTTCGGGCAGCGAGACAACTGCGGGCAGTATAGGTACATCCGGCGGAACGACATCCGGCAGTACAGGCTCATCTGACGAAACAACCGCAGGCAGCACGGGTACCTCCGGCAATACCGCGACTTCTGAAAGCGGTACAACGTCGGGCGGAAGCAGTTCGTCCGGAGAAACAGGTTCATCTGGCGGCAGCACCGGTTCGGGTTCATCTGACAACAGTGCGGACAGCGGCTTTGGAGACAGCGGAAGTGACACATCCGGCAGCGATTCCGACAGCGGTTCTGAAAGCAGCAGTGCGAATGACAGCACCACAGAAAAGGAAACAACGACTTCGGGCAGCGGTTCCGGGTCTTCCACCACAACAGACGACGGCTGGACCGGTTATTATTAAATGCTGTCAAAATGTTGTCAGGCGACGATAAATGAGATGAAAGAAAAAGCCTGTTATGTGATTATAAATGAGGTAAAAGGAAAAGCCTGTCATGTAATCATAAATAAGGCTTAAGGAGAATTTTGTGGAGAATCAGTCGTTTTGTATCGACATTGCCGGAAAGAGGATTGTGATCCGGGGAGCAACGGCTTCCGCGAAGGAATATTGCAGGGGTTACATCACCGATCTTTGCGGCGAAAAGCCGGACGAAGAGATTACACTCACGCCCGAACTGCTTGCCTTCGAGCGGGAACAGTCGCGGCTTACACACTTAAAGGAGAGCGGAAAGGAATGGAACTCTCCGGAATGGGAGATTGAGGTGCTGGCTGTCTACCGGCGTATTGCCGAGCGCATGCCGTTTTATGATACGGTTTTGTTTCACGGTTCCTCCATAGCCGTGGATGATGTGGCTTATCTTTTTACGGCGAAAAGCGGCACCGGAAAATCCACACATGTGCGGCTGTGGAGAGAGTATTTTGGCAATCGGGCTGTTATGGTGAATGATGATAAGCCTCTGATTCGGATTATGCCGGACGGGAGCGCCCGGGTTTGCGGTACGCCCTGGATGGGAAAACATCGTCTTGGGAATCCTTTGCAGATGCCTCTGAAGGCTATCTGTATCCTGGAACGCGGAGAAGAAAACCGCATAGTGCGGATCGGCAAAAGAGAAGCGTATTCCGTCTTCTTGCAGCAGATTTACCATCCGTACGATCCGGCAGCCATGGCGAAAACCGTGGAGGTTATGGAGAAAATGATGAACCGGGTCGGACTGTACCGGCTCTCCTGCAACATGGAGCCGGAGGCGGCGCGGGTGGCGTATGAGGGGATGAACCTGTGACACGGAAGAGAAAACCGGCTCGCATGGGCAGATGACATTTTCAGGTTGCGGAGTTATACCAAAAGTGGTATTGTATTGTTGGGATCGGGGATATGGGAAGGGGAAGAAGTAAAAAGAGAGCAATGAGAGAGGAGCGGATCTTTATGAAATTAAAAAAGGAATTTATCATCTACGAATCCGATGGGGAGCAGATCATGGTGGCATCGGCGGGGGAAATCTTCAACGGACTGGTGCGCAGCAACCCGACAGCGGCGTTTATCGTAAACTGTCTCCGGGAGGAAACTACGGAAGATGAGATAGTCCGCAGGATGCTTGAAAAATATGATGCAACCGAGGAGGTAATCCGGGCGGATGTTGCGCGGATTATCGCGCAATTATCCTCCATTCATGCGCTGGAAGAACAGAAGGAAGAAGACATATATGCAGGGAGAAAAGATCCGGACAGAAAAGGCGGAAGAGCAGCCGAAAGACAGGAACGAAAGCGGAACGGTAAAAAACGATTCTTTTGAGGAAATTCTCGCGAGGGAAGGCCGACTGGTGTATACAAACCGCGGCGTCAGCATGATGCCGCTTTTGCGCCAGGGGAAAGATCTTTTTGTGGTCACCCGCACAGAGGAGCGCCTGAAGCGCTACGATGTGGCGCTGTACCGCAGAAAGGATCGGTATGTACTGCACCGGGTTCTGAAAGTTTTGCCGGAGGGGTATATCATCTGCGGAGATCACTGCTGGCAAAAGGAGAGGGTGGACGACGCGCAGATTCTGGGCATCATGACATCCTTTGTGCGCGACGGGCGCGAAACGCCGGTGTCTGACCGGCGATATATGGCATATGTACATTTGTGGTGCGATCTGTTTGCGGTTCGCGCATTTCTTTTGCGTGCGCGGAGTTTTTGCGGGAAGTGCCTGCGCAGAGCAAAGAAAATAAAAGAAATAAAAGAATCTGAAATCCGGTCTTGATTCGAAGATGACTTTGTGATAATTTGGGGCCGGTTTATTTTGCCCCCGATATTTCAGCCATCGGCAAAATATCCGAAATAAGTCGACCGCAATCCCATTGGCTCCGGACATTGGATAGTTACATGGGATTTTAGCTCACAGGAGGACGATACATGAACGAACAGGCGTTATTTTCAGAGCGCATGAACGGATTAATGGATCTTGCGATGGACAAGGGAGGGATGCTCTCGAAAGGCGAGATTCATTTTTATTTGAAGGATGTGCTGCAGAGCGAAGATCAGTACGAATTTGTTTATCAGTTCTTTTCGGAAAAAGGCGTGCGCGTCGAAGGGTGGCACGGCGGGCAGCGCGGGGAAGCAAAGCAAAGTGCTGCGGCGAAGCAAAAAGAGAAATCGGAGCAGACCGGAGAAACGAAGCAGAATGGGAAATCAGGGAAAGCAGCTTCGGGTGCTTCTGTAAATGGCAGTTATGCGGATATTGAGGATTTTACCGGTCTCATGGGAGAACATGACTTTGAAAATCCGTGGGAAGCATATGAAAATAACCTGGAAGATGAAGAGGCAGGTGCGGAAACAGATGCAGAGAAAGTCTCGCGGGAGCAGGGTTTGGAAAGCAATGCAATAATCGCGGAATCTGCAGCCGGAGATGAGGAAGACGAGGAAGACGAAGATTCCCTGCCGGACACGGAAAGTCTCCCCCTCCCGCCCGGCATTGATGCATCTCTTCTTACGGAGGATGAGAAGCGTTACCTGAAGTATTATCAGGCCGACCTCGAGCAGGTCGAGCCGGTCACGGAGGCGGAGCGCAATTCCCTCTTAAATGCCCTGGCGGCGGGCGATCCGTCTGTGATGAACCGGCTGGCAGAGGGACATCTGTACCTTGTGATGGAGGAGATTGCGGCGTATCTGCATGCGGGTGTGTCGGTGGGGGACCTGATCCAGGAGGCGAGCATCGGCCTGATCGAGGGGATACAATCCTATCGGGGCATGAACTTTGAGTCGCATGTGCGCTACGCCATTCGTGAGGCTTTGGATGCCATTACGGAGGAGCAGCAGGCTTCGGACAGCGTGGCGAAGCATCTGCTGGATTCCATCAACCGTGCAGACGAGGCGACGCGAAAGCTTTCCGAAGACCTTGACCGCGCGCCGACGAAGGAGGAGCTGGCGGAATATCTTCATATGGACGTGGATGAGGTTGAGACGCTCCTGAAGCACTCGATTGACGCGCTGACGGTGTCGGTGAGTGATGAGGCCTACGGGAAGACGGACGAAGGGGAAGATTGAGAAATCGGGCAGCAGAGTTTTTCACTGCCTGTTCGCACCAGAGACGCATTTGGCGTATATCAAAAGATTTGGCTGCTGTCTGTGTGCAATCGGGCAGGGCGGTAAAGCACCCGCAGACTCGTTTTTTGTTTTTTCGGACACAACATGTAGTTTTCCGGTCTCGGCCGTGATACAATATGTTGTTAAATTACAGAGACTATTTTGAGTTTTCATACAGTCTGCCACTGCACGTTCATGTGGGTTATTTGGCGCAAGCCAAAATAAAATTGCCGTAAGCGGCTGTGTGCAAAAAAAGAGACGATCGAAAACAATCGTCTCTTTTACGTGCGTGAGAGGATTCGAACCCCCGACACCTTGGTCCGTAGCCAAGTGCTCTATCCAGCTGAGCTACAC
>JAJQBQ010000010.1 GCA_021203205.1 Lachnospiraceae bacterium | reverse complement strand
AATCTGAACGGCTGTAATAATGAAATTGTACTGTCGGCGTTTAATCAGCAGGTAAAACTTACTGTAGGTGAGGTTGTAATCGAGTTCACACCGACGGAAGAGGGAACGTATACATATTCCTGTTGGATGGGAATGCTGAAAAATACGATTACAGTCGTTGAAAGCTAAGTTGTTATCAGGAACTTTGTATAGACAAAGTCCAAAAAACCGCCATTCCACCTTCCGGTGGTCTGGCGTTTTTTGCTTGTTGGAGCGTATCCCCAATTTCCCTTTTGAAGAACACCACTGGCGTGACGACTACGCATTCCTGCAGAACGCTGATGAAAATCCTTCACGATAACCAGATTGAGCTCGCCTTTTTTGATTCGCTCCATCATCCGTTCAAAAGATGGTCTGGAAAAGCTGGTTCCGGAGAAACCGTCGTCTGTCTTTTCAGAAGCCACCCGGATCTCCGGATGTTTCGCGATAAAATCCCGGATCAGTGCCCTCTGGTTCGTAATACTGTCGCTTTCCACCTTGTCGCCGTCATCACGTGACAGCCTCGCATAAATACACGCGTTATAAATTTTTCCAGCACTCATAGCCTGATAACCTCCATTCTGCTGATACTGCTCAGTCAGAAAGGTGCTTATCAGGCTCTTCGGCTTAGTTCAGTTTTTCTCGACCTGAGCTACATTATATCGCGTTTCTGTCATGTTTGCATGACCATAAAAATTATGATCATCTATCGCGTCCGCAGATAATGCTCCAGACGGCCAAATGTCAAAAAAAATTGAAATAACAAAACAGGGATATGAAAACTCACATCCTAAGCCGCTCACAAAAGTCTGTATTTCAAAAATTATTTAAGACATTAATCCCAAGTGGACACTCTTAATTCAAGCCCGCTCCATAAACCATCGGTTTTTATCCTCGTAAAACAGATGTTTTTCCTGATTGCAGATCATACAGGTATACCGCGTGCCTACACCGCCTGCTTTCAGGCTGGCAGCCCGCCTCACATCTTTGATGCGGTCGATCTCGTATACCCGTCCATCCTCCCAGCGGACACTCTTCGGTTTCAACTGTCCGTCAGCTGTAAATTCTGCTACTACATCTACATAAACCTTATTATCCATCTTCTCCTGTCCCCTTCATATGTTCTAAAAACTGCCTCCGACTGACAATGCTTTCATAAAACAACTTTACCGTCCGAAATATCCACGCGGATGAACCGTATGGTCTTCTTTCGCATGCCTCGCCTCCGGATCGCCGCCGACTGCCAGAGGCTTTCCAGCCAGTTCCGGATGATGCAGATGCTCAATAGACGCATAACACGCATTGATATCCGAATGCAGTATTGTCCTCATTTCCTCCCCCTCGAAATGTTGCTCCCCTGTTGCAAATTGTATCAATTTTACGCAGTATCGAATATTTGTTCGATTCCATGCGATTATACACCCATGTCACAGGAAATGCAATAGGTAATTTTCTCTATTTCGTATCGTTTTCAAATGTCGTTCGTCTGCACCATTTGAAATTGCTGGAATATCAGCCAAAAAGAACAAGGTGACCCTTAATTTTAAGAATCACCTTGTCTGGTAAATGTTTCTATAGAACGCTCTTTTTCGGTCTGGAACCTGTCCCGTTAAAAATTACTCTCCCAGTTCCACAATCACAGGCTCATGTGTGAAGGATGAAATTGTTGCTGTCCCCTCTGTGAAGTAAAAGACAGCCGTGTTCCCATCAGGTCCGGTGGTGTACATGCTTCTAAGGCTCGGATACGCATCCAGCATAGACTCCTGTGCCTCCACACGGTCATCCAGAGCAACTGTCCCGGAGACACGGATCCATTCACCGTTTTTCATGGCGCAGATTTCGACCTTCGGATTCTCCAGCATCTGCTTTGCAACCGCCTTTCCCTTTCCGGTCTGAATATACAGCCTGTTTTCGTAAAGATGAATCGTTCCGAACGGACGCACTCTCGGCTGCCCGTTTTCGTCTGTCGCCAGATAATAAGTACCTGCTTCTTTTAGAAATTCGTAAATTTTGTTCATGATGTTTTTTCCTCCTTCATTGCTTTTAGTGCACTTTAATTCAAGTTTTTTCTAAGTTCTTCACCATGCCACTCTTTCCAGACGGAACGGGCCTGTATAATCACCGTTCTCGTCAAGATATGCAGCCAGCATAATCTCCGGAATGTTTTCCATCCCAAAGCCATTCTCATCCGCCGTGTCATGTGGCTGCAGCATCCACAAAACTCTGGTCTGTCCCTGCTCATCAGGTCTGGAAAATTCTACGCGATAATAGAAGCGTGCGCCGATGGGCTTTCGTTCTACAAAATCCATCCAGTCAGAATAGCTGCGATTGCTGTGCTTATTATACCGCCTTCCTTCTTCCGTTGCCTCGTCTACACCCGGAAATCCCACAAATTCATGATTGCGGATGATTGGCTTGCGTATCCCCTTCTTCTCATTTACGAAATCCACCGGTTCGCCATAAGAGTAAAAGCGGTCAACCAGGTAGCCTTCTTTCACGCCCGGAACATTGTCCTCTGATCTGGAAGGCGCTGCCTGAGGCGGTGTCTGCTGTTTTGAATCTGCGGATTTTGGCCAGTCCCTGCACTTTTCCTTCGTCCAGTCGTAGATATACTCAAACACCTTACCGCATTCTTTTTCCCGGAAGATATCATGCCGCATACCTTCAAACAACTGCACCGAGACATCGCTCATCTGTGCTTTTCGAAACAGTTCTGCCGCTTTCTCCACTCCTTTTCCGAAATCTCCCACCGCATCTTCTTTTCCTGAAAGGAACAGAATCGGCGTGGTTTTCTTCATCCGGCCAAGATGCTCCGGCGCGGAACAGACTTTCATCGCATACAGCAGCTCACGGAAGGAACTGACCGTAAAGCCGTCTCCGCAGAGCGGATCTGCCATATATTCATCTACCGCTTCCTGGTTCGCCAGGAGCCAGTCCGAGGCCGTGCGGCAGGGAGCATAATGCCTGTTATAGGTCTCCATAGTAAGCTTATGAATCAGCGCGGTGTCCTTCAAATCCCCGTGCTTCTTCTCTTCCCGCTTTACGATCACCTGCGCGATGGAGAGCTCGTAATTCTTCATCTGTCCGGTTCCTGCCAGAATTGCCATATCTGCCACCCCCGGTTCGTCGCCCAGAAGACAGCGCACCACGAAAGAGCCAAGCGAAAAACCCAGCAGACAGTGCGGCACCCCCGGATATCGCTGCCGGAGCATATTGGTGCAGGTTTTTACATCCTCTTCCACAAACTTCCAGCTCCCTTTCGGCCCAAAATACGCCGGATGCGGATCGTCGGGATTCATGGAGTGCCCATGGCCAAGATGGTCATTCCCAGCAACTACAAATCCTTTCGGCACGAAATATTCCGCCATGCTCTGGTAGCGTTCGATGTGTTCCGTAATGCCATGTGCAACCTGCAAAACAGCTACCGGCTCCTTCTCCGGCTCCCAGCACGCCGCATAAATTCTTGTCTTCTTATCTGCGGATAAATATCTGAAATTGGTCTTTGTCATTGTCAGTTCTCCCCGGCTCATCTTCTCTCTTCTATTTGCCTGTACGGCTTACACAGCTTTCCATAGACGGGCCTGTAAATTTCCCGATACAGATTTTCAATGCCGTCCTGTAATTGTTCCGGTGCAGGATTCCGATCCCCCGCAGGCAGAAAAAGGATATCGTAGTTCACTCCAAACAGCAGGCACTTCATATCCGTCAACACCGCGCCGTTTGTCACATAAAATTGTATCCGTCTTTCCCTCAGCGTTTTCTCCGTGTCGGACTTTGCATAAGCCAGACTTTCCGCCTCCGCAAATACGCCCACTCCCACCGGCACACTTTCTCTTAAAGCTTTAAGAAAACTGCTGCCGATGCCGCAGTCCCGCAGTTCCGGTATAACCGCAAAATAATCCAGCAGCGCAAATTGACTGTCCCCGGTCAGAATATAACAGGCATATGCTGTCAGTCTGTCCCCATCAAAATATCCATAGCTGGCATATCGTTCTTCCCGTGTCAGTTTTTCCATGGAAGAAAATGGCCGCCGTTCGCTGCGGGGAAAGTCCTTCCGTATATACTTTTTATAAACCTTTTTCAGCTCTTCTGTTTCAAGCTTTTTGATTGATCTCAATTTTTCTCCCCGCCTGATCCACTCAGTGTATACCCCAAAGCACTTTGTGACCGGCTCCGTTACAAAACAGCAGAATCCCTTTACGGGCGAAACGTCCGCATTCCCTCGATGGTCCGCGTGATCAGCTCGTCCAGCGTCCATCCCAGCATCTGCGCACCCCGCTCAATCACCTCTCTGGAGCATCCTGCGGCGAAACCTTTGCTCTTGAATTTCTTCTTCACAGACTTTAATTCCAGATCCTGCACGCTCTTCGAGGGCCGCATAAGCACCACTGCCCCGATCAGGCCGCTCAATTCGTCCACTGCATAGAGTACTTTCTCCATTTCATGCTCCGGGCGTATGTCTACGGTAAGCATATATCCATGACTCGCCGTCGCGTGAATGATACGTTCGTCCACGCCGCGTTCCCTCATGATCTCCTGGCTTTTGATACAGTGCTCATCCGGATATTTTTCAAAATCCAGATCGTGCAGCAGCCCCACAATACCCCAGAAATCACATTCCTCCCCGTACCCAAGTTCCTTTGCAAAATACCGCATCAGGCCTTCTACGATCTGGGCATGCTCCAGATGGAATGGATCCTGATTATACTCCGTTAAAAGATTCCATGCTTCTTCTCTCGTCATGATTTTTCCTTTCCGGGCGAGTGCTCGCTCACAATCAAATTTCACAATAATTTTTTACAGTTTGACAGACTAAGCAGATTAAATAGTTCAGCATTCTTCCATTTCACAGTTCAAACAGACTCTGCTGCTCATATTCCCGCTCCTGCTTCAACGCTGACGGAACCTTGTTCAGATAACGTCTCGCAGCATCCATGTTGCAAATCCAGTCGCTCACCTCGTCCTGTTCCAGAATCAGCGGCATTCTGTCATGCACTGAAATCATGGACGAATTAGCCGCCGTCGTTAAGATCACAAACTTTAGTTCGTCCTGTACGACATTGAAGAAACCAGCCATGTAGATGACCGCCTCATTTTCCCGTTTGAAAGTGACCTTTTCTTTGGCCGCATCCCATTCATAAAATATGTCGTGGAGATTGTGCTCGCACAATCTCCCGAGTTGGCGCAAGCGCCAACTCATAGCAATTAATTACACAGCGTCTCAGCAGAACACTCTCACGAAAGGTCTTTCGCTCCATCGCCGTCTCGGAGCGGGCATTGATAAATAAGCCTTTACCCGTGTATTGCGGGAATCCCCATCTCATTTCCCGAATCTGCAGGGCTGGCTCCGCATCGTCTGGTGAAATATCACTTCCACGCGCAAGGATCGGCGCATACTGGCACAAAACTACTTTTCTTACGCCGCGCCTTACTTCAAGACCTTCACAAGTTGCTCTTCCGTTGCCATCGGATACAGTTTTTTTGCCTGATTCCATATTTTCTCCCAGCTGGAAGAGGGATTCTCACAGTATGATGCCGTCACCATATCATAGCCCCAGATATCCTCCGGCTTCGAATAAATACAGACCGGCATACCATACTCGCTACCACGCTTGTTGACCTTCCTTCGAAAGTCTTTAATCACGAGATAGGTCTGCATCTGAAGCTCGGTGACGATTCCGGCGAAATTCTTCTCGCCATCTTTCCCAAACCCGGCTTCCCGTTTCAGCTGTACTCCCATATATTCCTGTCTGGTCTCAAAGCGATCCATGATCTTCTTATGGCGGATATTGGCCAGTTCATCGTCCCACCGGGCATCGAAATCGTAGCCGTCTCTGCGATAGTTGGCAAACACCGGAAACCAGTCCAGGCTGATAAATCCCGCTCTCTTTCCGAAGAATTTCCCGTAAGCCACCTTCTGGCTCCTCGCAATGATTTCTCTCCATATCCACGGATCCTGCTCCGGATTGTCAGTCCACCAGCACGCGTCTGCCGTGTGCTCTTCCACAGAAAATCCCTCGATTTCGTTCCGGAATAACGGAAGAAACCCTATTTCATTGATCCAGTTCACCAGCTCCTGCCAGGAGCGAATGCGCAATGGATCATTCCAGTCTAAACCATACATAGCCAATACTCCTCTTTCATCGTTGCTGCAATTAACCTGTAAATAAATCTGATAAGTATTTTATCAGCTTGCCACACCATTTGTCGCTTTAACTGAACATAGTGTATCGAGTCGGACAGGTTTGCCATCCACAGTGGTCACAGTTCCACCGGCCTCTTCAACGATGAGGCCCGCAGCGGCGTGATCCCACGGGCTTAGAGCGAGCTCAAAATACAGTTCTGCACGACCGGCAGCGACGTTACATAGGTCAATTGCGGAGGATCCGCTGCGGCGGACATCCACACATTTATGGAAATATTCGTAAGCGAGTCGGAAGGATTCTTCCGCATATTCTTCATAGTATGGCGCGGTTCCGAAAATCACGATTCCATCTTTTAAAGATCTGTTCGAAACGTGAATGGGCTGCCCATTCAGATAAGCGCCTTCGCCTCGCTTCGCCGTGAACAATTCATCCAGATAGGGATTGTAGACGACGCCGATATAGCGTTCGCCATCTTTTGTAAGTCCAACCGAAATCGCACTCACGTGATAGTCACGGATGAAGTTCGTCGTGCCGTCGATCGGATCGACGATAAAAGCAAATCCGTTTTGAATCGAAGCGTGTATGTCTTCCTCCTCGCCGACAAACACGGCCTCCGGCAGAAGCTTCAGCAGCTTTTCCTGCAGGAGCTGCTGCACCTGCCGGTCATATGCAGTCACAAAATTCGCGTGACCTGCCTTTGCGTCCACGCCCACATGGCCACGGTCAGCTTGCAAAACAATGTCGCCACACTCGCGCACGATGGCGGCAATCTGTGTGATCAGCTTGTCCATATATTGCTCTCCCCTCGTCCGGCTCCTCCGGGCGGTTATGATATGTCAGAATTCATATTTACCAAATTCTGACGTTGCCTCTTGTATCTGATTTGCTGAAAATACACAGAGAAGTACTTCGATTTCATAATCCGGATATTCCCCTATGAACTTCCGATAAGCACGGCAGCACTGCTTTGTTGACTCAGCAACCGGATGCTCCAATCCTCCGCCCAAAATTCCAGAGCTGATTAGCGGGAAGGAAATACTATGATATCCATTATCCATCAGCACTTTCAAGGAATTATAGTATGCGTCATATAATTCCTTAAAAGCCTTCGGCGTACTTCCAAAATCAGGGCCTACCGCATGGATGATTGCCTTTGTATTTTTCATATTACAGGCAGATGTCAGGACTGCCTCGCCATCCTTCAGCGGTCGTTTCTGTTTCTCACATTCCGCTGTCAATTCAGCTAATCCTGCCCTTTTAAATATAACTCCGCATATTCCACTGCCTGCCCAGAGGTTTCTATTTGCTGCATTTACAATAACATCTGTATTCTGATCTGCACAGGAGCCCTGCACTAAAGTTATTTTACTCATCTTTCTTGCCCTTCTTTAAATGCTGCCGAAAAAGTTTACCAGGCGACGTACTTCTTTCCACGAAACTCATCGAGCGTGTGGATGATGCCGTTTTGATCCGGTAAGGAAAAATTGGGTGCTATATTTCCTGTTTCTAGCATGTTTTCTTACTCCTCCTTTTCTGTGCCTTTCCCCAGCGCGTCCATATAACCGGCTGTCAGAATACCCGATGGAATGCTATGATCGCGATCCCCATAAAAGATGAAACCATAGTCACAACGCGCCCCGCAGTACTCACCGGATAAATATCACCATATCCCATCGTTGTCAGGCTTACACAAGCCCAATAGATAGCTTCAAAAAAGTTTTCGAACGTGTCCGGCTCCACATTGAATATAATCAATGCGGATATCAGCACATACGCGCCGGCAAACGTGCATACTGCGAGAAGCGGAACACTCTGCTCTCTTATGACGTTTGCAATGATTTTCCATGCTTTTCGAATACCGGAACATCCTGGCGGCCCGGAAAACGCGAAATGTACGAATCAGTCGGAATGTTTTCAGAAGCCGGAATCCTGCGGTCTATGATTGCCGCCGTCCAGTCGATTATTTCAAATACCACATTCGTTTCTTTAAACGCGAGAGGTACAAGGCTTATGATAATGACTGCCATCATGAAGTAATCATAAATCGTACTTGCACGTTTTCCTTCCCCCGACAGTTCGACAATCTCGTAGATGCGTTTTCTGTATTGCATTTTTCAAAATCCTCCGGTCGATTGTTTACGTATACCGCCTCATTACCATCTACTTCGAGCATTACAAGTTCTTCTTTTGAAGCCTAATCAGAGCATAACACCCTCAATGTCAAAGTTTAATCCGAAGCTTTTGAGATCTGCATCATGAATTATTATTTCACTTCTTAAAATATCAAGCATTTCATAGTATGCAAGACTCCGCCCTTGGCAAAATTGATCATTTGGCTTCTCGCGCGCTTCCTTAGCAGCGTCAATTCCTCGCTCAATCAATCTCGAAATAATAAACTCCATTGCTTCTGTAGTCAAATTATCCATTTGATTTCCCCTCGTAAATACAGAAAATGCTTACTACGGTAATCTACAATCCAAACCTCGCTTTGTAAGCCTGCGGATCAGCCATATATTCCTGATATTTCTTACGCAGGCAATTACCGCATGGACGAAATCCCGCTGCGAGAGCCGTCTTTTCATCAGCGAAGAATACACGGTGCTGTTCATAGACTCCCGGATATCTTCTGATTGTGGCCAACGCCGTGCCGCAGTCCATCCTGCCATAAATTTTCAATTTCCCATTGCCGCCAAATTCGCCTTTTGTTTCTGACTCGTAGAATTCTCCATCTGCGCCAAGCAACTTATACATTTTCTCTCCCATCTGTGCACTCCTTTTCCTCGCCAACATAAACATAATAATCCGCATCAACATATGCCACCAGCTCATCATCCCGCCAGAATTCGCAGCGGCATCCATCGTCATCCATAAGCATCCTCATGATATTCGCCTTGAAGCTGTCTTTGTCTCCTTATAGACCTGCCAGACCAGATTCTCTGCCGAGTCTTCGTCCTTCTCTGTTCCTTTCCCATAGAGAAACATGTCCGCCAGCTTATAAACCGACTGATAATATCCTTTCGAAGCTCCGATTGTGTAATAATAGAAGGCCTGTTCATACTGCGGAGTTCCCTGATTGCAGCGCCCATAATAATAGATATAACCAAGCGAATTCGCTGTATCTTCCCTCTTCCAGCAGAGGAATGTCCTGGTTCAAGCGTTCAAAGTCGATAAAATCCCGGCAGTGAGCGCCTGACTGAAATTCCTTTGCTCTGCCGGTGCTCAGCACAAGAGCGAGGAACACGCAGTACATCGCCTCCGCATGACTTTCTGGCAATGTTTCGCCATCGAGGCGGAAAAAGTCGGCGTTGTCCATTTCTTCCTCATTGTATAGGAACAGACATCCTTCGTCCAGCAGTTCCGAAAAAATATAATCGCCCCAGTTCTTCTGAAAGTCTTCTGCCGTATCATTCCGACTCTGCAGGTTCTGCAGCAGTTTTCGGATATCCTCCCACTGGACATAGTACGGATCATAAATGATATCGTCCACATCCGGGATGTCCGACGGGATAAGGTCTTCAAAGGGCAGTTCGTAGCGAATGAAGGCCTGCAGTTTATCTGCGGTGATGTGAAATACTGTATTTGACATGGCAAATTCCTCCCTCTATGCATTCAGCAAAATCTGTATCAGGTCTTTATCGGAAAGGTTCCAAGTGCATCATCAAAGCGATCCAGAACTGCTCGCATATCCTCCGGCACGCGGTCTCTGCACTCCACGATCAGCCGTGCCGGGATGCCATAATACGCTTCCGCCATGCTCCCGGCGATCGCGGTCAGCGTATCGCAATCGCCGCCAAGGGATACCGCCGTCCGAATAACATCCTCGAAATCTACGCCTTCCAAAAATGCGGTAATGGCCTCCGGCACAGTTTCCTGGCACGTTTCCACATGATGATACTCCGGACGTATCTCATCGCAGGTTCTGGTGAGGTCATAGCCGAACTGTCTCGTTACATACTCTCGGATTTCGTCCTTGCTGCTCCCTGTTCTGGCCAGATAAATGACTGCGGCCACGGATTCCGCGCCTTTGATCCCTTCCGGATGGTTGTGTGTCACCTCCGCGGTCGCTCTTGCCACTTCCACAGTTCGTTCCAGCGTATCGTAGAGCCATCCTGCGGCGGATACGCGCATGGCGGAACCATTTCCATAACTTCTGTACGGCACCGGATTTTTCTGCTGCAACCATACACGAAATCTGCCGCCGTAACCGGCATAAGGATACTTTCGTCCCCATTTGCGCATGGAAGCCGTTACGAGTTCCCGGATCCGTTCCGGCGATGCATCTTTTCCCGCGTCTAAAAGTGCCTCCGCCACGGCTGCCGTCATCACACTGTCATCCGTAAATGAAGATTCTTTGCTAAATAATTCGAATTTCTTTGTCTTGCTGCCCCGGTCAAACTCAAACGGGCTCCCGATGATGTCCCCTAAAATTGCTCCATACATATCCCGTACCTCCATTCCGGTTACTGTAGAAATCGGTCAATCAACTCCTCTGCCTCTTCATTGGAAACTTAAGAAGGCAGACAGTCATGTTGATGATCTGCGCTGTTTTCATTATGGCAGTAACCTGTTATGCGAACAGTATAGCAGGTCTGGGGAAAATATGGTCGTTCAAAAAGCGACATAGTAATCTTTTTCCGGCGCGTCAGCGACGGAGCGATGAGAACTGAAGAAACGAGTTTCTTCGGAAGGCGAATTCTCATCTGCACGCTATGCCTCTGATTCAGGTGACTGCAAGTGTTATTCCACCAGAAGCGGCTGCTCATGCTCAAAAAGGGCCATGTTGATTTCGTAGATATCGTAATCCTTTTTTGAAATAAAGTACTCTATGATCAGATCCGATATACTGCTCGGTGACAGTGCCAGACCCGCTCTTTTCAGCAAATCGGCTGTCTCATCCAGATCCAGTTTCAGCGCAATAGCAAGCGCAAGCGCCGTATTTTTGCGCGGTTTATAATTTTCGTTGCATCTGATTTTTGAAAACAGCTTGCGGTCCAGATTGGCGCTCTTATATACTTCCACATCGGAAAGCCCACGTTCATCGATCAGGTGCAGAAGTCTCTGCTGGAAAGTCTCCCCGGCCTGACCCAGCGTAGCATCCAGACTCTTCTCTGATTCCGTCCTTCTTACATTGGAAAACCGATATTCCGTCTTTTTCTTTTCTTCCACATAGTATTCATCAATGAAAGCGTCCACATTTTGAAACACTCTTCCGGACAGTTCAAAGGACTGCCGGTCAAAAACGGTCAGGATCACCTGCATTTCATGCGCCAAAAGGAAAGCGCTGATCTGTGTTATTGCGATCTGCAGAGCCTTATCCTTCGGGAACCCGTAAGTTCCAGTCGCGATCAGTGGGAATGCGATACTCTCGCACCGCAGTTCGGCAGCTTTTCCCAACGAATTCTTATAACAGTCCGCAAGGATTTCAAATTCCCCATGCAGACCGTCCGTCCAGGACGGCCCCACCGTATGTATGATATATTTCGCCGGAAGCGCAAAGGCCGGTGTGACCACAACGTGTCCGCGCTCGATTTTTCCAATCTTTTTCCGCTCCGCCAGCAGCAGCTCCGCCCCTGCAGCCTGATAAACCGCCGCATCGGTTCCGGAAGCATAAACCGGATTTGGATTTGCGGTGTTTACGATGGCATCTGCTTTTACTTTCGTGATATCATTGCGGATAATTGTAAAGGGCATTGTAGTTTTCTCCTTCGAACAAATGCTTTGCTTCAATTCCTTCTCATCATGCGTATGTTAACAAAACAATACTGACCGTACGACCGCAGCAATTCCATATAAGGAAACATCGGCTCCGGATTCTTTGTACAGAAAGCAATCAGATCAATTACATCGGGGGATATTTTGTATCGCGTCACGGATACCGGATTATACGGATTGCGAACACAGACATATCCCGCTTTCAGGCGTTCGGCAAACCATTTAGCATAAAACGCAGGAATATCCGTTCGAAGTCCGGTCTGTAAAATCAATGTTCATGCCTCCGTAATAGTTAAGCTAACAGCTTCGTTTCATCAACCGCCGAAAAACAGCATTTGGCCTCTGTGCAAAATCACTTATCAGGCAATGATCTGTTTCCTGCCCGTTCTCGATCAGATGAATCCTGCCGTCCTCAAACAGCACTTCCTTTCCATCCAGATCAAACCCGGAAGCCTCCGTCCCTTCATCCACAGTCACCTGTTTAACTCTTCTCTTTAATTCCGTAAAGAAGCGGTACTCCGATTCATTCCTCAGATGAAGCTCCGGGTATTTTTCGCTGTGCGTCAGCAAAAAGTAATTCATATAGGCTATCGGATTCGGTCCAAATGCCTGCGGATGGATTGGATTCTTTAACCTGATCCATTTGCTGACTCTGAACAGATAACAAACATCCTATTCGATGCTCCGGGGATCTGTTCCCGCACGCATTCCTGGGTTGTCAGGACTTTGCCATAATATTCAATCCCTGTTCCTTTCCGGTACAACGCCACATAGTAAATCGGGCGTTTTTCCGTGGATACGTTCTGTTTGTATGTATAGTAATAGTTTCACGCTGCATCTGTTCATCGTTGCGCACAAAGCCAATCATGACCTCTCTGCGATCCCAGTCTACTTTGGCAAGGCGCTCCTCGATTCCCTGCGGCAGCGTCGCTCTTTCAAATGCTGATGATGGCGAGTCCTCAATCAGCTCATCGAGGAAATCTGACACCATTTGAGTTTCAGACGGCAGGAACAGCAGCCCGCTATATTCATCTGCTCAATACTGCGATAGAATTATTTAAAATTTTATAATTCCTGTTTCTACCGGGCAAACGCCAACTATATCCATAAATTCCTCCATACTATCCTCTGTATTAAGAATAAACCCCTGATAGCTATCCCCCTCATCTTTCACAAGTACAAGTATAGCACCTGTATAATCCGGATCGCGAAAAGGAAAATCTTTTTCGAATCCTGTAATCCACAATTCCATCTTTTTGGAATGCCATATAAAATTGCACTCTGTAATAAAACAATTCTGCCACCGAATGATTCCCCTCTTGTTCAAATTTCCCCTTTTCCTCTGTTCTTGAAAGGAGAAGAATAAATTGATTGCAGAAATGGGAAGCTTTATACCATTTCGCTTGCCATTCATCTCTTCAATGTTATCAGCAGATAAAAATTGCCAATAAGCCTTTTTCTCTTTAAGCACCATATGAATGGCTTGCTCAGTCGTGTCACACATTTTTCCTTCTTTCAAAGCCATCATGCAAAATCAGTTTTTCTGGCCTCGCAGGCCTGTCTGCTACATGTGCTTTTCTATCTCACTGATCAACGTTATATCTGCCGGCAACCAGTCCACACTGTAGAGCTCTTCTTTCACCAGCCATCTGGCCGCCTCATGTTCCCTTAAAACCAAATCTCCGGAAATCACTTCGGCCCAAAAGCAATCCATCGAAAGATGAAAGGTCGGATAATCATATTCTACAGTGTCGATTTTCGCGCCAACCGCGATTACTGTGTCAAGTTCTTCCCTGATTTCCCGCACCAAAGCCTGCTGTGGTGTCTCTCCGGCCTCCACCTTCCCGCCGGGAAACTCCCAGCCGTCTTTATATTCGCCATAACCGCGCTGTGTCGCAAAAATTTTGTCCTCATGCCGAATTACGGCAGCTACTACCTTTACCGTTTTCATATTTTTCCTTTCCAGCACCACGTAAATGAATCGACCTTTGCTGCTTATTAGCCGATAATATACTGATAGATATCCTCCCTCACCGGCGTGTCCAGCTTCCACTCGATCTCCACTGCCGTCTTGGTCGTGTTGGGCATCTGGAACTCCTGCTTCTGCCCAGTCGCGAACATACGGCCCAGGTAGTAAAATTCCTTCGATATCTTGTCATCCTTATTCTTCCGCACCAGCAGATGCACGTCAATGCCACGCTCTCTGGCATGAAGGAAGTTCTGAACATCCTCCGAGTCGATGGCCCTGCCCGATTTGGAGATGGCGATCAGGGTGCCGGAGTCCACAAAATGGTCTTCGTACTTCGTCGTGTCGCTGATGTCATCGGCCTTGTCATAGTTAATAAACACCGGCAGCGTCCTTGTTCGCCGGTCAAACTTGTAACCGCCAATGTTTAACGGCACCTCGTTGCTCTCCCAGTTTAAGAGACGGCAGACATCCTCGTAGGTGTATTTCTGATATAACACAAAATCTGTGTTCTGGTAGCGCTCGCTGAAATTCGCCTGGTATCTGGAAATACCGAAATCGATCAGCTCCTTTACGATATCATAGAAATCCGGGTTCCCCAGCATTTTCTCGAAGGATGGCGAGATGCCGTAATCCGCGCCTTCTTTTCGGATGAAAATGCAGGTTTCATAGGTCTTCTTCGCCGCGCTGGTCGGGAATTCGTTCGTCATCATGTTGACCAGGTTCTCATCCGCGTTTTCATCCAGCGAAATGTCATAATTTTCCTGCAGCGATTTCCGCAGATCGTGGAAAATACCGTGCTTATAAACCAATAGCCTTTTTAAAAGCTCCAGTTCCTGTATCCGCTTCCCGGAGGCCAGCTTTTTGGAGATGAATTCTACCATCTTTTCCTCCGCCGCGGACAGGCGAACGTGGTATTCCTTCTCATATTTTACAAGGAACTTGTAATAGGAGCCCAGCGAAGCGTTGTCGAAAATGCGGCAGACATCCATCTCGCCGTAATCATCGAAATCCTTCAGCTTCGGGATGCGCCCCAGTTTGAACTTCAGGTTCGTATAATTCTCGCGGATCAGCCTCACATCGTTGAAGTTCGAGCTGTCAATGGCAGCGAAGATGCGCTTTCGGCTGATCTCATCGAAATGAATGGTGGAAATTCCCGGGATCACCCGGTCGCCCTCCATCACATAGCGCCGAATGTTGTCTTTGTTGTAGCTGCGGTCGCCGGAAAGTGCGATCGGGATCAGGAAGTTCTTTTTGTAATTTCCGATAAAATCCAGCACCACCACAAATTCCTTGCCGCGCGACTTTCTCAAGCCTCGCCCCAACTGCTGTACAAAAACGATCGCGGACTGGGTCGGGCGGAGCATGATGACCTGGTTGACTTCCGGGATGTCTACACCTTCCGAAAATACATCCACGGTAATTAAGTAGTCAAGATAGTCTTCCTGTATCTCTTCTGCTTCTGAGAAACCAACATCCTTCACCAGCCGTGCAATCGCAGCTTCCCTCTTCGCGATGCTGTCCTCCCCGGTCAAGGCCTCCGTTCGGTACCCGCGCTCGTTGAACTTGCGCGACAGCTCCTTCGCCTCTTCTTTCCGGCTGCAGAAAATGAGTCCCTTCACCCTGTCCCCGCAGTGACCGTAATACTCCGCCTGGGAGATAACATAATCCACCCGCTCATCGCAGGTCAGGCGCCCGAATGCCCGGAAATTTTCCGCGTCATCCTCGTCGCCGATGACTTCCCCGTCGATCTCGATGTCCGTGATGCCAAAATAATGGAACGGGCACAGCAGATCCTCCTCCAGCGCCTGTTTCAGGCGGATCTCATAGGCGATATTGTGGTCAAAGATCTCATAGACATCAAACCGGTTCGTCTCCGGGGTGGCCGTCATGCCAAGCCAGAAGTCCGGCTGAAAGTACGCCATGAGCCTTCGATAACTCTCTGCGCCACTGTGCTGGCTTTCATCGATACATATTTGGGAAAATTCGTCCGGTAAAAAGTGTCGATACACGCTCTCTTTGCACATAGTCTGCACCGTCGCAAAGATAAAGTCCGCCTTCCGGATTTCGTCCAGATTCGCAGAGGTGTTCCCGGACAGCAGCCGGAATACGTACTCGGTGTCGTCCGCACGTCGTCTGCCAAAGACTCTCTCGTAGCTTTCCATCGCCTGTTCCGCGATAGTTTCCCGATGCACCAGAAACAGAACCTTACGCGGATTCATCTCGCGGAAGGCAAAGGCCGAAGCGTAGGTTTTTCCGGTAGCTGTCGCGGACACCAGAAGAGCCTTTTTCTCTCCGCTTTCCTGTAAATGACGTACATTTCTCACAAAGGCGACCTGCATTTTATTCGGTTTCAGCGTATACTGCGGCAACGATACCGGGGACTGTAATCTGGCAATTTGCCTCTGTTTCTTTACAAGATTATATTTTAAGCGGTAGTCCTCAATGAATTCCTCGTAATCTTCGCTGTCCGTCGAATTCCACAGCCTGCGAAACTCCTCCAACACCTCGCCAACCACTTCGCCGGTCTCATAGCCGACCAGCTTCGCATTCCATTCCTGGTTGATTTTCAGCGCTTTACCTGTCAGATTCGAGCTGCCAATGATAATATGATACAGTTCTTCCTGCTTAAAAATGTACCCTTTTGTGTGAAATCCGTTTTTATCGTCCCGCGTTCGGTACATTTTTAACTCAATATTCTTCAACGAATGCAGTTTGTCCAATGACACCGGGTCGTTGAACATCTCATAGTCTGTCGTGAGGATCTGCCCGTGGATGCCTTTTTCCGCCACTTCCTTTAAAATCTGCAGGAGCGGTGTGAGGCCGCCCCTGGAAATAAAAGCTACGCTGATATAGAATTCTTCGCAGTTCCGAAGCTCCTGCTCTATAGCGGCCAGCACGCTCTTGCCCTGCTTCAAATCATTAGAAACAAATTCCGGACGGTAAGCAAGATTTGACTGAATATGGCTGTTAAGAAAAGCCGTCTCCAGTCCCTGCTGCAGCTGTAAATCAAGAACTTTACTCATATTAAACAGATCCTCCGATCTCTGAAAAAATCTACATTTCTTACTGTGCTGTCATTCGTTTTACAGCCTATTCTACCTGTTATCCTTCAATGATTAACCTGCAGAGGTATGCTTACAGCCTTCACGGTCAAAAATCACCTTCTGATCCGTCTTCTTTTCGGTGATAAAGTTGGCTGCCCGCACCGCGTCGATCAGTATGCGAAGTTCCGGAACAGAAAAACTGCGGTCTGCAACGTAATAGCCTCTCTGCTTGCCGACCCAGACCCAGAGGATTTCCATGACCGTCTCGCCCTCCATTTTAAGCAAACCGCATGTTTTTAATAAAAAACTTCTCAAGATTATATAGGAAATCACCAGAAAAAGCAATTCCCAAAACGCCTATTTTTGTCGAACCGCGGGGCAGGTGTCAGTAGTTACAGACACCTGCCCCGCGGTTCATAATTAGCGACAATATTCACGCGTAGTCATATATGTCATGCAATTCACGATCTGCTAGAATGCCGGTTTCAATATGCAACGGATGCCCAGCATAACCCTTTAACGCCTCTTTGCCCGCTGCATTCCTTTATCAGCAACCAATTCTGTCTATTTTCTCCATGCTTTCACACGAATACGGACATAATCTATCATCCACCCTTCTCCAGTCAGAAGCTTAGGTCGGATTTTTTCAACCGCCTCTGCTATTATTTCATCCTTCAAGTCAGCTGACATTCCAGAGAAAGGTGCCTTTACAAACATCCGGATCCAATCTGCCGCACCATCCGCAGTGTTTTGCATCGTAGGCCGATCAAACAGGTGAGCAAATTCCACGCGAAATCCCGCTCCTTCCAGGATTGAAGCATACTGCCCTATCGTCGGGAAGTAAAAGGCTCTGGGATAGGTAAGGCCGTGGCTCTCAAATGACTCCTGCAGAGCGCTGTGGACAGTTTCCGCACATCCATAGCCGCCGAACTCACAAACCAGGATTCCGCCCGTTTTAAGATTACGGAAAATATTTTCAGCAAGTTTCCGCTGGTTCTTTTCATCGATCCAGTGAAATACTGCATTCGAGAAAACTACGTCCGCCTTTTCTTCCAATCGAAAGGTAAGGGCATTTGCGTGTGTGAATTTTATATCAGGATGAAGCTTGCCCGCGCATAAAATCATATCTCCCGAATCATCTACTCCCTCGACACGATATCCCATCTCCTGCAGTTTCTGTGTCAATGCACCATTTCCACATCCGAGGTCCACCACATAGCTGCCAGGCGGCGCATTAATCAGCTTTAATACGTCTTCCCCGTAATTAGGGACAAAACCAAAGTTTTTCGTATATTCCTCTGGGTTCCACTGGATGTTCATACGACCTCCCATTACATCATTTCCGTCACTTTATCCAAAAAAAGGATATTGCCTGTAGATTCTTCTCCATTTACCCTCGATAAACTGGAAGTTATCAAATGATATGCTTTGATAAAAAATACTTACATAGTTTCGGGTTTTTATCTTCTCGAATGAATTCAACAGTATACCCAAGTTTCTTATAGAATTCAGGTGCTTGAAATCCAAAAGTCGTGAGTGTAATCTTATCATATCCTGCATTTTGAAAAGCTTCCTCAACTGCTGAAACGAGCTTGCTTCCCAATCCGCATTTTCTATAAGCTTTATGTATGATCAAATCACCTATATGCACCTCATTGTAATATGCACGACCTGTAATGGCGCCTAATATTTCACCATCATCGCTTTCGGCGATAAAACAGAATTCATTAAAATTCAAATCAACATTGTTTTGCTCACCATAAGCTGAGAATTCTTCGTTGATAAAGTTGTCTATTCTGCTATCTTCTTCATTTACACGTTTTATATTCATTTTCAATCACCTTCTAAATGAAATGTCAAAATTCATCATGCAAATCCCGATTTTTCGTTCTGTATAACTCATCATTAAATTGGAATCATCTTTAGTTTTCTTCGATAAAGCGCTCTTTCTCGTCACGGCTATAAGCAGCTGACCAGTGAAAAGGCGTTAACTCTTTTAAGGTTACAAATCTCATTTTCTGGCCGCTGTAAGTAACGCCAACCAGGACTTCATCTCCCCAGAAGCGTAAACGCTCCTGGCATATTCCACAGGGCGAAAGAACCTTGAATGGTGCATTTTCATTATCCCGGACGACGCACAGGCAGTGAGTAACTTTTTCGTTATACTTATGCGCTTCGCACATGGCTCCAACTTCAATACAAAGAACAGCGGAAGCACTTCAAGATGAAGCTTACAACTTTTTTGAGAACATCCATTCACGCACGGCTTCTATGCCATAAGCGTGCTTCCACGTTGTGACATGGTGCTCGCCTCCGCCAGAATGCCATCCGTCTGCGACAGTTGTGATCTCATAAGGCGTATAAATCATATTCGCACCAGTCGCGGCCAGTTTTTCAAGTTTTTTCCGATAAGTCTCCTGGAATTCGTCCGCCCTCCAGACCTCACGCGCCACCTTTGCACCTTCACGTTCCAGCACGACCAGGATCTGGTTCATCCCCGGAAATGCCTTTGCGTCTCCCTGCGAATTCAGGAACCAGAAATTCTTGTTCTGCAGTCCGCTGCCGCGGAACTGCCGCTCATCCCACTGGCCAGCGACAAAGAAGGACGCCGCAAACAGATTCGGATACCTTAGGTTCAACACCATGGATGACATGCAGCCCATGGACTGGCCAGTCGTATACAGGCGTGAGGGGTCTATGGAATAATCCCTGACAATTTTGTCCAGCAATCTCTTTTCCGTTTCCAGCCGTTCATCCACCCATCCGTTGTCTTCCACGATGGTCGGCGGCGCGAACTGCGGTGCCAGCACAAAGCATTCCTGCTTTGCCTGGGCTTCTTCCGTCATCCAGACCAGTGCACCGACTCCCTGCGCCAAAGTGCAGAGAACCTCATCGCTGCAGACAGAAGCATCGTGGATAAACTGAACCAGCGGATATTTCTTCGCCGCGTCATAATTCCGCGGCACGAAAAGATTATAGGCAAGACCCTCGAACTCACCCTGGATGAATTCATCCACCAGAAAATTGCGCACCGCATCATTTTCATCGCAGGGAGCTTCCGGGATCCGTGAGCCGTCTTCCGCTGTGAGGTTGTGAATCTGCGCCACTCGGACTCTTGCCGGGATGACATGCGCCATGCCGCCTTCGGATGGCGGTCCGGGAGGCAGATAAGTCGCCGCATCCCTGTCATCCGGGGAAAGGGCAAGATAGACTGTGCACCCGCCTTCTCCTTTGCCCGGGCGAACGGATGCAGATAAGACCGTGCGGTTCTGCACCTCGAAGTCTTCCCGCGTCACCATTTCTTCCTTGAAAATGCAGTCGTAGGAAAGCTCCACGCCGGTACATTTCTGGCCGTCCGGGAAAACCTCTGTGACGGCTGTGATCCTTTTGATATGTAAATTGTTCATAAATGCCCCCTTCACCCTGTTTCGCTCTTTAAGCACTTCATACCTGATCTGTAAAAATCAAATATCTTCCATGCCTTCAAATAATGAGCTGTTAAAATGCCAGTTTCAGGATAACCCGGATATTTTTATCAACGTTTTTCCGGAATATGTCCGCATCCTGAGGCTTTCCCACAATGCTGCCATAATGCATCGGCACCGCGACCGAAGGCTGAATGGCGTTTGCCAGCCCTGCCGCTTCCTTCGCATTGGTTGTATAGGTCCCGCCGATTGGAAGGAAAGCCACATCACAGCGTACCGCTTTCGCTTCCTCCGTCGCGTCCGTGTCTCCTGCGAAGTAATACCGAATGCCATCCATCTGTACGATATAGCCCAGCCAGGCATTCCGTTTTGGGTGAAATGGCTTCAGCTTGTTGTACGCTGCGACCGCCTCCACCGGAACTTCCTGCACCACCATCGTCTCTGCCTGTTCCATAGAATGCCGTCTCTCCGTCGGTATTCCTGTTTCAGAGATTTTGTTCTCCATGCTCTTCGGGAAAACAATCTCCGTGCAGGAACCTGCTACTTTCCCGATATCTTTCGGCGAGAAATGATCATAATGCTCGTGCGAAATAAAAATTATATCCGCATCGTGCGGGCTCCCGTTTATCTCCAGCGGATCAAAATACAGCGTTTTCATTCCCGCGATGCGTACGCTGCTCTGCGTGTTAATCGTAACATTTTCTAACTCCATTGCCATGATTTTGGTCTCCTCTCCTGGTCTTAATCCAGCCGAAACACCTGCGTAAGTTTCGGCTGCGCTCCCGTAACCGGATCCATCTCAAGCTCCAGCACATCCGCCATATATTCATTCCATCTGGCAACCACCGGGCTTTCCGCCTGCGTTTTCTCAGCAAAGGCTACGCCCTTTTCGCACTCGTAATAGCCAAACAGCTCGTGGTCGACTTCAAAGATGGAATAATTGCATATGCCGGCCGCTTTCAGGACTTCCACCATTTCCGGCCAAATCTCATTATGCCGCCGCACATACTCCTCTTTGCAGCCTTCTTTTATTCGTCCTTTCCATGCCATGTGTTCCATAAGTAATACCGCCTCCTCTCAAATACAGAGCTCCATCACAATTTCATCTCCGTCACGTTCCCCTGTATGTGTAAATCCCAGCTTTGTGTATAAGAAAAGCGCTGCTTCATTGCCATCAATATAGCAGAGCAGGATCTTCTCATACCGATGTTCCGCCTTCATTCTCCCGATGATCTGCCTGGCGGCTTCCTCTCCATATCCCATGTGCTGATAATTCCGGTCAATAAACAGCTGGCTGAAGTCATAGGCTCCGTCAATGTCATAATACAGCGCCATGCCCACTGGTGTATCATCGTTGTAAATTACCAGAGCCACGCTGTTATAATTCCGGTACGCATAGGCCCTGGCCAGCAGCCTCATACCATCGGACACGTAATTCTTCTGTGATTCCTCCACTCTCAGATCAAAACGCCAGTTTTCGGGCGTGATTTCTTCTAGTCTTATCATTTCCGGGGCCTTTCTTAAGTTCAGATATGTACGCGAACCGCCTTCTGCATCACCTGTTCATCCCATCCGCAAACTCGCTGTCCCTTGCCGTAAGCTCTACTCAGGCAGGCCGGAACCCGCTTCTGACTGCATTCCTGACGGACTTTATATTTGACCATGTGGCACAATAAAACGGCACCTTTCATCCCGCTCCGCCTTACAATCTCGAAAGCTGGTTCAAAATGCCCTCCACTTTCCGGATTGCATCATCTACCTGCCGCCTGGCGTCGCTGATTTTTGACTGGACCAGCCAGTCCGCCACAACTCCGTCGAAGAAATAGTCTGCGAATGAAAGGAAATCGCCCACATCAATCCGTATGTCCGCAATTCGGTCGACATCGCGCATTTCCTTCTGTAACCGATGCAGGGCATATCTCGCCTGCTCCAGGTTCTGCTGTGCGCGGTTCATCTTGCTGCGCTTCATAAAAGTCATCAGCATTCCGCCGCCGAGTATGTCAACCAGCCCCCAGTTTCCGGCACTTTTTAAGTCCTGCTGTGCCGCACGGAGATAACTCAATGCCTGCTGTGCGGCATACCTTGCCTCGCTGATTTCTTTTTCTCTGTCCATAGTTCCCTCTCTTTGTTTTTTTTGAATCATAGCATATTCCTGAACTCGTGAAAAGCCCTGATTCTCGAAAATAATCGTTTCGTTCTTCTTTTCTCATCACTTTTCGCGTCCAAAATACATTGTAAGTTACATGAGCTTTCTTTCACAATTCGTTCTTCAGCACACCGCGAAACGAATTAACCTTGTGCTGAAATCAGGCGTTTGAGCAGCTCATTTCCCTCATCTGGAAGTGCATATGAAATTCTTTTCTCCCGCCACATATTTCCTATAGTCTACCTTCAGCAGCACTTTATCACCAATCTCCTTCGCTGTTGTGTGAAAAACCAGGTGTCCGATATAGCCAACAAAATTGACAGTTCGATCCCGGTTCAGTGCCATGATGTCCTCCGGCTCCCTTTCCTTCAGTGATACGCCGTCCCGATAACAAAAGTATTCATTCTCCGCGTCTTCGATAAACTGCTGCTTCGTTCTTCGGTCCGGGCAGTAAACATACACTCTCGCATCAAGTGCGGCCAGTGCCTTCAATGTGCGGTTGTCTTCGGGTACATGGAATTTTCTCTTTAACATAGCAAAACGCTCCTTATGAAAATATTTCCATAAAGAGCGTCGTTTGTTCATACATCATCAAAACTCCCGACTTCTGCGCAGCAGAATGTCGCAAGTTCAGCTTCGCTGAACTTATGCCATCGTTTTCGATGGGAGCCTCAACCTCACATAAATAAGCGGCCTTCCTTGCAGAATGTACCGCGTTATTCCATTACGGAATTTCGCACCCATAGAATCAAGCGTTAGCACCTTACCTTAGCAGGTTGCTGTGCGGTCATCGGGCTTGTCCCTCGCGCACTCTTTATGGTAATGCAAAGTATAACAACTCATTCAATTCACGTCAACTACTTTTTTCATTTCTGCCACCACCACCGCTTTATAACAAGCCGCGTATCTCATCCTCCGTGATATGGTAGCCTCTCTTTCGTCATGCCAGATGTTCCAGCTTCGAAACGAGTACATCCGCCTCTTTCATCACATCCCCAATCACATCATCAAAATGGATTTCTCCGTATGTTTTTCCATCCCGGCTATAAAGAATACAGGGAATTCTTTTCTTATGCAGTGTATTTTTACTCACATATCCATCAATTCCCAATTCCGGGCAGGCATCCTGATACGCACTCGCCTGGTACACGAACGCATCTTCCGGAAAATTCAATACAATGGCATCCGCTATATAGGTGTCGTCCACTTTATCCGCATAAAACTCATATGGAGCCTCATCCCAGCCGTCACCATCATAGGACTTGATGTCCGGTTTTCCAAGATACAGAATCGCCTGGTTCCCCAGCAAATCAAAATCAATCACTTTTAGTGATAGATCCGGCTGATACGGCTGCGGGAAAAAGGGAGCCAGCTTTTTCATCATTTCGTCCACATCGTCCCCGCGGTAAAACCGCAGCGCATCGGCTGCTCCAACCAGATAACGGTCATCTCCGTATCCATTCCGATAGACTGGACTATAGGGTATGATAGTAAGTTCCGGGATTTTCTTCTCTCTCGCAAATTGTTCCGCATCCCTGATATCCGTTGCAAAGTTCTTCGAAGTTACGACCATATTGGCTACGTCGATCCAAATTCCTATGGTTTTCTCTGCTCCGTCCTGATCGTAAAGAATTGTAAGCGTATTGGTACATGCAATTGCTCTTTTCAGTTTCTTCATAGTTACCTCCAACTTCCGGCATATTGCCTGATACTCACTGCTGCGATTGGGCGCCACAATCGCGACCGTCTGTATCCTATCACAAGTTGGAGAAAAATAAACTGGACGTTTAATCCAAACGTTTCCTCCTCATTCCCATACAGAGCATTGAAATTCATCGCTGTGAAAGAGCCGGAGATTTTATTTTCCATTACTTCAAGATACCATACTGTTCATCCGTGACAGCCTCCAGCCACTCGTTCGACCCGTTTTCTCCCGGCACCTCGACTGCCAACCAGCTGTCCTGTGCGGCTCCGTGCCAATGCTTCACACCGACTGGGATGCATGAGCCGCCTTTGCATCAGAGGGAGCTGCTACGCCATCTGTCCAGATCTCCTTTGCCATGTTCAACACAGCCCATCCCTTTGGCCAGCCAACGTAAAATGCAGCGTGAGTGATAATTGCCGCGTAATCCGTTTGCCCCCACAGATTTTTCATCCATGCTCGCAAGATACTTCTGATTTAACCCAGAGTGTTTCGCCGTTTCTTCCAGTAATGCCGCATCATAATATGGAATGTTCAATTTTTCTGCAAGAGGTTTCCCAACAGAGCGGCCGCCGGAACCATAGGCGCGTCCAATTGTAATGATGTAATCTGTCAGCGGCGGCTCAGCAGAGGGAATGAATTTTTCTTCATTCTGCTCTTTCATGGCGACTGGTTTTTCCAGTTCTTTCTTTATCCGCAGGAGAACAACCGCAACGGCAATAAAAGTTACAGTATCTGCAGCCGGCATAAAGAACGGCAAGGCATAAATTCCCCAGATCATGGGAAGTAACAGCGCAAAGCCAACGCCAAACACGAACTCTCGTGCCACGGACAATACAGAGGATTCCCTTGCTTTCCCAAGCGATTGCAGGAAAATAAAGCTGCCTTTATTCAGACAGGCCAGCGGCAGCAGACAGAGTTGTCCACGGATGAACCATACAGCAAACTGCGTATAATAAATGCTCTCATTTTCTGAACCGAAAATCAGCATAAGCTGGTTGGGGAACAGGAGGAAAATGATTGACGCAGCAAGGCCAAGGATTGCTTCACACGCCATCAGACGCTTCATCAGCCCCAGGACACGGTCATTGCGTTTTGCACCGATATTGTATCCCGCAATCGGAATACATCCAGCGGCAAGGCCTGCGGAAATGGAAATAATAATCTGGAAAAATTTTGATACAATCCCCGCAATCGCAGTTGGAATCTGTGCGTATTCCGCCTGTCCAAACACGGAATCCATCGCACCATATTTTACTGCCATATTGATTGTGGCTGCCATAGACAGCACGATAGAAAACTGTGAAAGAAAACTTGCAAAGCCCAGCGTCAGGATCTGTTTTACGAGTCTTTGTTGAAGACGGAAACATCCCTTGCTCAATGGAGTTGCTTTCATCCGAAAAAGGTATATGGCCGCCATGACTGCCGAAAGAATCTGACCGCCTATGGTAGCAACAGCAGCTCCCATCATACCTCATTTCAGGAGATAAATGCAGATGGGGTCAAAAATAATGTTAAACACAGCGCCCATCAGCAGTGTCAACATTGCAAAACGCGGACTTCCGTCAGAACGAATGATTGGGTTTAAAGCCTGCCCAAACATATAAAACGGAATGCCTAACGTAATCCAGAAAAAATATTCCTTTGAAAGCCGGAAAGTCTCTTCGTTCACATCTGCACCAAACATACGCAGAATGGGCTCCTGAAACAGGAGATAAATTGCTGTAAGCGCAAGACTTACTGCCAGCACGGAGACAACAGCATTTCCGACGCCGTTTGCAGCGTCATCATTTTTTTTGCTTCCGAGACTGATGCTGACAAATGTACAGCACCCGTCCCCGATCATGACCGCAATGGCTATGGCCACCACTGTCATTGGGAAAACAACCGTGTTCGCTGCATTTCCATAAGATCCAAGGTATGATGCGTTTGCGATAAAAATCTGGTCGACAATATTGTAAAGTGCCGCTACCAACATAGAGATTACGCAGGGAAACGCATATTTTCGCATGAGCTTTCCGAGGCCCTCCGTTTCAAGATAGTTATTTGTCTCAACTGACATAGAATGTTCCTTCCTTATATTCGTATTCCAGCCCGGTGTATAAACTCTCTACCCGTCGAATGCGAATTGGAATCTATCCATGACCAGTACATCTATTGTACGATTATCTTTTTGGATATTCAACCCCTGTATTTTAATAAGTTTTCTCCCGGCACCTCGACTGCCAGATGAGAAAACCAACTGTCCGGCGCAGCACCGTGCCAGTGTTTCACACCAACATCTGAAATTCCATAATGACCTGATCATATTTGTATGTGTTCGGTGACATACTGCTTACAATGACATCCACCTGCTTCCCGTCAAATGCTTCTCTGGGAAAGACGGCGGCCGGGTCTGAATGGATTTCTCTGGCTTCCTGATTGGCAAATACTTTTAAACGAAAAAAAGGCTCAGCCAACCCCAATTCAGGGTGGCTGAGCCTACCTTTACGTTCCTCCCTTCCAGTTCCAGAAGAATGGTAAACGCGGTATCTCCTGCCGAAAAATACACACGGATTCCCCTTTCTCCACGAAGCCTCCGGGAAGCGCCCATTTGCCCAGGCAGGGATGGTTTCCGCGGCGGATGAGTAATAATTTCGTTTCTGATTTTGAAAGAGAGAATACAGCAATATCTGCTGTCATGGACGGTCTCTCATAATCTCCCGGCTTGTAAGCGGCTAGGAATTCCTGTTCTGTAAGTCCGTCTCTGTCTCTCATTTCCATATTTACCTCACATTTCCGATTGCCTTACACATTAACTCTGTTACGTAACGGTATACCATCATCTGGCACCATTGCATAACGTATGTCGATGTCAACTTCCTCATTCATATTAATCCTCGCAAAAAAGCAGCGGCGCGAAATCACGGAAAGAACGGCGATAGCTACCCCAGTTGTGCGTTTGATGATACACCTTAAATACGTATCCGGGATGCTTATCAACGCCAAGCGACGTGATCAGTTCTCTTTCGGCCTGTACGCCTTGGAAATGCCCGTCCTCATCACCTTCGGAATGATAAAAGACCTTAAGCTCTTCCGGGTGCTGGCTGACATGTCTGACGGCATTGTAAAACGGATCGTCAATTCCTCTGGAATGAAAGTCCGTGGAAGGCCAGAATGCTGTAAATACTCCAAGCGATCCAAAGACATCGGTATTTCGCAATCCGATATATCCGGCCTGAACAGCGCCGAGTCCTACACCGGCAATTGCGCGGTTCCACTTGTCGTCTCTGACGCGGTACCTGGATGCAATGTACTGCGGGCAGTCTTCCCGCATGAATTTTTCGAGCGGCGCGTAATAGGTGAACCATTCCTCTTCCGGAAAGTCATGATAGTCCAGACGGACAGTGCAGTCATTTTCAACCACGAGAAAAGGCTGACATTTCTTCTCAGCGATAAGATTATCCAGAACATAGTTCATTCTTGATGCCTCTGTCCAGGCGGTTTCATTTTCTGCGACTTCATGAAAAAAGTACAGTACCGGATAATCGCCGCCTTTTTCATATCCGGGAGGCGTATAGACAACGCTGCTCACAAATTTTCCAAAAGATTTGGAAAAATAGAATTCGTGTGCAACAGCGCCGTGCGGAATATCTTCTCTCGCCGCAATCAAATCATCCGTTTCCGGATCCGGGAATTCCACATAGTTCGACAGAGTATTTGCATAATACCACATCGGTGCGGAGGTGTTGAGGAGCATCACATCATTGACACGAAACGTCAGTTTCTGCGGTCCCATAAACGGCGGATTCTCCAGCTTTGTTTCGTAAATCCCTTCGTGATTGACATCCTGCAGTTCTAATGTCACTGCCTTGTCCGGATTGTTGCCGATGGTTACGATTACTTTTGCTCCTACATTTGCCCGCAGACGGAAAACAGCACTTCCGTCGGAATTTAATACGACACCGGTTCCGGGTAAAACAAAGGATCGGCGCGCTGGAGCCCCTGCTCTTTTTAAATCATCCGGCATTGTAAAACACCTCCTATAATATGAGATTTTCTCCGGAAGTTTCTATTTCCTGAACTTCTTCCCATTCGTGCTTCCGCCATCACAGAGGATGTCCACACCCGCAAGGTATCCATTCCTCTCGTCTGCCAGGGTGGCAATGGCAAAACCCAGTTCATCCGGCGTGCCCTATCCTTTCCAAACATTAAGCGGATACCGCCTTCTATGGCGATCAAAAGCACAAGCTACGTCTCAAATCCCATCGTAACCTCATTTTCATGGGCGTCCCGGAGGTAGCGGCGGTGGTGCCGGATGTCTTCTCGGCCTGTGCGGCGGCGGTGGCGGCGGTGGTGCTGGCCTTCCTGGATGCGGCGGTCTAAAGTGGTTCGCCTCCCGTATGTCCCGCACCCGGTCGTCCACCTGGATTATTACCCTGTCTTCCCATAATGTCACGTCCTTTCCCTTAAGTTATTTCACACAGGTACAAGACCCTGATTCATATTCAGAAGTATATCATGATTTTTCGATATACTCAACGAAATATTTTAAAGTTCTGCCTCTCTCCTTTCCTCTGATATTTTTCAGGCCCACATCACTATAAAAGTCTGTCAAACGGCTTTTATTACTGGTGGTATCCGCGAGGCGGCCATGGGAGTTTGGATTAAAAGTCCATAAACACAAGCCCAAATCCGGATTATAATAGTGCTCATCCGAATACCCCACCATGCTACTCAGGACGCAGATGCAATTCATTGCTTTAATTTGAATCAATATAAGAGTCACAGTAAAAAAGTACATTTCTTCGATGTTATTATGCGGCGTTTCTGCGGCGTTTCTATGATACACGTCCCTGTATTTCAGGCAGGACGGTCAGAAAGGATACAATCATGTCAGCATCTGGTTTAAATACGACAGAAGAATCTCAGGAGGAACTCCTGAAGCTAAGGCAGGAAGCATATCAGGCAACCCACGAACTGCTTGGCACTGCGAAGTTAAAACGCGGCGAATTGCTCGTGGTCGGCTGTTCTACCAGTGAAGTGGCTGGTGCCCGCATCGGCTCCTATTCCAGCCCGCAGATGGCGGAAGCTGTTTTCACCGGAATATATCAGGCTACACAGGAAGCGGGCGTGTGCCTGGTAGCGCAGTGCTGCGAGCACCTGAATCGTGCACTGATTCTGGAAGCGGATGCGGCAGAAAAATATGGCTGTGAGCCTGTTAATGTGGTCCCACAGCCAAAGGCCGGCGGTTCCTTTGCCACCGCAGCCTGGAAATATTTCGAGTCGCCGGTGGCTGTGGAACGCATTCGCGCCCACGCCGGCATTGATATAGGCGACACTCTGATTGGCATGCATTTGAGAGATGTGGCCGTGCCGGTGAGAATCAATCAGAAAACCATCGGCGCTGCGCGTGTCGTCTGTGCGAGGACGCGGCCGAAATTTATCGGCGGAAACAGGGCTGTGTACGATGAGATCCTGTTATAATCCCGTGTATTTGAACGAAAAAAGGCAGCCGTTTATGCTTTCCCTGCGGCTGCCTTTTCCTGCTATTCACTTATTCTGTTCAGCTCATATTCCGAAGTCTCTTAAGAGCATCGTTCGCCGGCTTTCCGACATGATCCTTGCGAACTGCGGCTTTTTCATACCAGTATACCGCTGCTTCAAGGTCTTTTTCCACTCCAATTCCCTCTTCGTAAATGCGCCCCAGCTCATACTGGCTGGTAATGTCGCCACGGTCAGCAGCAAGCAAAAACCATTCTCTGGCTTTTTCCGGGTCTTTTTCCCCACCTAAGCCATCCATCGCAGCCAGCCCCAGATACCTGGGTGATTTCATATCTCCCATTTCCGTAGCTTTTTTCAGAAGTGTCAGCCCCATCTCCGGGTCGGCCTCTACACCGTAGCCGTAAAGATACAGGCACCCAAGCGTGTGAATTCCTTTGACATTTCCCTGCTCAGCTGCTTTTTTCGACCAGTAGTAAGCCTGCGCATCATCTGTTTCGCCAAAATTCCCAAGATAATAGCCATTTCCAAGGAATGCCATAGCTTCCGCTTCTCCGTTTTCTGCTTTTTCACGAAGCCAGGCCATGGCTTCTTCCTTTTTCCCTGCATCTGTCATGGCGCGGTATTCCGCAAATATCTGATCCGGCATAGTTCCTCCTTAGCAATACACCTTTTGCAAAATATAAACAGCATTCACAGTGCGGCAAACCTATTCGTTTGTTACATGCCGAATATCATACGTTATCTCCGTCACAGAATTGGACAGTTTTCTCCGGAATCCGCTGTTCGCCCGCGGACCTTTTGGCCCATCCTCCGGATGCGGCATCCACCGGTTGTAAATCTTTCGTCCCTGCGCATCGGTTTCCTGCTTTCTTCCCGGATGCTTCCGGTGATCCGTGTGATCCGGCTCACCCTCTTCTCCGTCCAGCACGCGGCACACAAGATCATACTGCCCGTCTACCAGCTCCGCGCCTAAAACGCCGCCTCCGGCACATAAAATATCAAATTCATCTCTGTGCGCAAGGAGCTTTTCCAGACACTCCTTCCAGTGAAGAACCGTGCCGGTAATCTCCTTTCCTCTTACCATAAATTCGTCGCCGGAATACAGGATACGTGCCTTCCGATCCAGCAGGCAAATGCTTCCGACTGCGTGATCCGGAGTCTCAAAGACCTCCAGGGTTCGTCCGCCAAGGTCTATCACATCCCCGTCCGTAACAATCTGCACCGGATAATCCCGCGGAAAATCGATCCCGGCGAAGCTTGGATATGGAATTGTAGCCAGCGGCTTCGTGCGTGCCGACATATATGCCAGGTCAAAATAGCCGTTGTTCGCCGTGTGATCAAAATGGTCATGCGTGTTTGCGATGCACCGCACCGGTACGTCAGTCAGGCTCTGGCAATACGCCCTCAGATCACCGCAACCATAGCCGGAATCTACGACCAGAGCTTCTTTTTCTCCGATCACAAGATAGATCGCATCCCCATCTGTCTGGATCCGATATGTATCCGCAGCTACAGGAAACGAACGGAAATATGGTTCATCCATGGGCTGCAAATTTCCTTCTTCATCCCGCAGCAGAATATCATGCTTACAGGAAAAATCAATTGGTTTCATAAGCACCTCCTCATCTTAAGGTATCTTTTCCCCGCAGGAAGCCATACGGGAATCTTTAATTGTAATGTTTCAGAAATTGCGTTACCAGCGTCATGGCTTCTTTCGTCCAGCAACCGTTTCCGTGTGCGCCGCCCGCGATTTTGATGAATTCTGCCCGTCCGCCGCATTCACGCACGCGGTCACAAAACCTCAGTCCCTGCGCCATCGGGATAATCGGATCATCATCCCCCTGCAGGAACAGAAATGCCGGAAGTTTTTTCTCCGGACTGATATAATTGATGGGACTGGCATCTGCAAGCATTGTCGTCGGATTCTTCAGAAAATCGTCCTGATAAATCTCCCTTGCTTCAAACGGATACTCTCCCTCGCCCGGGCGCAGATGCTTCCCCTCGGCGATTCGATCCGGAACAAGATTCAGCAAATCGTTTGGTGCGTAGAAAAGCACGCAGGCGTTCACTGCGGAAGGCTGATCCAGATGTTCTCCGATATTAAATTTCTCTTCTTCTCCGGTTAACGCCACAAAAGCTGCGGTATGTCCGCCGGAGGAATCGCCAAGCACGGTCACATGCTCCGGATCAATGTGGTACATATCCGCATGGGCCCGCAGGAACCGGATCGCTTCCTTTGCGTCCTGCACCGCCGCCGGGAAGCGCACGTCATCCTTGAATGTGCCACGGTACGAAATGCATGCCACAGCAAATCCCTGTTTTGCCAGTTCCATCATTCTGGGAACATGCGCATACCCTTCCGCGCCGCTCCATCCGGAGCCCGGAATATCCAGGACAAGCGGAAACTTCCTCATGTCTTTCGGCGGTCTGGGATGTTCCTCGTGCCGTTCGGCTCTTTCTTTTTCGATCTTTGCAAATATGGCATGATTTTGCGGTCTCGGTATATCCGGCCCGATCGGGGTCAGGAGCTGAAGCTTCAAGTCACCTGTCTCCCTGTGTGCAAATACCACGTCCGGCGTGTAAACCGGATCATATGCGTCACGCGCATCTGCATAAATTGTTCTGCTTATCTCCATGATCAATCCTCCTTGAAGGCAGCCGCTGTCCAAAAAAACTGCAGCGACTACACGAATTTTCACCACGGTTTTTCTGATAAAATAACAACACCATAGTTTGAAGAAGCGCGGTACGGTGTCATCTGTGGCTTCATACCTGTTTGTCTTCTCCCGCGGCATCCTGATTTTAATGTATCACCGGTGGCCGGCTGTGTCAAGGCGAATTATTTATTTTTTAATCTATTTCAATTTAATTTATGCTATTCAAATTATATTATATCATGGATTTATTGTTTGATTTTCTCTTTATTAAAACTTTTTACGCAAGAATTGATTGATTACAATCCACAGGCATTCAAAATTCCAGTGATCTCTCACGCTCCAGCCGCCAGCAATCCGACCGTTCCGTCCATATCCATTGCTCATTTTCATGGTTCTTACCTCATCAATATACGGCGAATCGTACAGTGCATCACCGCAACTTGTCAGGTGCGCAGATTCCGCGCACTTACAGTTCTCCGATTTTATTTTTCTGGATTCTCCTTGTTCAGGATGGTGTCGCATGATACCATCCTGAACAAGGTACTTACAAAATATCCTCTGATCCGTTCCAGTCCTCCTGTGAATGCATTCTGACGCGGAGCCATTTCAAGTGCGAAGATTCTGCGCACTTCCCCGAAAAAATCCTTTGAACCCCCGGGAATTCACTTAGGTTTCGCTGCCAAATTTCCCCCCTGTTTTCAGCACGGCCAGGATCGATGCGATAAGATCGGCCCCGTGATCCGCTACAATACCGATAAACTTCTCCCGGAAGGCTCCCTGAAATTCGATTACATTTTTCGAACCCGCGACCGTATGCAGGCAGTCCATGTTCTGGGTTACGATGCCGTATAACTTTCCCTGCGCTTCCAGTTCGGCAAGCTGTCTGTGCACGGTACTTGGACCTTTGACAAAGGTCGCATCAAGAAAAGCGTCTTTTATGATTTCATAGAACTTTTCCGGGTTTTTCCGCACGTAAGACGCGGAAAACACCTTTCTGTAATTCATCATGCCGACGCTTGTTTTCAGCCGCCGCATACCATAGAGATAAGAGATCCCCGCACCGGTCACGGCCACGGTCTTCTGACTCTTGTCCATGTACTCCTTTAACTGACGATATTCATTTCTCATAGTGCACCTCCTTAAGCCGATATTTTAAAAAATGCGACAACCGCATTCATTTTCAGCACAAATTTTTGTTTAAATTTAAATGTCTGGGAGTCAGGATCGCCTGTTATGGGGTTGACTCCGGAATCCATTGGATCCCTGCAGCCATTCGCTCCGCCTGGTTTTGATAAGGATTTCCGCGATTCATATCAAAAGTCATCCGTATTGTTGTATTGTCACTATCTCTTTTATTCCACGCAATTTAATGAAGAATCAGAATTTTCATTCACGTCCAAAATTTCTTGCGAACTCTCTGTAATTGTAATCTTTTTCAGGGCTACAGAGAACCGCAAAATCAATCGAATCAAAAAGCAGACTGTCCCTGGTGCCATCCGGTCCGAATTCCATGATCGCACGATAAAACAAATCCGAAACCAGCGCGGCATCATTGCCGTATACGCCGCATCCGAAAGCCCCCAGGATCAGATGGCGGTAGTTCTGTGAGGCCGCAACCTTAAGCATTCCCCGGATGCGTCTGCAAAGCATCGCCTCATATTCCTGCTGCGTCATCCCCTCCAGCCCCAGGCGGACCATCGGTGCCGCGCAGCTTAAGACAGAGACAGGAAAAGGCTCCGGAAGTGTGTCGGCTTTGGCATCCTTTAGTACCTCCACATACGGTGAGAGCATAACAGCATCTGACCCCATGCGTGTTTTTCTCGCATTGTTATATTCATAATATTTCTTTGCGCCCTTACTTTCCAGAGACAGCAGAAGCGAAGTTCTCCTGCACAGATCTTCCTCCTGCGCGCTGGCTCCTTCCCGTGTCCGGCCACCCGGTTGTGTTGCGCTTGCAAGGTTTAAGACCAGAACCTGCGGTGCTGCCTCTCCGGCTGCCTTCAGGCTCCGGTATTTCTCCCCTGCCACTGCCAGAGCATCCGCATTCTCACAGCCAAAGGTGCACGGCTTCCCGGATGGAGTTTCCGCACCGGCTAACTGTAGGGTCTGTATTTCTTCCGGCAAATACACCTGTATTTCTCTCATTTCTTCCGAAGAGTACCGCAGGCATATCTCTTTCCCGTCTTTGCTGTAGCTTCCCTTTTCCAGAATCTCCAGCGTATCTCTAAGGATTTCCATATTTTTCTTTTTTTGCATTTCCTTCTGTTGTTTTTTCTTTTCGATTTCTTCCTCGGTCAGCCCGCGATACTCTGCGGCCTGCATCTGTTCCATCATCTGTTTCAGCTTTGCAGCGTCCTCTGTCTCTTTCTCTGTGTTTTCTTCCTCATTCATATTTTCCTCTTTTCTGGAGCGTCAGCGTGTGAAAATCCGCTCATCAGAGTAATCTTTCACACAGGCCGCCTTTCCATCACATCTGAAAACAGTCAAACAACATTTGTCGCATATTGATATTTTACACCTGTTTTACAGATTCATCAAGCAACAATATGCAGCAAGTGTCGCATTTTTCAGCTGAATCAGAAAAAAATACAACCGATCACGATTCACGAAATAACAGACCTCACCGACCATAACCGCACAACGTTTTCCATATTGCAAAACACCACCCGGCTGCTGGAGGTATCGCAACCGGATGGTATTTTTTAATGATCATGTATAAATCGGGTATTACCTTATATCATTTCGATTCCTTTAAGTCCGTTCCGTCTATCTGGCAAGGCTGCTCACGGCGACCTTAAAAAGACTGTTCTATTCCCTGGAATTCAGGAGAAATTCTTAAGTTACTCACAGCACATTAGTAGTCCATCTCCGGATTCGGCTGTGCAGCAGGTGCTGCTTCCTTGATCTCGGCGACCGCAGCTTCTGTCGTGAGCAGCGTTGCGGCGACACTGGAAGCATTGACCAGCGCACTGTTCGTGACCTTCACCGAATCGATGATGCCGTTCTTCATCATGTCTACGTACTGTTCCGTGACCACATCGAAACCGATTCCGTCTTCCTTCTCCTGCACCTTGTCTACGATCACCGCGCCCTCAAATCCTGCGTTCTCCGCGATGGTAAAGAGCGGTGCTTCCAGAGCCTTTACGATAATGGCCGCGCCTGTCTTTTCATCACCTTCCAGCGTATCACACAGGGCGGACACGTTCTTCTGGGCGTGGATGTATGCGGAGCCGCCGCCGGAGATGATGCCTTCCCAGGCCGCCGCACGCGTCGCGTTCAGGGCATCTTCCATGCGGTACTTTGCTTCCTTCATCTCCGTCTCGGTCGCTGCGCCCACGCGGATGACCGCCACGCCGCCGCCAAGCTTTGCAATGCGTTCTGCAAATTTCTGCTTATCATAATCGGAATCGGAAAGCTCTTCCTGTCTGCGGATGCTGCGGATCCTCTCCGCGACTGCTTCCTCGGAGTCAGCGCCGTCTACGATCACGGTGTTTTCTTTCGTTATTGAGTGCTAACCAATTGTTCTATTTTTGGGCTTCCCCGCATACAGTGCGGTGGAAGCCATTGGTGATTGAGCTTATTACCCCTCAATCCTTATGGTGTGGGAATCTTCCACTTTTACTTCCGGCTGTTTCTTCGGGAAAGTCAGGATCAGAACACCGTTTTCAAACTTTGCCCTGATATCCTCCTGCTTCACATCCTCGCCTATATAAAAGCTCCTCATACAGTTTCCGCTGAAACGCTCGCTGCGGATCAGCCTGCCTTCTTCATCCTTCTTCTCGTTATGTGCATTAGATGCTGCACGGACGATCAGTGTGCCTTCCTGCAGTTCAATATTCACGTCTTCCTTTCGGAATCCCGGAAGGTCCATCTTCAGGACATAGCTGTCTTCTTTTTCCTCGACATCTGTGTGCATGATGGATAACCTCCCGTTTGCTTCGTGGCGCGGATATCTCGCATAATCATCTAACAATACTTCATCAAATAAACGTGGTACTAACATAGTCCTGTCTCCTTCCTGCGCAGTGTTTTCTGCGCGACTTTGAAATAGCAATCAAAAGTTTTCAAGCAAACTGGCTCAGAGTTTTTTGTTTTTCCCTAAACCGTTTGTTCGTAAACAATTATAACACACAGATTTTGCTTGTCAATACACTTTAGAAAAGCTTTAGAATGTTTATCTTTCTGTAAGATATGACTTCGATTTCTCGCCTCGGGACATGCGTACAATCGGATAGGGGAGTTCTCTCACCCTATCTGCCCGCGCCGGGCCGCGTTCGGTGCAAGCTTAAAATTTTCCAAAGTTTCGCTGTCAGGCGACACTTTTATGTGGCCCGGGTGCATAAAAAATTCAGGAAGCGAATCATTTTTTATGTCCACTTCCTGTAACTTTTCACTTATTCATCTGAATCATATTTTCCCGAAGCTTCAGCGCCACACTGCGGAAAACAGCACGATCTTCCTCGGGAATTCCCTCAAACAATTCTTCGCTGATTTCTTCCCACAACGCTCTCACATCCTCTGCCACTTCCTTTGATTTTGGGCAGACAAGATAATGGACGTAACGCCGGTCTTCCCGGTCCGGCACCGCTGTAATGTATTCTCCCTGGCACAGCCGGTCAACTACTTGAGAGATGTATCCTTTATTCCGGTTTAAAAACCGTCCGATATCCCCCGCCGTGTTCCTGTCCTGATTGTTGTACAGGTAAGATATCACTTCGGTGTCTACCCTTCGCAGACCGTATTTCCCCATAATCCCGGCGCAGCGGCTTTCAAACAGATCCATAAACATATTGCCCCTCAACAGGCTTTCCACGTGGTATTCCATGTTACCGCCTCCTTTTCAAATACCTTCTCATTCCGGATGTGCATACCTGATTCATTCGATCCTGTATACGACATCCATCCGGTCACTCGCCCCGCGACCGTTTGCTTTCAAACCGTTATTATAAGAATTATACAAAATATTATCCATTTGTCAACCTTTACCGATATAAGAAGTTTCTTTCTTTTTGCCACCTTTTGTTTCAATCGCACGAAAAGAGCCGTCCAGCCGCGAATCCGATTCGATTCCGGCAGGACAGCCCTTTTGTTTTGCATAACAGAAAGCTGATTGCTTTCTTATGTAGATGATGTCCGCATTCTTGATGGTGGAGAGCCTGTGCGCGATGACGAAGCTCGTGCGGTTCGAGGTCAGCTTATCCATGGCCTGCTGCGTGATGATCTCGGTACGGGTGTCGACCTGGAAGTCGCCTCGTCAAGGATCAGCATCGGGCTGTTCTGGATCATAGCCCGGGCGATGGTCATCAGCTGTTTCTGGCCGGCGGAGATCGCCGTGTTGTCGCTCAAAACCGTATCATAACCGTGGGGCAGAGAGGAAATGAAGTGGTGGATGCCGCAAGCCTTGCAGGCCCGGATCATCTGCTCATCCGTCACGCCCTGCGTGTTGTACACCAGGTTCTCGCGGACGGTTCCCTCAAACAGCCAGGTATCCTGCAGCACCATGCCGAACTGGTCGTGCACGTTCCGCCTCGTAAGCTCCGTGGTCGGCACGCCGTCGATGAGGATTTTGCCGCCGGTGGTCTCGAAGAAGCGCATCAGCAGGTTCACCATGGTGGTCTTGCCGGCACCGGTCGGTCCTACGATAGCGACCTTCTGGCCCGGCTTCACCTTCGCGCTGAAATCGTGGATGATTTCCTTTTCCGGTGCACTCGGGTACGCGAACTTCACATGGGAGAACTCCACTGTTCCGCTTACCTTTTCGATCTGCTTTGTCTTCGCGGTCTCATCCTCCATCTCCTCTTCCTCAAGGAAATCGAAAACGCGTTCCGCTGCCGCCGCACAGGACTGCACCTGCACCATGGACTGGGAGATCTGGCGCAGCGGCTGCTCAAACAGTCTGGTATAAATCAGGAACGCCGTGATCGCGCCGAAGGAAATGTTCCCGTTGATGATGAGCGCCGCACCCACGATGCAGACTGCCACATAACCCACGTTTCCGATGAAGGTCATTAACGGCTGCATCAGGCCGCCCAGGAACTGCGAGTGGAAGTTTGCGTCCTTCACACGCTGGTTCAGGGAACTGAATTTCTTCAGCACTTCGTCCTCCGCGTTGGAGATACGGATGATGTCATGGCCGTTGTACATTTCCTCGATGTAACCGTTCAGGTCGCCCAGGCTTTCCTGGCGGGCCGTAAAGTATTTCTGGGAGCGTCCCATGATCACGACCATCAGGATCAGGCCCACGATGGTGGCCACCACGGTGGTCATCGCCATGATCCAGTTCGTGTAATACATCATGATCAGGCAGCCGATAAACTGCGGTCTGCAACGTAATAGCCTCTCTGCTTGCCCTTGCTTTTTTCGTTCTACATTATCCATAATCACGTCTCCAATAGTAAATTTCGATTTAAGGAAATGTTTCGAGAGCTTATGAAAATGGAAAGATAACTTTTAGAAATTTTTCAGGAATGCGACAGAAAATTTTTCTTTCATGCGACATATGTGGGATATTGTTGCTTGATGATTTATGGTCTCTGTAGTACAATATAAGAAGTGCAACAATTGTCGTAAACAGGATTTTTATAAAACAAGGAGGCTGTCACATGACATTAAAGGAAGCAATGAGCGCACGCCACACCGTGCGCAAGTACAAAAGCACTCCGCTGCCGGCAGATGTTGTCCGCCAGCTGAACGAGCGGATCGACATGCAGAACCGGGAACACGGCCTGAGCATTCAGCTCGTCACGGACAATACGGATGCCCTGCCGGGGATCATCAGCAGGACGATGACAAAAGGGGTAAGAAACTATATGATTTTGGCAGGGCAGGATGCGCCGGAAACAGATGAAAAACTCGGATACAGCAGCGCGGATCTGATGCTTTACGCGCAGACGCTCGGCCTGAACACCTGGTGGGTCGGCGGAATGTACAGCCACAAAGGAGCAAGACGAAACCTGAATGCGCCGGATTCCAAAAAGATCATCGGCGTTGTCGTGGTTGGTTACGGCGAAGAACAGGGTGTTGCCCATAAATCAAAAAATCCGGAAGCCGTATCTCTCTATGCAGGGGATCCGCCTGCCTGGTTTAAATCCGGCGTTGCTGCTGCCCTGCTGGCTCCCACTGCAATGAACAAGCAGGCCTTTACCATCAAAGGGCAGGATCACTCGGTGACCATGACCTATGAAAAGGGCTCTTTTTCCGGTGCCGACCTCGGGATATGCAAATATCATTTTGAACTCGGTGCAGGCATGGAAAACTTTATTTGGAAATAAGAAGACAGCAGGCAATGCTTAACCGCACTGACCGGATGTTTTTTTAGAGGTGATCAATGTCTGAATTCTGGTATACCCTTTATACCATGCAGGATTTATATGGAAAAGATTATGAGTCTTTCTCCCTGTTTGGGAGGGTTCATCTGTTCTGGCTGGTCTTAAGCGTTTTCATATGGATTCTCGGAGCTTTCCTCTACCACAGGGCTTCTGAAAAAAGAAGGCGGACCTGGCGCGCAGTTCTCGGGACTCTTCTGGTCCTCCTGGAATGCAGCAGACAACTGACAAATGTCGTAACCGGCCAGTGGGAGCCCGCCGTGATGCCGCTTCACCTGTGCAGCATCAACATCTTCGTATGTGCATGGTACTCGATCCATCCCACAAAGCTTGCGGGCAACATTCTCTACGCACTCTGTCTGCCCGCTGCGATCATCGCTCTGCTCAGCCCCTCCTGGCTGGCACTGCCGATCACGAATTTCTTCCATATCAGTTCAGAGCTTCTGCATATTCTTCTGGCGCTGTATCCGGTTCTTCTGCTCGCCGGAGGATTTCGGCCGGATATCCACGAATTACCAAAAGTGCTGTCCTGTCTGCTGGGAGTTTGTGTGATCATCTATCCGCTGAACAAGGTACTTGATACGAACTTTATGTTTCTGAATGATCCTTACGGCAATATCATCACCGTGGCGTGTACTGCTGTGTTTGGCGAACGCTTTTACCTGATCGGATTTGCCGTAATTCTGTTCCTTCTGATGCTTATTTTGTATCTGCCCTGGTGGATTTCGGGCAGGAAGATATCTTCCTGAATCCATGAAAGATGCAGGCGTTTTATACCGGCCAACCTGACAACAAAAAAGAGCCCCCTGTGAGATAAATCCGGAGAACCTGTCCGAACAACGGCAAACTTCTCGGGAAAATTCCCACAGGGGTCTTTTTATACTTGTTGCTTCACTACAACTGTTCTTCTCCCGTTCTGTCCAGCAAATATTTCGAAGCCTCTTAAGAGCACCCATCGCCGGCTTCCCGACATGGTTTCTCCTTTGCTCTGTATCACATCTTATCCCACAACCGAAATGTCCGCCTGTATGCACAGTCATTTGGCAGGGTAGGATGAAATAATGCCGTAAACAGGTTAACTTTCCCGCAGTGATTACACCTGCGGAATCGGTCCTTATAAACTCTGCACAGATGGGTTTCCTCATCCAGATTTTCACATGGGCTGTCATAATGAATTTCTACCCGGCCCTTTGCCCACTCGGAACGGCTGTAGCAGCATTTTCCGCAGCGATTGCATAAGGAGTCCCAGTCCTTCCTCCATTTCAGCCATTCTTTAAAAATACGGATCCACATCCTAATGCACTGTATCATCTGTTTTTCCACCCCACCGATCCATCAGCTTCCGAAACACATCATCGCAGCCTTCCCGGATATTCAGATCCTTTCCCTTTCAATTTCGTTAACCATCCTCAGGAATTTCCGTCCCGCCCTACTTTTAAAGCAGAAGTAATGAAAAATTTTTTATATTTTCTGTATAGCACCGGATCCGCCGCGCCTTTTGTGTTTGTTATGGTTGTCGCCAGCCTTACGAGCGTGATCCTGCGGTCATATACCAGATAGCGCGGTCTCCAGACGGACGGATCAAACTTGCTTTTGAAACGGTAAAGATTCTTAAAGTCATATTCGAAATCCATATGATTGAAAATCTCATACATCATTCTTTCTGCCTTCTTTGTGTCCGGCTTTGTGATATCGATCCCCGCAAGCGGGGCGATGTTCAAGCTGACTTCTTCTGCGCCGTCCTCTCTCATCTTCCGGCAGGCCGAGATGATTGCGTGCTCCATCTCGCCCGTCGGCCCGTCCATTCTGCGGTACATGACATCCAGGCACCAGGCCGTCTTCCTGCAGTACGGGAGAAAGGATAACACGGTCAGCAGTTTTCCTTCCGCATCTCTGGTGATAAAGTAGCGCCTTCCCCTGGGCTTTTCAAACTCCAGACCCCCGATGGAATACTTAAGTTGCAGTTTTTTTCCTGCAAACCACTGCTCCTCCAAATCGGATATTTCCTTCTCAAGCAGGGAATTTCTGGCCTTCTGCGGACAGTATTCCTCCAGGACAACGCCTGCCCTGTCCAGCTTTGCCACATTTCTTCTTAAGGCTCCCCGTTTTCCCCCGGCAAGAGTATAGTCAGGCAGCTTCAGGATTGCCTCCTCCCCGTATTTCAGAATACAGAAATCCCTGCTGTTTAGAAGATCACCCACCTTGCCGCTGACAGAATTAAACACCGGGCGATAGCCCCTGCTCTTACAAAAATCAAGATATTCCCGGAGGACTGCCTCAAGATCTTCCGGAGGACAGGCCGGGTCTCCCTGGCTCATGGCTCTTCTGCCTTCAAGGCAGTAGGGAATCACGCCCCGCTCTCCCGCCGCGAAAAAATAATTATTTTCCGCATTCAGGCTTAACAGATGCTGGGAATCCTCCCCATACGCACAGATGATCTTCGCTGCGCGTTCCATATCTGAAAGCTGTCCCGCTGTATTTGGCGGCGCCGACTCATGACAACGATTGTTTTCTTTCATACATTACACTCACTTGGCATTCATCCAACACTATGACACCGGGATCAAAAGTCCATGAATTTGGAATCGTAGCATCATAACTTTCGACCTGTGGCTCATTATGGGTTCTCTCACTCATCCTGACGAAAAGATTTCTTCTCGGATGTTTCTTCGCAAATCTTTTCCTCAAAAAAGTTCAGGATCAGACGTACCGTCTGCTCATTCTGTTCCTTCCACGAAATCGAAGCCTTTCCGTCACGGCCTGATCTGGAACTGTACGCTGCAAATCCCTGATGATTTGCTCCTTTTAACATAATACTGACGGAATGTTTCGGCAGATTGCCCTGATATTTCTCCATGGCTTCGTTATTCATAATACCGTCATTTTCGGCAGTGATACGAATGGCGGAAATGTCCAGCTTCGAAAGGTCAATGGATGCGTAGGTGGCCAGAAAAACTGCCCCCGTCAGATGTTCCGGCTGGGCTGCCGCGATTCTGCTCACCGGCATTCCACCGAGGGAGTGCCCAACCAGAATCCACTTTTCTATCTTGGGGTTTGCCGACATAAGTTCCATTCCGTGTTTCGCTCCAAACGCACTCAGATGAAACCGCTGTTTTGGGATTATAACTGTATGTCCTTTCTCATGTAACAGTTTTGCGATATAGGTATAAGCACATTCATCTGTTTTCGCGCCTGTGAAAATGATAAAACCTACGTTACTCTTCCCGAAAAAATAGTAGTCATCCCCCATGTGCTGCATCTCATCGGCGATCCGGAGCGCTTCCGGAAATGCTTTATTGTAATATAACAAAATTGCTGCAACAGCTATACACAAAATTCCAATCACCACAAAACATACAATCATAACCGATCCTCCTCGTACCTCAGGCGTTTGTCACCATCGTTTTTCTTTACGTAAATCTTCAATGCTGGTTTTATTGTAGCGTATCAAATGGAAATCATCAAGCAACAATCTTCAACATGTGTCGCATTGTTGCAGATTTTACTTGTTATTTTGCTGTGACTGTGTTACGATTTTACAAATTGACTTTTACAGCGAGGCAGGAATGAGTCGCAAACAGTTTTTCGAAAAATCAAAAAGTCTGGTTATTCACAACGGAGCCGCGATTATGCTCGTGTTTATCTTTCTTGTGGTTTATATCGCATCGCCGGACACCGACGATCTGTGTTCAGATTTCGGAGCCGTCAGCATGAACTACATGAATGGGGAATATTATCGCTGGTTCATCTGCCTGTTTCTGCACCACAATCTCCGGCATCTGCTTTCAAATTCTCTGGCTCTGCTCTCTGTGGATTCTCTGCTTCGCCCGTTCTTAAAAAACCGGCAGACAATTTTCCTGTTTTTCGGCTGCGGTGTTGTATCTGAAATCGCATATTCCATCGTGACCTCTGAGCCGGTTTATGATATCGGCGCATCAAGCGGTATTTTTGCACTTCTGGCATGTCTGCTCATCTGTTATGTCCGGTTTCAAAAGCAGTTTCAGCTTCCATGGTACCGACCGGAGGTTGTCGTAGTTCTGGTATATTTTGTATTTGCGAACAGCAGCGTCAGTTCCTTCCTTGTTCATGTATTTGGCTTCTGCGCAGGAATTCTGGCGGGTACCGTCATGGTGTCTGCCGGTTTTATAACCCGGACGGATTCTTAACATGCGGCATAACAGGAGAATGATTGCTCAATGAAGATAAAAACACCATCCGGTTACATATCAGCCGGATGGTGTTTTGTCTTTACTCTGTCCGCAGAGCAGTTACCGGATCTTTTTTCGCTGCTTTTTTCGATCCCGGCATCAATTTGTAAGATCGTCCGGTGCTGTCACCGGCTCACTTTTCAGATGTCTGACAGCTAATATTCACGCTGTCTCTTCAAACTGGCTGTTGTAAAGGTCCGCGTAGAAGCCGCCCTTCGCCAGCAGTTCCTCGTGATTGCCCTGCTCCACGATATCGCCGCCCCGCATCACCAGAATAATGTCCGCGTTTTTGATGGTAGAGAGCCGGTGCGCGATGACAAAGCTTGTGCGGTTTGAGGTGAGTTTATCCATGGCCTGCTGCGTGATGATCTCGGTGCGGGTATCGACACTGGAGGTCGCCTCATCGAGGATCAGCATCGGGCTGTTCTGGATCATGGCCCGGGCGATGGTCATCAGCTGTTTCTGGCCGGCGGAGATCGCTGTGTTGTCGCTCAAAACCGTATCATAGCCGTGAGGCAACGCTGAAATGAAGTGGTGTATGCCGCAGGCCTTGCAGGCGCAGATCATTTGTTCCTCGGTCACACCCTCTGTGTTGTACACCAGGTTTTCGCGGACCGTGCCCTCAAACAGCCAGGTATCCTGCAGCACCATGCCGAACTGATCGTGCACGTTCTGCCTCGAAAGCTCCGTGGTCGGCACGCCATCGATAAGGATCCTGCCGCCGGTGGTCTCGAAGAAACGCATCAGCAAATTCACCATGGTGGTCTTGCCGGCACCGGTGGGCCCTACGATGGCGACCTTCTGCCCCGGTTTCACCTTCGCACTGAAATCGTGGATGATTTCTTTCTCCGGTGCACTCGGATATGCGAACTTCACATGGGAGAACTCCACCGTACCGTTCACTTTCCCGATCTGCTTCGTCTTGGCGGTCTCATCCTCCATCTCCTCTTCGTCAAGGAAGTCGAAGACGCGTTCCGCTGCCGCCGCACAGGACTGCACCTGTGTCATGGACTGGGCGATCTGGCGCAGCGGCTGCTCAAACAGCCTCGTGTAGATCAGGAAAGCGGTGATGACACCAAAGGTGATGTCGCCGTTGATAATGAGCGCAGCCCCCACGATGCAGACCGCCACGTAGCCCACATTGCCGATGAAGGTCATCAGCGGCTGCATCAGGCCGGACAGAAACTGTGAGTAAAAGTTTGCGTCCTTCACGCGCTGATTCAGTGAGCCGAATTTTTCCAGTACTTCCTCTTCCGCGTTGGAAATTCGGATGATATCGTGCCCGTTGTACATTTCCTCGATATATCCGTTCAGGTCGCCCAGGCTTTCCTGGCGGGCCGTGAAGTATTTCTGGGAGTGGCTCATGATCACGACCATCAGGACCAGACCGACGATGGTGGCCACCACGGTAGTCGTCGCCATCACCCAGTTGGTGTAGTACATCATGATCAGGCAGCCGATGAACTGTGCGACGGAGGTGACCATCGTTGCCAGACTGTTGGACAGCGCCTGGCCGATCATATCCACATCGTTTGTCATGCGGGAAAGCACATCACCGATGGCACCTTCGGTGAAGTACTTTAACGGCAGGCGGTTGATCTTCATGTCGATATCTCCGCGCAACCTTCTCGATGTATACTGTGTCACCGTCTGCATGATGAAATGCTGCAGAAAACTAAGTACCGCACTTGTCAGGTAGATGCCAACCAGCAGCAGCGCCACGCTGCGGATGCCGTCCATGTCGATGGTGGACGACAGGCCGTCATAAATATAATCGGTCAGACGGCTGATCTGGTCCGGTCCGATGATGGTCAGCACCGCGCCGCCCGCTGCAAACAGCATGGCCAAAACGATCCAGACCACATAATTTCTGCAATAAGCGACCAGCTTGCGGATGGCACCGCCCATATCATTCGCTTTCTGTCCGGAACCCATACCGCCGCCCATCGGCCCACGTCCCATGGGGCCGCGGCGCATCGGAGCACCGGAAGGTCTTCTATTTCTTTCTGGCATAATAAATATCCTCCATCCAATTAAGCTAATTCCGCTTCCGACAGCTGCGACAGCGCGATCTCCTTATAAACCGGGCAGTTCGCCATCAGCTCGTCGTGCGTACCCATGCCGACGACTTCTCCTTCATCCAGCACCACGATTCGATCCGCGCCCCGGATGGTGCCGACACGCTGTGCCACGATCAGGCAGGTCATATCCCCGCAGTCCGTCGCGATCCTCTTACGCAGGCGCTTATCTGTCGCATAGTCCAGTGCGGAGAAGGTATCGTCCAAAATCAGGATCTCCGGTTTTCTCGCGATGGCCCTTGCAATGGAAAGCCTCTGCTTCTGCCCGCCGGACACGTTCATGCCACCCTGAGCGATCCGGCTGTTCACGCCGTCATCCAGCGCCTGAACGAAATCCGTGGCCTGCGCGATATCCAGCGCCTCATCCACATCTTCGTCGGTCACATTTCGTCCGCAGTTGCCAAAGGAGACATTCTCCTTCACGGAATCTGCGAACAATACCGCCTTCTGCGGCACCAGGCCTACCTTCTCATAGAGCGTCTCAAAGGTATATTCCTTAATCTCTTTGCCGTCGATCAGGATCTCCCCATCGGTTGCATCGTAAAGCCTGGAGGCAAGGTTCACCAGGGTGGACTTGCCGGAACCGGTTGCCCCGATAAAGGCGACGGTCTCCCCTTTCTTCGCAGTAAAGGAAATATGCTTCAGACAGTCTTCCGATGCATCCGGATAGCGGAAGGAAACATCCTTAAATTCAATACTTCCGGTCTCGTCGGAACCGTTTGCGATGCCCTCTTTCACCGACACCTCCGTATCCAGAACCTCATTGATACGGTTCGCGGATACCTGGGCACGTGGCAGCATCATGAAGATCATCAGCAGCATCACGAAGGACATAATGACATACAGTGCGTAGGAACTGAAGGATACAACTTCTCCAAGGAGTACGCCGCGCTCCGCCACGGCCGCCATCATGGCTTCCGCTGTCCCGTCCATCGGGATCGTAATATCGTTGATCAGCACCGCGCCAACATAGTAGATCCCGACGCTCACCGCGCTCTGCACGAACATCATAATCGGCGAGAGGAACGCCATCCCACGGCCGGTAAACAGCTGCGTTTTCATCAGGCTGCCGTTCGCCTTTTCAAATTTATTTTCCTGGTATTTTTCCGCGTTGAACGCCCGCACCACGCGGATGCCGCTTAAGTTTTCCTCCGTCAGCCGGTTCACATCGTCGATCTGCTTCTGCACGATACGGAACTTTGGGATCATCACCGTAAGCAGAACCACAAGGGACACCACTACCACCGCCACCGCCGCTGCCACCACTGCGGAGAGCTGCCAGCTCTTGCCGACGATCTTGATGATAGCCCAGACTGCCATGATGGGCGCTCGTAGCATCATCTGCAGACCCATGGCGATGATCATCTGGATCTGGGTGATATCGTTCGTCGTGCGGGTGATCAGGCTGGCGGTGGAAAACTTCTTGATTTCAGCACTGCCAAATGCGGACACCTTGCGGAACAGCTTCTCCCGGACATCAAAGCTGAAGTCGGAAGCGATCCGCGCGGCAAAGAAACCTACTACCACAGTCAGCAGCGCACTGCACAAAGCGCAACCCAGCATCTTTGCGCCCGATGTAATATACTCGGACATCTCGGTCACCTCACTGCTGATCAGCACCGTGATCTCCGCCGTGTAATCCGGCAGCTTCAGGTCAAAATACACCTGTCCGCAGACCAGAAGCAGACACAGCACCGAAAGCCAGACATCCCTGGATTTCATGTTTCTGAAAATCTTAATCATTTCATTCCTCCATATTGAAACGGACATTTCTCCGGTCTTTCATTTCCCAGAGCTCACCTCTTCGATTATCTGGAAAATCCGGATGTTCAGACATCAATTTTTACTCTTGCATCCTCATAATAAAACGTTTCCTTCACTCTGTTCGCCAGCGGGTCGCAAAACAGGAAGTTTTCCTCCCGATCCACAAGAGGCTGGTATTCATCGTTCACTACCTGGTGCAGAAGCATCCGGTAGTATTCACGAATCGCGTGGTTCAGCGTAAACTGATTCGCCTCAAGATATTCCGCGCTGATGACCGATGGCAGCATCACCCGGAACTGCTCCCCGACCAGCTGGATCGAAAGGCTTCTGCAGTAGCCCGCCTCCACCGCCGTCCGGTAGTATTCCTGAAACCTGTGCGCGACGGCCCCCACCGCCTGCATATGTTTCTCATACAAGTCCGGATAATGACTCTGTAAATCGGACATGTACTCCTTTTTTGAAGCCGAAGCCAGGATGATCCCCCGGCTGTAAATCTGCGACATCCCGTCCAGTACACTGTCCATCCCTCGATCCATGGTTAATTGCAGGGATTCCAGGTGGCCGATCCCTGTCTCCTCGATCTGACGCACAATGTCCTCTTTGCTCTTGAAGTACTTATACAGTGTCGGCTTGCCGACATGCATGCTTTTCGCAATTTCATCCATGGAGATCCCGTTAAAGCCGTATCTCGCATAAAGTGTAAAAATGCGACATTTCAGAGCTTCCTTTTTCTCCTGCGTAAGGGGCAACGGCATTGCTTCCTCCTTTCGGAGCGTAGCGACGAGGCGACGAGAAATCGCGAAGAAACTTGTTTCTTCAGCGATTCTCTTGTCTGCCATCAAAGCAGCTTGTGACGCTCCGGCACAAGCTGCCGTATGAAAAATCGGCTCATCAGAGCGATTTTTCATACAGTCCTCCTTTCGTCACCCGTGGTGGCTGATACATACCGGCATAAAATTCATGCCTGTTGATTAAAACTGCTACATTCATAATAGTGAACACTATTTTAAATATTTTCGTTTCAATGTCAAGGGGTATATTACGATTTAAGAAAATGTTTCGAGAGCTTATTAAAAATGGAAAGAAAAATTTAGATTTTTTTTAGAAATGCAGCTGAAAGATTTCCTTGTAATGCGACATAGCATGAAAAATGATTGCTCACTGAAGATAAAAACACCATCCGGTTACATATCAGCCGGATGGTGTTTTTGTAATGATCAGTTATGCCGTTTTTTCAAATTGTCTGTTGTAAGATCCGCATTCCTGCACTTTTCTATTCCGTCCGCAGGGCCACCTCCGGATCTTTCTTTGCCGCACTGCGCGACGGGATAATCCCCGCGACGAGCGTCAGAAGTACGCTGATCACGATCAAAATACCGCAGCGGCACCGGGCGGATGATGCCGACCACCCGGAGCACCAGGGCATTGTCATAGAGATAGCTTAAGCCGCTCTCCGTCTCCCGCAGATCGATGTACGTGCCGGTCGCCTCATCAACTTTTGACACTTAGTCAGTTTTTCATAAAAACGACTATCTTACAGCGGAAGATCCTTCTTCTGGAACCGCACCGCACCCACGACATAGCAGACCACAGCCACGACAACCAGCGCGATGAGCTTCGGCACGAAAGCGTAATCCACGTCCCCGGAGCCGACCGTTCCCAACGCATTGATGTCAAACAGGCCGATCAGGGAAACACGGTTGAACATGCCCAGTTCCTCCACGCCCATGCCCATGTTCACCATGTCCTCGGAACCGAACATGCCAAGCAGCGAACACAGGAAGAACCAGATGTTCAGGCCGCCGCCCAGGGCCATCGCATATTTGCTCAGGTTGAAGATGCAGCTGGCCAGGTAGCAGATGCCGGCCATGGCCTCGGTCAGGAGATACAGACCGCCGTAGAGAGCCGCGTATTTTGCTGCTTCCACCTCACCCATGAATATGTTGCAGGCAATGAGTTTTGTGATAAACGCGCAGCCGACCATGATAAACGGCGTTACCAGCAGATAAATCGCCTGGGTGATCACCACCGCGCTGCGCTTCGTGGGCGTGGACAGGATATAAGCCATGGAGCCCTTATCCACCTGGTCAACCACCAGCGCATTGCCGGCAAAGATGATGAACAGCAGGATCGGCAGCAGACTCATGATGGTGAAGTACATCTGATTCAGCATGGCCGAGGTGTCCATCTCGCTCATGTTCTGCACCAGATCTGTGGAAACGCCCATCATCTCCAGCATGTTGGTCATCATGGTCTCCATGTCCAGCGCATCCCCGGAAAAGCAACCCTGCACGGAGCCCAGCGCATAGACATACTCAAAATTCGCGATATAAGTCTCCAGCCCGATCTCCGACTGAGACAGCATATCTGCCGCTTCCGCAAACTCAGCGCTTGAAAAATCCATATCCTCCGACTGGGCGGACATCATCTCAAATACCGTGTCATACATGGTGAGATCGTCCGTTGTGGAGAAGTCTTCATAGCTTAAGCTGGTGCCCGCCATCTCGTTATAGGATGCAAGCACATACAGGTAACTATAGAAGTCCGTCTGCGCGTCCGTGTAATCTGTCGTGTCCGATGTGGAACCGATCAGGTTTCCGGCGAAGGTCGTCACGATGGTCATCAGACACAGGACGATGGTGCAGGCGACGAGCAGAACACGGTTGGCACGGATGCTCTGCTTCATCAGCGGCCAGGAAAAAAACTTTGTTGTCTTCATATTTTATTTTAAACCTCCTATCACGTCCATAAAATAATCTTCCAGATCCGGATGCGTCTCCGTAAGCGAGATCACCTGCAGTCCTTCCATCGCCCGGAAGGCTTCATCCACACCGCCCGGAGTCACATCAAACCGCACCGTGGTGCCGGGCTTCCCTTTTTCTTCCGATTTGTTGTCCGGCTTGCTGTCCGACCCGGTTACACGGCCGATACCCGCTTTCCCAAGCCGGTCGCAGAACGTCTTTGCCGCAGCCTCATCTGCAAGCTCCACGGAAAACGTATGCACAGAGCTGTGGCGAAATTCCGAAAGATTCAGCACGCCCTCGATGTGACCGCCGTTGATGATAGCCACCCGGTCGCAGACCTCCTCGATCTCCTCGAAGATATGGCTGGACATGAAGATCGTCCGTCCCTTTGCCTTCTCCTCGCGGATCAGCTCCAGAAATGTTTCACGCATCAGCGGGTCAAGGCCTGTGGTCGGCTCATCGAGGATCAGAACTTCCCGGTTTCCCATGAGCGCCGCCACGATCGCGGTCTTCTGCTTCATGCCCTTGCTCATGCGCTTTAACACGGCCGACGGGTCCAGCCCAAGCAGATCGATCAGGTGATTCATGTAGGTAAAATCACGCACGCCCAGGAACTGGGCCTGCACCTTAAAGAAATCCGTCCCGGTTTTCAGATCCGGGAACGCGATCTCTCCCGGAATATAACTGACGTTTTTCATCACCTCCGGCGAGTGGGTCCAGGGATCCAGGCCGTTCACCCTGACCGTTCCGCCGTCGGCCTTAAGGAAGCCCATCATATGGCGGATGGTCGTCGTTTTGCCGGAGCCATTCGTGCCAAGGTAACCAAAGACTTCGCCTTCGCGGATATCCAGCGAAACATCAAAGACACCGCGGCCTCCGCCGTAATCCTTGGTTAAATTCTGAACGGAAATCATTGTTTCACTCATTATTTCTTCTTCCTTTCTGACCATTCGCGGCCGCCTCCCCTCAACGAGCTGAAACTTCGACCATAATTTCACGAAGTCGCTATATTTCACGAAGTTTCAGCTCGTTGGGGGGGAGGTGACTGTTTCACAGTCATTCTTAAGTGAGACAAAATTTCCTCTTACGAGCAAGCTCGACGAGGAAATTCCGCCTCACTTAAGGCCGCCCGCGAATAGTAACGCTTTATACAAAATGATGTCCGGTATCGTAGAACCCCATAAAGTAATCCTCCAGTGTAAATGGGATCTCCACAAAGTCCGCGAGATGATAGCCTTTCAGCCCCGCGATCAGCTCTCCCACCCGGTCTGCCGCGATCTGCACGCGTGCCCGATGCTTTGCCTCATTCTTCGAAGTGAAGTTAAACGGCTGCTGTACAAACGCCGCGTAGGATTCCGCATCGCTGAATGTCACGCGATAAATGCGGTCATGCTTTTCCTTCAGCTCTGCGGAAGCAAATTCCGACATGATCTTACCGTCCCGAATGATGGCGATACGGTCACAGACGGCATCCACTTCATGGAAAATATGAGATGACAGAAAAATCGTCTTCCCGCGCTGCTTTTCTTCGCGCACATAATCAATAAAGGTCTCCTGCATGACCGGATCCAGCCCGGAAGTCGGCTCGTCCAGAATAAGAATGTCCGGGTCGTGCATGAATGCGGTGACCACCGCAAGCTTCCGGCGCACGCCGAGGCTCATCTGTTTGATGCTGATATTGGGATCCAGTTCGAAACGGTCCAGCAGCATCTTAAGATAATCATTGTCTTTTACACCTCGCATCTGCCCCATCATTTTTAAGAAAGCGGAGCCGGACAGTCCTGCCGGCAGCGCAACCTCGCCCGGCAGATACCCCACGGTATTCTGCAGCCAGGCGCTGTTTCCCCAGCTGTCCTTCTCCAGTATGGAAGTGTTCCCCTCCTGCGGCTTCGAAAAACCCATCAGATGGCGTATAGTCGTTGTTTTTCCCGCTCCGTTCGGCCCCAAAAACCCGTAGCATTCGCCTTTCTCGATCTGTATATTCACATCAAAAACGCCACGGCCGTGGCCGTAATCCTTTGTAAGATGTTCAATGGAAATGATTGGCACTCCGATTAACCTCCGTTTTTTTCTTGACAGTTGCCAACAACTGTTGTATGATATTATATGACATTGAGATTCACAAGTCAACCGACAATCGCTCAACAAATGTTGGATGATGCGGGCCGGATTTCAGACATACTGAAGTAAACAAGTTTTTAACGATTCCCCTGCTCCATCACAGGTGCCGCAGGGAATAAATCAGCGATATTGCATTTAAGGAATCATACAAGGAGGTCGCATATGAAGAAGAATCCTGAAGTAACCGATGCCACGCGAAATAAATTTATCCAGGCTTTCTGCGAACTGTACCGGACAAAGCCCATCAGTAAAATCACCATAAAAGAGATCACGGATCTTGCCGGATACAATCGCAGCACTTTTTATCAATATTTCAAGGATGTCTATGAACTGTTGGAATATATGGAAAATGAGATGATCACCATAGGGCTGGAGAAAATCCTGTCTTTTGAACTGGAAGCGCCTGATTTCAACCAGCAGTTTGTCGTCAGCCTGACGCAGGTTCTTAAGGAGCACGAAAACTATTCGATCATTCTTCTGCGAAACGGCGCCGGCTCTGCTTTCTATCAGAAAATTCTGGAACATGTCGTCCCTTTTCTCCGGGAACGCTACCAGATTTCAGAGGAGAATACAAAAGCGGTATATATTCTGGAATTCTGTCTTACAGGTATGTTAACTATGATGACACACTGGTTAAAAGAGAAAGACGGATTGACCGTTGAGGAACTTGGTTCGCTGGTTCAGGGCATCTGGTGCGACGGACTGCTGGCACAGTTGAAAGAATAATCCTGTCATGATTCTTATCATTCCGCGATGCAGCACTTTTCTCTTTCATAACAAAACCGCCTTTTAATGTAAATTTGGAAACTGCAATATAAAAAGGAGCCGGTAAAACCGGCTCCGTCAAGTGTATTTCCGTAAATGCACACCCTGATTGCTATGTATGCTTTATTTTTCTTCCGGTGAGCATTCTCTGCTCTCCCGCCGTGTTTACTTTCTCTGCAGGAACGAAGGTATATTCACCTGCTGCGGTTCCACGTGGCGCTCCGGGCGCTTGTTTACTGTGGACTGGAAGCTTGTCCTGCCGGCCGCGCTCGGCGTGGTGGTCTGGGTGTAGCTTCTGCCCGGTGCCGCGGCTGCGCCGCGTGCCTGGCTGGCGAAGCTGTTGTTCTGCACGCCTGCGGTTTCCGCCACCTGCTGGTCAAGGCCGGTGGCCATGACGGTGATGGTGCACTCATCCGGATAAGCATCGTCGTAACGGGCGCCGAAGATAATGTTCGCATCCTCGCCTGCCAGTTCCTGAACGTAAGTGGCCGCCTCGTTCGCCTCGATGAGGGAGATGTCGCCGGTGATGTTGATGATCAGGTGGGACGCACCTGCGATGGTGGTCTCAAGCAGCGGGCTGGTAACTGCCATCTGCACTGCCTCCGCCGCCTTTTCGTCGCCCCTAGCCTGTCCGATACCGATATGTGCGATTCCCTTGTCCTTCATGACGGTCTGAACGTCCGCGAAGTCCAGATTGATGAGGGACGGGATGTTGATCAGGTCTGTAATTCCCTGCACGGACTGCTGAAGCACTTCGTCCGCCTTCTTTAAGGCTTCCGGCATGGTGGTTCTGCGATCCACGATCTGCAGCAGCTTGTCATTCGGGATGACGATGAGCGTGTCCACGTTTTCTCTTAAGCGCTCGATTCCGGCCAGCGCATTGCTCATGCGCTTCTTGCCCTCGAAACCGAACGGCTTGGTCACAACGCCGACCGTCAGGATGCCCATGGACTTGGCGATGCCTGCGATCACCGGCGATGCGCCGGTACCCGTGCCGCCGCCCATACCGCAGGTGATAAATACCATGTCCGCATCCGATAACAGATCGCGGATATCGTCCATATTTTCTTCCGCTGCCTTCTCGCCGATTTCCGGCTGCGCGCCTGCGCCGAGACCCTTCGTCAGCTTTTCTCCGATCTGCATCGCGGTGGGTGCTTTGCAGGATGCGAGTGCCTGCTTATCCGAATTGATTGCCACAAATTCGACTCCCGTAATGTTGTCTTCCACCATGCGATTCACGGCGTTGTTTCCTGCTCCTCCGACGCCTACCACAATAATCTTCGCCGCAGCGTCCGCTTCGTTCGTTCTGATCTCTAACAATGGTTTTTCCTCCTTGACTTAAGCCTTCAGTCGCCGGTATGTAAGTTATCTGTACTTTTGTACCTGTTCGGTGACTGTATCACGTTTTTTACTTTTTCTTATTTTTGGCCGGATTATCGATTCTGTCCCTGATAATCCGTGAACCCTTCTCTTTCTGCGGCGTTTTTTCGCCGTGTGTTTTTAACTGGGCCTATAATAGCCCTTATTTTCCGACTTTGCAATCGAAAATTTGCAAAATCCAAAAAAAGTGGATTTCGTGGTTCTAAAAAAAACTACGTCCATATGTTCGTGACATTTTCTTCGCGAAATCAAAATTCGTATACTTTGTTACTATTCACGGCCACCTCCCCCTTCATTTGCAAAAAATTCGCTTTTGATAAAAAATAAATAATGAAGCGAATTTTTTGCTCATGAGGGGAAGGTGGAATAAATACCTGCATGTTGACTTCCGTACAGGATGTCCACATCCTCTCACGCCTCCGTCTCCTCCTCAACTTCATCATCGCTCCCGCGCTCATCGCCTTCCATATAGTTGATGCCAACCTCGTCTTCGATCAGCGCGTTGTCCTCGTTGATGGAGGTAGTCTCCTCGTCACCGTTATCACCTTCCTCATCATCTCCGGAACTGCCGCCTTCTTCCCCGGTGCCGCCTTCGGAGTCTCCCCCGGAATCACCGCCGTTTTCAGAGTCTTCGCCGTCGCCCTCCGTATCGCCGTCCCCGTCCTCATCGGAGCCCTCCGCGCCGTCGTCGCTGTCCTCGTTGGAGCCGCTGCCCAGGTAGTTGTCCAGCTTCAGTATATAACCGGAGTTGTCCTCCTTATATTCTGTCATGTCGAGCGTGCCGGAGTAACCGGTCAGGTTCGCGGAGATATCCTTTAATTCCGCGATTTTTTCCGTCAGCATATCATCGTTTCCAAGGTTTACCTTTACATTGCCGATATAGACGGAGATATCCAGGTTGGATGCCACATAAATGCGATCCACGGAGAGCTCATATTTCTTCAGCTGCTGTGCCACGTTCAGCAGCACGTCAAAGGTGTCCTCGTTCTCCACCGGCAGCTTTTCGTTCAGAATAATATAGTCGAAATCCAGCCCCGTAACGTAAGGAACATCTTCCAGCGGTTCATCCGAACTTTCCACCGCATAGCCGTCCTTATCCAGATAAAAGCAGGAACCCATATATGTGACATAGCCGATCAGACTTTTCTCATAAACCGTGATATGTACCGTGTCGGTTCCGGTCATTTCGATATCATAATCCTCCACGAACGGGATGGAAACATGCTCCCCGAATTTGCTTTGAAGCCAGAACACAATCGTGTGATAGTCCCGCTCTCTGGTAAATAGAAAGCTTTCGATTTCTTCATCCGTATACCGTTCCGAACCCTCCACCGTGACCGTTTCTATGGAAAGGGAAAAATACAGCACGGCGCCGGCAATCAGCCCCAGAAAAAGTATTCCGACCATTATCAGGGGTATCTTTTTTTCTCTCATGTGCAGATTTTCTCACTCCTTCCTCTGTCAGATGCCTTATTCTTCTTATATGTTTCTAAAAAAACGGCTGTGCAACAGTTGCCTTCCCAAACGAGCAGTGAGCACACCGTGTCGCATATCGCAGCCAATCTGTTCAATCAATCGCGGTCACTGCGAGTTCTGAAGTTCGCGAAGCGTACTTTAAGAAACCGTAAATAGCAACTTTCTGTCTCCTGTGTCCGATCCTGTAGATTTCCGTAATCCCTGTAATAGTCATAAAGATTTCTTCTCGGAAAAGTACGCGTCAGTCTTAGTGTTCCTTTTCAGGACTACTATCTTATCTCAAAATTCAAAATATGCATCTTTTTCAGAACCACTATGTTTGATGTAACATCACATGGCAAATCCCACTGCCCACATCGCGGATGCCGCCAGAGATACAGCCGTTCCTGTCATGACACAGACCACAGCCATTTATCCGCTGTGTTTTCTGCCTTCTTATCCCCTTACCTCGCCCAGGTCTGTCTGGACACCGACAGGGCCAGGCCCATCTCGATCATCAGGAACACGACCGAGGTACCGCCGTAGCTGATAAACGGCAGCGTCACACCGGTATTGGGGATAGAGTTAGTGACAACCGCGATATTCAATACCACCTGTATGGCGATGTGCGCCAGGATCCCCACCAGCAGCATGGAGCCGAACAGATCCGGCGCATTCTTCGAGATGGCGTGGAATCGAAACAGCATGAACGCAAAGATGACGATGACGCTGACAGCTCCGAATAACCCCAGCTCCTCGCAGATGATGGTAAAGATAAAGTCGTTCTGCGCCTCCGGCACAAACCCCAGCTTCTGTACGCTGTTGCCCAGCCCCTTTCCGGTGAGCCCGCCGGATCCGATGGCGTAAAGGCCCTGCAGCGTCTGGTAGGCAGTATCTAAGGACGATCCTTCCGGATCCAGCCAGGCCTGTATACGGGACATGCGGAAACCGTCGCCGAACACAATAAAGGCTGCCACCGCACCCACACCGGCCGCCCCCATGAGAAGGAAGTAGCGTACCTTCGGGCTTGCCACAAACAACATGACGAAAGCGATGCCGAACACGATGAGTGCGGAGCTTAAGTTGCTGGTTACCACGGCCAGCAGGCCGGCGATCACGCCCGCCAGCAGCAGAAGAAGGACCACATTTCGAAATCTGGATAGTCCCTCCGCGCCGATTTTCGATATCACAAAAGCCAGGAATATAATCACCGCCAGTTTTGCGAACTCCGCCGGCTGAAAGGAAAAGGAGCCGACACCGATCCAGCGCTTCGCGCCGTTATACTCAATCCCCAGCGGGGTCAAAACCAGAAGAATCAGCACGATGGAGATCAGATAGCCCGCCAGTGCGAAACGCTTCCAGACACGATAATCGATCATGGTGACCACTGCCATGGCCGCTATGCCGATGCTGCTGGCGAGGGCCTGTTTTTTCAGGTAGTAGGTGGCTCCCAGCCCCTTGATCGACGCTTCGTAGGAGCTGGCGCTGTAGAGCATGACCAGCCCAAAGAGAGTCAAAAATATGATAATGAACAGCAGCGCATAATCAAAGCACGTTCGCTTCCCGCCGATCTGTACTCTTTTCTTTCCTCTTGTCGGCATTTTTGACCTCTCTTTCTCCCTCCCGGCAATTTAATCTGACAAATCTGTTTCACTTTCACAGTTAATCGCACACTTTTCTGATTTCTATCAGACTTTTCATAACATTTAATCTCTTTTATCTTTGCTGTCTTTACTGTCTCCGCTTTTTAAGTTTTTTCCTTTTCCGGATGACAGTTATCTCAGCTTATCTTCCTGTCACTGTTTATTTCCCTGTCTCTGTTTATTTTCTGTATCCGCTTTTTTTCGCCCTGTCATATGATCTTGTAAGCGATCAGACACAACAGCGCCGTTATAATAGAAAACACCGCCACAATCCTTGACTCCGACCATCCGCAAAGCTCCAGATGATGGTGAAATGGCGCCATCTTGAAGATGCGTTTTCCGTGTGTCAGCTTAAAATATCCCACCTGCAGGATGACGGAGACCACTTCCATCACATAGATGAACCCCACCACCGGCAGAATGAGCTCAAGGTGCAGCACGCAGGCCGCCCCGGCCACAAATCCGCCCAGCGCCAGCGAGCCGGTATCTCCCATGAAGACTCTGGCCGGATAGGCGTTAAACAGCAGGAACCCCATCAGGCTCCCCGCCACCGCGCCGGCAACCGTCTCAATGCCGCCGCCCTCCGCGGCGCTCACAAAAGCGAAGAAGACCGCAATCATGGCCGTCACGCTCGCCGCCAGGCCATCCAGCCCGTCTGTCAGGTTGACTCCGTTTGCCGTGCCCAGTACCGCAAAAAAGATCAGTCCAAAATATTCCGGCAGCTTCAGGCCAAACAGTTCCCCGAGAAACGGAATTCGAATCACTGCTGCGCTTTCCGTCTGCTTTAACAGGTACAGGGCAAACACTCCGGTAACCAGCCCCTGGAGAACCAGCTTCTGCCAGGATTTCAGGCCCAGGTTTCGCTTATTTGCGACCTTCAGGTAATCGTCCAGAAAGCCGACCAGCGCAAAACCTGCCATCAGGAACAGAATCGGGGTGATCTCCGGGCTTTCCCGCACAAAAAGGAGGGACGGCAGTACCGATGCCGCGAGAATCACCACACCACCCATGGTGGGCGTGCCGGATTTTTTATAGTGTTCCCTGGGCCCCTCCTCGCGGATATACTGTCCGAAGCGAATCTTCTTAAGTAAAGGTATCATCAGCGGACACAGCAGGGTGCTGAGTCCGAAGGATAAAACGATTTCCAGCAGAGTCTTCGTGGTGATCATACGGAATCCACTCCTTACAGAAACTTATAAATTTTTCTCTGATTCCGTAGCTTTTTTATTTTACATTCCGTCTCTTCCAGGCTCTGCGCTTTTCCGGGTCTGATTTTCGTTTTTCGGCGAGTCATTCTTCCGTTTCAGCTTCCGTCTCCGTTTTTTCAATCCCAAGATAAGGCAGTATGTTTTCGTACAGCCGTGCAATGAGCGGCGCGGCCACGCTGCCGCCATAGTAAACGCCCTGCGGTTCATCCACGATGGCGATGGCGATCACCTCCGGGTCATCCGCGGGCGCAAAGCCGATATAGGAAGCGATGTATTTGTTTGCGCTTCTGGGCAGCTTCTGGCTGGTGGCGGTTTTTCCGCCGATGGCGTAGCCTTCCACCGCGCCTTTGGCGCCGGTGCCCTCCGATACCACAAGCTCCAGAATTTTCTTCATGGTTTCACTTGTTTCCTTCGAGATAACGCCTTCTGCTTCATCGTAAGTATAGGTTTTCCGAATGTTTCCGTTCTCATCCGCCACATATTTTGCAAAGTGCGGCGTGATGAGGGTTCCGCCGTTCACTACCGCGCTGGCCGCGCGCAAAAGCTGCAGCGGCGTAATCTGGAACGACTGACCGAAGGCCATGGTGGCAAGCTCCACCTGCCCCACGTTTTCCTGTTTATGAATGATCGTTCCCGCTTCGCCCGGCAGGTCTACGCCGGTCTTTGCAAGGATTCCGAGCTTTCCCAGATAATAGTACCAGTTTTCCGTACCCAGCCGCAACCCCACCTCGATAAACACCGGGTTGCAGGAATTCATGGTGGCTTCCACGAAGGTTTCCGTCCCGTGTCCTGCCGTCTTGTGGCAGCGGATTCTGCGGTCCTCCACCAGCTTATAGCCGACACAGGTAAAGGTGCTCTGGGGCGTCACCACGCCCTCCTCCAGCCCCGCCGCAGCGGTGACAATCTTAAAGGTGGAACCCGGCTCATAGGTGTCGTTGATGGACTGGTTGCGCCACATCTGATTGAGCGCCACACTGGTGTCCGTCCCCTCCTCCTCGTAGGCGGGGATGAGGGTGTAGGGGTCATTTAAATCAAATTCCGGCACGTTGACCATGGCGTAGATTTCCCCCGTCTTCGGGCTCATCACGATGATGGAGACGTAGTTTGCCTCCTTCGCCTCCAGTGCCTGCTCCGCGATCTGCTGCGCGTAGCTCTGTATGTTATAGTCAAGGCTTAAGATCAGCGTGTTCCCCGCCACCGGTTCCACCCGCTCCTCCGCCATCTCTTCCAGTTCACGCCCGCCGGCATCCGCCATGGTGAGGATAGTGCCGTCGGTTCCCATAAGTTCTTCATCGTAGTAAACTTCCAGGCCGATGATGCCCTGATTATCCGCCCCGGTGAATCCCAGCACTTTGGAAGCCAGATTGCCGAAGGGATAAGTACGTTTATAGTCTTCATCCACTTTCACGCCGTCCAGGTCGTAACTGCGGATGGCATCACCGATTTCCTTCGATACATTGGAGAGTATCTTCTCGCGGGAGCTTACTTTCTCCACCTTCGCGCGAACGGTGTCCTCCGAAATGCCAAGTTCCTGTACCAGACATTCGATGACCGCCTCCGGATCCGTGATCTGCGCATGTATGACAGAGACCGTGCACACCGTCTTGTTTGACGCCAGCACGGTTCCGTTTATGTCCAGAATAAGCCCTCTTGCCGCCTTGATGGTGCGCTCCCTCTGCTGCAGATCCGTGGCGAGCTCCGTATAATGCTCCGCCTTCACTACCATGAGAAAGAAAACTCTTCCGCACAGCGCCGCCAGAGCCAGTATCATCGCCGCAAAAAATATCGTTTCACGGATTCTCTGGTGCGTTTTCAGCCGGTTGATGCGCAGGGTTTCCGTGCCTTCCGCAATCAGAAGTTTTCTGCTCTCCCGGCGGCTGCCTGCCTTCTTCAGACTCCGGACGTGATCCCGTTGGATTGGTGATTTGCATCCTGTCAGCCATTTTCGTTTGCTTCGTTTCTCTCTGCGCCCTCCGCGCCACAGTCTCATAAACCCCATACTTCGGATACCATGTCCTGATTCCTTATTTTAGGTTATGATTTTTTCTCTTTCGCTATTCATATTATTCCTTTACTTTTGCTTATCTTACTTTCTGTTTTACTGCGATTTCTACTCATAAATATTCAGATACGGCAGCACTTCCGTCATGATGTTGCTCCAGAGCCTGCTGGCGTAGGAGCTGGAGTCGTTATTCTCCACATCCGGCTCGTCCACCACCACGTAGCAGACCACCTGCGGGTCGTCTACCGGGGCCATGCCGATGAAGGACAGCACGTAGGTGCTGGCTTCCTTGTCCTGCTTCTGTGCCGTGCCGGTCTTGCCGCCGACGGAGTAGCCCTCCACCGCGGCGTATTTGCCGGTACCGTTTTCCACAACCTGCTCCAGGGCCTGTCTTAAGAATTCCGACGTCTCCTCGGTCACCGTGCGCTTTACCAGTGTCTTTTCGATGGTGGAAACCACATTGCCATCCGCGTTGGTGATCTTGCTCACCAGATGCGGCTGCCAGTAATAACCGCCGTTGATGCAGGAGCAGAAAGCGGAGGCCATCTGGATCATTGTGACGTTGAAGTTCTGGCCGAAGGAGTTGGTGGCCAACGTGGTGGAGTCGATGTTCTCCACATCGTAGGTCAGTCCGGCGTCCTCGTAGGTCAGGTCGATGCCCGTCTTCATGCCCAGGTTGAACCGTAGCTGATAGTCGGAAAATAAAGTGGCGCCCAGCAGATCGCCGATACACATCAGCGCGTCATTGCAGGAGTACATGAGTGCCTCCGTGAGTGTGATGGTGCCGTGGTGGCTGGTACACCTGATATAATAATTTGCCACCTGTTCGCCGCCGTCACATTCGAAGGTGGAATCTGCCGTCACCATCCCTTCCTCCAGCGCGCTGGCGATCGTCAGCACTTTAGCCGTCGATCCGGGCTCGTAGGTGGCGGTAACGCAGTAATTCTGCCAGATACTGTATAATGCCGTGTACTTTTCTTCCACGTTTTCTTCCCGGGTGAGTTCCTCGATCTCCTCTTCCGTGTAATAACCGGACAGATCCTCCGGGTTATTGGGATCATAGTTGTTGTTCTGGGCCATGGCCAGAACCTCGCCCGTGTTCGGGTCCATGATGATGACCGCCACATTTTTCGGGTTATACAGCTCCACCCACTCCGCGATCTTCGTCTCCACAATGTTCTGAATGTTCAGATCCAGCGTCGTGGTGATACTGCAGCCATCGATGGGGTCGATGGTCACCGATTCCTGCACGTTGTCCTGATTCATATAGCCGTAGGAACGTCCGTCCGTCCCGTTTAACGTATCATTGTAATAGCCCTCCAGGCCCATCTCCGCCGTGTTGCTAGAGGATGCGAAGCCGATGGTGTTGCTGGCTAACGTGGTGTAGGGGTATTTGCGCTCGTAGGATTCCTCAAACCACACGCCCTGTATGTCGGAATCTGCATCCTGCATGGCAAGGAAGTCGCTGATGTCGTCGTAGGAAAGCTTTCGCAGGTCCGTTCTGGACCAGTAGCGGCTCGTGGAACGGCTTTCGATCTCCGTCTGCAACTCGGCAGCATCCAGCCCGAAGCAGGCAGCCAGCGCCTCCACCGTCGGCGCCATGTAATCCTCATCACTTAAGATGATGTAGGAATCGATAATGACATTGTACACTTTCACGCTGGTCGCCAGAATATTTCCGTTCGCATCCAGTATGTCGCCGCGCTTGAAGGGCAGCGTGGTGCTGGAATACTGGTTCTGGTTCAGAACGCGGATGCTGTAATCATCCCCCTTCACCTCGGCAATATAATACAATACGCCGACCAAAGCCAGCAGCATGGCCATGATCACTCCAAGGAAAACCTTCATTCTCAGCTGCATGCGGTCGTCAAAACGCGGTTTTTTTCGTCTGTTTCCTGCCATGGGCACCTCTCAGTTTTTCGTATACGTCATATTCACACTCTATAGTATCTATTCTATGTCCTCATACTGTTTCATATATTCTTTCTCCGTCTGGTCGTACACGGAGACCTGGTCCTCGTCCGCGAGCACCATGCCAAGCTCCTCCGTCGCCATCCGGATGATATAGTCGATATCCATATACGCGTTGATCTCGTAGTCGATGGAATCGTTCTGTACGGTCAGCGTGTCGATTTCGCTTTTCAGCGATTTAATGTTTGACCTGGTCTGGCTGATGTCCGCCTGCAGGCCAAGGTACATGACGCAGAAATAAACTGCCACCGCTGCGATTGCCACAAGGAACATCACAAACGGAAAGTTTAATACCTGCGGTCTTGCCTGCGGCTCAGCGTGCCGCACCCGTTCCGGCCTTCTTCTCTCCGGAAACTCCTCACCCTCAGGCAGCTGTGCGCCTTCAAGTTCTCTGGCTGTATTTCCGTCCACATATGCCTGATATTTTCTGCGGTTCGCGATATCATTTTTTATTGCGTGTTTCGTTGCCATGGTCACACCTTCCTGTTACTGATTCTTCTCCCTCAACCGATTCTCTTCACTTCATGTTCCGCCAATGTATCTCCATGTTTCATGAATATACCCCTGTTTTAAAAAATTCCTCCCGTTTTCGACTGATCCACGAAATTTTTATTTTCGGATTCTCTTCAGATATTGCTCTGTTTTCACAAAATTTCAAAACGTATTCCGTCTTTTTTACGTCTTTCGGTTCTGTTCCGATACTTTTCTCTATTTTGGATTCCAAAACCCGTTTTTGCTTTTCCGGGTCTTGTCTGCTTCTTTTCTCTGCTTTCTCAGGCTTCCGGCGTCCTCTCAAAGACCCGAAGCTTTGCACTTTTTGCCCTGGGGTTGTCCCGCGTTTCTTCCTCCGTGGGCAGGATTGGTTTTCCTGTGACCACCCGGCCCTTCGATACGCGCCCGCAGGTACACACCGGAAAATTCGGCGGGCAGATGCACGGGTTGGCGTTTTCCCGAAAATGATTTTTTACGATGCGGTCTTCCAGAGAATGAAAGGTGATGACGCAGAGCCTGCCGCCCGGGGCGAGGCTTTCAATCATGGCATCCAGTGTGTGCTCCAGCACATCCAGTTCTCCGTTTACCTCAATGCGGACAGCCTGAAAGACCCGTTTTGCCGGGTGCCCTCCGGCTGCCTGCATCTTTACCGGTATTGCGCGGCGTATGATATCGCAAAGTTGCCCTGTCGTATTGACTGTTTCGACGCTGCGCCGTTCAACAATACGCTTTGCGATATTTGCCGCAAATCGTTCTTCCCCGTACTTCTTGAATATGTCAGTCAGTTGCTGCTGTGAGTATGTGTTGATCACATCCCACGCCGTCAGAGATTGCCTTACGTCCATCCGCATGTCCAGCGGTGCGTCCTCGCGGTATGTGAATCCGCGGGAAGCCGTATCCAGCTGCCAGGAGGAGACGCCGAGATCCAGAAGGATTCCGGATGGCCTGGGAAGCCCAAGTTCCTGCAGAACCGACGGGTAGTCGCCATAATTTGCCCGCACGATGGTTACCTTTTCCCCAAAAGGTGCCAGCCGTTTCGTCGCCGCTTCTATGGCATCGCCGTCGCGGTCCATTCCGAGGAATCTGCCGGTCTCCCCAAGCCTTTCGCATACATGAAAGGCATGTCCGGCTCCCCCGAGTGTTCCGTCCACATAAAGTCCGTCCGGCTTCACCGCAAGGTTTTCAAGTACCTCGGCAAGCATCACCGGTGTGTGTGAAAATTCCGCCATTCTTATAGTCCCAGTCCGATCTCTGACATGTGTTCCGCTATCTCGTCCACGTTGTCAAACTCTGTGTTCTGCTGCCAGGTTTCCTTATCCCAGATTTCGCACCTGCCGGATACGCCGACCAGCACGACATCCTTGTCCAGATGCGCGAATTCCCGGAGATTCGGCGGCAGGAGGATTCTCCCCTGCTTGTCTGTCTCCACCGTCGCGGCACCTGCGAGAAAGAATCTGGTGAATTTTCTGGCTTCTTTGTTTGTCAGCGGGAACGCCTGCAGTTTTTCGGCAAAGGATTCCCAGTCTTCGTTGGTGAATACAAACAGACAACCGTCGAGACCTTTGGTCACGACAAAGGAGTCTCCCAGCTTTTCTCTGAATTTCGCCGGGATAATCACTCTGCCTTTGGCATCGATCGAATGATTGTACTCGCCCATGAATAACATAGAAACTTTACCTCTATCAATAAAATACTCCCTGCCCGTTCCCTTTTTACGGGCATTCTGTGATGAAAGGCTGTGGTGTTTTTCCCCACGGGCTTGTATTTTTGCCCTACTTTCTACCACTTTCTTGCACTTTTCACCACCAGTGGGGTTTATAATACTCCATGGGAGAGAAAATTGCAAGTACTTTCACTGTGGATTTTTAAGAAGTTTTTATATGGATGTGTTCTTCTGAAATTCTTCTGTCAGTCCCCGCCCGTTCTCCTTTTCGAAGCTCGAAGAATAAGGATCCTTTTGCTGTCCCGAATAGTTGCATATTCATATGATCGTGCCGGAGCGAAAAGTTTCGTACAGACATAACGGAATGAAAAGTTTCATACAGATCTTTTCAAATATAAAATCGTGTGGTAAAATACCACAGCTAAAAAGAAAACGAATTCGCAAATCAGCAGGTTTTCATGTGTTTCAGGCGTTACTATTCACAGTAACTTTCAGGCATCAAAATCCGTGGTGCTCTTTGCGAATACCGGCGTATATACGGAACCTGGCGTTCCGGAAAATGTACAGCGTGAAGCTTATGTTTCACGCGGAAAGAGGATGTCATGAAATTAGGAATTGTCGGCCTTCCCAACGTGGGAAAGAGTACTTTGTTTAACTGCCTGACGAAGGCGGGCGCGGAGTCGGCAAATTATCCGTTCTGCACCATTGACCCGAATGTGGGGATTGTGAATGTGCCAGATGAGCGCCTGAAGGTTTTGTCCGATATGCACCATTCGGCGAAGATTACGCCGGCGGTGATTGAGTTTGTGGATATCGCCGGACTGGTGAAGGGCGCCTCCAAGGGCGAGGGGCTGGGTAATCAGTTCTTAAGCAATATCCGTGAGACGGACGCGATCGTTCATGTGGTGCGCTGTTTTGAGGATGATAATGTGATCCATGTGGACGGCTCGGTAGATCCGGTGCGGGATATCGAGACGATCAACCTGGAGCTGATTTTCGCGGATCTGGAGGTGCTGGAGCGCCGCATCGCAAAGACGGCCAGGCTGGTGCGCAACGATAAGTCTGCGGCGAAGGAGTACGAACTGCAAAAGCGCCTGAAAGCATTTCTGGAGGATGGCAATGCCGCCATTTCTTTCGTGACGGAGGACGAGGATGAGGCCGCGTTTCTGGCGGAATACCAGCTGCTTACCTCGAAGCCGGTGATCTTTGCGGCGAATGCCGCCGAGAGCGATATTGCGGACGACGGGGCTTCCAACGAGCATGTGGCGGCCGTGCGGGCTTACGCCGCCGAACACGGCAGTGAGGTGTTTGTGCTGTGCGCGGAGGTAGAGCAGGAACTGGCGGAGCTCGATGAGGAGGAGCGGAACATGTTCCTGGAGGAGCTTGGCGTGTCGGAGAGCGGTCTTTCGAAGCTGATTAAGGCCAGCTACTCTATTCTGGGGCTGATCAGCTACCTGACCACGGGGCCCACCGAGACCCGCGCATGGACCATCCGCCGCGGCACACTGGCTCCGCAGGCGGCAGGAAAGATTCACAGCGATTTCGAGCGTGGCTTTATCCGCGCGGAGGTGGTTTCCTACGAGGATCTGGTGGCCTGCGGCGGCAATGCAGCGGCGCGCGAGAAAGGGCTTGTGCGCTCGGAGGGCAAGGAGTACGAGGTGAAGGACGGCGACGTGGTGCTGTTTCGGTTTAACGTGTAAACTTCTGATTATCCGAAACCATGAAAGTAATAAACTCCCGAAGAATACAGGCACATTCTGTCTGCGTTCTTCGGGAGTTTACTGTTTTTAAAAATCATATCCTTCCATCATCCGACGATTCAATCACTGCCAGAATCCCGTTCTTTATCCGAATAATGCCCTCTTCCGCTGTCAGTTCGTTGCTGACGCCGAGGCTTACCGTTTCTCCGACTCTGAAAGAACCGTCTGTGAGCGTATACTTAAAACCTTCCAGTGTGATGCCTGAGACTTCCGTGGTCAAAGGAAGCAGGGATACATAATTTCCCCAGGCATCGCTTATTTTTATGCGCAGCTGTGCGTCCGCCACGCTCGCATTTAGCTTCCGGCCTGTGTTGTCATGCGTTCCCTCGTTCACCGATTCTTCGTCCACACCATGCACCGCTTCCGATATCCCGCTGCACTCTTCTTTCCGGCTCCCGCCGGGCACAGATTTCCTGTGTGTTTCCGTCTGACACCCTGCACCGAGCAGCCGCACACGGTTTGTCTCGTCCACCATACAGGCCGGTATGCCCTTACACAGCGGAATGATGAGCGTATGCACATTTGCCAGCACATGGTCAAAGCGCGTTCCAAAGCCTCCTGCCAGCACAATCTCATCCGGATCCAGCGCAACCGCCCGCCGCATGGCATGCTCCGTGTCGGTATCGTCCTTTTCCGGGATCAGGCGCTCCACCGCCAGAGCTTTCCCGTCTGCGCAGCAATCATTGCTCCTGCGCATATCAGCAACGCCGACACTTTTTTCTGAAGCTGCACAGGCTTTTTCCACTGCTTCCCTGTCCGACCCATTCTCCGCAGTTTCCTGCCCCGTCAGGTATTTCTTCAGGATATCCGGCGCAACCGAATCAAAGTCTCCTACCAGGTGTGTAGCCCGAATGCCGCAGGCATCCAGCGCTTCCAGCCCCCGATCCACGGCAAAAACATACGCAAACTCTTCCTCCCGGAAGATTTTCCCAAGCAAAGGGGCGCTCACCGCGCCCCCGGCAACCATAAGACATTTTTTCATGGCATCTTCCCACATAATGTTACTGTTCATGCCTTTTAAGCAGCGAAACGCAGAACGCCCCAGGGGCAGACAAGGCTTTTCCCCGGAGCGGAACCCGGCCCCGAAAAATTCTGTCAACCCCGGGGCATCCGTCACTTTTATTGATACTCCGCAAAAATCTTCTTAAACTCCACCACATTGCCCGTGATATCGCCCTCGAAGACGCCGGAGCCCACCACGATCACGTTAGCGCCGGCCTCGATGACGGTGCGCACGTTATCCAGCTTGATACCGCCGTCCACCTCGATATCCACGTTCAGGTTACGCTCGTCGATCATGGCCCTCAGGTCGCTGATTTTCTGCGTACAGCTTTCCATGTAGGTCTGACCGCCGAACCCGGGCGTAACCGTCATGAGAAGCACCATGTCGATGCAGTCCAGCACACCCTCCAGTCTGGAGAGCGGCGTCTCCGGATTCAGAACTACGCCCGCCTTACAGCCCATGTCGCGGATGGTGAGCAGCGTGGAGCGAAGCATGCTGGTGGCCTCCGCATGCACGGTGATCATATCGGCACCGGCATCGCGGAAGCGGCTGATGTAGCGCTCCGGCTGTACAATCATCAGATGAACATCAAAAAACGCGTACGGACACGCTTTTTTCAGTGAGCGGATCACCGGGATTCCCAGTGAAATGTTCGGCACAAACATGCCGTCCATGACGTCAATGTGAATGTAGTCCGCGCCTCCTTCGAGCGCCCGGTTCACCTGCTCTTCCAGGTGTGCGAAATTGCTCGCCAGTATCGACGGCGATAACTTGATCATGGTAAAACCTTCCCTTTCCTGCTTTCCACATATTCCCATCGCAAACCGATTCTCACGATCGGCGCAGCTATTTATACAGATTTCTCTTCCGTTCCTTCAGCTCTTCATAAAACGCCGCGTAGCTTTCATAGCGGCTCCGATGGATTTGTCCGTTTTCGACGGCGTCCTTCACGCTGCAGTCCGGTTCCGACCGGTGTACGCAGCCGGGAAACCGGCAGGTTCCCTCGTACGGGGCAAACTCCGGAAAATAGCCTTTCAGCTCTTCCGGCTCCATATAGGTGATGTCCAGCGCGCCGAACCCGGGGGTGTCCACCAGGTATGTGTTTTCCCACAGGGCGATCAGCTCCGCATGGCGGGTGGTATGTTTGCCTCTCATGCTTTTTTCGCTGATTTCCCCGGTCTCCATGCGTTCCTCACGGCAGAGCAGGTTCATCCAGGTGGACTTTCCCACGCCGGAGGGACCGGCAAGGCAGGTAGTCCTGCCGTCCAGAAATGCGGCGATCTCCTCCACTCCTTCGCGCCGCAGGGCGCTCGCGGGAAACACCGGGTAACCCGCGTCCCGGTAAATCCGGCAAAGGTTCTCCGCCCTGTGCTCCGTGTCCAGATCGATTTTCTGAAAACAGATGCCCGCAGGCAGCCCCAGGGTCTCTGTCATCAGCAGCATCCGGTCCAAAAGATTCAGGCTCGGTTCCGGCGATGTTACGGAAAAAACAACCAATGCCTGGTCCACATTCGCCACCGACGGGCGGACCAGCTCATTGGTTCTTTCGTATATCTTTACAATGTTTCCGGTTTTTTTCTGTGCGTCGACCGCCTCGATCTCAACGTCGTCGCCGATCAGAGGCTTCTTCTTCTGATTGCGGAAGATTCCCTTCGCCCTGCACTCCCAGATATCCGCAGCGTGCAAAACGGCCGATTCTCCGCCTTCTCCGGGGACGGAACTGCCGCGGCCGCAGACGGGAGCAGATCCCCCCGCCACGGCCGCGTTTCCTGTTTCATCCCTGTATATCTCCTCATGGCCTGCGGGCGGGACATCCCCGCCGCGCCGGACATGAACGTAATAGAATCCTCCGATTCCCTTGATAATTTTTCCATTCATATATCGTCAACCCGAATCCGCTCCATCGTATTCCGGCTTCGTCTGTGCCGCATTCGGCCGCAGCTTTAGCGTTCAACCGTTTTTCACTGTCATTCCGAACCGGTTATGCTTAACCATGAAGAATCTCTGCGGGCTTTACGACAGCGGGATACTTCCGCTGTAAACCTCCGTTCCATCCACACTGATCTTCACGGAAGCGGAGCTCAGTGCCGTGTCGGAAGTAAAGGACACCGTCTGGCTGATGGACCAGCTTTCGGAGAGGGAACCGCCCGAAATGGTCTCGGTCGAGGACCCCGCCGTCACGGTGACAGTCACCGTGCCGCTGGTGAGACTCGTATTCAGATCCGAATACTGATAGGAGAGCGTGCCCGTGTAGGTGGCCGTCGAAGTTGTGGACGGCCCGATGCTCACGGTTACGACAACAGTCTCATCCTTCGTCACGGTTGTTCCCGCGTCGATGGACTGGCCGATCACATAACCGGCCGTCACGCTGCTGCTGTACTCCTCCTCGAAGGTGTAAGCGACTCCGGCGGAATTCATGGCATCCTCCGCGCCGCCCTGGGTCATGCCGACCACGTTCGGCACGGTGAAGGTTTCTACCCCGAGGCTGACCGTGATGGTCACCGTGGAACCGATTTCCACTGTGCTGTCCGAAGACGGATCCTGACTGATGACATAGCCTTCCTCCACGGTATCGCTGTATGCTTCCTCCACCGCTACGACAAAGCCCTCATTTTCCAGTTCTGCCTTCGCCTCTTCTTCCGCGTCGCCGACTACCTGCGGCACCGTCGTGGTGCCTGCGCCCGTGCTGATATAGACAGTCACGGTGGAACCCGCCGCCGCGGAGGTGCCTGCCGTCGGATCCGTGCGGGTTACAAGGCCGCTGCCAACCGTGGTACTTGTTTCCGTCGCCGTATTTACGATAAACCCGGCTGCTGTCAGTGTAGTTTTGGCGTCTTCTTCGCTGTACCCAACAACATTCGGCACAGATACCGGCTCCGCGCCGAGGCTTACCACTACCTGAATGGTGGAGCCTGTCGGCAGTGTTCCGTTTGCCGGATCCTGGCTGATGATGACATTCGCCGCCACAGTATCACTGTATTCATACGAATCGGACAGAGTCCAGCCATACTGCTGTGCCGTCAGTTTCGCCTCGACCAGCGTCTGGCCGACAAGGTTCGGCACATCGTACTCGTCGATCTCCTCCGCGCCCTGGCTTAAAACAAAGCTGATGGAATCGCCGGAGCTCACCTCCGCCGGGGCCGTCGGATCCCAGCTGATGACCACATCCATCTCGATCTCGTCATTCATCTCATAGCTGAAGACCGGCGTGATATCATTTTCCTCGCACCAGCTTTCAATCTGTGCTCTGGTATATCCGGTAAAGTCAATGATGGCAATACTCTGGGAACCCTGGCTGATCACCAGCTCAATGGTTGTTCCCTTATCTACGATTTCATCCGCTTCCACGGACTGAGAGCAGACCTGCCCCTTCGCATAGGTCGAATTATACTCATAACCCGTGATCTTGTAGCCAAGGCCCTGCTCTTCCAGCTCCTCGATGGCCTCCTCCTCGGTCAGGCCGAGCACGCTCGGGACATAGCACTGATCCTCGGAAAGGCCGCTGAGCGTCGTTGTCTCGTCCTCATCATCGTCGCCGCTGATCAGGTTACATACTCTCACGCCGCCGAAAATTAAAGCAATCACAATGACAACCGCCACGATGATGCTGACCACGTTGACCACCTTATCCATCTTCGGATTCACGGCATCAATGTCGTCGTCCTCATCGTCATCATCGCCGTCCTCGTCGTCATCGTCAAAATCATCGTCATCGTCGAAATCGTCGTCATCCGGATCCGAATCGCTGTCCTGCTCATCCTCATCGTCATCATTATCCAGATTCAGAACGTCCAGATCCGCCAGGCTCGATGTCCCGTTTTTGGACGCGGACTTGATCTGCTCCAGCTCGCTCTTGTTGATGACCACGGTTCTGGAATTTGTCACGGCCGCCGGGCTCATAAGGACAAAGTCCTCGTCCGGCGCAACCAGCGCATGCTTTAAGTCTGCGATCAGGGAGGATACCTTCAAATACCGCGCATCCGGTTTCTTCTGCGTACATTTCATGATGATCTTCTGTACGCTGACAGGCGTCTCCGGGACTTCGTCCGCGATGGACGGTAGCTCCTCCTGAATATGCTGCAGGGCGATGGCCACGGTAGTGTCGCCCTCAAACGGAACGTGGCCGGTTACCATCTCGTACATGGTGATGCCGAGGGAGTAGATATCGCTTTTTTCATCGATATAGCCGCCCCGCGCCTGCTCCGGGGAGATGTAATGCACGCTTCCCATGGCGTTCGAGTTGATGGTGTTCGCGCTTGCCGCTCTGGCAATGCCGAAGTCTGTCACCTTGACCTTGCCTTCCCGGGAGATGATGATATTCTGCGGCTTGATGTCCCGGTGGATGATATGGTTGTTGTGGGCCGCCTCGATCCCCTGTGCCACCTGCACGGCGATGCTTAAGGTCTCTTTGACGCTCAGCCGGCCCTTGCGCTCGATATACTTTTTCAGCGTGATGCCCTCGATCAGCTCCATCACGATATAATTTAAGCCGTTATCCTCACCGACGTCGAAGACGCTGACGATGTTCGGGTGCGCGAGACCTGCCGCAGACTGCGCCTCCACCTTGAACTTCGCGACAAAATTTTTATCCTCACTGAATTCCGACTTTAATACCTTGATCGCGACATTCCTGTTCAGCTTGTGGCAGCGCGCCTTATAAACGTCTGACATGCCGCCGGAGCCGATTTTTTCAAGAATCTCGTAACGATCTCCCAGAAACATTCCTGTTCTTAGCATTTCCTTACCTCTTACCTTATTTCTATAAATATACGACGCTGCCCCACATCACACGCTTGCCAGCACGGCGGAGATGTTGTCCTTTCCGCCGTGCTCGTTTGCGATGTCAATCAGCTTCACCACGGCATCGCCCAGGTTGTCCTCCGCAAGGATGACCTTTTTTATCTCATCATCCCGCACCATGTTGGTGAGACCGTCCGAGCACAGCAAAAACTTATCATTCGGCTTCACCTCGACCTCAAAGAAGTCCGGCGTCACCTCCGGCTCGGCGCCGACCGCCCGGGTAATGATATTTTTTTTCTGACTTTCCCTGGCGTTCTCCCTGTCGAGCTGCCCCAGACTTACCAGATCCGCCACATAGGAGTGGTCTCTGGTGATCTGATGGATTTCTTCATTTAACAGGTAGAGCCTGCTGTCGCCGACGTTCGCCACGTAGAGAAGGTCGTCTTTCAGTGTAGCGGCCACGACGGTGGTTCCCATGCCCTCGTAGTCCTCATCCTCAAACGCCTTGTCAATGACCGCAAGGTTTGCCCTGCGTATGCCCTCTTCCATCAGCGTAATGGGATTCGTCTCCTCGGACTGCCGGATATAGTTCACGATCGTTTCCACCGTGAGGGCGCTCGCCACATCTCCGGCCCGGTGGCCTCCCATGCCATCCGCCACAATAAACAGGTTCGCGAGGGCACCCACCGGTGTGTCGGAATAGAAAATCACATCCTGGTTTACCGCCCGGACGCTTCCCACGTCTGTCTTTCCATAAGCTTTCATCTAAACACCTCATAACCAGTACTCATAACCAGTATCCCGATCATGATGATTCGCTGTCTACATAACTTTTGCGCAACTGTCCACAGGCCCCGTTGATGTCGCGGCCCATTTCCCGCCTTATAGTAACATTTATTCTGTTTTTTTCAAGTAAATTTTTAAATTTTATGGGACGTAATCCCCCTGATTCACAGAAATTTCGCTCTTTTATGGGATTTAGAGCAATCAGATTCACATGACAGGGCAGATTTTTCAGCAGTCTGCATAAATTTTCGGCATCTTCGTCGGTATCGTTCACCCCGTCAATGAGGCTGTACTCGAAGGTGAGCCTGCGGCCGGTTTTCGCGAAGTAGTCCCGGCAGGCGGGGATGAGCTCTGTGAGCGGATAGCGCCTGGCGATGGGCATGAGGGTCTCGCGCTTTTCCTGTGTGGGCGCGTGGAGCGAAATGGCCAGGGTGATCTGGTAATCGCTTTCCGAAAGTCTCCTGATCTCCGGCACCAGGCCGCAGGTGGAGAGCGTCAGGTTCCGCTGGCTGATGTGCGCCCCGTGCTCGTCCGAGATCATCCGCAGGAACCTCGTCACTTCGTCAAAATTGTCCAGCGGCTCGCCCGCCCCCATGAGGACTACGTTGGAGATGCGCTCCCCGGTAAGGGCGCTGATGCGGTAGACTTCCTCCAGCATCTCGGCTGCGGTGAGGTTCCGGGTCATGCCGTCCAGCGTGGAGGCGCAGAACCGGCAGCCCATGCGGCAGCCGACCTGCGTAGAAATGCACACGGAATTCCCGTGCTTATAGGGAAGAAACACGCTCTCGATCACGTTGCCGTCCGCGAAGCGGAAGAGAAACTTTTTCGTCCCGTCGAGCGCTGAAGACAGGATCTGCACCGGTTCCGCCTTCGCGATGGTGCAGTCCGCGGCCAGCTTTTCCCGCAGGGATTTGCTTAGGTTGGTCATCTGGCCGAAGTCCGTCGCGTGCTTGCAGTGGAGCCAGTCGTAGACCTGGGTGGCGCGAAAAGCGGGCTCGCCCAGAGCGGCGAAGTATGCTTTCAGTTCTTCGTAGTCATAGGATTTTATATCTATCATGTCGCGTATATGTTCTCCCTCCAGGATATCTTCCTTCTTATATTTTCAGAGTCTCTCGTGTTCCTGATCAGGGTTTCTTCGAAATCTGGCGATAAAAAAGCCATCGGTTTCATATTCTCCCGGAAGAAGCTGCAGCTCGGTGATTTTTTCCGCCCTTGTCGGTTCGACCCGATCCCGGCTCTGATTCATCACTGCTGTGTCAGGTTCCTTCACAGCCCGTTTCGGATCTGTTTTCTCCATAGCCTGCTGTGCCGGTTTTGGTTTCTCTGCGTTTTCCCCCTGACCTGATCCCGCCTTGTTCTGCTTCAGGCTCGATCCCTCCATACTCCGCCTCTGATACACTTCTTTTAAAAACCTCTCCGGCAAATACGGCGTCATGTCGTCCGCCTCCATCGGATACCCCTGTGACAGAAACCAGCGCACGTTTTCCTGATTTTCTTTGGGACTTACCGTGCAGGTACTGTAGATCAGGACGCCGCCCGGCTTTACATAGCGCCACACGACGCTCAGGATTTCCCGCTGCAGCGCGGCAAGGTTCGTCAGGTCTTCGGGCTGCACACGGTACTTGATATCCGGCTTTTTGGCGATGACCCCCAGGCCGGAGCAGGGCAGATCCGCGATGACGACGTCCGCCCAGGCTTCGAGGCCCGGGTCAAATACCTTGGCGTCCGCGACCTCCGGGCGGATGATATCGTCAAAGTGGCAGCGGGCCGCGTTTTCGCGGATCTTTGCAACCTTCGCATCGGTCAGGTCGCGGGAGCGGACGATCGACGAATGTGCCGACATCTTCTCCGGTGAGACACCCTCCGTCAGACTGTTCGCTCCCCGCCGGACAGCGGCCCTTTCGTCTATACTGTCTCCGCGTTTCTCTTCGCCGCTGTCATCTGTGCTGTTTCCGCATTTTTTTGCGTCGCAAAGAAGGTCTGCCGCGTACAGGCTCTTCCCGCCGGGAGCCGCGCACACGTCCAGCACCCGCATGCCGGGGCGGATCCCGGCTGCCGCCACCGCCAGAACGGAGGACGCGTCCTGGATCTGAATCTGACCCTCGCGAAAGGCTTCCGTGCGCGTCAGGCGGAACGCGCTTTCCAGCAGGATGACATGATCCAGATACGGATGTTCCCAAACCTGCAGCCCTTCTGCGGTCAGGGATTCCATTACATTGCGCTTATCTGCATTTGTCAAATTGACCCTTGCCTGCAGCGGGCGCACGGTCAGAAAGTCTTTGAACACGGCCTCCGCCCGGTCTCTTCCCGCTGCGCTTTCCATATGACGGACTAACCAGAGTGGCATTGAATAAAAAACCGACGTATTCCCCGATCCGGGTTTGACTTCTTTCCCTGTATAAAAGGAAAAACTCTCTTTCTTCCGCCCCACCGTGCGCAGCACACCGTTCACAAACTTCGCAAGGCCCGCAAAGCCGCGCTTTTTGGCAAGAGCTACCGCGTCATTCACCGCGACCGCATCCGCAACATTGTCCATAAAAAGCATCTGGTACACGCTTTCGCGAAGTATATTTCTTATCACCGGCTTCATTTTCCGGCACGGTACGCTTGCGCACGAATCGAGCACATCATCTATGGTGATGAGGCGCTCGATGGTTCCCTCGGTCAGCCTTGTGATAAAGGCGCGGCTCTCCGTCGAGCGGGATTGCCGGTTCAACTCCCGGTCAAGGGCGTTACCGGAAAAAATGCCCTCCTCCAGCACATTCAGAAGAATGTCCAGGACGGCTTCACGCTCGGATTTTCTGTTATATTCGGATTTCATATAAGTTCATTTCCATTTCATTTGCTTTCATTATTCTGGATATCAGTCTACCATAAGGAACTGTTTATCTTGCCGTCACGCCTAATTTCACCATTAAGGCTTCTTGTAATGTCTTGGACACATTGATATGCGCCCGTTCTGCCTCGACATTCAACCAATTCGGAAGCGTTACATTTCTACGAACGGTTCTATTGTCAGCTCTTTTGCGATATTCTGTTACATCCACATCGACCATGGATAAAAACCCTTGCCCACAATCCACAAAAGTACCCTTTTTCACATCAACAGACGAAATGTCCGATGGTGGAGTGATATCCTTTCCGATATCCTCTAAAGCTATATATTCAAGCCCGATTGCATCTCTCGCCATCTTCATTGCATCTGCAATAGTTCCTTTTGGCTTCCCTTCTTCGTTTGCCTCTGTCAAAATGTTTAAGTCCGGAACTTCAATCAATATATTCGTGCCAACATCTGTAAATATTACGGGGTAAGCTGTTTTCATTTTAATTTTCTCCTTTCGATCCATTCGCATTTATAATCCCCATTTTCTTAAAATACTCCTTGCCAGCTGTTCATTGATCTCCTTATGTCTTGGAACCTTCTCTGTATCATTACCTCTTCTGTAAATATCATGGTTACCACCATGCCGCCAAAACGTAAAACCTATGTCCTGAAGCTGCTTTACTAAATCTCTTTGTTTCACATGTCCCCACCCTTTCCAAGTATACACATTATTTACACATCCGTCAACTTCAAAATTATGTCATCATATTTTTAGATTGCCAGGGCTATTAGAGATGTGGTGAATATCGAAGAGTGGCGCCTATCGGCATAACCGTGTAAAAGTGAAATAGTAATCTATGTGATTTAAAATGTAAGAAATCCGCGCTATCCATATTTGATTTAGTTAGCGCGGATTCTTTTTAGTCTCTATCGATTTACGCTTCTTTCTTCTTCGCAACCAGCACCGCACCTGCAGCCGCGCCGATCAGAAGTACAAAGTAAATCCATGTGGAAATATCGCCGGTTCCCGTTGAGGAATCACCCGTGGAAGCGGTGTCTGTTCCATCCGTGGATGTTGCGGTGGTTTCTTCTTCCGCTTCTGTCGTGTCACCCTCTGCTTCCGTCGTATCTTCCTCCGCGGTGGTCGTGTCAGACTCGTCTTCATCTGCCTCCGTCGTAGATGAGGTGTCTTCTTCCGATGTAGTTTCTGTTTCTGTCTCCGTCACTGCGGTCGTCAGAGCCTGATATATCGCAAGAATCTCCGTCGTGGTATAGCTGGTATCCGTTCCGTTAGCCACAAGATCTGCCAGCACTGCCTGCGCGCTTGTGAGAGCCGCCTGGATGGCCGCCCAGTCTTCCGCCGAATAGTCGCTCTCGTTCAGGGCTTCCGCCTCGGCAATCACCGCTTCAAGCTGTGCGATGGCCGCCGCGAGGACGGTTTCCGCATCTGTCTCTGTGGTGGTCTCTTCTTCAGAAGTCAGCTCCACATCATACAGGCCTACATAGCTATCCATGAAAGATCTGGTTTTGAAATAATAAGTAACCCCTTCCGTCAGATAATAGTACAGATAAAAGTTTTCATCATCATAGTCATCGTTATAAGTAATGTAGGTCAGTGTTCCGTCGCTGTTCAGAGAGTAAAGCTCCACGAAAGGATCCACGTAATTATCTTCCTGATAATTATTCGATGACTGGAAAACATAGTATCCGGAAGCCTCCGGGGTGTAGCTGTACCATACCCAGTCGCCTGTCTCTTCCAGATTCGTCGTATAGGTCTCATTCAATGTGAGCGATGTAACATTCTCCAGCGACGAAGCCAGCAGAGCACTTATCGTGACACTCGTATCTGTGTAAATGTACTGCCAGCTATCAGTCCCAGACACGATAAAGCCTACAAGATATTCCCCCTCATCAGGGATCGGATATCCATACCAGTAAGAGTCGACGTATTCGATAACTTCTCCATCTTCTTCATAAGTGACCACGTTGTACAGGAAATACTCAATGAAGTTACTGTAATCATAATCATCATCATCATAGAGGTAATCCATGCCCTCATCAAATGTCAGAGTCTTCGTGGAATCATCACTGTAGGTAACGAGGATCGTCATGTCGGCAAGATTCGGGCTGTCTCCCACCGTAAACTCATCTGCATTCAGCTCCACGACCTCCACATTTGTAACCGTGACCGAAGTATCCTCAGAATCGTCATCCGCAGCTGTCGCAGATTCATACGCCGCCGCCATCGCATCCGCGATCACCGCGTGGCCGTCCGCGTTCGGGTGGAAGTCAAAATTCATGTCATAGGACAGAGTGGCATAATTAATGGTAAAATATGCATTCGTGAGCGTGTCCCCCGACTCAGCAAACGCACTGTAGACATCCACCAACGTATAATCCGATGTCTGTGCCACAGAAAGCGCATAATTGTATGCGGTTACGCCGGCTTCAAAAAGTGCCACGATGTATTCGCAACCCGACAGCCACTGATACGGGTTGTACTGGTTGGCGATGAGGATCACTGCATCCTCATTCACACTCTTTATGTACGACGCAATGTTGTTCACATTCTGCACACAGGCATAAATAGCAGATGTTAGCGTGGTGGAGCCTGCCATATAGGTGACTGCATCCTCAGTGTTTAAAAGCCGGTACAGTGCCAGCGCCTGTGTGGAATACGTAACCGGATCAGAGAGTATTGTCTGAACCATAGTCGCGTCCATCGTCGTGCCGCTGGCGGTGCAAATCTCCGCGACCACCTCATAAAACGCCGCCATCAGGTCATTGCCGCCGATGGTGATGGTAATCACATCCGCGTAAGCGATGACAGTGTCATAAGTGCCTGTCGCGAGATACGTGTACAGCAATGCCGCTGTCAGCCCGTCCACACCCAGATTCGTGGTCGAATCTGCGCCGATGTCTTCGGCAAACAGCGTAACATAACATTCGCTGCTCTTATCGTCGAGGCCATAACCGGTGGTGATGCTGTCACCGGCAGCCACATAGACGATGGCATCCTCCGCGCCCTGCACGGATGCCGGCAGCAGTCCGATACACATGACCGCCACCATCAGAAGACTTAAGATTTTACATCTCAGTTTTCTTTTCATCAATTGTTCCTCCATTTCCATATATTTTACATGCATCTTCCCTGTAACGGAGTCAGCAAAAAAACAGTCAAATCTTCAGCTCTGCTTCCGATTATATTTTAGGTCCGTATCTCCCGTCCGTTCTCCGATAAAAGGGAACTCACATATTGTGTCGGCAATGCCGACTGATGCCCATGCTGCGGAAACCAACGGCAATGAAATGTTGCAATTCATGGTCGCCTGTTAAGGGCAAAAGCTTTCGCCGACACAGTTTCTATCATATTATATATTTCATAAAATTTCAACAATTTTTTTATTCTCCAAAAAAATAAAGTGCAAGGCCGCTAAGCCCAGTAATTTGCCAAACGCGACACCTGAGTTCGCCCGTGAACGGGAACACCCATCACCACCGGTTTAACCCAACCTCGCATGCAGTTCCACCGGGTACCCGCGCAGGTACGCGTCCGCCGCCATGCGGCGTTTTCCCTCCGGCTGCAGCTCACGGATCGCGAGAATGCCGTCGCCGGTCTGCACCAGGATGCGGTCTTTCGCATACGGCGCGAAACCAAATCCCACGACTTCGCCCGGCGTTTTTTCTTCCGCCCCGGTTCTGATTTCCGGATTTGATTCGCTTCCGGAGTCTGCTCCATCCTCCTGTTTCGCATCGGCTCCCGCAATTGCCGTACCGTCCCGCTTTGCATCGGCTCCCGCAGTTGTCCCGAAGCTCTGATTTCTGCCCTGATTTTGGCCGTCTCCGACATTGTTTTCCGGAACATTGTCTTCCGCCGATACCTCCGCGCTCCACACCTTGATATTTCTGTCCCCGATACAGGTGAAGGTTCCCGGCCAGGGATCCAGCGCCCGGATCTGCCGTTCCAGCTCCGCCGCAGACTTTGTAAAGTCCAGCGCTCCCGTCTGCTTTGCGATTTTCCCGCAGTGGGTGGCCGCGGCATCGTCCTGCTTCGCGTACTGTGCCGTACCCTCCCCGATTTTCTTTAAGGTGGAGAGAATCAGCTCTCCGCCCAGCTCCGCCAGCCTGTCATGCAGGCTTCCGCCCGTCTCATCCGCAGCGATCGGGATTTCGCGCTGCTCGATGATGTCGCCCGTATCCAGCCCCGCGTCCATGCGCATGGTGGTGATGCCCGTCACCGTTTCACCCGCAAGGATGGCGTTTTGAATGGGCGATGCCCCGCGGTATTTCGGAAGCAACGACGCGTGGATGTTGATGCAGCCGCAGGCCGGGATATCCAGCAGGCGTTGCGGCAGAATCTGGCCGTAGGCCGCCACCACGATCACGTCCGGGCGAAGGGCTTCCATTTTTGCGAGGAATTCTTCGTTCCCGCGCACACGTTGCGGCTGCTCCACCGGGATGCCCGCTTTCTGTGCGGCTTCCTTCACCGGCGGAAACTGCATTTTTTTCCCCCGACCCTTCGGTTTGTCCGGTTGCGTCACGGCGCAGACGACCTCATGCCCGTCTGCAACGAGCGCCTTCAGCGCACTGACCGCGAAATCGGGCGTTCCCATAAATATAATCCGCATTTTCATCCCCATTCCGGAGCGTAAACAAAATCGTTCAGGCTATCCTGTGACGCTCCGGCACAGACAGACATATGAAAATCATGTTTACTCTTCTTCTTCGTTTGTCACCTCATACAGGTCTCCCTCGACCTTATCGGTGTACATGATGCCGTGCAGGTGATCGATCTCATGGCACATGGCGCGGGCGAGAAGCTCCGTCCCTTCCACCTCGATTTCCTCCATGTTCTCATTTAATGCCCGGACAATCACATGATTGGGCCTGGTCACATTTCCGGCCTTTCCCGGAACGCTTAAGCACCCCTCGCTTCCGGTCTGCTCGCCGTCGCTCTCGATGATTTCCGGGTTGATAAGGATCACCGCCCCGTCACCGACATCGATCACCACGATCTGCTTTAAGATACCGACCTGCGGCGCCGCAAGCCCCACCCCGTCCGACAGATACATGGTATCGAGCATATCCTCGATGAGTATTTTTGTACGTCGGTTCATCTCCTTTACCGGGCGGCATACCTTCCGCAGGCAGTCGTCCCCAAGTTCCCTGATTCTTCTGATCGCCATTTCCCTGCACCTTTCTTCTATATTCTTATTTTTCTTCTTTTTCTTTTATTTCTTTTTTGATTCTGAAATCAATATGATGACACCAGGGTCTAAAACCTATGAATCGGATGCTCGCATCCGAATTCATGTGTTTGGGACCCCAAAAAAATGCTTCGCATTTTCTTCAGTTCCCGCAATCCTTAAAAAGCATCCGTATGTCTGCTTTCGCGAAGGTTCCCTTCAGACATTCCTGTGCCATTTTTTCTCTTCTTCTTCTCTGTTTATATGAGAACATGGATATCGCACATTCCGTCTGTAACCGTCCTGTGCCGGCTCTCATGTTCACCTTCTCTAAATTCAGACCGTCCCGCCCGGCGACAGATCAAACTGGATCATGCCGTCGCTTTTCGAGGCGGTGTCAAAAGCCCTCATCGCCACGTCCCGGGCGTGCAGGATCACATGCAGGTCATCATGTTTGATGTAAATGACCCTGCGGAAGATATCCTTCACTTTCGCCACGGAAGCTTCCGTGGGGCCAATCACGGTGAGCATGTTTTCTCCCATTTTATCTTCCGCTCCATGAAGGAGCCCGTTCAAACCATTTCTTTCTCTCCTCCACTGAGAAACACTGTTCGAATCGTTTCTTTCTTCCGTCCCGTATGTGTCCCTGTTCAAACCGTTTTCTGCTTCCACCCCATACGTGTCTCTGCTAAAACTGTTTCTTTCTTCTGTCTCACGCGGGCGGATGCTGAATTTTTTTTCTCCCTCACACATCCGCGCACCGTTCTCCGGCGGATGACTGTCCGGGCGGCGGCTTTCTCCGGGAACTCCGGCACCGGCCTTCAGCGCCCGCGCCACGGTCTCCGCAAGCCGGTCCGCCTCCGCTTCATCTGCGGATGTGACAAGAAATGCGGCCATCTGCCCGCAGGGCGGGTAATGCATGGTGCGGCGGAAGGCCATCTCGTCCTCATAAAAACCGACGTAATCCTGGGTGGCCGCCCGCACGATGCTGTAATGGTCAGGACGGTATGTCTGTATGACGACCTTCCCCGCGTGCTCTCCCCTCCCGGCGCGGCCCGCGGCCTGGGTAAGAAGATCGAAGGTGCGCTCCGCAGCACCGTAATCCGACGCGAACAGCGACAGATCCGCCGCCAGGATACCCACCAGCGTCACGTTTTTGATATCATGGCCCTTCACGATCATCTGGGTGCCGATGAGGATGTCCGCCTCGCCGTCCCGGAACTGTTTTAAGATCGCCTCGTGGCCTTCCTTCCCTGCGGTGGTGTCCACGTCCATGCGCAGCACCCCTGCCTGCGGGAAACGCTTTCTTATATACTCTTCCACCTTCTGCGTGCCTGTGCCGAACCGGCCGATGTACGGCGACCCGCAGGTGGGGCAGCGCTTCGGCGCCGTCGCCTCGTAGCCGCAGTAGTGACATTTCAGCTTTCCGTCCCGGTGGGGTTTCAGTGCCACCGAGCAGTGCGGACATGAAATGACCTGGCCGCAGCTGCGGCAGGAAACGAAGTTCGCGTAGCCCCGGCGGTTCAGAAACAGCATGATCTGGCGCTTCTCTTCGAGAGCCCGCACCATGTCTTCCTCCAGCTCACGGCTCAAAATGGTACGGTTTCCCTTCGCCAGCTCCTCCCGCAGGTCGACTACCGACACCGCCGGAAGCTCCCCCGCGCCGCCCCGGTGCGGAAGCTCGTGGAACCCGTAGTACCCGCTTTTTGCCCGGTAGAAGCTTTCCAGCGACGGTGTCGCCGAGCCCAGGAGCACCATGGCCCCCGTCATTTCCGAGCGTTGGATGGCAATCTCCCGGGCGTGGTACTTCGGCACCGGCTCATTTTTGTAGGATTCCTCGTGCTCCTCATCGATAATGATGAGCCCGAGCTTTGGAAACGGCGTGAAGATGGCGCTCCGCGCCCCCACCACCACGGAAACCTCCCCCCGCTTTGCCCGATCAAAGGTTTCATACCGCTCACCGTCGGAGAGGCGCGAGTGGATGACGGCCACTGCGTCGCCCAGGCGCCTGCGAAAGCGCAGAATCGTCTGCATGGTGAGGGATATTTCCGGGATCAGCACGATCGCCTGCTTCTTCCTGCGGATGGTTTCCTCGATCAGGTCGAGGTAGACCTCCGTCTTTCCGCTGCCGGTCACGCCGAAGAGGAGGTGTACATTCGGTGGAAAAGGATCCGACTCAAGGCTGTCCGATAAACCTTCCCTTTCCCTGCTCCTGTCTTTCATGCCGGGCGGTGATTCTGACGGTTGATCTTCCCTGTCGAACCATGAATCTGACAGTTGGTTTCTCCCATCGGACCTTGAATCTGTCAGTTGGTCTTCCCCGTCGAACCGTAAATCTGTCAGATGGTCTTCCCCGTCGGATCTTGAATCTGTCAGGCGGTTCTCCCCGTCGGGCCGTGAATCTGACGGACCGGATTTTTTCCTCAATGCCCTTTTTAGAGCCTCCGCCACGCTCCGCTGCTCCTCGTTTAAGGTGACGATCTCCTGCTGCTCCACCATCCGCTCGAATTCCTCGCTGCGGTAGATGGAATGCCCCGTCTTTCTCGCCTTCACCTGGCGCTTCACCGGAAGCACGGTTTTTAACGCCTGGTTCATGGTGCAACCGTAGCGCTCCTTCATCCACCAGGCCAGCTCGATCATCTGCCCGGATACGGTCACGCTTTTCTTTTCGATTTCGCCGATCTCTTTTAATTTTTCCTCGGGGTACCGGGCCTCATCGAGAAGCTCCACCACATATCCCCGGCGGGTTGCCCGCCCGAAGGGCACCTTTACCAGCATGCCGACGTGCAGCTCTTCCCGCATGTTGTCAGGAATGATGTACTGAAATACTCTGTCCAGTTTTTCCAAAGAAATATCTATGATCACATTCGCGTATTTCACAAAACTTTTCTCCCTGACCTTTCCCGAAACATGCCGTCTCCGATTTCGGTTCTTATTCAAAAATACTTTCAACAAACCGGCAGATTTTTGAAATCCGCTTTCCATATCCATGCCATGAATTCTGAGCCTCCACTTTTTCATCCATACTACGGATTTTCGAAATCTGCTTTTCAATCCATGCCATGGATTTTGGAATTCATCTGCCGGAAATATACATCTATCTCTTCATCTCCACCGACTTCACACAATTGCTCATGAGCATGGCGATGGTCATGGGGCCGACGCCGCCCGGCACAGGCGTGATCCAGGAGGCCACCTTCCGGGCACTCTCAAAGTCCACATCGCCGCAGAGTTTTCCGTCCGCGCCGCGGTTGATGCCGACGTCGATGACGACAGCGCCTTCTTTCAGGTCATCTCCCGTGATAAAACCCGGTTTTCCGATGGCTACCACGAGGATATCCGCACGGCGGGTGACCTCTTTCAGGTTCACCGTGGCGGAGTGGGTCACCGTCACCGTGCCGTTTTCCCGGAGCAGCAGCATGGCCATCGGCTTGCCGACAATGTTGCTGCGTCCCACCACGACACACTCTTTCCTGCGGATGGAGATGCCGCTGCGCTTTAAGAGCTCGATCACGCCCTGGGGCGTGCAGGAGACAAAGCCGGGCTTTCCGATGGAGAGCGCGCCGACGCTCATGGGGTGGAAACCGTCCACATCCTTGCCCGGGTCGATGGCTTCCGTTACGCGGTCCTCCGAGATATGCTTCGGCAGCGGCAGCTGCACCAGAATGCCGTTCACGTCCGCGCGGCTGTTGAGTTCACGGATCAGGTTCAGAAGCTCCTCCTCGCTCACCGTCTCCGGCAGCTCATAGGAAAGCGAGCGGATGCCGCAGTATTCGCAGGCGCGCTTTTTGTTCCGCACGTACACGGAGGATGCGGGATCGCTGCCCACCTGAATCACTGCAAGCGTGACCGTGATGCCCTGCGCGGCCAGCGCCGCCGTGCGCTCCCGGCACTCGTCCTTAATCTGTGTCGATATTTTCTTTCCGTCAATAATCTGTGCCATATCTGTCCTCATTTTTCATCATCTATTTTAAGTTTCTGTTCTCTTTGTTTGAAATCAGATTTATTCGACTCCCGGTTCCCTTTCCGAAATCAGGAATATCCAACTCCCGCTTCCTTTTTCCGAAATCAGAGTTATTCGACTCCCGATCCCTTTCCCGAAATCAGAGTTATTCATTTCCCGATTTCTTTTTCAAAACCAGAGATGTTCATTTTCACGGTTCCTTTTTCAGATCACAGATATTCATTTTCTGTCCCGTCATCAGAACAGCCCCGTAATCACGCCGTCCTTCACGTCGATATCCAACGCCGCCGGGTGCTTCGGCAGTCCCGGCATGGTCATAATGCTGCCGGTTAAGGCCACCACGAATCCCGCGCCCGCCGCGATGTAGACTTCGCGCACATTGACCGTGAAATTCGCCGGTCGGCCGAGCTTCGCGGCATCGTCCGAAAGGGAATACTGGGTCTTCGCCATGCAAACCGGAAGGTTTCCGTAGCCTAAGGCGGTGAGTTTTTCCAGTTCCTTCTTTGCCGGAGCGGAGAAGGTCACGCCGTCCGCGCCGTAAATCTGCGTCGCCACAGTCTTAATCTTTTCCTCCAGCGACAGACTGTCCTCATATAAAAGCCTGAATTCCGCAGGTTTCGTCTCGATTGTCCGGATGATCTTTTCCGCCAGCGGGACGCCGCCCTCGCCGCCTTTCTCCCAGACCTCGGCGATCTCGAATTCACAGCCCCGCTCTTCGCAGAACCGGCGAACGAAGCTGATCTCCTCTTCCGTGTCCGTGAGGAAGGCGTTCAGCGTCACGATGATCGGCACGCCGTACTTGCGCACGTTTTCGATATGCTTTTCCAGATTGCAAATGCCCCGCTCCAGGGCAGCGATATTTTCGATGCCCAGATCCGCCTTCGCCACGCCGCCGTTGTACTTTAAGGCCCGCACGGTGGCGACGATCACCACCGCCGACGGCGCAAGTCCAGCCTGGCGGCATTTGATGTCAAAGAACTTCTCCGCGCCCAGATCCGCGCCGAATCCGGCCTCGGTGATGACATAGTCCGCCATCTTTAACGCGGCGCGCGTTGCTCGCACGGAGTTGCAGCCGTGGGCGATGTTCGCGAAAGGACCGCCGTGCACCAGCGCCGGGGTGTGTTCGAGTGTCTGGATCAGGTTGGGCTGCAGCGCGTCCTTTAAGAGCGCCGCCATGGCACCCACCGCGCCCAGCTGGCAGGCCCGGACCGTCTTGCCGTTGTAGTCGTAGGCTACGATGATCTCCCCGAGCCTGCGCTTTAAGTCGTCCATATCCCGGGCGAGGCAGAGGATGGCCATAATCTCAGAGGCCGCCGTGATGACGAAATGATCCTCGCGCACCGTACCGTCGCCCTTTGCGCCCAGGCCTACCACCACATTGCGCAGCACCCGGTCATTCATGTCCATGCAGCGCTTCCAGACGATCTGCCTTGGGTCGATGCCTAAAGCGTTTCCCTGCTGAATGTGGTTGTCGATCAGCGCGGCCAGAAGATTGTTGGCCGATGTGACAGCGTGAAAATCGCCGGTAAAGTGCAGGTTTAAGTCCTCCATGGGCACCACCTGCGCGTAGCCGCCGCCTGCGGCGCCGCCCTTGATGCCGAAGCACGGTCCCAGCGAAGGCTCCCTCAGCGCGATGACCGCCTTCTTTCCGAGCCTGCCGAAGGCTTCGCCGAGCCCCACGGTCACGGTAGTCTTCCCCTCTCCCGCCGGGGTCGGGTTGATGGCCGTCACCAGGATCAGCTTGCCGTCCTCCCGCTCATGCAACCGGTTCAGGCAGTCCTCTGAAATTTTCGCCTTGTAACGTCCGTAGAACTCAAGATCGTCCGCCGAGAGTGACAGCTGCTTTGCCACCTCACCGATCGGGTACAACTCTGCCTCCTGGGCAATCTGGATATCTGTTTTTACTTCAGCCATAACACACCTCATTTTTTCTTATTTTCAGTCGGAAATCTTCCACAAAAGATTTCCGGCGAACGTTTCTCATCTGCCCCGCGCAAAGCAAACTGTACACTACATTTGTCCGCTTTTCGTTTGCGTCCGTTCTGACACTGCACTTTTTCGTTTGCGTCTGTTCTGACACGATTCAGTATCTCTATCCCTGCGTCTTCAGAAGTTCCTCAAATTCTTCCAATGTCATAAGTACATTTCTCGGTTTCGTCCCCAGCTCTTCGCCGACCACGCCGGCTTCCTCGAGCTGGTCGATGATGCGCGCCGCGCGGTTGAAACCGACCCGGAATTTTCGCTGCAAAAGGCTTACGGACGCACGCTTCTTCTCAATCAGGAAACGCCCCGCGTCTGCGAAGAGTTCGTCCTGTTCGTTTCGGTTCTCCCCGGCCTCTTCCTGCTCCGCCGTCTCGACCTCCTCAAACACGGTGGGATCGCAGGCGCCGCCCTCGGGCACCTGCTTTTTCAGAAATTCCACCACGCTGCGGACTTCCTCGTCGGACACGAACGCGCCCTGCAGGCGCACCGGCTTCGCGTAGCCGGACGGCGCAAAGAGCATGTCGCCGTTGCCCAGAAGCTTTTCCGCGCCGTTCATGTCGATGATCGTGCGGGAGTCCGTGCCGGAGGACACCAGCAGCGCCACCCTCGACGGGATGTTCGCCTTGATGAGTCCCGTGACCACATCCACGCTGGGCCGCTGGGTGGCGATAATCAAATGGATGCCGGCAGCTCTGGCCAGCTGCGCCAGACGGCAGATGGTCTCCTCCACATCCTTGGCGGCCACCATCATCAGGTCAGCCAGCTCATCGATGATGATGACGATCTGCGGCAGCTTTTTCAGCGGCTGGCCGTCCTTGTCCGTCAGGTGCTCCCGCTCGATTTTCTTATTATATCCCTTTAAATCACGCACATTCTCATTGGCGAAGGTCTGGTAGCGGCGGCTCATCTCGGCGGTGGCCCATTTGAGCGCCTCCGCGGCCTTGCGCGGATCCGTCACGACCGGCGTCATCAGGTGCGGAATGCCATTGTATATGCCGAACTCCACGACCTTCGGGTCGATGATGATGAGCTTCACTTCCTCCGGCGTTGCGCGAAAGAGGATCGTCATGATGATGGAGTTGGTAAACACGGATTTTCCGGAGCCGGTTGTACCGGCAATGAGCATATGCGGCATCTTTGCGATATCCGCCACGATCACCTTTCCCGCGATGTCCTTGCCTGCCGCAAAGGCGATCTTCGAGGGATGCCCTTTCAGCTCTCCGGACTCCACCAGATCCTTCAGATATACGGTCTCCCGCCGCCGGTTCGGCACCTCGATGCCGATGGCGGATTTGCCCGGAATCGGCGCCTCGATGCGGATGTCCGTGGCGGCGAGCGCCAGCTTGATGTCGTCCGACAGGGATGTGATGCGGTTTACTCTGGTTCCCGCCTCCGGCAGGAGCTCGTATCTGGTGACGGAGGGGCCACGGCTCACATCCGTGATCGTGACATTGACCCCGAAGCGTTTCAGCGTGTCCTGAAGCTTATCCGCCACACGGTTTAGCTCGGCCTGTGAATCCCGCTCGGATCTTCCTCCGGCGGTCAGAAGAGAGGTCGGCGGCTTTCGGTACTGCAAAACCCTGGGGGCCGCCCCGGAGACATCCGTGCCCGCCCCTGTTTTTGTTCCGGAAGATGTTCCGGTTCCGACCTTCGAACTGCCGGGTAACCCGGTTCCGTTTTTCCTGCCGGAAGATACTTCTGCACTCGTTTTCGCACCTGCAGGTGTCTCAGTCCCGGTTCTCACACCGGCGGACGCCTCTGTCCCGGTTTTTGTACCTGCGAATGTCTCTGGCCCGGTTCTCACACCGGCGGACGCCTCTTCTTCGGTTCTCACACCAATGGATGCCTCTGCCGCTGCTGCCGTGTCTGAGGGTATCTCCGCTTCCGCTCTTCTGTCGGTAAAATTATCTGTTTCTGTTCTTTCTCCGATGTTATGGTCGCTTTCCGCTGAGAATTCGGACTGCGAAATGTTTTCTCCCTCTGCATCATCGGCCTTCACCGTCTCAAACTCTTTCATCCGACGGTTCACGCGCTCCTGCATGAAGTCAAGTCGACGAACGCCGTCGGAGAAACCGTCCCGGTCTTCATCCTCCGGTTCTTCTTTCACCAAACCGGTCTGCTGTCCGGCACTCTCATCGCCCGGGGTATCCTGCCCGTCTCGAAATCCGTTTCGGTCGCTCTCCGGTTCGGATCCTTCCACATACTTCAGTTCCCGCTCCAGCCGGTCGATCACATCCTCCGGAACAGGCTCCTCCGTTTCATGGGGATTCCACCACTCCACGGCGGCGTCCTCCGCCGGATCCTCCGCCGGATTCTCCGGCGGTGACCGGCGATCGATTCTTCCGTCCCCGGCACGGCTGCCGTTTTCAGAATCCGTCACGCGGTCGGCCGCGCCTTCTGGCTCGCGATCCCAGACGTGAACTTTCCGGTTGTCGTCAGTCTCACTGTCCGCAGCGCGACCTTTCCGACTGTCGTCAGTCTCACTGTCCGCGGCGCGGCCCTTCCGGCTGTCGGTCTCACTGTCCCCGGCACGGCCCTTCCGACTGCCGTCAGTTTCACTGTCTGCGGCGTGGCCTCTCCGACCGTCGGTTTCACTGTCCTCAGAGCGACTCCTCATGCCGCCGGTTTCGTCTCCCGCAGCATGAGCCGTCACGCGGTCATTTCCGCCGCCTGCGGCGCGGCCTGCCGCATCCTCCGTGCCGGTTTCCCCGATGACCGTATTATCCCGGATCTCCACGCCCCGCACTTTATGGTCCGTGCGTCTGCGGTGCTCTTCCTCCTGTCTGCGTCGCTCTTCGCGGCGTTCCTCTTCCTGCCTGCGACGCTCCTCCGCCAGCCTGCGGCGCTCTTCTCTCTGAATGCGCTGCTCTTCTTTTTTCTCCTCGTTCCGCGCACGGTTTTCTTCATTTTGCTCCACCCGGTAGTCGTAATCATCCCTGGCACGCCCCAGAATCTGTTCTCCCGCCGCCCGCAGCCAGCGCGTGAGGGATTTTTCGGTGATCACAACAAGGCAGATCAGCAGGATCAAAACCAGAATCAGATATGCCCCTACCACATCAAAGACACTGCAGAGCCCCTGCTTCACCGCGCCGCCCAGCCAGCCGCCGCCGGTTCCCGACGCGTATAGTTCTTTTAACGTCTCACCCGTCGCATGAGGAGAGACAATCAGCTGAATCAGCCCGCACAGATCCGGCACAATCAAAAGGCCTGCCAGAAGCTTTCCCATGGCCTTCCCGTTGCCCAGATTTGAGACAAAAAACATGACAGCCAGAAAAAACAGCAGCGGCACGACACAGGCCAGAATTCCAAACACGCCGTACAGGAAATCCCGAACCACCGCTCCCGCGCTGCCGCACAGACCGAATACGCTCAGCGTTCCGAAGAGCGTCAGCGCCAGCGCTGTCAGAATGCTGATTTCGCTGCGCACGCCGGAACCGTTCTGCTCCCCTGCCGTGTTTTTCCGTCCCGCGCCTCCGGCTGTGCGCTTCGCGCTGCTTCGGCCGGCGGTACCGCTCTTCGTCTGCGTTTTACGGCTGCTGCCGGCAGATGCCTTCTTTGCCGTGCCTGATGTCTTCTTTCCGGTGCCTGAAGTTTTCTTTGCCGCTGTGCTTTTTTTTGTATTACTTTTCCCGGAACCTCCCGCGGAAGTCCCCGTACTTCCCTTTCGCGCAGCCAAATCTCCCCTCCTGAATCTATCTATTCTCCGATATGTGATGCAACGTTACGCTTCTCATCGCCGTCCCCGTATCGGCAAATTTCTCTCCTGTCTCACGATCCCCGCTATGATCGCAATCATTCCGACCGCAAAACAGTATCAGAAAATTATCTCACGATCCCCGCTACAATCGCGATAATCCCGACCGCAAAGCAGTACCAGGAGAAATAGCGGAATCCCCGGTTGCTGATGATTTTTAACATATACTTAATGCAGAAAAATCCCACCACGGCGGCCACGATGATGCCGACCAGATAATTTGCCCCCTGCGCAGCCGTCACCTGCTCGGCGAGCGCATCCGGCAGCTTTAAGATCGCCGCCCCCAGGATCGCCGGGATCGACATGATAAAGGCGTACTTTACCGCAAATTTTCGCTCGAACTGGTTCAGCTGGCAGCAGGTGATTGTCAGGCCGGACCTGGAAAGCCCCGGCAGCACCGCCAGCCCCTGAGCAATGCCGATAATAAACGCGTTCGTGTATGTAGCCGTCTTTGCCGTCTTTTTGCCCGCCGCGATCCGGTCGGAGATCTGCAAAATTACCCCTGTGATCAGCAGGCAGATGCCCGGGAAGATCAGTGTCGTCGCCGCGTAATCGCTCACATCCTCGATCAGAATGCCGATAATGCCGGTCGGAATGGTCGAGACGATGATCATCAGCGCGAATTTGCGGTAACTGTTGGAAATGACCCGGCGGTATTCATAGTCCTCTTTTCCGACCTTATGCAGCACCCAGACGATGCAGTTCACGGTCGCATCGCGTAGCATGAGAAAGCCGTGTTTGATGAGCTTCCAGATATCACTCCAGTAGCAGATAAAGACGGCGGCGAGTGTGCCGACGTGCAGCATTACATCGAAGGATGCCGGAACTTCTTCCATTCCGAACAGTACCTGAAAGATCGCCAGATGCCCGGAACTGGACACCGGCAGAAATTCCGTCAATCCCTGGACAATTCCGAGAAAAATAGATTGCAGTAAACTCATGCTTCACCTCTCTCCGCCGCATTTTGCGGCCTTTTCATTTTTGATTCTAGCGACAAAAGGGCATGACACTACGACCCCCAAGGTCATGAATCGGATCATAAACGTTCCATTCCTGACCTTTTATCCCTTGTGTCATTTTATCACTGCGATCCCGCCCCCGGGAATCCGGCGAATCCTTCCCCGCAGACCTGTGCCCCCGATATCATCTTATGCACAATCCGTTTCATTTTACTATCAAATCCTAAGGAATTCAACCGTTTTTCTTATAATTCAGGTTACAATTCACGGTCTGCCTCGAGGATACCGGTTTTTCCTTACGCTTTTCGAACCGCAAAGCACAGGACAGCCCGGATCGGCAGAAGTTTTTCCGTGTCATGTAAAGTTCCGGAATATGATTCTTAAAAATTCTATCCGTTCAGACCGGTCCGTCCGCGAAGCTGTTTCCGTGTGTGAATCATCCGTCACGGCCGGAACCCCTCAAAAATGAAATAGTCAAAATACGGCCGCACTTCCTTCAGCTCTTCGGCGCTCTTCACCGTCCAGGCAAAAGCCGGACAGCGGTAGAGTTTCCGGCACAGGACCAGGGAAACCGCTTTTTTATCCGTACAGTCGTAGGCGATAAAGTCCGGCGCGGTAAAGATGTCGGTGAGCAGGTGCCGCATGGCAAAATACGGCGGCTCGTACTTCTTTTCTTTCTGATAATTGAAGGAAAGCTGCCCGCGGCAGATTTTCGGGCGGTTTGCCCGGTACCAGAGCAGTACCCTGGGATCGAAGGATTCGATGCAGTAAACACCGGTGTATTTTTGCAGCAGAGCATCCGTCTTCCGGCAGAGCTCTCTTACGCTGAACTCGGATTTATACTCCACGATGAGCGGCACGCGCCCGTCCACAAGTTTCAGGACATCCTCAAACAGCGGTATGCGCTGGTCAGAACCGAAAACGGGGTACTGCTGCAGCTCCCCGTACGTCGCCTGACAGATATTTTTTTCGATGCCGCAGTTTCTTTTTAAGTGCATGTCGTGGGCTACGACCACATGCCCGTCCCGGGCAAGCTGCACGTCCAGTTCGATGCCGTACCCCGCATCCACCGCCTTTTGAAAGGCCGCCAGCGTGTTTTCGGGAGCGTCGCCGCCGTTGTCGTGCAGCCCCCGGTGCGCGTAATATACCTTCGGCATCGGTTCCGGGCGGTTCGCCAGGCGCGGCATAATCGCCGCAAAGTAAGCCCCCGTAAGCGCCGCTCCGGTTTTCGCCAGTTTCTTTGCTTTCCTGTTCATGGTGTATTTCCCTCGTTATGATAAAATTAATTACTGCAAAATTCCCAGCACCTCTCCCACGAGATAAAGCGAGCCCGCGCAGAGCAGGAAATCCTCCGGATTCTTTTCCCCGCAGGCAAATTTCAGTGCTTCCCGCACCGCCGGGAAAGCTGCCACCTGCTTCTTTATTATCAGACCTTTCGATTTCTCCCGGGAGTATTGCCCGCGCTCTCCGACAGCGGGGTCTCCGTCCCCGGCCGTTTTCCCGGCAAAATCCGGGCTTTCCCCTCCCGCATATGCCAGCTGCGTAAGCTTCTCCACTGGCACGCCCCGCGGTGTATGAAGCCCTGTCAAAATCACAAGATCCGGCCGGTACCCCTCCGCCAGCTCCCGGTACATTTCTTCATAATCCTTATCCTGCACGGCGCCGAACAGCAGGATGCGCCGTCCGCTCCGGCTCCCGGCAAGGTCGTCAAGCCCCCGGAGCAATGCGCGCACGCCGTCTACATTGTGGGCGCCGTCCACGTAGAAGCCGTCTGCGACTTTCTGCATGCGCCCGGGCCAGCGGGCATGCCCCAGACCCTCCCGGATGGCTGTTTCCGAACAGCCAAGCTCCCCTGCGGCCCGGATCGCCAGGGCGGCATTTTCCGTCTGATAATCGGCGGCGAAGGGAATCCGGTATTCGCCGTCCGCACCTCTTCCTTCTGTTTGCACAATCCCGGCCCCGGTATTTTCCCGGAGCCCCCTCTCTCCCCGGGCACATCCGCTCGCCGGGACAGGATTCGAGCTGAAATTACCCGGAAAACTTTTCACGGAAGGCAGGATTTCCTCCTGTTTCTTTCCCACGGAGAACAAAATTCCCTCCCGCCCCTTTTCCAGGATTTTCAGTTCCGCAGCATCCACCTTCCGGCACGGACACCCCAGTTCCTCCGCCCGCTTTTCGATGACCGGCGCGGATACCGGGTCTTCCAGGTACACCACCGGCACCCCAGGCTTGAGAATCCCCGCCTTTTCCCCCGCAATCGCCTCCCGGGTCTCGCCCAAATACTGAGTATGATCGAGTCCGATCCGCGTAATCACGGTAACGACCGGGTGCCGGAACACGTTCGTATTGTCCAGCCGTCCGCCCATACCGGTCTCCAGAATGATATAATCCGGATACGGTTTTTCCCGTATTTCCGACGGATTCCGGGCAAACTGTTTTTCTGACAGGGGCGTTCGATTTTCCGAACCCCCGGTTTCCCCGGCAAAGGCTGTCATCGCCATCCCCAGCATAAACGAAAAGAAGGCGGGATGGCCCGCGCCATCCCGCTCCATCGCCTTCGCCGCAGGATAAACCTGCGCAAAGCAGCGCACGAAAGTCTCTTCGGACAACATTTTACCGTCAATGCGGATCCGCTCTTCGGGCCGCACCAGGTGCGGGGACGTAAAGAGTCCCGTATGGTACCCCTCCGCGCGCAAAACCGCGTCCAGATACGCGCACACCGAACCCTTCCCGTTTGTCCCGGCCACGTGAATGATCTTCGGGGTCCGCATGGAGAGATCCACGCCGAGCCTGCCCAGAAAATCCTCCGTCTGGGACAGCGGCGCTTTCTTTGTAAACCTCGGAATTTTATAAAGATATTCTACACACGCCTCATAATTCAAAGCCATTCCACCAGCCTTCCGGTCTCCCGCAGCTCTTCCGGCCACAGATAATCCTGACACAGAACTTTCTTAAGCTTTTCACCGCACGGAAACTCCATGTCCGTGCAGCATATTCCACCATCCGATTTCTTACTTTCCCGCCAGCCTCTGCATCTGCTGGCGCACCTGATCCATCATGTTCCTGTATTTTTCAAGCTTTTCCCGCTCCGCCGCGATCTTCGCCTCCGGCGCACGGCTCACAAAATTCGGGTTGCCCAGCATCTTTTCGGAGCGCTCCAGTTCCTTTGTAAGCCTTGCCTCTTCCTTTGCAAGGCGCTCTTTTTCCTTTTCAATATCCACGAGATCCTCAAACGGCAGGTAAACCACCGCGTCGGATACCACCGCGGAAACCGCGTCCTCTCCGATGCCGTCTCTCGTCTCCTGAATCCGCACGTCGCTGGCACCCGCAAGGGCCTTAAAGTAGGACATGCCATTCGTAAAGGCAGCCGCCGTGTCCGGGTTGGCGGTGACAATAAACATTTTCACCTTCCGTGACGGCGCAACGTTCATGGTCTGGCGGATACTGCGGATGGTGCGCACCGCTTCTTTCACGGTCTCTACTTCCTTTTCCTCTTCGGCGTACACTCTGGCCTCGTCGAACACCGGCCAGGAAGAAATCATGATGGTTTCCTCCTCATCCTGAAGATTGCAGAAAATCTCCTCCGTGATAAATGGCATGTACGGATGTAACAGCTTTAACGCGTCGATAAGCACCGTCTTTAATGTCCAGAGGGCAGCCTTCTTTGAGACCTCATCCTTCCCGTAAAGGCGGGGCTTCACCATCTCAATGTACCAGTCGCAGAACTCCTCCCAGATAAAGGAGTAAATCTTGTCGGCCGCGATACCGATCTCAAACTTCTCCAGGTTCTCGGTCACTTCCTTCGTGACAGTGTTCACCTTCGAGAGAATCCAGCGGTCGGCAATCTCCAGACTTTCCTCCGGGACACCGCCGTTGTTCTTTCCTGCACATCCGCAGGTTTTTCCGTTTTCTGACCGAACAGACGCAGTTGCTGTTTCATCTGCGGTCTGTAAGAGTTCTGCATTCTCGCAGCTCTCTTTTTCCATCCTGACCGTTGTTTCATTTTCCTTCGCCGTTATATCCGCATTTTCCGTCCCTGCTGATAAGGAGCCGGCGGCATCTTCCTCCTCCGGCAGATTCATAAGAATGAACCGGGAGGCATTCCACACCTTATTTGCGAAGTTACGGCTGGCCTCCACCCGCTCCGTCGAGAAGCGCATGTCGTTGCCCGGCGCATTGCCGTTAATGAGCGTAAAGCGCAGCGCGTCCGCGCCGTATTTATCGATGATCTCCAGCGGATCGATGCCGTTGCCTAAGGACTTGGACATCTTCCTGCCCTGCGCGTCCCGCACCAGGCCGTGGATCAGCACCGTATCGAAGGGCACCTCCCCCGTCTGCTTTAAGCCGGAAAACATCATGCGCATCACCCAGAAGGGGATGATATCGTAACCCGTCACGAGGGTGCTCGTCGGGTAGAAATACTTCATTTCCCCGGTCTCATCCGGCCAGCCCAGCGTGGAGAATGGCCACAGCGCGGAGCTAAACCAGGTATCCAACGTGTCCGGATCCTGACGCATGGGACGACCGCACTTCGGGCAGACAGCCGTGTTCTCTTTTGTTACCACCATCTCGCCGCAGTCGTCACAGTAGAACGCCGGGATGCGGTGGCCCCACCAGAGCTGCCTGGAGATACACCAGTCACGGATATTTTCCAGCCAGTGGAAATACGTCTTTTCAAAATAGGAAGGCACAAACTTTGTCCGGCCATCCTTCACCGCGTCGATGGCAGGACCGGCTAACGGCTTCATCTTTACGAACCACTGCTTCGAAACCCGGGGCTCCACGGTGGTTCCGCAGCGGTAGCAGGTACCCACGTTGTGGGCGTGATCCTCCACCCGCACCAGGGCGCCCTCCGCCTCCAGATCCCGCACGATGGCCTTCCTCGCCTCGTAGCGATCCATGCCGGCATAGGCCGGGTAGTCGTCGGTAATCTTCGCGTCGTCCGTCATCACATTGATGATGGGAAGATTGTGGCGCAGCCCCACCTCAAAGTCGTTCGGGTCGTGGGCCGGCGTGATCTTCACGGCGCCGGTTCCGAAGTCCATCTCCACGTACTCGTCCGCCACGATGGGGATCTCCCGGTGCACCAGCGGCAGGATGACGGTCTTGCCCACCAGATCCTTATATCTTTCATCGTCCGGGTGCACGGCCACGGCGGTATCGCCCAGCAGCGTCTCCGGTCTTGTCGTTGCCAGCTCTATATAGCCCGTACCGTCCGCGAGCGGGTAGCGCAGGTGCCAGAAATGGCCGGCCTGATCCTCGTAATTGACCTCCGCGTCGGAGATGGTCGTCAGGCACTTCGGGCACCAGTTGATGATACGCTCGCCCCGGTAGATGAGCCCCTCATCGTACAGGCGCACGAACACTTCCTTCACGGCCTTGCTGCAGCCCTCGTCCATGGTAAAGCGCTCGCGATCCCAGTCGCAGGAGGAACCGATCTTCTTTAACTGGCTGACGATGCGCCCGCCGTACTGCTCCTTCCACTTCCAGGCCCGCTCTAAGAACGCATCTCTGCCCAGATCGGCCTTCGTCAGGCCCTCTTTGCGCATGCTCTCCACGATCTTCGCCTCGGTGGCAATGGACGCGTGATCCGTGCCCGGCAGCCAAAGCGCCTCGTAACCCTGCATCCGGCGGAACCGGATCAGGATATCCTGCAGCGTGTTATCCAGCGCATGCCCCATGTGCAGCTGCCCCGTAATATTCGGCGGCGGCATCACAATCGTGTAAGGCTTCTTCTGCGGGTTCACCTCGGCGTGAAAATACTTCTTCTCCATCCACCGGTCATACAGCTTTTCTTCGATCTGCTTCGGATCGTAGGTCTTTTCCATCTCTTTCATGATACTTCTCCAATCTATACTTTCTCACGCCAACCGCAATCGTCTGAAGCCGATTGCGGCAGTAACGCTTGTAATCAATGGTATCCATTCTCCTTCCGATACTCCGCCTTCAGCTTCTCCACCCCGGGCGGCTCGGACGGCTTCGTCTCCCGATAAATCTTCCGGGTCTTCTGAAACTGCCGCTCACACTCCCGCACGACCGGCTCCGTCAGGCCGAATTCCTCCCGGAAATCCAGAATTTCCGCATCCCTGCCCTGAATCAGCAGAAGATAAACCATCTTTTTCCGGACTTCCGGGGTCGGGTAAATCGACATGGACTTCCGAAAGGCTGCCTCCGCCGCGTGAAATTTCAGCATTTTTCCGTAAATACTGCCCAGCTCTCCCGTCATTTCCGCCAGGAACTCAGGAGTCGCCTCATGTTTCGGGGCATGTTCCAGAATATCCGAACAGCACTCTGCCGCCTGGATGTATTTTTCCAGCTGCTCCAGCGCTTTTACGCGGTCGCGGGCCTTCTCAAGCTCCGATTCACCTTTCCGCTCGTCCAGCTTTTTCTGGAGCGAAACCAGCTCAATCTCGTCAAAATAATCCGCGCTTTTGACAAGGAGCAGGATCAGATCGGCGACAGAATCTTTCTGGTGCATCAGCTCACGCATGCGCTGCGCCACCATTCGCTTCCCCAGCACCTGCTCCACATAGGCTGCGAGCTCTTCGGTAAAAAAGTCCCGGTCTATCATGGCGGTGTAGTGGTATAGGTAGTACGCCAGCTCCTCGATCGAATATATATTATAACCAGTCTGCTCAATATGAAAAGGGGTTTCATATTGCCTGCTCAAACAATTTCCCATAAATTTCTCTTTCCCGGCCGGAGCAGCCGCCCCGGCTTTGCATGCGGGAGGCTCTCCCGTACTCCGCTTCAAGCCGAAACATTTCAACGCGTGTTCCGGCCTGTCTCCCCCTCCGTGATTCCCTCCGCTGTCAGAATGACTTTTCTGCGGACCGTAAGTCCGGAAGGTTCAAAGAAATCGCCGAACCCCATGTCCGAAGCCGTAAATTCGTAGGCACTGTCGCCGTAACAGATCACCCGCACATTCACGCGGGTCGTCTTCTCCGGCCGGCGCGGCAGGTCATTCAGCTCCAGGAACAGTGTCTGGGTGTTCTTGCGGACAGGGTCGGTCAGAATGAACTTCAGTTCCTTTTCCCTCCCCAGCAGGATCTGCACCTCGGCGCTCGCCTTGTACCAGTAGGTTCCCGCCTTCGACAGACTGACAACGGCGTTCTTTTTGTTATGCACGATCGCCAGGTCAATGTTGAGCTTTGTCCTGCCCTCGCAGTCAAAGTAGTAATCCCCCGGATCCTGCTTTAAAAACAGCCGCAGGGCCGCGTAGCAGCTGCCCTCGGCGTACATGTTTCCGCCCAGGAACACGCGCCTGCGCTCGCACAGGAAGTTTAAGGACTTTTTCATCCATGCCAGCTCGAAGATTTCTCCCACCAGAATCACGCCGGATACGATAGTCCGGCGAAATTCTTCCTGCACCAGCGCATAAAAATCCTCGTCCGCCTTCCGTCTCCCCTGCTCCGTCGCCAGCTGACCGCGTATCAGAAGACCGGTCAGATCCCGCTCCGTGACTTTGAGCTGTTTTGGCAGGCGCAGCCCGGATATCGTCATCTTCCGCATGACGAACCGGTCGTCCCGATGGTCAAACACCACCACCGCGTTGCTCCAGATTTCTTTCCTCTGGTGGATCATATAGTGGAGCATGCTCTCGCCCGGGCTGATGATGCGAAGCCTGTGCCGGTCGTACCCGATGGCGCCGGCCGCGGCCATCACCGCGATAATGTTCTCCTCCACAAGGTTTTCCATGGTCACCAGCAGGCCATGCACATCGTCCGCACCGCTTGCGTCCAGTATCTGCCGCAAAAAAGCCTGCACCGGTGCCCCCGCATCCCCGGGATTCTCCAGAAACTGATCCCATTCCCTGCGGCTTAACAGCTGTTCCGGGACATTTTCGATGATGCCGTCCCGAAGATAACAGGCTCTGACCCATTCCGTGCCTGTCACGTCAAGGCCAATCTCTATGAATTTTTTTGTTTCTTTCTCTCTCGGATTCGCCCTCTGATCCAACTTCGTTCTCCCAAAAATTATAACCTGACAGACTTTTATAATAATCTCCGTGCCAGTTCTTTCTTTTCCTCATAGTCATCCGAAAGCTGTCCGGCCAGCTGCGGTGTGCCTCCGGCTTCCACAATCTCTTCGATCCGCTCAAAACAGCCCTCGTTTGCTCTCCGCTCTCCGCTTCTGCCCCGGCAGATTCCTTCCTTTAAGAGCACCTCGCCTTTCGCCTCCTGCAGATAAATCCGATATTCCAGGACATCGTCGCCAAACAGGCGAAACGGCATGGAAAACACGCCCGGCACCATCTGCCCAAACGGCTCACGCCGGTACACCTCTTCCGTGCGCACACGGTAACTCAGCGAAAGCGTCGCCTTCGGGTCATACCGGAAGGTAAGATAATACCTCTCCAGATAATTTGCGGGAATCTCCGCAATATCCGCAAATGCGCGGAAATACTCCATATAAATGCCGCGCCCGATCAAATCTTTCAGCGCCCGCACTGCCGCCGCCTCCTCGTCGGATTTCGGCTGTATTTCGGCACGTCTGTCGCTGTAATAGCGCAGATACGCGAGTTTCCCGTACACATGCACCGGCTCCCCGTGCAGCAGTTCATTTTTCAGGTACTTGATCAGGTTGTCATCCTGATAATTATCCTTCACAATATAGTTGAAGGACATCTGATTGATATAGGCACTCATGACTGTCTGGCGGAAACCGTAGCAATAGTATTTGCGGAAGACCTCCTTCACCATCGGCTCGCTGATGCCGCAGAACAGCGCCTGCACGATGATGCGCTCCTCCAGCTCCAGACTGTAAAACGCAAACTGTTTGGATGTGGTCCAAAGCACCAGCAGCTCCCGGATGGATCCGTTGTAAAAGCGGCTCATATATTTCAGTACCGCATCGTCGTAAACTCGCTTCTGGAAGGTGATGCCGCACATTTCCGTGACCGCCGCGTCCTCGCAGTCCATGCGGTCCGGGAGGATGCGCGCCAGAAACCGGGACAGCAGCCCGGGGCTCACCTGCCTTGCGCCGTACTTCTTTAGAAGCGGATATACCTCCTGGTACATGCGGTTCAGTATCATGAGTTCCAGGTATTTCCCCCGCGTCTGCCGATCCAGACGCCCCGGGTCGCAGACCTCGGTGAGTGCGCGGATCGCTTCGTCGTCCATCTCCGTGTAATAATATTCCACCAGAAGCTTTACCAGCCAGGCGCGGTACGCCGGATCCAGATTTTCCAGCTCCAGCACCGGCTTTATGAGCTCCGGCAGACGGTTTTTCTTCCGTTTGCGTCCCTGTGCGGAACCCGGCGCGGCGCCGCCGCCCTGATTTTCAAAAACAGAGGAACGGCTTTCTACCCGGTAGCTCTCCCCGCCGCGGACACCCGCGTTTTCGCCTGTGGTCTGCCCGCTTTGAAGTCTGTCTTCCCGGCCTTCGCCTGTGCCCGCAACACCGTAAACGTTTCTGCCCTTCCGATTTTGCGCCTTTTCCCTGTCCGCTCTGCCCGCGGCGGAAAATTCCTTTTTCACAGCATCGCCGAAATGCAGCCGCAGATCCGGATTGTCCGGGTGCACCTCCTGACAGAGACGCATATAGTATTCGAGATCCATGAGCTTTGTGATGCGGTATCGGACACCGCCGCTGTAGCGGTTCCCGTAAATATCCTGAAACAGGATCGCCGCGTTGGAGGAATAAATCCGCACATAAGCCTGCCCGCCCGTCATGGGATAAATATTCTCCACCCCCGTCTCTTCCGGGATCACGATCACCCGGTTAAAGGGATTTCTGCGAAGATTCGGATCCTCCGCGCCCGGCCGGTTCCCCGCATTCGCGCCGACTCCCCCGCCGTGCGCATGTCTGCCCCCGCGGGTTTTCGGGTATTCCAGCGTGATCTTGCAGCCCGCCAGCATCGCCGGAAGCCGCCTGGCGATGTCCTCCGTCACCAGCGCACGGCTTAAGACGGAACCGTAAATCACACCCAGGTACTCATCCATGGCACCGACCAGCATCTGATGTACGGAATACTGCTCGATGGTCTTGCGGTAACTCTCATAAATCTCCGGAATCTTATCCTTATTTGTGATGACATTGGCGAACAGATAGCTTTCCCGCTCGTGAACAGTCTCCGTATTGTACGCAAAATACAGGTACACCATCTGCGGCAGAAGATCCATTTTCGTCATATCAACAGAGAAGAGATAATACTCGTAGAGCTTCGGTATCTTCAGGTCATTTTTCACCGCCAGCTCGAACCACTTAAAATATTTCCGGTCGGTCTGCCCGCCGTGGATCAGCACCGTGCAGATCGCCTCCAGAATGGCGTTGTTCGGATACTGGTCATACAGGCGATGCAGCAGCTCAAACACCAGCGGGCGGAATTCGCGCTCTTTCTTCGCGAGCCCGGCCGCCTCGAGCGCCAGCTTCAGGTTCACATACCGGCGCTTCGCCCCCATCAGAAGCGTGCGTATCTCAAAGGGATCCAGAATGCGCAAAAACTCCGGCTGCTCGTTCAGTACGGAGAGCGCCTCGTAATAGAGCACCGGGCTGGTCTGACCCAGATGACAGCACTCCTTGATGGCGGCCAGCTTCCGGCTGCGGTTTGTCTCGTAGCGCTCGTCGACGAACAGCAGAATCCACAACAGCTGCCAGCTCTTATGGCCGCCGTCGTAAATCCGTCCGATTTTCTGCGCCACATTTTTTGTGAAGTCGCTGCGGCGATACTGGAGCGTACGGATATAGTCATAATAACACTGCATCTCCACGCTGTGATGCTTCTGTGTCGGCAGCTGCCCCTGAACATAATCCAGAATGTACGCCGCCTCCTCTTTTTTGCCCTTGATGATGCACATCTGAGCCTTCATCAGGCGAATCATGAGGTCGCTGTCATCGTTCCGCTTCAGCCGGTCGAGAAGCTCGATCGAATCATTCGTCCACTTTTCATAATTATACTGCTGCATACGGAACTTCAGGTAGCCGTCCATCAGGCGGCTGATCATCTGCCGGTGACCGACCTCTTCCCTGCAGTCTTCGGGCATGTAAATTACCGTGATGGTAGCGCTTAAAATCTGCCCGCCCACCTTAAACGTGATGCGCGCGAGATTCTTTCCCCGGCGCAGCTTCTTTTTATCGATACAGTAGCGATACTCAAACCGATGCCCGGTGAAATCCTCCGTGGTAAACCGCGCCCGGCATTCCAGCAGAAAGTCCCCCTCGACCTCCGCCTCAGCTTCCGCGTAGCCCCAGGTATTTCTGACAAGCACAAGGCAGTCACGGATATTTCCCGTGACATCACCATAAAACTGTTCCGTATTCTCCAATGTCAGGCTGACGCGCTCCTTGGCCCGGGTGGTGACGAGGAATTCTTCCAGCGCCAGATCCGGGTTTACGCCCTCCTTCAGTCCTTTATAAAGCGCGCGTTTCGCGAAATCTTCCCCCAGCACCACATCGGCGAAATCCGGATACAGAAAGAGCTTCACGCTCTCATCAAAGTTTCTCTTTGCGAGCGCCACAAAGGTCTCAAAGCTGCGGACTTTGCCGATACCGGAATGGTAACAGCGCTGTTCCACCTGCACGGAAAACGGCACCGAGAATTCGCCGCCGTTGCTCACAATGTGGAAATATCCAGACAGCTCTTCCCCCGCAGCAAAGTTCTCTCCCTGAACCGTATAGCGGATCGTCGTCTTCTTTCCGACAAACTGATCCTCGTCCGGGCGCACAAATACACTGGTAGAAAAGATAACCCCCTTGAGTTCCCTGTCGTTCTTTGAGAAGACATCAAAAGAGCCCTGCGCCTGGCACCCCGCCTCGAGCTTTACATGGATCTGCGAGACAGAGACACCCAGCTCCGGCAAACTGTATTCGATTTTTCCGCTGGATAGCCTTTCTATCGTGTTCTTCATCTTCTACGCCCTCACGCATTGTTCTTTCGCCGATCCCGATACTTCTTCGCCTCAATGATCCAGCGCGCGGTCTGCTCCACCGGCTCCCCGATCTCCTCCACCGTAATATCGGCGTATTTTTCGTAAAGGGGAACGCGCTCATCGTAGAGTTCCAGCAGCGTCTGCTGCGGTTTTAACGCGACACCACGGTTTGTGAGATCTCCCAGACGGGTGGTCAGGTCGCGGTAACTGATCTTTAAATAGACCACCGTGCCGATGGAGCGCAGATGCTCCATCGCTTCTTCGCCGTAGACGACGCTGCCGCCGGTGGCTATGACCGTGCGGCTCGCGGTGACGGCGGCATTGATGCGATTTTCCACTGCCAGAAAGCCGTCGAGCCCTTCCTCGCTTAAAATCTCACACAAAAGCTTCCCGGTTTCCTCCTGAATCACCAGATCCGAGTCCAGAAAACGGTAGCCCAGCATTTTGGCCAGCACCACGCCGACCGTGCTCTTGCCGGCGCCGGGCATGCCGATTAAAATGATATTATCCTGTTTCTTGTCCATATTCATATACTTCTGATATTTATATACCTCAGTTGCTATACATACATTTCGAATATCCGTTTCCCTCAGCCACTGTACATACATCCGCTTCGGATATCTGTTATCCGACAGCTGCTTTGTATTTTACTGCTGGATCGCCTTCATAAGCGTCGGCAGCAGCTGCTTCTTTCTGGATACGACGCCCTCAAGATGGAAGACACCGTTCTCGCTCTTTATGCCGAAGCCATCGGCAACCAGGCCCTCTGCCTTCTGTCCGCAGTAGATGAGATCCGTGGACTCGGTCATAATATTCGTGAGCATAAAGAAAATCGCATCCACCCGGTGCTCCTTCTGGGCCTTTTCCAGGTAGGTGGCCAGCTTTTCCCGGATGTTCTCCAGCTCCCCGCCGTCCATGGAGTTGATCTGGCCGATGCCGAAGCTGACTCCGTCGATATTGAACTTCTTGAAATCCTGATAGAAGATTTCCTCCGGGGACTTGTCCTTTAAGTTGCTGCCCGCCTTGAACATCTCCTGAGCCAGCTCTTCCGGGACAATCCCGCTGATTTTTGCAAGCTCTCCCGCCACATACTTATCCAGCGATGTGCAGGTCGGAGAACGGAACAGCAGGGTATCGGACAGGATTGCCGCCAGCAGCAGCCCTGCGATGGTGGGAGGAATCTCCACATTTTTCTCCCGGTACATCTCGAACACGATGGTGGCCGTGCAGCCCAACGGCTCGTTGCGGAAATACACCGGCGCCATGGTCTGCACCGCCGCGATGCGGTGGTGGTCGATAATCTCCAGAATCTCCGCCTGGTCAATGCCGTCTACCGCCTGACTCTTTTCGTTGTGATCCACAAGAATCAGCTGCTTTTTTGAGGCGTTTAACATGTTCCTTCTGGAGACGATGCCCCTGTATTTTCCGTAGCGGTCCACCACCGGGAAATTGTGGTAGCGCTTTTTCGTCATAATATCGCGCACATTGTCGATAAATTCATCCCGCTGAAAGACAACAAGATTCTCACTGCGCATAAAGTAGCTGATCGGAATACTCTGGTTGATGAGTCTCGCCAGCGTGTAGGTGTCATGCGGCGAGCTGATCAGCGTACAGCCGTGGGATTCCGCCAGCTGGCGGATGGTCTTTGTGATCTTCGCGCCGTCTCCGACGATAAGGCAGCCGACGCCGATCTCGATAGCGCAGAGCTGCGATTCGTAGCGGTTCCCAAGAATCACCAGGTCGTTTGGTTCGATGAATTCCTCCATCACGTCCGGCGTGGCGGCCGCAATGACCACCTTGCCGGTGCAGACACTCGCCTCGCCGTCCCCGACGACCATCTCCCCGTCCAGCGTATCCACAATATTTTTATATTTCGTGCCTGCGGTGGCAAGTACCTTGGAATCATACACATCCATATAGGATCTGGCGATATCCTCCGTCGTGATCAGGCCTTCGATCTTGTTATCGCTCTTTAAAATCGGGATGGTCGTCTCATTGATCTGCTTCATGAGCTCCCATGCCTTCTTTAAGGACATGTCGCCCTCCACGCCCGGCACGTCGCGGATCGCTAGATCCGAGATCTGCGTCGCCACATTCGGGATGTACTCCGGCGGCTTTACCTTGAATCGATCCAGCACGTAGGTTGTCTCCGCGTTCAGCTGGCCCGCCCTTTTCGGCGCGTATTTTCCCGGCTCCAGCGCGTTTTTCAGATACGCATAGGCGATCGCCGAGCAGATTGAATCCGTGTCCGGATTCTTGTGTCCGATCACATAGATTTTCTTCGTCTTCAACTTTCCTCCTCCTTCTATATGCACAGTTCGACTATGACACTTCTTCTTATCGCATGGTCCGACTATGATACGTTTTCTTATCGTACGGTTCCATTATGATTCTTCTTCCTTACGGTACGGTTTGGCTATGCCCCTTCTTTCCTACGGTACGGTTTGACTATAACTCTTCTTCCTTATGACACGGTTTGGCTATGCGGCTTCTTCACCTTCCGCTTCTTCCGTCTCCTCCTCCGCCGGCTCGTCCATAGTATAGGAACTGGTACAGGTGCAGTCCAAAATCTGCCATTCCTCCGCATCCACAAGATAGGCAGCCACAAATTCCATGTGAATTGTGCCGGTGCGGGTCTGTTCCTCCTCCGCGTCCGGATCCAGAATATCAATCTCCATGCTGGCCGCCGTGTAGCTGCATTCCAGAACCAGCTTTACCGTGCAGCGATCCGGGTAGACAAAATCATAACTGGAGGTCTCGGAATCATTCACCGTCAGCTCCGTGACTTCCAGGATTTCCGCTTCTTCGGCTTCCTCCCCGTCTGCGCCGTCGTCAGCTTCTTTGCTTTCCGCACCGTTCGTATCTGTATCGCTTTCGTCCCCGGCGTTTTCTTCAGACGAATCCGCGTCATTTTCGTCCCCGGTATCTCCGTCAAAAGAATCCCCGCCGTTTTCATCGCCGGTTTCTCCGTCAGAAGAATCCCCGTCATTTTCGTCCCCGGTGCCTCCGTCAGACGCATCTGCCTCTGTCACTTTCAGCTTCAGGCTGTCGCTGATTGCGGTGCCCAGGGCGTTCCAGTCGCTCATACCGTCGTGTCCGTATGTCTCCCCGATCATGCTGCCGTAGTCGCGCTCCATCTCGTCCCCGTATGTAACGGCCTCACTTAAGACAGACAGGACGACCTCCGCGAGATGCTCTTCCATCGCTTCCGCGATGTCTTCTTCCATTTCAAAATCCAGCCAGGTAAAATACCTGGAATTCTTCCCCACCGTAACGGTGCAGACCTGATCCTCCACCGTATCCCCGGAGAGGTAAACTTCATACTCTCCCGCCATCAGCGCAGGCAACGCGTACACGATCCCCGCTTCTTCCTCCGCCGCCTCCAGTTCCTCCGACGACAGGGAATCAAAGGTGAAGGTGATGCCCTCCGGAACCGTCACCGTGGCACCGGTGATCACCAGCGGCGCAGCCGTCACCTCGTATGTTTTGAAAAAATGATATACCACCTCTCCGGTTTCCTGCAGAGCGATCTCCAGCGTCTGATCCTCCTCGGATTTTTTCTCCCGGTAAGTAATGGTATAATACTGGATTCCGCTCTCCGTCCCGGTCAGCTTATAAGTATAACTGTCGATGGAATTCGTGCGGCCCGCGCTCATGGCCGTCTCCCAGACAGAATATAAAATTCCCGCTTCCCCGGCGCCGGACGCTTCGTACATTCCTTCCCAGTCTCCGGCCGAAAAGCGCTGCATATAATCCTCGATAACGCTGTCAACGGAGGTTTCCTGTTCGATATAGCGGTAGGCAAACGCGCCGCTCCCCAGAGCCAGAACGAGCAGAGCGGTGAGAAACCACTGATACCATTTATTTTTCCATATCTTTTCCGCGATTTCCCCGATCCTGAAAAACAGGCTGTCTTTTTTTGCGCAGCTTTTTCCCGCGTTTCCCCCTGTTAAGTTTTCTTCCCCGCTTTTTTCGGTATGTTCCGCCTCTGAATGATTCTGCAACATTATTTTCCTTTTCTGTCTGCCTCTGTTTCCGGCGATTCCCGCAATCCATACGCGACCGCACATGATATCGTATCGTTGCCATTTGCGATCTGCCTTCTGAAGTTTGCTTCGCAAACTTCGGCTGCGAACAGCAGCCATTGTATCACACATATTTCGGATAATCAAACGGGTTTAAACTTTTTTCCCGTACGTTCTGCCATATAGCGCTCTCTTCTAATAGATATTAATTTTCGGCATGGCCAGGGTCTGTCCTGTAACCCATATAAAAACGTACGCTCCGCTCTCCGAACCAATCCTGATGATCTACGAACGATATTTTTTCTTCCGCCCTTTCAGGCACCCATCACCCGGTCCGTCATATCCAGTGCCCGCCGGTTTTCCTTCACATCGTGCACCCGAAAAATCAGCGCACCTTTCATGCGGCCCATCACGGTGGTGGCCACCGTTCCCTCCAGGCGCTCTTCCACCGGAAGCTGTAAGGCAAGACCGATCACGGATTTTCTCGAAGTGCCGAGCAGCGTCGGAAAGCCTGTCTGTGCAAGCAGTTCCAGATGCTTTAATATCTGAAGATTCTGCTCATAACTTTTCGCGAACCCCACCCCCGGATCCACCACAATCCGGCTCTCTTTTACCCCCGCTTCCGCAGCTGCTAAGAGGCTTTCCCTCAGGTCTGACAGCACATCGGGGAGGAAATCTTCATAAACCGGTTTTTTCCGGTTATGCATAATGCAGAGCCCCGCGTCATACCGCGCAGCGACCTTCGCCATCTCGGGGTCACGCTTTAATCCCCACACATCATTGATCATATCGGCGCCGGCCTCCATGGCCATAGCCGCAACACGGCTTTTGCTGGTGTCGACGGAAACAGGAACCGAAAAACGCGCCCGGATCGCCCGGATTACCGGAATTACACGGCGGATTTCCTCCTCCTCATCCACGCCCTGATAGCCCGGCCTTGTGGATTCGCCGCCCACATCAATGATGTCCGCGCCGTCCGCGATCATCTGCTCCGCATGCCGCAGAGCGCGCTCCGTATCGCTGAAGCACCCGCCGTCCGAAAAGGAATCCGGCGTAACATTCAGGATCCCCATGATATAGCCGCGGTCAGCCGGCCAGGCCCGGCCGGCAAAATATAATTCTCTCATGATCCGTCAAAATTCTCCTGTATATCGCGATTTCATCCTGTCTGACATGATGACGAGTTTCAGGTCAAAGGCATGAGACTGCGGATTTCTCCGAAGTTAAAAGAATATCCTTCGCCTTTCCAAGATAAGACAGGGAACCGCAGCAAAGAACCATACCGTTTTCCCCGTTTTTTTCGGCCTCACGGTAAGCCGCGCCGACTGCCGCGCCGACATCTCCGCACTCCGTAACCGGCCGCCCGGTCAGGCTCCTCACACAGGCCGCCAGCATCCCGGCAGAGAGTCCCCGGGGGGAATCCGGCGTAAACACATATACTTTTTCCGCCATCGGCGCGACTGCCCGCACAACCTGATCGTATTCTTTATCCTTAAAAATACCCAGAACAAGAAACTTTTTCTTTTCCGCATACTGCGGCCCGCGCAGAGTTTCGGCCAGCCTTTCGGCGGCGGCCGCATTGTGGGCACCGTCGAGAATGCAAAGCGGGGTCTGTCTGACAGTCTCAAACCTTCCCGGCCAGACCGTATGTGCAAAGCCTTCCCGCACACAGGATTCCGAAATTCCGTAACCCAGCTGCCGCAGCACACGGACTGCCGTATACGCCGCTCCTGCGTTTTCCTGCTGATGAGCCCCGGAAAGACTTAAAGGATACGGTACCCGGTCATCGCCCCGGTACACGGCAGCCCGATGCACAGCAGCCGCCTTCACAATCAAATTTCCGTTTTCGCACCGGAAATTTGACGCACTCACCACGACCGGGCACCCGTCTTTGATGATCCCCGCCTTCTGGGCGGCGATCTCTTCCAGCGTATTTCCGAGAAATGCCATGTGATCCCTGCTCACAGAGCCGATCACACTTAAGGTTACCCTGTCCGTGATATTGGTGGCGTCGAGCAGGCCGCCCATGCCTGTCTCCACCAGAAAAAAGTCGCAGGCCGCCTCCGCCGCGATCAGGTACGCAGCCGCCGTCTCGATCTCGAAAGCGGTCGGCGGATCTCCTTCCCGTTCGGATATCAGCTCTGCCGCGGCGATCACACGGCCCGCCGCGGCGGCAAAATTTTTCTCCGTTACCGGCTGTCCGTCTGCGGTGTACCGCTCCAGCCAGGAAAACACCGCCGGCGAAGTATATTTTACCACATGATACCCGGCACGCCGCAAAATTTCATCGAGAAAGGCCAAAATCGACCCTTTTCCGTTTGTGCCGGCCACATGAATGATACCGCGGATACTCTTTTCCGGGTTTCCAAGCAGGGTCATCAGCTGCCGCATGCGGGAAAGCCCCGGCCGGATCCCTCTGGTATGCTCCGCCCCGGCAAGATACCGGCGCACCTCCTCGTAAGACATGGTTTCCGCTTTCCCGATCATAATTTTTTATAAATACAGCAGTTCGGCGTCTCAGTCTCGATAGGCTTTCCGTGCATCACCAGAAGCCCCTTCTCATAGTCCACCGTAAAGAACGTGAGTGTGCCGGAGTTATGGTTCAGCGAAGCAATATGGTTGCCGTCCGGGAATACCATCAGCTGCTTCGGATAGTCTCCGCTGATGGGCAGAACATTTAACAGCGTAAGCCGCCCCGTCTGCTCATCCCGGTTGTAAAACGCAACACTGTTGTCGCCGGCATTGCTGCAGAAGAGGTGTTTTCCGTCCGACGACATCTTGATGGCCGCCACGGCGGTGTTCGCAGCCACCGTCTTTCCCGTGGTGGTAACGCGCTCGATAAGATGGAAGTTCGGCGTATCGTCGTCGCTGTCGTAGGAGTACACCTCGACATAATTCTTCAGCTGGCAGATCAGGTACGCGAAGCGCCCGTCCGGGCTGAATACCATGCTGCGCGGTGCGGATTCCAGCTCACAGCGCAGGATATCGATCAGGCGGAGACCTCCGTCCTTATGGTTAAAAGAATAGCACTTTACCTGATCCACGCCAACATCGCAGGTGATCAGAAACTTCTGATCCGGCGTCAGCCTCGCGCAGGTGATGTGGGGGCGGAACGTGCGCTCCGCTATGCTGCCCATCCCCTTGTGGAATACCTCGGCCTTCACCTTGCCGACACGCCCGTCAGGCAAAAGCTCCAGAACCGTCACTTTTCCGTCGTGATAGCCTGCCGTAAAAATATACTTATCCTCATTGTCCACGGTCACATGGCAGGCGCGCATGCCGTTGATGGACGCGTCATTTAAGTACTCCAGACTGCCGTCCGCCAGAATCGTGTAGGCACGGATTCCGGCGTCCGTCACGGAATACAGGTATTTCCTGCTCTTTGAGATACACATATAGGAAGGATTTCCCAGCTCAATCTCCTCGCGGGGGGTCATGGTTCCGTTTTCCACGTCCATATCACAGACCATAATCCCGTTCGCCTTCCCGTGCGTGTACGAACCGATGTAGGAAACATATTTGTCACTCATAGTTATCTCCATTCTGCCGATTTCTTAAGCTGCGGCAACTCTGCACCCGGGATTGTCCCCGTGTTCCCATGTTACAATATTACAGCCATCTTCTGTGAATCGTAACCCTGCAATCATAAAACAACAACCGCTCATGTCCCGCCCCGGCAAAGCGGGCGCGGGAGCGCTCTTTGCGGCCGCATCAGGAGAGTGTAATCCCGCTGATGCACTCCTCATAATCCGCCGCATACGCGTCGCCGCTGTCCGTAAATGTGATGCGGAACAGCGTCAGCTCCGTCTCAATCAGTACATAATACTGAGTGATCTCCGTCTCCCCGGTCACGATACTGTAGGAATAAATCACCGCATCGCAGCCGGAAATCGTCGTGTTTTCAAACTCTCCCATGGTAAAGGACATGTCCGCAAAGGTCTCCTCACAGACCTCCTCTATGATCTCCTTCGTCGTGTAGTTCAGGCTGCCGTCATTTTCCGACGCATAGACGCTGATGTTGGGAACCGACAGCGGATAATCCTCCGACACATAGATCGTCTCGCCGTCCAGGTCATATTCTTCCCAGGCCTCCGGCAGCGGCAGATACAAACTCACCTCGTAGCCGTCGATCACCACGGTGCCGTCCGCAAGTGTTCTGGCGCCGACCTCCGCTTCACTGCGCGTCGTCGTCTCCGGTTCGGTGGTGGTCGTCTCCGCTTCCGTTTCCTCCTGCTCCGTACCGGCAGCTTCCGCGTCCGTACCGTTTTCGTCCGCCGCGTCCTCACCGGCAGAATCTTCCGCCTGATCCCCGGTATCTTCCGATGTCTCCTCTTCCGCGGAAGTCTCCGTATCGCCCTCCGCATCCGACTGTGTCGCGGTCTCTGCCTGGTCTTCCCCGGAAGAACTGCCACAGGAAGACAGCGCGAAAACCAGCGCCGCCGTCATCAGCAGCAGCGCGGCCGACAGCCGCTTTCGTCTGCCGGCATGTGTTATATTTCTTCTCATAAATCCAACTCCTCCACTGGTCAAAAGTACTGTCACCATAAACAGTTCCCGTGGAATGCTTCCATATCATACAGTCACACAAAAGCACCCACGGGCAAAAGGATAACACAATACTCTGGTTTTGACAAGAAAAAGTTGTTCCAAACGTTACTATTCACACCGCCAGATCCAGTGCGAGCTCTATCATTTCCAGGAACGATTCCTGCCTCGCTTTCGCATCCAGCTCCTCCCCGGTCAGAATATGGTCGGACACCGTACAGATGGCAAGCGCCCGCTTCCCGCATCTTGCCGCATTCATGTAGAGCGCCGCGGCCTCCATCTCGATGCCAAGCACCCCCATCTTCCTCCACTGTGCGGCAGCCGTCTCATCATCCGTGTAAAACGTATCGGACGAAAGGAGGTTTCCCACATGAAAGCTATAACCTTTCTCCTCTGCCAGCCCGGCTGCCCTCTTAAGCAGTCCAAAATCCGCCAGCGGCGCAAATGTCCCCGGCAAATGATACTGCGAGGCATAGTTCGAATTCGTGCACGCACCCATGCCGATCAGCAGATCCCGGATCTTTACATTCTCCTGAATCGCCCCCGCCGAACCGATGCGGATAATATTCTCCACGCCGTAGGCCTCAAAAAGCTCATAGCTGTAAATTCCCATGGACGGCATTCCCATGCCGCTGGCCATCACCGAAACCGGACAGCCTTTCCAGGCTCCGGTAAACCCGCCGATCCCGCGCACATCATTCACAAGCCTGGCCCCATCCAGAAAACGCTCCGCGATCATCCTGGCCCTGAGCGGATCCCCCGGCATCAGCACCGTCTTTGCAAAATCCCCCGGCTTCGCGCCGTTATGGGGCGTTGGAACATTCAACATACAAATCACCTCATCTCTTCAATTTTTTCCTATGATAATCTTAGTCCAATCGCAACTCCCTGTAATATACCCTTTCTCATCCCTTATTTCAAGTGGTTTAAAACTCTTATTGTTGCTGATTTCATGAGCTGTCACAAATCTGACTTCATGAGTTGTCACAAAC
>JAJQBQ010000036.1 GCA_021203205.1 Lachnospiraceae bacterium | reverse complement strand
GGGGCGAACCGCGACGGAAATCGCCGCGGTCAGGAAGGTCAGAATCGTGACGGAGGAAACCGCGACGGAAACCGCCGCAGCCAGGACGGAGCAAGCCGTGACGGAAGCCGTCAGGGAAGAGACGGGGCGAACCGCGACGGAAATCGCCGCGGTCAGGAAGGTCAGAATCGTGACGGAGCAAACCGTGATGGAAGCCGCCGCAGCCAGGACGGTCAGAATCGTGATAACCGTCAGGGAAGAGACGGCGCAGGACGCGACGGCATGGGCCGGGCAAACCGTGACGGAGCGGGCCGCCGCACACAGGACGGCGGGGATCGCTCCGGATATAATCGCCGCGGTCAGGACGGTCAGGGCGCAGGCGCTGCCGGGCGCTCTTACCGCGACGGCGCAGGACGCGACGGAAGCAGAAGCTACGGCACACGTGACGGCGGAGCGGGACGCGATGCCGGACGCGGCAGCCAGGGTGGCTTCCGCAGAGACGGCGGTGCGGGCCGTGACGGCGGATTTAACCGTGACGGCGCCGGTCAGGGGCAGAATCGCGACGGAGCAGGCCGCCGCGGTCAGGACGCCGGCAGGCGCAGATCTTCGGACGGCGCGATGCGCGGCGAGGGCATTAAGGAAGATGCGGCATTCCGCCAGGGCAAAAATGACCGCAAGAGCCGTCAGGAGAGAAATAAACAGGAGAACAGAGAGCGTTCGTTCCATCAGGAAAAAGCCATCAAGACGCCGGTGAAACAGCAGGCAAAGCCGAAGGAAGCCCCGGAGGAGAAGATCAAACTGCTCGTTCTGCCGGAGACCATCTCCATTAAAGAACTGGCGGATAAGATGTCGGTGCAGCCGTCGGCACTCTTAAAGAAATTGCTGCTGGCAGGTACCATCGTGAACCTGAACCAGGAGATCGACTATGAGATGGCGGAACAGATAGCGCTGGAATACGATATCATCTGCGAAAAGGAAGAGAAGGTCGATGTGATTGCGGAGCTCCTGAAGGAAGATGAGGAGGATGAAAGCCTCATGCAGAAGCGTCCGCCGGTTGTCTGCGTCATGGGTCACGTTGACCACGGAAAAACATCCCTGCTGGATGCCATCCGCAAAACCAATGTCATCGCCCATGAGGCGGGAGGCATCACCCAGCATATCGGTGCGTACACGGTGGAGATCGATGGGAGGCAGATCACCTTCCTGGATACGCCGGGACACGAGGCATTTACCGCCATGCGTATGCGCGGCGCCCAGGCAACCGACATCGCCATCCTGGTGGTGGCAGCGGATGACGGCGTGATGCCCCAGACGGTGGAAGCCATCAACCATGCGAAGGCCGCGAACATCAGTATCATCGTGGCCATCAACAAGATCGACAAGCCGGGCGCAAATGTGGAGCGCGTAAAGCAGGAGCTGACCGAGCACGGCCTTGTGGCCGAGAGCTGGGGCGGCAGCACCATTATGGTGCCGGTGTCCGCGCATACGGGCGAGGGTATCGAGGAACTGCTTGAGATGGTACTTCTGGATGCGGATATCAACGAGCTGAAGGCCAACCCGGAACGGAAAGCCCGCGGTATCGTCATCGAGGCGAAGCTGGATAAGGGCCGCGGTCCGGTCATGACCGTGCTGGTACAGAAGGGTACGCTGCACGTGGGCGAGAACGTGGCTGTGGGCGAGCACTACGGCAAGGTTCGTTCCATGATCAACGACAAGGGCAGAAGAGTTGATTCTGCCGGTCCGTCCGTGCCGGTGGAGATCGCCGGAATGAACGGCGTGCCGAATGCGGGCGAAATCTTCATTGCCATGGACAATGAGAAGGATGCGCGCACCTTCGCGGAGACCTTCATCGCCGAGGGCAGGAAGAAGCTCATCGAGGGCACGAAGGCAAAAATGTCGCTGGATGATCTGTACTCGCAGATCAAGGCCGGCGATGTGAAGGAACTCGACATCGTCGTCAAGGCGGATGTGCAGGGCTCCGTGGAGGCCGTGCGCCAGAGCCTGGAGAAGCTCTCCAATGATGAGGTCATCGTCAAGGTGATCCACGGCGGCGTCGGCGCTATCAACGAGTCCGATGTCACGCTGGCCAGCGCATCCAACGCCATTGTCATCGGCTTCAACGTGAAGCCGGATAACCAGGCGAAGGACATCGCCCAGACCGAGCATGTCGACCTGCGTCTTTACAGCGTCATCTACAATGCCATCGCGGATGTGGAGCTGGCCATGAAGGGTATGCTCGACCCGATCTTCGAGGAGCGGGTCATCGGCCACGGCGAAGTGCGCCAGACCTTCAGGGCTTCCGGCGTGGGCACCATCGCCGGTTCCTATGTGCTTGACGGTATTTTCCAGCGTGGCTGCAAGTGTCGCATCACCCGCGGCAAAGACCAGATCTTTGACGGTGAGCTGGCAAGTCTTAAGCGTTTCAAGGACGACGTGAAGGAAGTGCGCGCCGGTTACGAGTGCGGCTGCGTATTTGAGAAGTTTAACGACCTGCAGGAGGGCGACCTGATTGAGGCGTACGCCATGGTGGAGGTGCCAAGGGTATGAGTCCCTTTTCGTACAGCTAAAACATGATTAAGGTGTCAAAAGCTGGCTCACGGATTGTTCCGCGCTTCGCGCTCCCGCAATCCTAACGAACATTGTAAATAAAAGAATAACGGCTGTCGTGGTGCTGTTTACGGTTACGTTACGGTAGCAACACCCCTGTCTGACTGCAGGCCTTACCGGAGATGAAAGCCGGTCGCACCCGAAGAAAATGCGAAGCATTTTCTTCGGGGCCCGGCAAATTTTTACAGTACATCGCGGCAGCCGAAAAGAATTACACGGGTTCCTGCGAAAAAATGAATGAAAACTAAAAAAAGACAGATAGTAACAGAAGGAAAGTGAGCCCCATAAGATATCGGTTGAAAATAAGTATCCACGCCGTTCTCACGGGCGGGATTTTTTAAGATAGAGGATTATATAGATATGAAGAAAAACAGTATTAAGAATACGAGAATCAACGGTGAAGTGAAAAAAGAGCTGAGCCATATTATAGCTGCCGAAATCAAGGATCCGCGTATCCATCCCATGACCAGTGTTACCGAGGCGATCGTGGCCACGGATTTAAAGACATGTAAGGTCTACATCAGCGTACTCGGCGGGGAAGAAGAAAAGAAAAACACGATTGCGGGCTTAAAAAGCGCGGAAGGCTTTATCCGCAGGCGTCTGGCTGCCACCGTCAACCTGCGCAACACGCCGGAACTGATCTTTATTTTGGATGAATCCATTGAATATGGTATGAATATGATGAAGAAAATTGAGGAGCAGATGGAGCTGATCCGCGACGGCGAGGGGGAAGTTTCAGAAGAAACTGCTTCGGACGAATACGGAGAAGATACGGAAGAATACGGTACTTCGGATGAGGAATAACACGGGAAAATCCGTGGTGTTATCCTTTGGACACCTGCATCCGTTATGTAACAGAGAGTGAGAAATCATCCGCAGACAGGAGGTTTTATGAATAAGAAAATAGAAGACATCATCCGCGGCGCAAAGACCATCGCCATCTCCGGGCACAAAAATCCGGACGGCGATTGTGTCGGTTCCTGCGTGGCGCTTGCAAATTATATATGGGAAAACTTTCCGAATTCCTGCGAGGTCAGCGTTTATTTTGACAGGATTACATCGGATCTTCGCTACCTGAAAGAGGACGGAAATGTCATTTTGTGGAAGGATGCGATGGAGCGCGGCGTGGAAGCGCCGGATCTGTTTGTGATCGTCGACTGCAGCACGGTGGACCGGCTGGGAATTTTGGCCCCGGTCTTTGAGGGGGCAAAGCGCACCTTCTGCATTGACCATCACGTCAGCAATGATGCTTTTGCGGACGGAAATGTGATTGTGCCGGATGCCAGTTCCACCTGTGAAGTACTGTATGACCTGATGGATGAGGAGCGCATTTCGCAGAAGATAGCGGAAGAGCTTTATCTCGGCATCGTGCATGACACCGGCGTGTTCAAATACGCCGGCACCTCGGAACACACCATGCAGGTGGCGGGGCGGCTGATGTCGAAAGGCATCGACACTACCCGGCTGATCGACGAGACATTTTATGAGAAGACATACATACAGAACCAGATTCTGGGCCGTGCGCTGCTGGAGAGCATCCTTTTCATGGACAAAAAATGCATCTTCTCCGCCATCCGCAAAGCGCAGATGGACTTTTACGGTGTGACCGGTGCGGATCTGGGCGGTATTGTCGAGCAGCTGCGGCTCACGGCCGGTGTCGAGTGTGCGATTTTCCTCTATGAGATCGGCGAACTGGAATATAAGGTGAGCATGCGCTCCAAAAACCTGATCGATGTGAGCAAAGTCGCAAAGTATTTCGGCGGCGGCGGACACATTCGCGCGGCCGGCTGCGAGATGAAGGGCACCATGCACGATGTGCTCAACAATATCTCGGCCCGCATCGAGATGCAGTTTAAAGAGATGGCGAAGCGGGAAAAGACCGTGGGCACAGCAGAGTAAAAGGACAGCGGGATGGGAGCAGGGAATTTGTATGTACAACGGAATTATCAATGTATATAAGGAGCGCGGCTATACCTCCCACGATGTGGTGGCGAAGCTTCGCGGAATCCTCGGCCAGAAAAAAATCGGCCACACCGGCACGCTCGACCCGGACGCGGAGGGCGTGCTGCCGGTATGCCTTGGCAGCGGTACGAAGCTCTGTGACATGCTGACGAACCGCGACAAGGTCTACGAGGCCGGGCTGCTGCTGGGAATCACCACGGACACGCTGGATATCACCGGCACGGTGACGGGGCAGGCAGACTGGGAAGAATTTGTCAGAGAATTAAAAATATCGGAGCTGGAGGAAAGAATTTACGGGATTCTTTCCTCTTTTGTGGGAAGGCAGATGCAGGTTCCGCCCATGTACTCGGCGCTCAAGGTGAACGGCAAAAAGCTGGTGGATCTTGCCAGAACCGGCGTGGTTTTGGAGCGGAAGCCGCGGGAAATCGAAATCTATTCGATCGAGGTGCTCTCCATGGATTTGCCGCACATCCGTCTGCTGGTGCATTGCGGCAAAGGCACTTACATCCGCAGTCTCTGCGATGACATCGGGCGGGCGCTCGGTTGCGGCGGCTGTATGGAAAGCCTCATCCGCAGGGCGGTGGGGCCTTTCCGGCTTGAGGACGCGAAAACACTGGGGGAAATCACGGAGCTTCGTGACAGAGGAGAGCTGGAGCAGTATATTACCCCGCCGGATGAGATGTTTGATTATCCGTCCGTGCGCGTGGATGCTTCATTTCTTGTGCCGGCAAGAAACGGGAATCCGATTCCGACAGAAAAGCTGGAGCCGGAATACAGGGATGAGGCGCAGAAGCCGGAGCCGGAATATGGGGATGAGATGCGGAAGCCGGAGCCGGAACATGGGGATGAAGTGCAGAAGTCTTCTCGTTTTTCTGACAATATGAGGCAGGGATCGAAAAAAGATTTGACGAAAAATGAATTCCTCAGAATTTATCTTCCGGACGGCAAATTTCTGGGAATATACCGCCGAAACCGTGAAAAAGACAGTTATCTGCCGGAAAAAATCTTTTACAGTCCGGAAAAAGTCTGACAACTTTGTATAAAAACGAACTTGCGTTCGACCACAAAGCGTGGTATAGTAAATGGCATCGGATACAGTGTACCGGATGTTGTGTGCGAATTTGTATTTCGCTACAGGAACGGGCGTGAACGTATATTAAAGGAGCCTGTGAAAAAGTGCAGCTGATTAAGGATACGGTAGATTTTAAATTTCAGAATACAGCCGTTGCGCTGGGAAAATTCGACGGGATTCATCTCGGTCACCGCAGAATACTGCGCGAAATTGCCAGGGCAAAAGAGGAAGGGTACACCACGGTAATCTTTACGTTCAGTGTGCCGCCTGCAAGCCTGTTAAAGGGAGAGACGGAGTCGCTGCTCCTGACGGAGGAAGAAAAAATCTCGCTTTACGGACAGCTGGGGGTGGATGTTCTTATCATTTATCCGGTTTCACATAAGTTTCTGGCAACGGAAGCGGAGAGCTTCCTCGGGGACATTCTGTGTGGGCAGCTTGGCATGAAACTGCTGATCGGCGGGGAGGATATTCACTTCGGACGAAATCGTCGCGGCGATGCGGCGATGGCTGTCCGAATGGCGGGAAAGCTTGGATACAGAGTAAAGATTATCCGGAAAGAAACCGTCGCGGAGATTTTACAGGAAAACGGGGACAAAGAAGAGTCCGAAACAGTGGGGATTGACAAACTTCTGCGGGATGATGGTGAAATGGGAGAAACGTCACAGGACGAAACCCGGAGAAAAAAACCGGAGAACCGCAGGAAAGGTGGCAGCGGGAGTATTTCCGGGGAGGAGGTTATCGGCAGTACCCGGATACGCGAATGTCTGCAAAAGGGTGAGATCGAGCTGGCGAACCGGATGCTCGGCTACCCGTATTTCTTTACGGGTGCTATTATCCACGGAAAAGCCGTGGGAAGAACACTCGGTTTTCCGACCATTAATCTGAAAACAGAGCCCTGCAAGCTGCTTCCGGCCTACGGAGTTTACGCTTCCGAGACGGTGCTTGACGGGAAAATATATCAGAGCATCACAAATATCGGCGTTCGGCCGACCGTTTCGGATACCATGCAGCCTTCCGTGGAGACATATCTGTTTGATTTTGACCGGGATGTGTACGGAGAAAAAGCAACGGTGCGGCTGCTTCGTTTCCAGCGGCCCGAGAGGAAGTTTGCGGGTGCGGAGGAGCTGCGGGCGCAGATTGAGCGGGATAAGGAAGAAAGGATGAGCTGCGTTATCTGACGAAAGACAGAATAGATTCGGTGCCGGAGATTATGCTTTCGTCATTTTGGCAGGATTGTGGAAATTGAAGTTCATGCGAAGCATAAATTTCCGGAGCGCAGAACAATTCGTGAACCGACTTTTGCCACTTAAGTGAATTTTTGAATTTTTCGCTGAGCGGGGAAAAAGCTTCATGCGAAAGTTTTAGAATAAATTTGTGATACCATTTTTCGTTGGGGACTATTTGGAGGAACAGCAGATTATGGCAGAAAAATATGACGCCGGCAGTATTACCGTGCTGGAGGGCCTGGAAGCGGTGCGCATGCGTCCGGGCATGTATATCGGAAGCACGTCGACCAGAGGATTAAACCATCTGGTTTATGAGATTGTAGATAACTCGGTAGACGAGCACCTTGCGGGCGCGTGCACCGAGATCCGTGTGACATTAAAGCAGGACGGCACGGCCGTAGTGGAAGATAACGGGCGCGGCATTCCGGTGGGCATCCAGGAGAAGACGGGGCTTCCGGCGGTGCAGGTGGTTTTTACCATGCTGCACGCGGGCGGCAAGTTCGGCAACGGCGGCTATAAGATTTCCGGAGGTCTTCACGGTGTAGGCGCATCGGTGGTGAACGCGCTCTCCGAGTGGCTTACCGTGGAGGTGAAAACGGACGGAAAACTCTGGCGCCAGCGCTATGAGCGAGGCAAGGTGGCAAGCCCCCTGGAGCAGATCGGAACGGTAAAGCGGGGCGAGACCGGCACGAGGATTCAGTTTCTGCCGGACGGGGAAATCTTTGAGAAAACTTATTTTAAGGCGGATGCCATCAAAAGTCGCCTGCATGAGACGGCCTACCTGAACCCGGAGCTCACCATTTATTTTGAAAATGAGCGGGAAAAGGAGCAGGAGAGCGTCACCTTCCATGAGCCGGAAGGGCTGGCCGCCTATGTGAAGGCGCTGAATACCGGAAAACCGGCACTGCACGACGTCATCTGTTTTAAACGAAAGTCGGACGGCATCGAGGTGGAGGCCGCCATCCAGTTTGTGGACGAATTCGAGGAAAACATCCTCGGTTTTTGCAATAACATTTATACCCAGGAGGGCGGTACGCACATTACGGGCTTCAAGACGCGCTACACCATGATTATCAATCAGTATGCCAGGGAACTCGGCATACTGAAAGAGAAGGATGCGAATTTCACCGGTGCGGATGTGCGCAACGGCATGACGGCAGTCATCGCCATCAAGCACCCGGATCCGCGCTTCGAGGGGCAGACAAAGACAAAGCTGGACAATGCGGATGCCGGCAAGGTTGTAAACGACGCCACCGGCGAAGCCCTGACACTGTATTTTGACAAGAATCTGGAAGTCTTAAAGAATGTGATCGCCTGCGCGGAGAAGTCCGCGAAGATCCGCAAGGCGGAGGAAAAGGCGCGGACAAATCTGCTGACAAAGCAGAAGTTTTCCATCGACTCGAACGGCAAGCTGGCAAACTGCGAGAGCCGCAGACCGGAGGAGTGCGAGATCTTTATCGTAGAAGGAGATTCCGCCGGCGGCTCCGCGAAAACAGCCCGTAACCGCCGCACCCAAGCTATTTTGCCGATCCGCGGGAAAATTTTAAATGTGGAAAAGGCCTCCATCGACAAGGTTCTCGCGAACGCGGAGATCAAGACCATGATCAACACCTTCGGATGTGGTTTTTCCGAGGGCTACGGAAACGATTTCGATATCAGTAAGCTTCGCTACCACAAGATCGTCATCATGACGGATGCCGATGTGGACGGAGCGCATATCGCCACGCTGCTTCTGACATTTTTCTACCGCTTCATGCCGGAGCTTATCCTGCACGGGCATGTATATATTGCGACACCGCCGCTTTACAAGGTGGTGCCGAAAAAAGGAAAGGGCGAATACCTTTACGACGACAAGGCACTGGAAAAATACCGCAAAACCCACAGCGGCTCCGCCTTCACGCTGCAGCGTTACAAGGGCCTGGGCGAGATGGACGCGGATCAGCTCTGGGAGACAACGCTCGACCCGGAAACCCGCGTGTTAAAGCTGGTGGAGATCGAGGATGCCCATATGGCCAGCGATATCACAGGCATGCTGATGGGCACAGACGTGCCGCCGCGCCGGGAATTTATCTACGAGCATGCGGCGGACGCGGAGCTGGATATCACCTGATATCGGTAAAGTGTTCACCAGTCGAAAACAGCGCAGAAATCTTCCGGCCGGCAAATGAATCTGATCGGCAGGAGGGAGTACAAGAAGGAAAACAGATATGCCAGAACAAATCATCCGAAGCGAATATTCGGAAGTCATGCAGAAATCATATATCGACTACGCCATGAGCGTTATTACGGCCCGCGCCCTGCCGGATGTGCGCGACGGTTTGAAACCGGTACAGCGGCGTGTGCTCTACGCGATGGATCAGCTGGGTTTAAATTACGACAAACCGCACCGCAAATCGGCGCGTATCGTCGGCGATACGATGGGTAAATTCCATCCCCACGGCGACTCCTCCATCTACGACGCGCTTGTAGTGATGGAGCAGGATTTTAAAAAGGGGATGGCGCTGGTGGACGGGCACGGCAACTTCGGCTCCATCGAGGGCGACGGCGCTGCGGCCATGCGTTACACGGAAGCAAAGCTGAAAAAGTTTACGCAGGACGTGTATCTGAAGGATCTGGATAAGGACGTCGTGAATTTTGTGCCGAACTTTGACGAGACGGAGCGGGAACCGGAGGTGCTGCCGGTGCGCGTGCCGAACATCCTCATCAACGGCGCGGAAGGCATCGCGGTGGGTATGACCACGAGCATTCCCACCCACAACCTGGGCGAAGTTGTGGACGCGGTCATCGCATATATAGATAACGACAAAATCACAAATCAGGAGCTCATGACTTATGTGAAGGGTCCGGATTTCCCCACCGGCGGAATCATGGTGAACCGGGACGAGCTGCCTGCCATCTATGAGACCGGTGTGGGAAAGATCAAAGTGCGCGGAAAGGTGGAGTTTGAGCCGACGAAGAAACGGTCCGAGCGCGACCGCCTGGTGATCACGGAAATTCCCTACACCATGATCGGTGCAGGCATCGGCAAGTTCATTCAGGATGTCTGCGATCTGATTGAGACAAAGAAAACCTCAGATATCGTGGATGTGTCGAACCAGTCTTCCAAGGAGGGGATCCGCATCGTCCTGGAGCTGCGCAAGGGCTGCGATGTGGAAAAGCTGGAAAATCTTCTCTATAAGAAGACAAAGCTGGAGGACACGTTCGGCGTCAACATGCTGGCCATCGCGGACGGAAAGCCGGAGACCCTAAGCTTAAAAGACATCATCCGCCACCATGTGAATTTTCAGTACGAGGTGGCGAGAAGAAAGTATACGAATCTGCTTGAGAAGGCGCGCATACAGAAGGAGATCAAAGAAGGTCTGATCCGCGCCTGCAATATCATCGATCTCATCATTGAGATCATCCGGGGCAGCCATGATCAGAAGCAGGCAAAACGCTGTCTCATGACCGGCGATACGGAGGGAATCAAATTTCGACATAAGGAGTCGGAACTGCAGGCTGCGAATCTGAATTTTACGGAGCGGCAGGCCCAGGCGATTCTGGAGATGCGCCTTTACCGCCTGATCGGTCTGGAAATTCTGGCTTTGCAGAAGGAGTATGAGGAGCTCGCCTCCCAGGTTGCGGCCTATGAGGAAATCCTCTCGAGCCCCCGGGCAATGAAGCGCGTCATCAAGAAGGATCTCGCGGCAATCAAAAAGGAATATGACGTGCCCAGACGAACCGTTATCATAAACGGGAAAAAGGCAGTTTACGTGGAGGAGGCTCCGGAGGCCAGGGAAGCCGTGCTTGTGATGGATCGTTTTGGCTACACGAAGATGCTGGAACCGGCTGTCTTCGAAAAAAACAGGGAGTTTTGTGAGAAGGAATTTCGCCACATGTGCCCCTGCATGACAACGGATAAGATCCTGATCTTTACGAGACAGGGCATGGTGCACCAGATTCGCGCGCAGGATGTGCCGCTGCGAAAACTCAAGGAAAAGGGAATCCCGGCGGATAATCTCTGCAACTACGACAGCAGCCGGGAGGACATCGCAGCGGTATGCTGCCTGACAGGAATTGTCGGCAGGAAGCTGCTGTTTGCCACAAAGAAGGGCATGGTGAAGCTGGTGGACGGCGGCGAATTTGATGTGGCAAAGCGCACGGTCGCGGCTTCTAAGCTCGCGGAGGGGGATGAAATTCTCGATGTCGTGGTGACAGATGCCAGGACAATCCGCAGAGCGGCAGACCGGAGCGGGTCGGAAAATACCGGGAAGGCCGAAAGGCTTTCAGAAAAATCACAAAAAGAGGTGTCTGCAGAAACGGCGGCGGAAGCGGGCGTGGGAGCGCAGGGAGAAAATGCGACGGGCGGGCTGGTAACCTCGGAGATTCTGATTCTTCAGACGGCGGAAGGTTATTTCCTGAGGCTTCAGCTGGCCGATATCCCGGAAAAGAAGAAAAATGCCCTGGGTGTGCGCGGAATTCGCCTGGGCGATGAGGACACGGTAACGGATGTCTATGTCCTGCGGGACGGAGAAAACCGCACAGTGACATACCGGGAGAAAGAAATCGTTTTGAGAAAGCTGAAAACCGGCAGGCGTGACAGCCGGGGGACAAAGACAAGGCTGAAGTAAGCACGGCTGTCTAAGCCCGGAACGGAGGAAGAAGCAGGAAGACGGAGAAAAGTGCGGCCGCCGTCTGCACCGGCTTTGGATGAAGACGAGGGATATTAAGAATGTCTTTTTCCTTCGCCTGGCACGATTGCAGGCGCAGGAAAGATCCTGTTGCGCGGAGAAATTTGCCGGAGGATCGCGGACTTAAAAAAATGGTCAGATCTTTTTCACAGGACTATCACAAATTTTGTTATAATGATGTGAAATAAATGTAAGAAATGCGTAAATTACCGTGTTCCGGTGTCTGTGACACCGGTCAGAAGCGGGACAGATGTCTGCGCATGTCTGTGAAACCGGCGGCTGAGACGATGCGAAATCCGTTTCTTCATTTAAATAAGGCGGTTTCCGGGGCAGGCGTTTGGCTGCAGACCCTGAAACAGTGAAAGGTGTGGGTAAGTTATGATGAAAAAAGTAATGGCGGTTTTGATGGCGGCAGTTCTGGGGTGCTCCGCGCTGGCGTTTGTCGGCTGCGGCGGTACGGCTTCGGATTCCGCTACGGGGGGATACGGCTCGGACAATGAAGCTCTGCAGGCGCTGCTGGCTTCGAGAAATGCGTCTTCGGGCAGTTCGGACAGTTCGGATTCCGGCACGGTGTACGGGGAGAAGTTTGACATTTCTTCCGTGATTACGGCAACGGATCTGGTGGTGACATACAGCGCGGGTTCCGCAGTCGCAATCACGTTTGACGGCGAATCTGTCAGCACAAATCACTCGGTTGTCGCAGTGTCCGGAAATACGGCCACCATTTCCATGTCGGGAACCTATATTTTAAGCGGAACGCTGACAGACGGCCAGCTGATCATCGACGCGGATGATGCGGAAGTTCAGCTGATTTTCGACAATGTGAGCATGACCTGCTCCGACAGTGCGCCGATTTATATTATCGATGCCGCGAAGGTCATCATCACGCTGCCGGAGGGCACGGAGAGTACCCTGACGGATGCGGCGGAATATGTCTACGACACGGAGGAGGATGATGAACCAAACGCATGCCTTTTCTCGAAAGATGACCTGGTGATAAACGGCACGGGTACATTGAACGTGGTTGGGAATTATAACGACGGCATCAACGCAAAAGACGGCCTGATTATCGTGGACTGCACCCTGAACGTGACATCGGCAGACCACGGAATCCGGGCGAATGACTATATCGAAATTGACGGCGCGACAATTACCGTGAACGCGGGCGGCGACGGCATTAAGGCCGCGAACACCACGACAGACGGATACGGTTACATCTATATTTCGGACGGAACCTTTATGATCGCGGCGGACGGGGACGGCATGGAGGCGGCGACCTGCATGCTGATCGCCGGAGGAACTTTTGACATTACGACCGGCAGCGGTGCGGGAGAATCCGCTTCCACATCCTCGGAATTCGGAGGTATGGGCTACTCGGCTTCTTCTTCGTCTTCCACAACGGGAAGCATGAAAGGCCTGAAAGCTTCCTGCGATATCACGGTCACGGGCGGTGATTTTGTGATCGATGCGGAAGACGATGCGATACACACAAATTCCTCCGTAAATATTGAGGGCGGAAGCTTCGAGATCGCCTCGGGGGATGACGGCATTCACGCGGATTCGGAGCTGACCATTGCGGCCGGCTATATCAATATCACACAATCCTACGAAGGTCTGGAGGCCGGCACCATTAACATTGACGGCGGCGAGACACACGTGGTAGCGAGCGATGACGGGCTGAATGCTTCGGACGGCTCGACATCCACCTACAGTATGGGTATGTCTTCCGGATCCGGAACGCTGAACATCACGGGAGGCGAGCTTTATGTGAACTCCGGCGGCGACGGCCTGGACTCGAACGGTGACATCAACATGAGCGACGGGCTCGTGATTGTGTCCGGCCCCACGAGCAGTGCGGACGGTGCGATTGATTTTGGCGATAACGGTTCGTTCAGCATGACCGGCGGAATCCTGCTTGCGGCGGGGGCATCCGGCATGGCGGAGGGCATCACTTCTTCTTCCTCCACGGTGAACTGTTTTGAAGTCACTTTCTCGGGCACCATGGAAGCCGGAACGCTCATCAATGTGTCGACGGAGGACGGGGAGACCGTCTGGTCCTTCGCGCCGGAGAGTTCTTACCAGTCGGTCATTATCGCCGGGGAAGCGCTGGAGACCGGAGTTACTTATGTGATTTCCTACGGAGGAACCTGTGACGGCGAGGAGACGGAAGGCTATTACGCGGATGCGGCCTACAGCGGAGGAACCGAATTCCAGACGGTGACGATCTCATCGGTCGTGACGGCGGTGAACGAGAGCGGAACCAGCGAAGGCTCCAACGGATTCACCGGCGGAGGAATGGGCGGCATGGGCGGTATGAGGAGATAGACACGTAAATGTTTTCGTGTGAGCGACGCCGTCTGCCGGGAGAAGCTGCCTGCTGACCTGAAAAGACAGCAGGCAGCTTCTTCTGACGGACGGCTGGTTTTGTAAAAGGAAAGAATGTATGTGCCTGTCTTATATGAGAAAACCCGTGCGTTACCCCCTTTTGATGCCCGTATCATAGAATGAATCGCAGTTGATGAAAATCCTGACGCAGCCTTAAAACGAAGTGTAGTGTACGGAAAATATAGTAAAATAGCGTCGGTTTATAAGAGATGAAAGCGAAGGAGGAGCTTGCGCTATGTATGATTTTGACAGACCGATTGAAAGGCGAAATTCGAATTCACTGAAGTGGGATGTGGCAGAGGGAGAGCTTCCCATGTGGGTGGCGGATATGGACTTTGCGGCGGCCCCGGAGATTCGCGCCGCGATCGAACGGCGCGCGGCACACGGCGTGTTCGGCTATAATATTGTGCCGGACGCATGGTATGACGCGTATATTGGCTGGTGGAAGGAGCGCCACGGATTCGAGATCAAAAAGGAATGGCTGATTTTCTGCACCGGTGTGGTGCCGGCGCTCTCCAGCGCGGTGCGCAAGCTGACGACACCGGCGGAACAGGTGCTGATTCAGACACCGGTTTACAATATATTTTTCAACTCAATTGTGAATAACGGGCGGAAGGTGCTGGAGAGCCCTCTGGGCTGTGACGGAGACACCTGGAGGGTGGATTTTGAGCGCCTGGAGCGCGACCTGGCGGATCCCCAGACAACACTGATGATTCTCTGCAATCCTCACAACCCGGTGGGAAAAATCTGGGACAGGGAAACGCTGGCGCGGATCGGCGAGCTGTGCAAAAAGCATCATGTGACGGTCATTTCCGATGAAATCCACTGCGACCTGACGGATCCGGGGAAAAGTTATGTCCCGTTTGCCTCTGTCTCGGACACCTGCCGTGAGATTTGCGTGATGTGCGTCGCACCGACCAAAGCCTTCAACCTGGCCGGCCTGCAGACTGCCGCGGTTGTCGTACCGGACGAGGCTCTGCGAAACCGCATGAACCGCGCGCTCAATACGGATGAAGTTGCGGAGCCCAACAGTTTTGCCATCGACGCCGCTGTCGCCGCCTTCACCGAAGGGGGTCCGTGGCTTGACGAGCTTCGGGAATATATTTATGAGAATAAACAGGTTACGGCAGCGTACCTGGAGGAACAGTTAGAGGAGATTACTCTCACAAAATCCGAGGCCACCTATCTTCTGTGGCTGGACACAGGCAAAATCGCAGAGAATTCCGCTGCTCTCGCCGCGCATATCCGCAGAGAAACCGGTCTCTTTGTCTCGGATGGCGTTCAGTATGGAACGTCGGGAGAGCATTATCTTCGGCTTAACATTGCCTGCCCCCGCAGCAGCCTCATGGACGGGCTGGAAAGGCTGGGACGGGGGATTCGAAGTTATCGACAGTAAGTTACTATTCACGATCGCCTTCCCCTGCATTCGCAAAAACTTCGACCGAAATTTCATGAAACCGATACATTTCACGAAGTTTTTGCTCATGAGGGGGAGGTGACTGTTGCACAGTCATCCTTAAGTGAGTCAATAAATCCCCTTACGAGCAAGCTCGAAGTGGATTTATTGATTCACTTAAGGCCGACCGTGAATAGTAACATATTTTACAATTTTTCTACAATCGCTGACTTGACCAATTCATGACCCTATGTTAATATGTGCGGGTGTTTCCGAAAAGAAAATGCCGGAAAGGCAGAGTGCATTTTCAAAAGCGGCAGCATCCGCTTTTTCGATGAAGGAGCAGAACGGAAAGAGGGAAAACATGATTAAGCTGATTGTAAGTGATATCGACGGAACCATGCTGCAGAACGGTGCACAGTCGATTTCGCGCAAAACCATAAACCTGATTGAACGGCTGTGTGACCGCGGCGTTATCTTTGCGGCGGCGAGCGGCAGAGAATATTCCAACCTGTACCGTCTGTTCGGAAGGGTGCAGGATCGGATTATGTATATCTGTTTAAACGGAGCCATGATCATGCACCGCGGGAAGCTGATCTGCAAGACGCCGATCGATCGTGAGACCGGTCTGGAAATTATCGCGGATATACAGGCAAAACGCGGCTGTGATGTGCTGGTTTCGGGGTTGGACTGCTGTTATATCAAACAGAACAACCGGGAATATGTGAATCATATTGTGAATGTCCTGAAGAACAGGACGACGTTTGTCCACAATTTTGAGGATATCGAAGAAGAATTCTTAAAGATTTCCGCCCACGCAGCTGGCGGGATTGATCAGTACAGCGATGATTTTATCGCCAAGTGGGGGCTGCGGCTTCCGACAGCGGTTTCGGGGGACGACTGGATTGACTTTAACGGGCCGCTCGTCAACAAGGGAAACGCGCTGATGGTTGTGCAGCGCCTTTTTGACATCCGGGAAGATGAGACAATGACCTTCGGGGACAACTATAACGATGTCGAGATGTTTGACAAGTCGTATTTTTCCTATGCCATGTCAGGTTCTACGCCGGACATCCGCGCCCGGGCACGCTATCTCACACCGACGGTGGAGTCGATTCTTTTTGATGTTCTCCACATGAGGTAGCGAGCAAAGCACGGAAATCGTCCGGATCCGTCCCGGCCGATTTTGGATGTTCTCCACATGAGGCAGCACCACGGCCGAAAGGTCGGCAGACGAAAGAAGTAATACGTTCGATTTTGATAAGAGGAAAGTGAAAACAGGAGGACGAAAAGAAACATGCAACGTTTGGCGAAAGGAAAAAACCCGGTGAAAGAATTTTTCAGGAGAAACGTCTGGCATATGGTCGCATTTCTCATACCCGTGGTGATTATGCTTCTGGTCTACTGGATCCGCGGGGTATACCCGTTTGGCGACCAGATTTATCTTCGGAGCGACTGTTACCATCAGTATGCGCCGTTTCACATGGAGCTTTTAAGAAAGCTTCAGAATGGGGAGAGTCTGCTGTATTCCTGGGATATCGGGATGGGCGTAAACTTTATCTCGACGATCGCCTATTATCTGGCCTCACCGTTCAACATCCTCCTGCTGTTTGTGCCCGCATCCAGTATGACGGAGATGGTAGGTGTTTTTCTGATCTTAAAAATCGGTCTCTGCGGTCTGACCATGTCGATCTATCTCGGGCACCGCGTGCATCAGACGACACCGGCAACGGCCGCGTTCGCACTGTTCTATGCACTGTCCTCGTATATGGCGGCATTTAACTGGAACATCATGTGGCTGGACTGTCTGTGGCTGTTCCCTCTGGTTGTGATGGGACTGGAACGCCTGGTTAAGGAGAAAAAATGCGTCATGTACTGCGTCACGCTGGGCCTGGCGATCATTTCCAATTATTACATTGGCATTATGATCTGCATTTTCTGCGTGATCTATTTTCTTGCGCTGTTATTCTCACAGAAAAAAGAGTTTTCCGTCAAAGGCTGCGTGGGAGATTTTCTGCGGTTCGGCGGCTTTTCGCTGCTGGCCGGCGGCATGGCAGCTTTCCTGATTTTGCCGGAATACTTCACGCTGCTGCTTTCGGCATCGGCGGATTCAACCTTCCCGGAGACGCTGACCAGGTACTTTTCCATTCTGGACATGCTGTCGCGCTCGCTGATCGAGGTGGATACGGCGGTGTTTTCCGCCCACGACCCGAACCTCTACTGCACGGTCGGTGTGTTCCTCTTCATCCCGCTGTATCTGATCTGTAAAAAGATCCCGTTAAAGGAACGCGTGGTGAGTGTGATCCTCCTCGGTATCATGCTCTTAAGTTTTAACTTAAACATCCCGAACTATATCTGGCACGGGCTTCATTTTCCGAACAGCCTGCCGGCCCGGGAATCCTTTATTTACATTTTCCTTCTGGTCGGCATGAGCTTTGAGGCATTTGTGCATATTCGCGATTTTTCGACAAAGCAGATTTCGGCCTGCCTGTTTGGAGCGGGAGTTTTGCTGATTCTGATCGAGCAGCTGTATGTGGCAGACGACTACAGTTTTATGATTGTGTATTTAAGCGCTGCCTTTATCCTGCTCTATTTTGTGATCTGTATCTACCTGAGAAATCCGAAATATGTGACCAGCGTGCTTCTGCGGCTGATGCTCCTTGTGGCTGCCTGCGAGGCGTTTATCAACACGGAGGCCACATCCCTGGAGTCGACAACCACCCGCGATAACTATCTTTCGGACAATGATAATATTGAAAATCTGCTGGAGGTGGCCGAAGAGTCGACCGACACGCTGTTTTACCGTGTTGAGAAACAGGTGCGCCGCACGAAAAACGATGCTGCCTGGATTGGCTACCACGGTGTGTCGATCTTCTCGTCCATGACGAACAGCGGAGTTTCCGAGTTTCTGCAGGAGATGGGCATGGAATATTCCTACAATGCCTATTCCTATTACGGCCACACGCCGCTGACGGAATCTATTTTAAGTGTAAAGTACGTGCTAAGCAATAAGGAGCTGGATGAGACCGCCACCATGGTGTATCTGGCGGAGGATGACGGCTACTATATTTACGAGAATCTTTACACACTGCCTCTGGGCTTTATGGTGTCGGAGCAGGCACTGGATGAGACCATGCTTTCCACCGACAACCCGTTTTATTCGCAGAATCTGTTCTGCGGATATGCCTGCGGAAATTACAATCTGTTTACCAGCCTGACAACCGAGAGCTATGCCACCTACGTGACAGCCTTCAATGACAGGGAAGAGACGATCGACGCGTATTTCTACATCTATAACGGCTGCGAATCGGTTACCGTGTCGATTTATGACGCAGAGGGAACATACCAGTCTTCCCTCACGTTTTCCGATCTGGATGACGGCGGCATGATCTGCCATGTCGGGGCCGTGGAAGCCGGCGGTTACTTCACGGTGACATCTTCCGACTCGGATCATTCTTCCGTGGCGCTCTACGCGGTAGCTTTCGAGGATGATGTTTTTCTTGAAATGTATGAGACGCTTGTGAATGAAGGGCTTGTGATCTCAGAGTTTGAGGATACTTATATCAAAGGGGAAGTGACCGCGCTGGAGGACGGTTATATGTACACGTCCATTCCGTATGAGGAGGGCTGGACTGTGACGGTGGACGGCGTGGAAGTGGAGACGGAAGAGTACCAGGGGGCGTTTCTTACCTTCAAGGTAAGCGCCGGTACCCACACGATTGAGTTTTCCTACTTCCCGAAGGGCTTTGCCGCCGGCATTGCGATCTCTCTGATCTGTGTGGCGGTGCTGATCGGCGTGAGTGTGGGCATGTTCCTGTTTCGCAGAAGGCGCAGCGCCGTGCAGAGCAAAGCGGTGGAGGATATCCTTTCCATTGCGGATGAGGTGCTGACGGAAAGTACGGCCGATTCGGGCCCAGGAGGGGATGTCGGCAGTTTGGAACCGCCTGCTCCGCCGGAACCGGGGCCGCCGAAGCAGGGAATATCAGAATCGGAACCTGCGGATTCGGACGGCGCGGATGAGCCGTTTACGAAGAGAAAAACGGTTGCATCGGAAGTACCGGCAACGGGGACTGTCCCGGCCGCGAAGAACGCTTCGTCTGCGGAGACTGTCTTGCCTTCGAAGAACACTTTGTCCGCAGAGACTGTTTCTCCCGCGAAGAACGCTTCGTCCGCGGAGACTGTCTTGTCCTCGAAGAATGCTTCGCCTGCGGGGAATGCTTCACCCTTGACGAAAACGCCTCCGTCGAAAGACGCGTCGTCCTTGATGGATGTGTCGCTCGCCGATTATATGTCGCATCTGGAGCAGACGCCACTGCCGAAGGAAGCAAAAGAAGAGGACATTCCGGAGCAGGAAACAGAATCGGAAGACAGGAAAACCGTGAAAAAAAGAGACGGCGAAGGGAAGATCGGAATGGAGACGGAATTTCCGGAGGAAAGTGATGTCTTTGATCTGGCCGGGCGCGGAAGCGGCATCGGTGAGCCGGGCGATTTCCGTTGGGAAGATGCGGACTAAAAAGTCGTTTACTTCTGGGATCGGAAGTTTGCTTTCGAATTCATGGATTTGGGAACCCTGTGGTGTCATTTCAGTGTTTGTTACTTTTGACCCCAGCTTCATGAATTGAACCCGCGGTGACACATGATTTTGACTTCAACATCATACGATGCTGCAGACGTGAGAAAAAGCTGTCGTATCCGTGAATGGCGGATACGGCAGCTTTTTTAAAACTATTTGAAAAGATATCTGTGAACAGCGTTTATAAACAGTGCTTGTAATACATGATCTATAAACAATACTTACAATACAAACAATATTCACAGACAATATCCACAAATAATACTGTTAAGTTAAGGAGTCAACAACATAATACTTGCAAATTATATCTGCGAAACAATATTTATAAAGCAATATTTCACCCGATGCTTACTTCTGAGCCGCTTCCGCCATCTTCATGCCCCGCACCTTTAAGGAAAGTCCGTAAAGGTTGATGAAGCCGTCCGCATCCTTGTGGTCGTAGAGATCGCCGGTTGTAAAGGAAGCGAGGGATTCGCTGTAGAGGCTGTAGGGCGACGTGGTGCCGGCCTTTATAATGTTGCCCTTGTAGAGCTTGAATTTCACCTCACCGGTTACGTATTTCTGGGTGACGTCGGTGAAAGCCTGAATCGCTTCCCGCAGAGGTGTGAACCATTTTCCCTCGTAGACGAGGTCGGCGAAGCGGGCTGCGGCGATTTTCTTGAACGCCATGGTATCGCGGTCGAGGATCAGCTCCTCCAGCTGCATGTGCGCCTCCATGAGAATGGTGCCGCCCGGAGTCTCATAGACGCCGCGGGACTTCATGCCCACCACACGGTTTTCCACAATATCAATGATACCGATGCCGTGCTTTCCGCCGAGAGCATTGAGCTCGGTGATGATCTCGGAAACCTTCATTGATTTTCCGTTTAAGGCGACAGGCACTCCTTTTTCAAAGCTCAGGGAAACATACTCACCTTCGTCCGGCGCCTTCTCGGGGGAAACGCCGAGAACCAGAAGATGGTCGTAATTTGGCTCATTTGCCGGCGACTCGAGCTCGAGGCCTTCGTGGCTGATGTGCCAGAGGTTGCGGTCGCGGCTGTAGCTGTTGTCGTTCGAAGAGAACGGCAGGTCGATGCCGTGAGCCTTGCAGTACTCGATTTCCGCTTCCCGGGAATCCATCTTCCAGAGCTCGCTGCGCCAGGGAGCGATGATCTTCAGATCCGGAGCCAGCGCCTTGATGCCCAGCTCGAAGCGAACCTGGTCGTTGCCTTTGCCGGTTGCGCCGTGGCAGATGGCGACAGCGCCTTCTTTTCTTGCAATCTCCACCAGTTTCTTCGCCATCAGCGGGCGGGCCATGGAGGTGCCGAGCAGATATTTGTTTTCATAGACGGCGTCCGCCTTCACGCACGGCATGATATAGTCGTCACAGAACTCGTCCACCAGATCTTCGATGTAGAGCTTTGAAGCGCCGGAGAGCTTTGCGCGCTCTTCCAGGCCGTCGAGCTCATTGCCCTGGCCGACGTTGATGCAGACACAAACCACATCGTAATCAAAATTTTCTTTCAGCCACGGGATGATCGCCGTGGTGTCGAGACCGCCTGAGTACGCTAAAATTACTTTCTCTTTCATTATGATCTCCATTCCTCTGATATTTTCTGCGGGAACGCGGGTGCCGTTTGAAACATGCCGTGTTCTCTTTTTAGGTCTCGCGTACTATACTTCATAAAAAGGGAAAATGCAAGAGGAATCTTGCACGAAAAATAGAAAAATGAAGGTCGGCGGAAGATTTTTTATTCAAAATTTAGCGAATAATGCTTGAATATTAGATGAATATAGTGTATATTATGCGAATTCGCGGAAAAGCAACGGCATACAGTACGGAAACGTGAAAAAGTACGAATAAACCGCTTGCATGTGGATTTTGCATGTGCTAGAATGCGGCGGTTGGAAAATGTGACAAGGGAGGAACGTAAGTTGATAAAAGCAGGAATTATCGGCTCGACCGGCTACGCGGGCGAGGAACTTGTGCGGCTGCTGTGGCAGCATAAAGATGCACAGGTCGTGTGGTACGGTTCGAGGAGTTATGTGGATAAAAAATACCGCGACATCTACGGGAACATGTTTCGAATCGTGGATGACGTTTGTAAAGATGACAATCTGAATGCGCTGGCCGAAGAAGCCGATGTGATCTTTACGGCGACCCCGCAGGGGTTTCTGGCGTCGGAGCTGACGGAGGAGCTGCTTCAAAAAGTAAAAGTGATCGACTTAAGCGCAGACTATCGTCTGAAGGATGTGGCGGTGTACGAGCAGTGGTATAAAATAAAACACGCATCGCCGCAGCTTCTGCCGGAGGCGGTGTACGGTCTCTGCGAGGTAAACCGCGAGGCGGTGCGCGGTGCCAGACTCGTCGCCAATCCGGGCTGTTACCCGACCTGCACAACCCTGGCGATCCGTCCGATGTTGAAAGCGGGGTTGATCGATCCGTCGTCCGTCATTGTGGATGCGAAGTCCGGCACTTCCGGCGCCGGCCGCGGCGCAAAAACCGCAAACCTTTACTGTGAGGTGAACGAAAACATCAAGGCATACGGTGTCACGACCCACCGTCACACCCCCGAGATCGAAGAACAGTTAAGCTATGCTGCGGGTGAACCGGTGAATATCATCTTCACACCGCACCTGGTGCCCATGAACCGCGGAATCCTGATCACCGCTTACGCAAACCTGAAGGAGCGGATTTCGGAAGAGGACATCCGGGAGATCTATCACCGGTTGTATGACGACGAGACCTTTGTGCGGGTTCTGGACCCCGGGGTACCGCCCGAGACCCGGTGGGTGCGCGGAAGCAACTATGTGGACGTGAACATTGCGGTGGATGAGCGGACAAACCGCGTCATCATGATGGGTGCGATGGACAATCTGGTGAAGGGAGCAGCCGGCCAGGCGGTGCAAAACATGAACCTTATGTTCGGTCTGCCGGAAAGCGAAGGCCTCATGCAGGTGCCCATGTTTCCGTAGGGAGAAGATGTGAAATTGAATGAAAAAGAGACAGGCGAACCCTGCAGGATTCGCCCGATGGAAATAAAAGATTATGACTGGGTTTACGCCCTGTGGATGGGCATCCACGGTTTTGGAATCCGATCGATTGATGATTCCCGGGAGGGGGTGGAGCGTTTTTTAAAGCGCAACCCGGGATTAAGTGTGGTGGCCGAGTGCGGAGGACAGATCGTCGGTTCGATCCTCTGCGGACACGACGGCAGACGCGGTTGTCTGTATCATGTCTGTGTGCGCGAAGATTTTCGCAACCGGGGCATCGGGCGCGCCATGGCGGTGAGGTGCATGGAGGCGCTGAAAGATGAGGGAATCAATAAGGTAAACCTGATCGCCTACCGGACAAACGAGGTCGGAAACCGCTTCTGGACCCACGGTGACTGGACATTCCGGGACGATTTGAATTATTATGATTTCGTGCTGAACGAGGAAAATATCACCAGATTTCTGGGATAGCAGAAAAAACACCGGGCAGCCGGAAACAGGTTGGAGGAAGAATTACATGAACGAACAGGAACTGATGAGTGTCGCCGCCAAGGCGAACGTGCTGATTGAGGCACTGCCCTACATTCAGCGTTTCAACCGCAAAATCATTGTGGTAAAGTACGGCGGCAGCGCGATGCTCGATGAAGAATTAAAGAGAAATGTGATCAAGGATGTCACGCTTCTGAAACTGGTTGGTTTTAAACCGATCATCGTGCACGGCGGCGGGAAGGAGATCTCCTCCTGGGTGGCCAAATCCGGCATGGAGCCCCGGTTTGTGGGCGGCCTCCGCGTGACGGACAAAGAGACCATGAACATTGCGGAGATGGTGCTGGGCCGGGTCGGCAAGGAGCTGGTGACGATGGTGCAGTCTCTGGGTGTGAAGGCCATCAGCGTCAGCGGCAAGGACGGCGGTATGCTCACCGTGAAAAAGAAATATCAGAACGGTGAGGACATCGGTTATGTCGGCGAGATTACGGACGTTGCGCCAAAGATTCTCTATGACCTGCTGGAGAAAGATTATCTGCCGATTGTCTGCCCGATCGGTATGGATGAAAATTTTGAAACCTACAATATCAACGCGGACGATGCGGCCTGCGCGATCGCGCGTGCCGTAAACGCGGAAAAGCTGGCGTTTCTTACGGATATCGAGGGAGTCTACCGGGATCCGAAGGACAAGAGTACGCTCATTTCCGAGCTGACGGTCGACGAGGCAGAGGAGCTGCTTGGCACCGGCTATATCGGCGGCGGCATGCTGCCAAAGCTCACAAACTGCATTGAAGCGGCGAGAAACGGCGTTTCGCGGGTGCATATCCTCGACGGGCGCATTCCCCACTGCCTGCTGCTGGAAATCTTCACGAACCGCGGCATCGGCACCGCTATTCTGGCCAGCGGACACACAAAATTTTATGATGCGGGAAGGCAGGGAGCGTAGAACCGGGAAATAAAAAAGCTGATTTCAAAGACAGTGAAGACGGAAGACTTTAAGTTTGAAAAAGCGGGAGAAAAAATATGAACACACAGGAATTTATCACAGCGGCGGACGGGCATCTGATGCACACCTACAATCGCTATCACATCGTGATGGATCACGGGGACGGTGTGACGCTCTATGACGCGGACGGAAAATCTTATCTGGATTTCGGCGCCGGCATTGCGGTTTTTGCTTTCGGTTACAATCATCCTTACCTGAACGGTGCGCTGAAGGCGCAGATCGACAAACTGGTGCACACGTCCAATTATTTCTACAATGAACCGGCGGGCCGCGCGGCGGGAAGGCTGGCGGAGCTTTCTGGGCTGTCGAGGGTATTTTTTACCAACAGCGGCACGGAGGCCATTGAAGGGGCGTTAAAGCTTGCCAGAAAGTACGCGTATTTAAAAGACGGCAGCAACGACCATGAGATCATCGCCATGAACCATTCCTTCCACGGACGGAGCATGGGCTCCCTCTCCGTGACCGGAACGAAGCATTACCGCGACCCCTTCGAACCGCTTATCGGCGGCATCCGTTTTGCGGAATACAACAATCTGGACAGTGTAAAGGCGGAGCTCACGGAAAAGACCTGCGCGATCATTCTGGAGACGGTGCAAGGTGAGGGCGGCGTGTATCCGGCGGATCCGGAGTTTTTAAAAGGAGTCCGGCAGCTCTGCGATGAGCGGGGTATCCTGATGATTCTGGACGAGATTCAGTGCGGCATGGGCCGGACGGGGAAAATGTTTGCCTGGCAGCACTACGGTGTGCAGCCGGATATCATGACGCTCGCGAAAGCGCTGGGCTGCGGTCTGCCGATCGGCGCGTTTCTGGCAAAGGAGGAGGTGGCTGCGGCGCTGGTTCCGGGGGATCACGGCACGACCTGCGGCGGAAATCCCCTTTCTGCGACGGCCGCCAATGCGGTGCTGGACCTCTTCGGGCAGAGCGATGTGACGGGCCATGTGGCCGAAGTCGGCGCATACCTCGCCGACAGGCTGGAGGAACTGGCAGGCGAATACGATATGATCACGGGACGCCGCGGTCTCGGCCTGATGCAGGGGCTGGTATTTCGGGAGGATTACCCGCTTGCGAAGCTGGTACAGCGGGTGATTGACAGCGGCCTCATCGTATTTACGGCCGGCGGAAACGTCATCCGTTTTGTGCCGCCGCTCATCATTGAAAAGGAGCATGTCGATGAGATGATCCGGATTCTTAAAGGATGCCTGGAGAATCCGGTTTAAAAATGAGGGGGACACAATCGATCTTTGCGTCCTGACATACATCTCAGGTGTCTGGTCCGGTGTTGAATGGCAGGGAATACATGCCTTCTTTTCGTTCCGGCGTACATGGCAAACCATCTGACTGCGCATAAAAACAGAAAAATACGGTATATTAAAGGAAGAAATTCCCTCTGAAAAGAGAATGTTCCCGGTGACCGGCCCTTCGGATTCTTTTGAAAATATTTTTAAAAGAATACCGAGAGGAGAAAAACGGACGGGAAAATCATTCGGTGGGAGTTCCTTCCTTTTTTTACGGCGATATCCACGAAGAGGATACATGGGATTCTCTTAAAAATCCGGGAAGAGACCGTAAATTATCATATTTCAGGAGTGCGGGAGCCGGAGGGAATGATTCGTGTTCGGGAGCAGTCCTGAAACATTCGAATCAGGAGGTTCTTATGATCGGATTTTTCATTGCTTTACTGTCCGGTGCCATGATGAGCGTACAGGGAGTCTGGAATACCGGCGTCACAAAACAGACCAGTCTGTGGGTGGCAAACGGCTTCGTACAGATCACGGCATTCGCGGTCTGCATGGCCGGGTGGTTTCTGGAGGGCAGGCACAGCGTTCTGGAACTCTTAAAAGTGTCCCCGAAATATTATCTTCTGGGAGGTATTCTGGGAGCGTGCATTACCTGGACCGTGATTCAGAGTATGAGCAGCCTGGGGCCGGCCAAAGCCACGATGCTGATCGTGATCGCGCAGCTGGCGGTATCGTACCTGATCGAGCTGGCCGGGATCTTCGGGGTGGAAAGAACCGGCTTTGTGTGGCATAAACTGATCGGCGTGCTGATCATGGCCGGAGGGATTGTGTTGTTTCAGTGGGGGAGTGAATCGTAATAATTCTTTTCACGTTACTGTTCATGATAATCCTCATTCCGCCGCCAAATCGGCGGCACAAATAAAAGTCCTGCTTTCTTTCACAGTAATGACCTCGGTGACGGCCCCCCCGGAGCTGACAGAATTTTTAGAGTCGGCTTACGCACCGGTGTGTCCTGTGTTTTGAGGTTCGAAAAGCGTGAATGGTAGCGCTGCAATAGTTTTCACAACTATTTTTCAAAATCTCTCTTGATTCTCGGCGCTGAATTGGTTAGAATAGAAAAGCGTTTATGACTTCTTCCGAAAACACGGAAGGAGATGATTTTTTGAAACTTTTTCATCAGAAGTTCGTATCTGCGGTGCTGTTTCTGCTTCTGGCTGCATCGGCGGCGGTACTGACCGGCTGCGGGGAGCAGGCGGATGAGATCTTAAGTCTCCCGCAGCAGGAGACAGCATCGGCAGGAACCCAGAGTGCCCTGACAGCGGACGGACAGGAAACTGCCGCGGAAGCGGAAAATGCCGGAACTGTTCCGGAGCAGGGGGAAGCTGACGGATTGGAGAACGACGGCTCCCCGGAGGGACAGGAAACGGGTCAGGCGGCGGAAAACACAGGCGACAGTTCGGATGCCGCAGAGGCCGCGGACGGAAGTATGGCCGTGTATATCTGCGGTGCGGTGAATTCCCCCGGGGTCTATGAGGTCACGGCTGCCATGCGGCTGGTGGATGCGGTGGAGCTGGCAGGCGGATTTTCGCAGGAGGCCGACACGACATACTGGAATCTGGCCGGAAAACTGACAGACGGAGCGATGTACTACATTCCCACCGTCTCGGAGACGGCGGAGGAAAGCTTTTCCCTGCGAACCGGCGGCGAAGAGGCGGGCGGTGAGACTTCTGCGGACGACGGCGCGGAAAGCGGCGACAGCGGGGCCGGCAATGGCAGCGGCACGGATGATGCACAGGCCGACAGTTCCGGGGAAGATACCTCTTCGGACGGTCTCATTTCCATCAACACGGCGACAAAAGAAGAACTGACCGCGCTGCCGGGCATCGGCGATACAAAGGCGGCGGCGATCATCACGTACCGGGAGACAAACGGCCCCTTTACGGCCATCGACGAGATCATGAATGTGACCGGCATCGGGGAAAGCACCTACGAGAAACTGAAGGATTATATATGCCTGTAGATATTACAGACAGCAAAGGCGACGCCGGAGAAGCATTTCGTGAATCGGAGACGCAAGTCCGTTTTCAGAAATCTTTCGCCGGAGATACGGCCGGAGTATAATATCCGGCAGCGCATGAGTGAGAGAAGAATGCAGAGTAAGGAGGAACAGATGGCAAGAGTTCTGATTGTAGATGATGAAAAGCTGATTGTAAAAGGCCTTCGTTTCAGCCTGGAACAGGAGGGCATGCAGGTAGATTGCGCCTATGACGGGGAAGAGGCGCTGAACATGGCAAAGCAGACGGAGTACGACATTGTACTGCTGGATGTGATGCTTCCGAAGATGGACGGCTTTGAAGTCTGCACACAGATTCGCGAGTTCTCGAATATGCCGATCATTATGCTGACGGCCAAGGGCGACGATATGGATAAGATTCTGGGGCTGGAGTACGGCGCGGATGATTACATAACAAAACCCTTCAACATTCTCGAGGTGAAGGCCAGAATTAAGGCAATTTTAAGGCGCAACACCAGAAAAGAGCCCGTAAAGGAAAAGGCGAAGATCATCGAGAAGAACGGACTGCGTATTGATCTGGAAGGCCGCAACGTCACCGTAGACGGAAAGGCGATCAGCCTGACGGCCAAGGAATTCGATCTGCTGGAGCTTTTGGCATCGAACCCGGGCAAGGTGTTTGACCGGGAGCAGCTCTTAAATCTGGTCTGGGGCTACGAGTATCCGGGCGATGTGCGCACGGTGGATGTGCATGTGCGGCGTCTGCGGGAGAAGATTGAGCCAAACCCGGGTGAGCCCAGGTATGTCATGACAAAGTGGGGCGTGGGATATTTCTATAAAGGTTAACCCGATTCACCGCTCTCGCAAACGGGCTGACTGAAATGAAATCGCATTGCGAATTTATTTCTAAAGTCGGGGCGTTCTCTTAAGTGTAGTCGATGAGCAGATTCGAAATTTCTGCCGGGTATCGAGGTTCGCATCGCGAACTTCAACCGGGGACTGTGATACAGTGGCGATTCAGAAACAGGTCAGGGGAGCACATGGAAGAAGGGGCCGTTATAACAGGCAAAAAAAAGAAAAAATGGCGGTTGGGACCATCCATTCGAGGCATGCTGTTCGCGCTTTTGATTTTGTTCATGTGCGCGATTCTCGGAATCTTAAACCTGCTCGTGCCGGAAATTGCCATGAATGCGCTCGTGGAGCTGCGTCAGGATAAGATCGCGGCACAAATCCAGGTGCTGCGCAATCATGTCCTGTCGGAAAATTACCTGACCACGGGGACATCATCGCTGATTGATACGGAGATCGATTTTATCGGGGTGCTCTATGAAAGCCGGGTGGAGATCATCGACCAGAATCTGCGCATCATACGCGACAGCTATGTTGTCGACGAGGGAAAGGTCTCCGTCACGCCGAGCGTCATCAAATGCATGCAGAGCGGCACGGTGATCGACTATGATGATGAGGCGGGTACGGTAGAGTATGCCGTGCAGATTACGGACGATTCCTCCGGCGAGATTCTGGGGATTCTTTTTGTGGTCATCCGCCTGGATGACGTGATCCAGACGATCGGGGAGCTGAAGGAAAGCATGCAGCTCTGGTCGCTGATCATCCTGCTTCTGGGAGGCGCCGCCGCTTTCCTGATCACGGTGGCGGCCATTCATCCGCTGAAAAAGACGGCCGAATCGGTCAGCCTCATCGCGGAGGGCAGCCTTGACGACGAGCTGCCGGAACAGACCTTTAAAGAGACGGAGGCGATCGAGGAGCCGATCCGCAAGCTTCTGAACCGGCTGCGCCAGCTGGAAGAGACCAGACAGGAATTTGTCTCGAACGTTTCCCACGAACTGAAAACGCCCATCGCGTCCATGAAGGTTCTGGCGGACTCCCTTCTTCTGCAGGAGGATGTGCCGCCGGAACTGTACCGGGAATTCTTAAGCGATATCGTCACGGAGCTGGATCGGGAAAATGAGATTGTGACGGATCTTCTGACCATGGTGAAGCTGGACCGCAATCACGCGGTGATGAATTTTGAACAGTACAACCTGAACGACATGGTGGAGGCGATCTTAAAGCGCCTGCGGCCGATCGCCGCGCAGAAGAATGTGGAGCTGACACTGGAGAGCTTCCGGCCCGTCATCGCCGAGGTGGATGAGAGCAGACTGTCCATGGCCATCACAAACCTGGTCGAAAATGCGATCAAGTATAATGTGATCGACGGACGTGTGCGCGTGTCCCTGAATGCGGATCACCGCCACGCCTATATCAAGGTGGCGGATACCGGCATCGGTATCCCGGAAGAAAAGCAGGCCATGGTATTTGAGCGCTTTTACCGCGTGGACAAGGCCAGGTCCAGGGAATCCGGCGGAACCGGCCTGGGACTGGCAATCGCGAAGGACGTGATCTCACTGCACGGCGGGGAAATCCGCCTTTACAGCAGGGAAGGGGAAGGAACCACCTTCACGGTGCAGATTCCGCTGGCACACGCCGCGCAGGAAAAAAGTCAGGGATAAAGGTCCTTCACAAACATAACCGGAAGCCGACCGACAGCGAAAGCCGTGGAATGTCGGACGGTTTCGGAAAAGTAACAGGAAGCCGGCCGACTGCGAATGCAATGGAAAAGTCGGTCGGATTTTGAGAAGAAGTTTGTGAAAAGTAACAGGGGAAAGCCGGGCATCGGCGGAGCAGAGAAAAAGGAAATGGTGAGGCAGCCGTGGGAAGTGTGAAAAAAAAGAAAATAGCAGCCTTGCTCATGGCGCTCATCCTCCTGATCTGCAGCCTGACCGCGGGTTGTGGCGCCGGAACGGAAGAGGAGAGCACGCAGGCGTCGTCTTCCGGCAACCGTATTTATTACCTGGCCTCGGACGGCGTGACATTTATATCCGAGGAATATACCATGGATACATCGCTGGAAGCAGATGAGATCGCGCTGGATATGATGGAGTGCCTTTTGAATCCGTCCTCCTCTCACCAGACATCGGTCGTCCCGGACACGGTAACCTTTGAGGGTGTCTACTGTGAGGACGGCATCGCCGTTGTCATGTTTTCCACAGCCTACGGGACGCTCGGCGTCACCGAACGGTCTCTGTGCAATGCCGGCATTGTGTTCACACTCTGCCAGATTGACGGCGTAAGCAGTGTCGCTTTCATGGTGGACGGGGTTGTGGAGTCGGACGCGGAGGGAAATGCGGTGACCTGGGCGCCGTCGAATTTCTCATCGACTTCGGATGAGGTGATGGAACTCTACAGCGTGGAGACGGTGACGCTGTATCTCACAGATTCCTCGGGGAACGGTCTGAAAGCTTATGATATCGAGGGGGCTTTCCCGATCAATACCTCCATGGAGCAGCACATTCTGGATCTGCTGATCGGGTGGGAAGATACGGCGGATTACATATCCCCGATCCCGGACGGCACAACGGTTTTGAGCGTGCAGACCCAGGACAGTGTCTGTTATGTCAATTTCAGCAGTGATTTTCTGAATACGATGGTGGGTGTGAGCCAGGAAGTCACGCTGTTTTCCGTGGTGAACTCCCTGACACAGTTAAGCTATGTGAGCTATGTCTATGTCACGGTTGAGGGAAGCAGTGACGTGACGATGGGGAGCATAACACTGGGAAGCGCGCTGAGCAGCAACTGGGACTATCTGATTCAGGAAGAGTAAACTGCGGAAGCAACCGGATTCTGCGATTCAGGAAGGGTAATCCGTGGAACGGCCCGGATTCTTCGATCCGGAAAAGGGCAATCCGCGGAGCAATCATAAAAACAGGAAAGGACAGCATGAGAGAGAGACCGCTATTTGCACTGGCGGTGTCCTGCGTACTTGGAGAGGTACTGGCTGCTTTTTCACTGGAAATGAGCTTTACGGCAGTGGCACTGCCGGCGCTGGGGCTGCAGCTTTTCTTTGTTGCGGCCTTTTTTCTGTGGGAGAAACGGAAAAAAGAGGGCGGCTGCGAAGAAACAAAACGGCAGAAAAAATACGAAACGAAAGAAAACGAAAGACCGGAGGGAAACGGAAGACCGGAGGAAAACGGGAGACCGGAGGGAAACGGAAGACCGGAGGAAAACGGGAGACCGGAGGGAAACGGAAGACCGGAGGGAAACGGAAGACCGGAGGGAAACGGAAGATCCGGAGGAAAAGGAAAAACGGGGAAAGAACCGGGAAGAAGAAGCAGCCTGGTTCTGCCTGTCTGCCTGTTCCTCGGCTTTTGGAGCGGGCTGCTCGGATATCGAACCTGCGGTATGGAATATATGCAGGATCTTTCGGCCTGCGACGGGGAAACGGTCATTCTGACCGGGACAGTCACGTACGCGGAGGAGCGGGAGAGCGGCGTATACTATTATCTTAAGAACGTGACGGTTTACGCCGGAGAAAACGGCGACTCCGAAACGGCTGGGATAAAGACGGAAACCGGGGAGAAAACAGCGGCCTTCCGAAAAGCGCTGGTGATTGATTACACCGGAGGAAGTACCCTGGCTGAAAGCGGAGAAGAGAATTTCGCATGGTCTTTTTGGAATCTGTTTGCGGAAGGGGAGGCCGGCGAAGACGCCGAAGGTACGGAGACCGGCAGCGCGTATTATGTTGGGAAACGAGTGACGCTTTCGGCCACATACGGCGCGATGAAGACTGCCGCAAATCCCGGCAATTATGATGAAAAAAGCTATTACGAAAGCAGAGGAATCGGACTGAAAGCAACCCTGAATGAGTACAAAACGGCAGAGGGAGAGATGTTTTCCGTGACAAACCTGCTGTACAGGATAAGGCTTGCGTTTCACAGCAGCTTTTACGGGCTGACAGACGAGAAGACAGCTGCCTTCTGCTGCGGCATGCTGCTGGGAGAAAGCTACGAGATCTCGTCGGAAGACAAAGAAACCTTCCGCACCGGGGGCATCGGGCACATTCTGGCGATTTCCGGACTTCATATTTCACTGATCGGCATGGCCGTTTACCGGGGGTTAAAGCTGCGTCTCCGTGAGGGGACGGCAACAGCGGCGGGGATTGTATTTATGGTGCTGTACGGAATGCTCACCGGCGGCAGTCCGTCCGCGCTGCGGGCCGTTGCCATGTTTGCGCTGCGCATTCTGGCCGGAAAATGCGGCAGGAAATTCGATTTCCTCTCGGCAGCAGGATTTTCCGCGTATACCATTTTGCTTTTCGAGCCGAATTACCTGTTTTATTCCGGCTTTCAGCTCTCCTTTTGCGCCGTCTTCGGTGCGGCTCTGGCAGTGCCGATGGTGCAGAACTACCTGAAAATCACTGGGAAACTGAAGACGGCATTGCTCTCGGGTCTGGTGATTCAGACGGTTATTCTGCCGGTGCAGCTGTATTATTTTTATCAGATTGCACCCTACAGCATCCTGCTCAACCTGATCGTCATCCCCTCCATGGGTGCGGTGCTGGGAGCCGGAATCCTGGGTGTCCTGACGGGATTTGTCTGGAGCACCGGCGGCAGTCTGCTGCTTGCGGCAGGCGGAAAACTCCTGAATTTCTACGAATGGCTCTGTGAAAAAACACTTGCCTTCCCGGGAGGTCTCCTCATCACCGGCGCGCCGTCAGCCGTAAGAATTGCTCTGTTTTACGGTATTCTGGCAGCGGTGCTGGCGTTCGCGGCCCGAAGGACGCGGCAGGCAGAGAAAAATGGCGGGGACGAAAAAAGAATCCATCTTATAAACATCCGGGCGATGGATTTTCTGGTCATCTTCCCCTGGTTTCGCGGAAAAGACCGGAAACGGGAAAAAATTCACGAAGAAAAGCGGCTGGGGCCCCGTCTGACCTTTGCGGCAGCACTTCGCAGGCTGTGTTTTGTCACCATTCTGATGACGGCGGCAGTTCTCATTCTCACAGGGAAAAACAGGCCGAAGCTGAAAACCGTCTTTCTGGATGTGGGACAGGGCAACGGCATTTTCCTTGAGAGCGAAACCGGGACAACCTGGCTCGTGGACGGCGGAAGCTCCAGCATAACGGATGTGGGAACCTACCGGATTCTTCCTTATTTAAAATGGGCGGGAGTCTCAAAAATCGACTACATGGTGTTGACCCATGTGGATTCCGACCACTACAGCGGTCTCCTGGAAATTCTTGAACAGGCGCAGACCGGTGTGCGGGTCGGCTGTCTGCTTGTGCCAGACATGGCGGATCTCGACGAAAACTATGCCGTCGTCGTACAGACGGCGGAAGAAAACGACGTGCCGGTCTGCCGCCTGATGACCGGCGTAACCTGGAAAGAAAGAGAGCTTAAAATCGACTGCATCTGGCCGGACGCGGATGCGGACTTTACGGACACCAACGAGGGCTCCGGCGTCCTCTATGTCACCTGCGGGAAATTCTCCATGCTGCTGACGGGCGACATCGGGGAAGAAACCGAGAAAACCCTTACCGAAAGCGGTCCTGTCGGCGACACCATCTCCCGCATCACCGTGCTGGGCGTCCCGCACCACGGCTCAAAATATTCATCCACCGAAGCCTTCCTGGCCGCCTTAAGCCCGAGCCTCGCAGTCATCTCCGTCGGCGAAAACACCTACGGCCACCCCGCCGAAGAAACTCTCGCCCGCCTTACCGCCGCCGGCGCCGCCACCTGCACCACCCTCGCCTGCGGCGCCCTCACCCTTACCACGGACGGAGAGAAGGTTGAGATGCAAGGGTACAAAAATCTGCAAATCACAGAGCCGTAAAATAATGTCATCGAAGCCATGTCTGTGAATCTATATTTACGATGAACAGGAGTCCTGTCCCGTACAGGTTTCCGCGCAGGCGACCATAGTAAGATTTCAGGATTTTTCGACCACAACCTAAATTTCCGGAAGCGCACTGTTTGAGCCCGCAGGGCGAGTTTGCGCTTCCGGCCAATCAGAAACTTTGTCGAAAAATCCTAAGAAATCTTCTGGTCGACAAGCAAACCTGCACGGGGCAGGACTCCGTCACTGAGAGAAAAATCTCATTCCATGCATAGTAACACTTTGTAAGTTACCATCCCCATTCCTCCCGTGATAATTAGCTTGCTTTTCCCAAACATCCGTGTTAGAATACACCAAATTTATGTTCCGAAGCCACTGAGAAGGTGAGAATCACACGCGTAAGGAGTGAAGCCATCTATGAAATTTACAAGAAACGCGATTGAAGCAAAACAGCGCGAGCTGTCATCCCAGCCAAGGCGAATGACGATGAAAGTAACCTTCATCGGCGTAAAAATCCTGCTTTTCCTTCTGGTATTCGCCGTGGTCGGACTCGGATGCCTCGCACTGGGCATGGCATCATCCATCATTGAAACCGCACCGAGCGTAGACGACATCAGCATCGCGCCGAGCGATTATCCGACCAAAGTACTCGATACGGACGGAAATGTCATCGAAACCTTTGTCACAACCGGCTCCAACCGGGAATCCGTCAGCATCAGCGAGCTGCCGGAACATCTGCTGTGGGCCTTTATCGATCTGGAGGACGAGCGTTTTTACGAACACAACGGCATTGACATGAAGGGAATCATCCGCGCGGGCTATATTGCCATTACTACGCTGGACTTCTCCCAGGGTGCCAGCACCATCACGCAGCAGCTGTTAAAGAATAATGTTTTTACCACCTGGACAGACTCGCAGACCTACGGCTCGCTTTTCAAGAGAAAGCTTCAGGAGCAGTATCTGGCGCTGCAGGTGGAGGAGACCTTAAGCAAGTCACAGATTCTGGAATATTACCTGAACACCATTAACCTTGGCTCCAATACTCTGGGCGTTCAGGCGGCGGCAAAGCGCTACTTTGGGAAAGACGCGGCCGACCTGACCATCTCGGAGAGCGCGGTCATCGCCAGCATTACCCAGAACCCGACGGCCTACAACCCGATCACTTACCCGGAAAACAACGCGAAGCGCCGGGCGACCTGCCTCGAGTACATGTATGAGAACGGCCACATCACAAAGGAAGAGTACGATGAGGCGCTGGCGGACGACGTCTATTCCCGCATTCAGCAAAACGACATTTCGACCACGTCGACCTCCTCGGCCTACAGCTATTTTGTGGACGCCCTCTATGAGCAGGTCATCGATGACCTGATGGAGCAGAAGGGCTACACGGCGACGCAGGCCAGCAACGCGGTTTACAGCGGCGGTCTTACGATCATGTCCACCCAGGATTCGGCAGTGCAGGAGATCGTGGACTCCGTCATCAACGACGACAGCTACTACCCGGCGACCCAGTATTCCTTCTCCTGGAGCTATTCCGTGGAGCATGCGGACGGCACGACGGAGAATTACGGCGAATATTCCATTACCTATTATCATAAGACACTCCTGGGGGAGACCACCTTCAAGCTGATTTTTGACTCGACGGAGGAAATCGACGAGCTGGTGGAAGAGTATAAGGAAGCGCAGTGGCAGGAGGGGGACACGGTTCTGGGCGAATCCATTACCTACACGCTGCAGCCGCAGGCCTCCTTTGTGGTGATGGATCAGACGACGGGCTATGTGCTGGCCCTCTCCGGCGGTCGCGGCGAGAAGACCGCGAGCCTTTCCTACAACCGGGCGACGCAGGCAACGAGGCAGCCGGGATCCACATTTAAGATATTGTCCACCTACGCGGCGGCCCTGGATACGGCCGGGTACACGCTGGCGACGGTGGTGAAAGACGAAGAATATTACTATGCGAACGGCCGCGCGGTCACGAACTCCGGCGGCGGGCATCTGGGCAACATCACGGTGCGGGAGGCGATTTATCGCTCCAATAACGTTGTGGCGGTTAAGGTCTTCACCGACATTACGCCGCAGCTGGGCTATGACTACCTTCTGGATTTCGGCATCACCACGCTGGTGGAAAGCCGCGTGTCCGGGGATGAGGTTCTGACGGATATTCAGCAGGCGACGGCGCTGGGCGGCATCACCGACGGTGTCACAAATCTGGAGATGACGGCGGCTTACGCCACCATCGCGGACGGCGGTCTGTACCACACGCCCACCCTTTACACGGTGGTATACGATTACAATGGAAACATTCTGCTGGATAACACGACTACGGCAACCAAGCAGGTCATCAAGGAGTCGACGGCATACCTTCTGACAAGCGCCATGGAGGATGTGGTTGAAAATGCGCATGGCACCGGTAAGCTCTGCGCACTTGATAATATGACGGTGGCCGGCAAGACCGGTACGACATCGAACACCTACGATGTATGGTTCTGCGGATATACACCTTATCTGACGGCCTCCATCTGGACGGGGTACGATGAAAACACGAGTCTGGGCGATGCTTCCTACCACAAATATATGTGGCGGGATATCATGCAGCAGATACACGATTACTACGGTTATGAGGATAAGGATTTCGAGGTTCCGGACAGCATCGTAGAATGCACGGTGTGCTCGACCTCGGGAGATCTCGCAAACTCCGGCTGTTCCTCCACGTTCACGGAATATTACGCCTCGGGCACGGAACCGACGGCCACCTGTACGGTTCACACCGCCGTGTCCAACAAGACGGAGACGACGACTGTGGCAGCCGAAAATGAGGATGACGCGGAAGAAGAGGATGCCGGTGCGGACGCGGAGGAAGAAGAGGATGCGGATGCCGTGACCACCACGGCGGAAACCACAACGGAGGCAGCCGAGAACGGCGATACCGGGGAGGAAGAAGTGACGGCGGCCACGACGCAGGCCGAAGAAGGCGGGGACGCGGATACGGAAGAATAGTCTGTAAAGCGGAACCGTGATAACTGTACAAAATTGGGCAGGGAGATGGAATCTCTGACCGACACACCGGGTTGTGTTCGGAGCAGGCCGAAAGAAATGCTCCGCAGCCCGTGCGCATAAAAGCCGGACATCTTGTCCGGCTTTTTTTCGGAATATCTGTTCAAAGAACAGAGGCATCTGTATTTGTTCACAGAGCAGCGGTATCTGTATTTGTTCGTAGAACGGCGGTATCTGTATTTGTTCGTAGAACGGCGGTATCTGTATTTGCTTGTAGAACGGCGGTATCTGTATTTGTTCGCAGAACAGCGGCATCTATATTTGTTCACAGAACAGCGGCTTCGCATCGGAGGAAGAAGTACTGTAGCGAATCAGCAGCATCTCCAGCCCCGTGTTTGCATCGATGCGGCCGTTTTTAAAGAGCTCCTCAAATTTCAGGCAGTCGGCGACGGCGGATTTCAGTTCAGTCCGGGAAAAAGCCCGGCACTGTTTCACGGCGATGCCTGCGCTGTAGGAATGAATTTTGAGTTTTTTTGCGATCTCCTCCGACCGCATTCCCCGGCCGGACAGCTCCTTTACCCGCAAAAGCTGCCGGAACTGGTTCACCAGGCCGGAGAGAATCTGCATGGGCACCATCTCCTGCTCCGTCAGTTCATGGTACAGTTTCATGGTGCGGTTTGGATCATGCGAGCTGATGGCATCGGTGAGGTGGTAGATCTTTGATTCCAGATTCACCGTGCAGACGGTCTCCACATCCTCCGGCTCGATGACGCCGCGGCCCTCCGAGTAGGAAATAAGTTTATCCATCTCATGGGCCAGGAGTTCCATATCGTTGCCCACCTGCTTCAGAAACAGATCCAACGTGTAGCGGGTGATCCGCTTCCCCGCCCGGTTCAGGTAACCCGCGATGAATTTCTCGAGATAGGCACTTTTCTGACGTTCGCATTCACAGATGACCCCGTTTTTCTGGATGGCCTTGTAGAGGCGCCCTCTTTTGTCGACGGATTCCTGCACAAACAGAAGAACGGTGGATTCCGGAATTTCTTCCATATATTTTATCAGCGAATCATTTTTACTCTCGAACAGGTCGGAATCCTCGATCAGAATCAGCCGGTGATCGGCAAATAACGGCATCATTTCCGCCAGATCAATCAGCTCGTGCACATCAATCCCTTTCCCTGAGAACGACTTAAAATTCATGGAGTCCCGGCCTCCAAGGGCGGCAATCAGCCGGTTTTTATGGTACCTGGCCAGATAGCTCTCCGGACCAAAGACAAGGTAAGCAGAGTGAAAAGTGCCTGATTTGATGTCGTCCGCAATGGTATTCATGAAACATCTCCTTTTTGAAATATGATGACATCAGGATCAGAAAGCACGGAAGTGAAAGCTTCGCGTTGACTTCCGGATCGGAATTCATGAGGTTGGGATCCGTGGTGTCATTGCAGTGTTCGATACTGTTGACCCCAGTATCATTTATTTCCCTGCGGCGGTTGGAACCGGGGTGATCTGACGGTATTTCTGCGGAGAACAGCCTTTTCTGCTTTTAAACTGTCTGGAAAAATGTTCCAGGTTCTCATAGCCGCAGAGCGAGGATATTTCGGAGATCGACTTATCCGTCTCCCGCAGCAGACCGGCGGCATGGCGGATGCGCCCGTCGATCAGATCCTCCGAGACAGTTGTGCCGAAGGTATCCTTGTACAGGTGCTGCAGGTAGGAGACGCTTAAATTTAATTTTTTTGCAATCTCTGTGACGCTTGCCGGCTGCCAGGTAAAATCGAGAATTTCCCGCCGGATTTCGGTCAGCGCGGCCAGGTATTTTCCGGAGCGTTTGCCGCACAGGGAATCCTGGTAGAGTGTTCCCAGGTGGCGAAACATGGTAGCCGCCATCTCGTCCAGCCCGTTTTCCCCGCTCTCCCGCGTGTAATATTCACGGTAAAGATCGCGGATCAGGTCGGAAATTACGGAACTGCGGGGGAGGAGCATGGGAGTCAGAAACGGAATCCCCAGCTTCTCAAAAAAATCATCATAAGGATCGACCGTGAAATGGATCCAGTCGTTGATAAAATGCCCGTCGGTTTTCCGGTAAATCTGCGGATCCCCCCGGTTAAATAAAAGAAAGGCGTCAGGCGGAACGGTCACATAGCCCTCTGCGGGGTCAAGTACCGCCTCCATGCCCGTTCTTATGTGAAGAAACAGAAAATCCCCGGTTCCCTGTTCACGGTAAATTTCCACCCCGCCGGGATTAAAAAATTCATAGCTGATGCCGGTAACGGATATCATACGCGTAACCTTTCATAAAGATTTTTCACGGATTCTGATGGCTGCCGTAAAGAGCTCCGATTTGTGTCGGCATGCTGTTTTATGTCGAAAGACTGTGTACCGGTACAAGCCGGAAAGACAGCGACATCCCTGCTGTCTAACGCAGAGAAAATCAAAAAAGCAGAAAAAATCAAAAAATAGGCAGACCATGTCATAGACGAAACACGAAAAATCGTTATAATTGTGAACAAATCGTGTTTTTCTGTGAAGAGTAAAACCAGACTATAGTATAGCCCGGTTAGCAGAAAAAATCAAGTAAACAGGAGCAAAAATGCGACAGTGATCGGGGCTGTGTGAGACATCCCGTGGATGAGCTGATCTTTCACATGGCAGATTGTGTCAGAGCGACATGATCTGTTCTGATGGCGGAGGAGAAAAAGTCTTCGCGAGGAAACTTGTTTTTCAGTTTCTGGTGCCTCGTCGCTAAAGCTCCGGAATGGGGGTTTGTGTGAAAAATCACTCTGATGAGCTGATTTTTCACACGGCACTTTGTGTCGGGGCGCCACAAAGTGCTTTGATGGCAGACAGAAGAAACGCTGAAGAAACAAGTTTCTTCGCGTATTTTTCCGTCGCCTCATCGCTTGCGCTCCGGAAAAGAGGAAAAATGAAGAAAAGAATGATTCGCCGGTCTGCAAGAACGATGCTGTCCCTGGTGCTGATCGCATCCCTTGCCATGACCATGTTTGTCGCCGGATGCGGCGGTGCGGATGAGGAAGAAGAGACGACGACGGCATCCTCATCGGAAACGACAACCACGGCTGCATCCACGGATGATTCCGGGACAACCGGCTTTGTGGAGCCGGTGGCCCAGGAGGGCGCTTCCTCCGCGTCCGATGAGGAAGAGGATGCGGTGGAGTACGGCACGGTGGGTCTCGTGGCCAGCTACGACACCGAGAGCAGCAACTATGTGTTAAATATTGACAATACCACCGTGATCCACGATATCAGCGACCTGCTCTACGGTATTTTCTTCGAGGATATCAACTTCGCGGCGGACGGCGGTCTCTATGCGGAGATGGTGCAGAACCGCTCCTTTGAATTTACGAGCCTTGCTTCGAACAATGAGAAGCATTCCTGGAGCGACATCGGGGACGTGACCGCGGAAGTGACCGTGGACGACGCCGAGGGCGGCTTAAATGAAAACAACACGAATTACATGGTGATTGAGAACACCTCTTCCGATTACGCCGGCATCGCCAACACGGGCTGGCTGGACGGCATGGCAGTGGAGGAGGGCGCGGATTACACCTTCTCCGTTTACGCAAAGGGCATCGACGGTTACACCGGCCCGGTGCAGGTGGACATCATGGTGGGCAACGATTCCGTAGCCAGCGGGACAATTGATGCCATCACTTCTGAGTGGGTGAAGTACACGCTGACACTCACCTCATCCGTGACGGCCACCAGTGATGTGACGCTGCAGGTGACCATCCCCGCCGGAACGGTAGCGGTAGATATGGTCTCCCTGTTCCCGGTGGATACATATAACGGGCGCGAGAACGGCCTTCGCAAGGATCTGGGCGAGGCGCTGGAAGAGCTGGAGCCTGCCTTCTTAAGATTCCCGGGCGGCTGCGTCATCGAGGGCTACACGTTGGATCTGGCCTACGACTGGAAGGATTCCATCGGCGTGGATTCCGAAGGCAACCCGCTCTACTTTAACGGAACCTACGGCGATGTGGCGGCCAGAAGCCAGGGACAGAGCATCTGGACCGACGAGTACGCGACAAACGACGAATATCCGTCCTTCTTCTCCTATGGCCTGGGCTTCTATGAATACTTCCTCCTGGCGGAGGACATCGGCGCGGTGGGCGTGCCGGTATTAAACTGCGGTATTGAATGTATGGGTCAGGCGGACGGCACGGCGGTGGCGCTGGATTCGGAAGAAATGCAGCAGTATATTCAGGATGCGCTGGATCTGGTGGAGTTCTGCCGGGGCGACGAGACCACCACCTGGGGTGCGGTTCGCATCGCCATGGGGCATGAGGATCCGTTCGAACTGGAATACATATGCATCGGCAACGAGCAGTGGGGAGATACCTTCTATGAGCACTATACCGCATTTGTGGAAGCGTTTGCGGAAGCAGCCGAGGAAAATCCGGACATGTACGGCGACATCAAGCTCATCTATTCTGCAGGCGTGGACGACGGCGACAGCGGCTATTCCACCTACATCGCGGCGTATGAGTATGCGGCGGAATGGCTGGAGGAAAACCCGGACAGCACCATCGATGATTTCGCCGATGCGGTAGACCATCATTATTACAATACGCCGTCCTGGTTCTTAAACCATGCGGATTATTATGACGAAGACAACTACAGCAGAGATACGGAAAACATGACCACAGCCACCTACGGAGGAGCCATCAACGTCTTCCTGGGCGAGTATGCGGCGCAGTCCAACACGCTGGAGGCCGCGCTGGCGGAGGCAGCCTACATGACGGGCCTGGAGCGCAACGGCGACATTGTGATCATGGCGGCCTACGCACCGCTGTTCGGCAATCTGACGGCCACCCACTGGGCGCCGGATCTGATCTGGTTTAACAACCACACCATGACGAAGTCCATCAACTACTATGTGCAGAAGATCTTCTCCACCAACGCGGGAACGTCGCTGCTCTCCTCCGAACTGATCGAGAGCTCCGAGCTGGATGCGGAGGAGGATGAGGACGAGGCGCTGCTGGCAGGCCGCATCAGTCTGGGAACCTGGAATACATCCGCGAAGTTTGACAATGTCCTGATCGTGGACAACGATACCGGCGAGACGCTGGGGGCGGACGACTTCACGGAAAACAATATCACAGCCTGGACGAAGGTCTCGGACGGCAGCTGGTCCGTATCGAACGGACAGCTGGTGCAGTCGAGCACTTCCACGGACACGAGCAAATATTCGACCACCGGTTCCGCCATCTACTTCGGCGATACCAGCTGGAACAATTACACCTTCACGGTGGAGGCAACGAAGATCTCCGGTTCCGAAGGCTTCCTGATCGGCTTCGCGGTGCAGGGCACCAGCAATAATTACTTCTGGAATATCGGCGGCTGGGACAACACCACATCCACGCTGCAGCAGGTGGTGGACGGCACCAAGTCCGACGCCATCGGCAGCACCTCGAAGGATGTGTACATCGCCGCGGGCACAACCTACACGTTAAAGGTGGTGGTGTCCGGATCGAACGTGAAGTGCTATATTGACGATGAACTTTACATCGACTACGACGCTACGGAATCCGCGGCATCGGATGTCTACCAGGTGGTGAGCACCGACGATACGGGCGACATCATCATCAAGCTGGTCAATGTGACCGGATACACAAAGACATTCGCGATCGATCTCGGCGAAGCAGTGCTTGCTTCGGACACCGCGGTGGTACAGACCGTGGCGGGCGACAGCCTCTCAAACGATAATGTACTCGAAGCAGAGGAGGACTGCACGCTGGTGGAGACGGAGATTACGGGGATCAGCAATCAGTTTAATTATACGGTGTCACAATATTCGGTGACGGTGATACGAATTCCGACGGAGCAGTAAGGAGCCTGCAGAGCGCGAACCCCGCAGGGTTCGCGGCCCGGAAAATTCTGTCGGATGAAGCTGGGAAGGACAGCAATAAGTGCACGGTGGCAAGAGCGTTTCGTACCGCTTGAGGGCCTGCCGCGAAAGACGTGAAGACAAAGGCGTATTTCGCGGCAGATCCGTACCATATATGAGAGAAAGAGCGCGGGGCGCGGGTCGTAAGGATCCGCGCCTTCGTGCTTAAGGGTTTAAGTTTTGTGATTTGCGGGAGGCGTTTCGATGGAGTGTGAATACGAAAACTTATAAGGGTAGTGGGGGATATAAATATGGGGCTATATTGTCAATGTGAGTTTTTATGTGTCATAAGATGTTGTTGACTCCTTAACTTAACACTTTTATGCTCTGCTTGCCTGTCACGAGAT
>JAJQBQ010000059.1:20968-45044 GCA_021203205.1 Lachnospiraceae bacterium | reverse complement strand
AACCGAGTGCGAGGAAATGCGAGAGAGTGCGTGCAACCGAGTGCGAGGAAATGCGAGAGAGTGCGTGCAACCGAGTGCGAGGAAATGCGTGAAAGTGCGAGAGAGAACTCGAGAAAATGCAAGCAACTGAGAGTAAGAAGCTCAGGTGATGAAGTCAGTATATAAACAGGTATTTCAAAATATATCAGATTGGAGGACTTACAGACATGATAGCAGACAAGATGGTAACCATGGTTAAGGGCAGCAGCGCGATCCGCGCGATGTTCGAGGAGGGCAAGCGTCTGGCGGCGCTCTACGGCGCGGAGAACGTGTACGATTTCAGTTTGGGAAACCCGAACGTGCCGGCGCCGGCCGAAGTGAATGAGGCGGCAAAGCAGATCATCGACGAGCAGAGCTCCGTGGTGCTGCACGGCTACATGAGCAATTCCGGTTTTGAGGATGTGCGTGCGGCCATCGCGGATTCCTTAAACCGCAGGTTTGACACGAAGTTTCATGAGGAAAATATCATTATGACCGTGGGCGCGGCCGGAGGCCTGAATGTTATCTTAAAGGCGATTTTGAACCCGGGGGACGAGGTGATCGCGTTCGCGCCGTATTTCGGCGAGTATAATAGTTACGTTTCAAATTTCGACGGCAAAGTGGTGGCCATCTCCCCGAACACGGAGACCTTCCAGCCGAACCTGACAGAGTTTGAGCAGAAGATTACCCCGCGCACGAAGGCGGTCATCGTGAACTCCCCCAACAACCCCACCGGCGTGGTATACTCGGAGGCGACCATCATTGCCCTGGCGGACATCTTAAACCGCAAGCAGGCGGAATTCGGCACGGACATTTACCTCATCTCCGATGAACCCTACCGGGAGCTGGTTTACGACGGCGCCGAGGTGCCGTATCTCACGAAATATTACGCCAACACGGTAGTTGGCTATTCCTACAGCAAATCCCTCTCGCTGCCGGGCGAACGCATCGGCTACCTGGTGGTGCCGGACGAGGCGGCGGATTCCGCCGATCTGCTCGCGGCCTGCAACGTGGCAAACCGCATTTTGGGCTTCGTTAACGCGCCGTCCCTGTTCCAGAAAGTCATCGGCCGCTGCGTGGACGTGCCGACGGATGTGACACCGTACGACCGTAACAGGGAGCTTCTCTACGGAAGCCTCATCGATTACGGATTCACCTGCGTGAAGCCGGAAGGAGCGTTCTATCTCTTTGTGAAGTCGCCGGTGCCGGACGAGAAGGAATTCGTGGCCGCGGCGAAGAAGTACAATATCCTCATCGTGCCGGGAAGCTCCTTTGCATGCCCAGGGTACGTGCGCATCGCTTACTGCGTCGCCCATGAGACCATACAGGGGGCGCTTCCGGGATTTCAGAAGCTGGCGGAGGAATATGGGCTGAAATGATTTTCGGACAGGAATTCGAGAATCTTTTATATAGATGAAGGGACAAGATATATGGATGATGATAAAAAAACAGAAGAAAAGAATGAAAAAGACAGTCCCCGGAGACGCGTGGTTTATCCGGATATAAAAGATGCCCCATGTATTCTGAAAGAACCCGAAGCGGCATACGCGCCGGGGCGAAAAAGGCAGGGGGAGTATACCATTGAAGATTATTACGCACTGCCGGAGGGAACCCGGGCAGAACTGATTGACGGGACGATTTACTTTATGGCTTCTCCGACGATCCGGCATGAGCTGATTGGAAAAGAGATCTGCGAGACGATCAGTCAGCATATCAAGAAGAATCGTGGAAGATGCATTGTGCTGGATTCTACGTTGGATGTGCACCTGTTTGGCGATGATACGGTTGTAGTGCAGCCGGATGTCCTGGTAATCTGTAATCAGGATAAAATCCGGGATGGAGTTATGTATGGTGCACCGGACTTTGTTGTTGAAGTCATGTCTCCATCCACGGGGTTTTATGACAGAACTTTGAAACTGCGCAAATACCGTGAGGCGGGTGTCAGAGAGTGCTGGCTGATCGATCAGAAGAGACAGGAAGTTGAGGTGTATGTATTCCGTGACAGGGACATGGATGTGCTGCCGAAAGTCTACCGGTTTGAAGATGTTGTTCCGGTGGGAATATTTGACGGGGAATGTAAAGTGGATTTCGCTGAAATGATGCAGTACATAGATTTCCTGTATAGTGGTAAATAAGATGGAGACACCAGAGTTAAAAGCCGAAGTTTACGCGAAGCGTTTCCTTTAAGGATCGGAAGTTTACTGCTGAATTCATGAGGCTGGAATCCGAGTGTCATGATTTTTAACCCCGCTATCAGATGTTTACAGAATTTCGAAAGCCGGAGTGAATGGTTTTTGCGAAGCAAACTGTCGCATAAGTTCCGTAAAGCGGAACTCATGTGCCTGCGCGTTTGCTCAAAGGAAATTCATGCGTTAAAAAGGATTGTGAAAATGAATGAAGAAAAAAAGACCGGCTGGCGCAGGTTTGTCCGCCAGGTGGAGCCGTATGTGCCCGGCGAGCAGCCGAAGGATAAGGATGTAATAAAGCTAAATACGAACGAGAACCCCTACCCGCCTGCCCCGGGCGTGTTCCGGGCGGCGGCACAGTTCGATGCGGGAAGGCTTCCGTTATACCCGGCGTTCCCGGAGCAGACGGAGCTGGCACAGGCGCTGGCAGACTATTATCACATACAAAAAGAGGAACTGTTTATCGGTGTGGGTTCCGACGATGTTTTGGCGAACGCCTTCCAGACATTTTTCAACTCCGACCGGCCAATTTTGTTTCCGGACATCACTTATTCTTTCTACAGCGTCTGGGCGGATCTGTACCGGATCCCTTATGAGCGGCCGGCGCTGGACGAAAATTTTCGGATCCGGGTGGAGGATTATATTCGAAGCGACCGAAAAAACGCTTCGTCAAATTCAGTGATCGCCTGCGAGAAGGAAAATTCGGGAAATTCAGCGATCGCCTGCGAAACAGGGAATTTTATTGCAAAAAAGAATGAAATAGGCGGAATCATTTTCCCGAACCCCAACGCCCCCACCTCTGTCGCCATGGAGCCGGAGGCGGTGGAAGAAATCATCCGCTTAAACCCGGATGTGGTGGTGATCGTGGACGAAGCCTACATCGACTTCGGCGGGACCTCCGTGTTGCCGCTCATCCACAAGTACGACAACCTGCTGGTAGTGCAGACCTTCAGCAAGAGCCGCTCTATGGCGGGGGCCCGCATCGGCTTTGCCATGGGAAACCCGGAGCTCATCGCGGCCATGAACGCCGTCAAATATTCCAGCAATTCCTATACATTAAACAGCCCCTCCCTCGCCATGGGGGCGGCCGCAGTGCAGGATGTGGCATATTTTAAGGAAACTGTACAGAAAATCATTCGGACCAGAGAGACCGCGAAGGCACGGCTCGCAGAACTTGGATTCACCTGTCTGGACTCGAAGGCGAATTTCCTGTTCGTCACCCACGAGTCTATCCCGGCGAAGGAAATCTTTGAATATCTGAAGACGAAGAAAATATACGTGCGCTACTTCGCGCAGCCGCGCATCGATAACTATCTGCGCATCACGGTGGGAACGGAGGAACAGATGGAGAAGCTGTATCGGGCGCTGGGGGAACTTGTGAATTGTTAAGCGGTTTTGCCTGATTTTCAGAATCTAATCGAATAAGAAGCGATGCAGAGAGCGATGTGAGAGGGAAGAAGGAAAAAAGACGGTTCATTGATATCGATCTGCGAACAGAGTTGAAATCGGAAGAAAAAATCCGCCCCGCACGCCGGGTGAGAGTTTCCAAAACTTTTCGAAACTTTTCACTCCGCGCACGGGGCATTTTAAGTTGACATTACCTCCGTTTCGGGCTATACTTTATGGGTATTATTGCGGGTTTATGGGGAACGCTGTCAGACGGTCTGTCAGTTACCCATCCTGTAAAAGCCGGTGGCAGATTTCGCGGATGCGGAACAGACGCCATTGTCTTCTTACAGCCATTTTTTATAAGGAGAGTAATGCCATGGCTACAAAAATCACCGTCATCGGAGCGGGCAACGTGGGCGCAACGATCGCCTATACCCTGTCTTCAAGCTCCAAAGTTTCTGAGATCGTCCTGATCGACATCAACGAAAAGAAAGTCTTAGGTGAAGTCCTCGATATCGCGCAGGGCACCGCGTTCCGCGACCCCATTAAGGTCGTGGGCGGAACTTACGCGGATGCGGAGGGTTCCGATATCGTTATCATCACATCCGGCATGGGCAGAAAGCCCGGCCAGTCCAGAATTGACCTGACACAGACGAATGTAAACATCATCAAGAGCATCACCCCGGAGATCGTGAAGGCGGCGCCGAACGCGCTCTACATCATGGTCAGCAACCCGGTTGACATCCTTACCTATGTATTTACGAAAATTTCAGGGCTTCCGGAGAACCAGATCATCGGTTCCGGCACCATCCTTGACACCGCGAGACTTCGTTCTTCTCTGGCGGATCATTTCCACATCGCTCAGAAGAGTTGCCACGCCAACGTGTTCGGCGAGCACGGCGATACCAGCTTCGTTCCGTGGTCCCAGGCGAGAGTATCCGGCGCGAAGCTCACGGACATTTATGACCTGCTTCCGGAGAGCATGAAGGTTCCGGAGCTGGACTATGCCGCAGTGGAAGACCATGTGCGTACCTCCGGCGGACAGATCATCGCCAACAAGGGCGCGACCTACTACGCGGTAGCGACGGCGGTATGTCGTCTCTGTGAGATGCTCCTCTCCGCGTTTGATTCGGTGGCCTGCGTATCCACCATGCTCCACGGCGAGTACGGCATCGACGACGTATGTTTAAGCATTCTGAACATCATCGGACCGGAAGGCGTCAAGGGCCGCATCGCCATGCCGCTGACGGACGAGGAAGTGGCGAAGCTTCACCACAGTGCGGATGCGCTGAAGAGCGTGATTGCGCAGCTGGATATCTAATATAGAGGAGGAAATTATGGAATATCGCATCGAGAGAGATTCCATGGGCGAGATGCAGGTCCCCGCGGACCGGTACTGGGCGGCGCAGACGCAGAGAAGTTATCAGAACTTCAAGATCGGCGGCGAGCTCATGCCCCGCGAGATCACCCACGCCTTCGGGATCCTGAAAAAAGCGGCCGCCATCGCGAACTACAACCTGGGCAAGCTGGATGAAGAGCGAAAAGATATCATCTGCCAGGCTGCGGACGAAGTGGCTGCCGGCAAGCTGGACGATCACTTCCCGTTAGTCGTATGGCAGACGGGCAGCGGTACCCAGTCCAACATGAACGCGAACGAAGTTATCGCGAACCGCGGCAATGAGATCGCCGGGAAGAAGCTTCTTCACCCGAACGACCACATCAACATGTCCCAGAGTTCCAACGACACGTTCCCGACCGCCATGCACATCGCGGCCACCATCGCCATCGAGGACAGCCTGTTCCCGGCCATGGATCAGATGATCGCCACCTTGAAGCGCCTGGAGGCGGAGAATGAGGACGTGGTAAAGAGCGGCCGCACCCATCTGCAGGACGCGACGCCCATCCGCTTCTCCCAGGAGATCAGCGGCTGGCGCAACATGATCGAAAAGACAAAGCACGACCTGGAGCTTGCTCTGCCGGGTCTGGGCGAGCTGGCATTAGGCGGCACCGCCGTCGGCACAGGCCTGAACACCCCGAAGGGCTTCGGCGAGGAAGTGGCGAAGGTGGTAAGTGACCTTACCGGCAAACCCTTCACCAGCGCGGAGAACAAGTTCCACGCCCTCACCGCGAAGGACGACCTGGTATTCGCCCACGGCGCTCTGAAGGCTCTTGCCGCCAACATGATGAAGATCGCAAACGACGTTCGCTGGCTTGCCAGCGGCCCGCGCTGCGGCCTCGGCGAGATCAAGATTCCGGAAAATGAGCCGGGCAGCTCCATCATGCCGGGCAAGGTCAACCCGACCCAGTGCGAGTCCATGACCATGGTAGCCGTTCAGGTCATCGCCAACGACACCGCAGTGGGCATGGCGGCCAGCCAGGGCAACTTCGAGCTGAACGTGTTCATGCCGGTCATCATCTACAACTTCCTGCAGTCCGTGAGACTCCTTGCGGACGGCCTGCGCTCCTTCCACGACAACTGCGTGGTGGGCATCACGGCCAACAGGGACAAGATGAAACACAACCTGTACAACTCGCTGATGCTCGTCACCGCTCTGAACCCGTACATCGGCTACGACAACGCGGCGAAGACGGCGAAAAAAGCATACAAAGACAACATCTCCTTAAAGGAAGCCTGCGTAGAACTCGGCTTCTTAACACCGGAGCGCTTCGATGAAGTCTTCCACCCGGAGGAGATGGCGTAAGAAAACTAAAACTTTCACCAGACTGAACCTTCCAAAGACTGGAAAAATATTCTTCTTAAGTAAAGCCTGGTGAATGAAATCCAAAACTTCCATCAGCCCCACCCCATCATAAGGACGGGACAGCTTTACACCTGATTTTCAGGAGTGGGTTTTGGAAGAAAATCGTAACAAACGGGTATCGAAACACAGGTCGAGGCACGGTTATAACTTGTGACGACGGCCATGGTAAGATTTTCCAAGATTTTTCGACAACAACCTAAATCTCCAATTTCGCACTGTTTGAGCCCGAAGGGCGAGTTTGCGAAATTGGCCGAAACGTAAACAAGTCGAAAAATCAGAAAATCTTCCGGCCGGCTAGCAAGTTATAACCGGGACTCGACCGTCACTCAAAAGAAAATGTGCGATATCCCAATCCTATAAAAAGGAGGCAAGTCCCGACTTATGACATACAGTTATTACCCGGGTTGTACCCTGAAAACCAAGGCCAAGGACCTCGACCGTTACGCCCGCGCATCCGCCGCTGCCTTAGGCATCGAGCTCGAAGAGATCGAAGAGTGGCAGTGCTGCGGCGGCGTATACCCGCAGGCCCAGGACGAGATCGCCACGAAGCTCTCCTCCATCCGCACCTTAAACGCGGCGAAGGAAAAGGGCCAGGATCTCATCACCGTATGTTCCGGCTGTCACCACGTGTTAAAGCGCGTGAACCACGACATGCAGACCAACGATGACATCCGCACCCGCGCGAACAATTACCTGGAGCTCGATGTGCCTTATTATGGGGAAACCCACATCATCCATTACCTCGAAATGCTGCGCGACGTCGTAGGTTTCGACGAACTGAAAAAGAAAGTGGTCAACCCGTTAAAGGGCAAGAAGATCGGCGCCTACTACGGCTGCATGCTCCTTCGCCCGAACGAGGAGATGGCATTTGACGACCCGGAGAACCCGGTCATCATGGAGAACTTCATCAAAGCCATCGGCGCGACCCCGGTCATTTATCCGTTCCGCAACGAGTGCTGCGGCGCGTACATGACGTTGAAGAAGAAAGAACTGGCGGAGGAGAAGAGCACGAAGGTGTTAAAGTCCGCCGAGGGCAAGGGTGCCGACATGCTTATTACGGCCTGTCCGCTCTGCCTGTATAACCTGACCACCAACGGAAAGAGTGAACTTCCGGTTTTGTATTTCACAGAGCTTCTCGCCGAAGCGCTGGGCGTAAAGTGAAGGGAGGAATCTTAAGTGGCTGAGAATTACAAAGAAATCACCTCCGAGATCCTCCGGATCAGCGGGGCGAACCCGACAAAGTGCATGCAGTGCGGCAAGTGCTCCGGCACATGTCCGGCCTACAGTGCGATGGAATACCATCCGCACCAGTTTGCATACCTGATCCGCAGCGGCAACGTGGAGGAACTGTTAAAGTCCGACGCGAGCCTCTACTGCCTTTCCTGCTTCGCCTGCAGCGAGCGCTGCCCGAGAGGCGTGCAGCCGGCGAAGCTCATCGAAGCGGTGCGTCTGCAGATTCTTCGCGAGCAGGACGGCGACGCCATCAAACCGGAAGACATCCCGTGTCTGCTGGATGAAAATCTTCCGCAGCAGGCTCTGGTGAGCGCGTTCCGAAAGTACAGGAAATAGGAGGTAGACAATGCAGAAAATAGGCGTATTTGTATGCTGGTGCGGCAGTAACATTGCGGCAACGGTAGACGTAAAAGCAGTCGCGGAGTCGGCTTACGACATTCCCGGTGTTGTCTATGCGACCAATTACCAGTATATGTGTTCGGAAAACGGACAGTCGCTGATCAAAAACGCGGTGAAGGAATACGGCCTCACGGGTATCGTGGTGGCATCCTGCTCCCCGCGTATGCACGAGGCGACCTTCCGCAAGACAGCCCAGGCGGCGGGGTTAAACCCCTACATGGTGGAGATCGCGAACATCCGCGAACAGTGCTCCTGGGTACATAAAGACATGGATACGGCCACCGCAAAGGCGAAGGTCCTTCTTCGCACCGCGGTTTCCAAATTAACTCTCGACCAGCCGCTGACGGCGGGCACCAGCCCGGTGACGAAGCGGGCGCTGGTCATCGGCGGCGGCATCGCCGGCATCCAGACCGCGCTCGACATCGCGGACGCAGGCTACAAGGTAGACATCGTCGAGAAGAAGCCCACCATTGGCGGAAAGATGGCACAGCTCGACAAGACCTTCCCGACTCTGGACTGCGCAGCCTGCATCCTGACCCCGAAGATGGTGGATGTGTCGGCCAATGAAAATATCAACATTTATTCCTACAGCGAAGTGGAGTCCGTGTCCGGATTCGTCGGCAATTTCGACGTAAAGATCCGCCGCAAGGCCCGCTATGTGAAGGAAGACCTGTGCACGGGCTGCGGCTCCTGCATGGCGAAATGTCCTTCCAAAAAGGCGCTGAATGAATTCAATATGGGACTGAACACCAGGACAGCCATCTACATTCCGTTCGCCCAGGCGATCCCGAATGTGGCGGTCATCGATCCCCAGTCCTGCATCAAGTTAAAGACCGGAAAGTGCGGTCTCTGTCAGAAGATCTGCGAGGCGAAGGCCATCGACTACGAGCAGAAGGACGAGATCATCGAGGAGAAGTACGGCGCCATCGTGGCGGCCACCGGCTACAACCCCATCAAGCTTGACAAGTTTGGGGAGCTTGGCTACGATCTGTACCCGGATGTCATCACCTCTCTGGAGTATGAGCGCCTGATGAACGCGGCAGGTCCTACCAAGGGCCATGTGCTTAGACCTTCCGACGGCAAGGAGCCGAAGCGCATCATCTTCGTACAGTGCGTGGGCTCCCGCGGACAGTCCTGCAGGGACAAGAGCTACTGCTCGAAGATCTGCTGCATGTACACGGCGAAGCACGCCATGATGACGAAGGATCACTATCCGGATACGGATGTGAAGGTCTTTTACATCGATGTCCGCACGCCGGGCAAGAATTTCGACGAATTTTACCGCCGCGCCGTGGAAGAGTACGGCGTGGAATATATCAAGGGCCAGGTCGGCAAGATCTACGAGGAGGACGGACAGCTGAAGGTTCAGGGCTCCGATCTCCTGGCAAATAAGCAGCTGACCCTGGACGCGGACCTGGTGGTCCTGGCGGTGGCTATCGAGCCGGATGAGACGGCGCGGAAAGTGGCTACCATGCTGACGGCCTCCATGGACACCAACGATTTCTTCACGGAAGCTCACGCAAAGCTGCGTCCGGTGGAATCCCCGACGGCGGGCGTGTTCCTTTCTGGCGTATGCCAGGGGCCGAAGGATGTGCCGGAGACGGTATCTCAGGCCAGCGCTGCCGCAGCGAAGGTCATCGGCCTGCTCTCCAAGGACGAGCTCACCGGCAACCCATGCGTGGCGCATGCGGATCCGCTGCTGTGCAACGGCTGCTCCCAGTGCGCGAATGTCTGCCCGTACGGCGCCATCACCTATGTGGAGGAGGAAGTCCGCGGCGTAGGCGTGCGCGAGGTGCGCAGGTTTGCCCGCGTGAATGAAGCGGTCTGCCAGGGCTGCGGCGCCTGCACGGTAACCTGCCCGTCCGGTGCCATGGACTTAAAGGGCTTCACGAACAGACAGATTATGGCGGAGGTAGATGCAATATGCAAGTAGAAGAAAGCAAAGAATTTAAGCCGACGATCGTAGCATTTTGCTGCAACTGGTGCAGTTACGCGGGCGCGGATCTGGCGGGTTCCAGCCGAATCTCCTACCCGGCGGACGTGAAAATTGTCCGTGTGCCCTGCTCCTGCCGTGTGAATCCGCTCTTCATCCTGCGCGCGTTTGAGCGCGGGGCCGACGGCGTGATCCTCTGCGGCTGCCATCCGGGCGACTGCCATTATTCCACCGGCAATTACTACGCGAGAAGAAGAATGACCATGTTGTTCTCCATGCTCGATTACATGGGCATCGAGCGCGAGCGCACCAGGGTGGAGTGGGTATCCGCCGCCGAGGGCGCGAAGTTCGCGGCTACCATGAAGGATTTTATAGAGACAGTGACGAAACTCGGTGAAAACAGAAAGTTGAGGGACCTCAGATGCAAAGAATAATTGACAAAATCCAGGAACTCTTCGCAAATGACACCGTAGATCGGGTACTCGGATGGAAGACCGGCGAGTTTTCCTGGGAGCGCACGCCTCACGTTTTCACGAAGGAAGGCGGGCTCGATGGTTTCGTTTACGATGATTTCTGCGGGGCAAACCTCTCGAAGTATCTGATCGACGAGAGCGCGAAGAAGGATGCCGGCAAGGTGCTGGTGCTCTTGAAGCCCTGCGATACCTACAGCTACAATCAGCTGATCAAGGAACACCGGGTAAAACCGGAAAATATCTATGTGTTGGCGATCCCCTGCCGTGGCAAGGTGAACGTGGATGCCGTAAAGGCAGCCGTTGGCACCACCGTGCTGGCTGTGGAGGAGACCGAGGGCGATGACTTAAAGGTTAAGACCTTCCGTGGCGAAAAGATCGTAAACCGCAACGATGTGCTCTTCGAGAAGTGCCAGGTGTGCCAGAAGACTCACCAGGTGTACGACGAGATCATCGAGGCAGAGCCTTACGAGCGCCCGAAGAAGGACCGCTTCGCGGAGGTGGAGGCTTTAGAGGCACTTTCCCCGGAGGAGCGCTACGAGTTCTGGAGAACTCAGCTCTCTAAGTGCATCCGCTGCAATGCCTGCAGAAATGTCTGCCCGGCCTGCAACTGCCGCACCTGCGTGTTCGACAACGCGAAGTCCGGCGTGGCCACCAAGGCCAACACGGATGACTTCGAGGAAAACATGTTCCACATCATCCGCGCGTTCCATGTGGCCGGGCGCTGCACGGACTGCGGCGAGTGCTCGAGAGTTTGTCCGCAGAATATCCCGCTGCACCTGCTGAACCGCAAGTACATCAAGGATATGAACACCTACTACGGCGAGTACCAGGCAGGTGAGGACGCGGAGACCAGAGGACCGCTCACGAACTTCACCAAGGAAGACGTGGAGCCCAGCATTGTATACGGGAAAGGCGGGAAATAAAGATGTTAAAATTTACGGGAAATGAACTGACCACACTTTATTCTGCCATTTCCGGCCTGAGAAAATTATATCTGCCCATCGAGAAGGGCGGCGAGGTGAGCTACGGCCCCTACACGGGCACGGAGACCGTGCGGCTTGACGTGTTAAAGACCGTGAAGTCTGCAAAGGACGCCTTCTTTCCGCAGAGTGAATTCTTAATGAAATTTAAGGCGGAGGGAAAGAACATCACTCTGGAAACTCCGTCGGAGGAAATGGAAGATTTCGTCGTCATGGGCGTGCGCGCCTGCGACGCGAGAAGCTTTGATATATTAGACAGCGTCTACCTGGCGAAGCCGGTGGACTCCTATTACAAGACCCGCAGAGATCACGGCCTGGTGATTACCCACGCCTGCAATGAGCCTGCGGCTACCTGCTTCTGCACGGTGTTCGGCATCGACCCGGCAAAGCCTGCCGGGGACATCTCCACCTGGACGGCGGACGGCACCCTGTACTGGGAGGCGAATACGGAGAAGGGCAAGGCATTTACCGAGGAGCTTGAGAAGGCTCTGGCGGAAAAGGCTGCTGAGGAGGCGAAGCTTGCGGAAGCGACGGAAGAGGATATCGCGAAGGTGGAAGCAGAGCAGGCCGCAGTGACCGAGATGGTGAAGCAGCTGCCCTTCGCAAATCTGGATCTGACCGGTTTTGACGCTGAACACATGATGGAGAAGTTTAACGACCCGCAGTGGAAGGAACTCTCCCGGGCATGTCTTGGCTGCGGCACCTGCACCTATGTGTGCCCGACCTGCCAGTGCTACGACATCCGCGACTACGACACGGGCCACGGCGTACAGAGGATCCGCTGCTGGGATTCCTGCATGTATTCCGACTTCACGCTGATGGCCGGAGGCAACAGCCGCAAGACCCAGGTGGAGCGGTTCCGCCAGAGGTTCATGCACAAGCTGATCTACCATCCGTCGAACCATGAGGGCACCTACAGCTGCGTCGGCTGCGGCCGCTGCCTGGACAAGTGCCCGATCCAGATGAATATCGTAAAAGTAATTAAGGCATTGGGGGTGAAGGAATCATGACAGATGCAAGACAAAATGACATGCTCATTCCGAAGATCGGCATCGTGACCGACATCCGCAGGGAGACGCCGGACGTGAAGACGTTCCGGGTAAACGCCCTCACCGGCGGCAAGGTGTTTGAGCACATGCCGGGCCAGTGCGCCATGCTCTCCATCCCGGGGCGCGGCGAGGCCATGTTCTCCATTACTTCCTCCCCTACCAATGAGGAATATATGGAATTTTCCATCAAGAAGTGCGGCATCTTCACCGACTGGCTGCACGAGATCGAGCCTGGCCAGCAGATCATGATCCGCGGGCCTCTGGGCAACCACTTCCCGGTGGAGGACAAGCTGCTGGGGAATGACCTGATCATTATCGCCGGCGGTATCGGCCTCGCGCCGGTGCGCTCGGTCATCAATTACTGCCGGGCAAACCGCGCCGACTACGGCTCCCTCGACATCGTCTACGGCGCCCGCTCGAAGAAGGATCTGGTTTTTTACCAGGAGATCGTGGACGAGTGGATGACCACCGAGAACACGAACGTGTACCTGACGACGGACGTGGCGAGCGACGACTGGGACGGCCATGTGGGCTTCGTGCCGAACTACGTGAAGGAGCTGAACCTTTCCACTGACAAGACGGTCGTCATGTGCGGACCGCCGGTCATGATCAAGTTCACGCTGCAGAACCTGATGGATCTGGGCTTCAAGCGCACGCAGATCTACACGACCATGGAGCTGCGCATGAAATGCGGCATCGGCAAGTGCGGCCGCTGCAATATCGGCGACAAGTATGTATGCAAGGACGGGCCGGTGTTCCGCTTCGATGAGCTGGACGCGCTGCCGGATGAATACTAGGAGGTATATAGATGGACGAGATGGTAAATGTTTATTTATTCGGAAAGAAATATTCCGTCCCCGCGAGCAAGACGATCATGGAGGCCATGGAATATTCCGGATATCAGCTGGTGCGCGGCGTCGGCTGCCGCAACGGTTTCTGCGGCGCCTGCGCGACGATTTACCGCATCAAGGGTGAGAACGGACTGCACGGGTGTCTCGCATGCAGCACGCAGGTGCAGGACAACATGTATGTGGCGACCCTGCCGTTCTTTCCGCTGGAAAAGAAGACCTACGAGATGGAGGACATCCGCCCGACCGAGCAGATCATGATGCAGCTCTATCCGGAAATTTACAGCTGCGTCGGCTGCAACGCCTGCACGAAGGCCTGCACCCAGAGCCTGAAGGTCATGCAGTACATCGCTTACGCTCAGCGCGGTGAATACGAGAAGTGCGCGGAAGAGTCTTTCGACTGCGTGATGTGCGGCGTATGTTCCTCCCGCTGCCCGGCGGGTATTTCCCATCCGCAGGTGGCGCTGCTGGCAAGAAGACTTACCGGAAAGTATATCCGCCCGAAGTCAGAGCATCTGGCGAAGCGTGTGGACGAGATCGCGGCGGGTGATTTTGACGCGGCTATGGATGAGATTATGGCGAAGTCGCGCGAGGAACTCGAGAATATGTACAATACTCGGGAGATCGAGAAGTAAGAGGCGACAGGACTCGCTTATCAGAAATATTTTGTTTGCGGACCGGATGATTTCCGGGATTTTCGACTGGTTTACGTACTGGCCGATTTCGCAAACTCGGGCTTCGCCCTCAAACAGTGCGAAATCGGATCGGAGACAGTTGTCGAAAATCCTGCGGAAATCATACCATGGTCCGCTGCACGGAAAATATTTCTGATAAGCTCGGGGTTTTCGCCTGCGTCAGGTTTTCGATAGAATGACGCAGTTATTGTACGATTTCGAGAAGCGTACGCACGATTTCACCAATGGGGTGTGGGCAGATGGGAGTGAATATTTCTGGCTGCGGCACCGATGAATGGAAGGTGGAATGGTGATGTGCGTGTTGTATGGTTTTCGAGATTTATCGCACGATTTCACCACAGGGTGGTGAGCAGGTTAGAGTGATGATTACTGTTTATGCCGTAGATGAAAAGGCGGCAGAATAGGAGATTGATATGAGTTTACCTTATACCCAGGAGATGCTGGATTCGATCAAGAAGGTGGAGGCGGGCCGCGAGGCGCGCGTGAACGGGCCGGAGCCGCGCCGCATGACGGCGGACGAGAAGACCGCACTTCTTGAGGAATTCCATCCGGATTATAATATGGAGAGCTTCGCCCAGATCCAGATCGGACCGAACAAGGGCGAGAAGGCTCCGAAGGAGCTGGTGGAGCTTCTTCAGGCGAACAGCAGATTAAAGGATGTGGATGTGAATCTGTCCGACCCGGACTATGATGTGGACATCCTCGTGATCGGCGGCGGCGGCGCCGGTTCCTCGGCGGCTATCGAGGCGAAGCGCGCGGGCGCGAACGTCATGATCGTGACGAAGCTTCGTATCGGCGACGCGAACACCATGATGGCTGAGGGCGGCATTCAGGCGGCGGACAAGGAGAACGACTCCCCGGCACAGCATTACCTCGACGTGATGGGCGGCGGCCATTTTGCCAACGACCCGGAGCTTGTAAAGAAGCTGGTGACGAAGGGCCCGGAGGCCATCAAGTGGCTGGAGAGCCTGGGCGTTCTCTTCGACAAGGAAGAGGACGGCACCATGATCACGACCCACGGCGGCGGCACCTCCAGAAAGAGGATGCACGCGGCCAGAGACTATTCCGGCGCTGAGATCATGCGCGTGCTTCGCGATGAAGTGCTGAATTTAGGTATCCCGGTTGTCGACTTTACGGCAGCTATTGAGATCATCAAAGACGAGGACGGCAAGGCAGCCGGCGCTGTCCTGATGAATATGGAGACGAAGGAGCTTCTGGTTGCCAGAGCGAAGTGCGTCATCATCGCCACCGGCGGTGCGGGCCGCATGCATTATCAGGGCTTCCCGACCTCGAACCACTACGGCGCGACGGCCGACGGCCTGATTCTGGCGTACCGCGCGGGCGCATCCCTGTTGTATCAGGATACGCTGCAGTACCATCCGACAGGTGTGGCGTTCCCGGCGCAGATCTACGGTGCGCTGGTGACCGAGAAGGTTCGTTCCGTGGGCGCCATGTTCGTGAACGCGGAAGGCGAAGTGTTCATGCATCCGCTGGAGACCCGCGATGTGGCCGCTTCCGGCATCATCCGCGAGGTGAAGCAGCGCGGCAAGGGCGTACATACCCCGATCGCCGATGGTGTATGGCTTGACACTCCGATGATCGACATGATCCACGGCAAGGGCACCCTGGAGAAGAGACTGCCGGGCATGCTCCGCATGTACGCGCGCTGCGACATCGACATGCGCGAAGTGCCGATCGTGGTTTACCCGACCCTGCACTACCAGAACGGCGGCATCAAGATCGCCCCGAACGGCATGTCCCAGGTTGAGAACCTCTTCGTGGCCGGCGAGGCTGTGGGAGGCGTACACGGCAGGAACCGCCTGATGGGCAACTCCCTGCTTGACATCATCGTGTTCGGCCGCAACGCGGGCCAGAGTGCGGCGGCAACCTATAAGAATGTCACCGTCGGCAAGCTCACCCTCTCCCACGTGGACGCATACGCGAAGGAGATGGAAGAGGCGGGCATCGTGACGGATGTGGTATCGCCGAAGCTGCTGCCGGATTATCGGTGGAAATAAATGTGTGATGACACTGTCAGATGATTTAAATAACAAATAAATGAAATGCCACCCCATGATCTGAATGAATTCAGACGATTGGGGTGGCGTTTTAAATTATACACTATATCTGCAAATGGTTAGACGAAAAGGTAAATTTACACAAAATTTCCCGGCGCCGCGCGTTGTCAGTTTTGCAATATGCGGCGCCGGCCGGGGGGAGAAAAATAAAAAATTTCGACTGATTTTTTCTACGAAAACCGCAATGGAATCTGTTTTAATTTCGTGCTAAGATGCGCGAACAACAAAAGCAGTCCGGTGTGTTGTCGCTTTTTCTGAACTTTGGGTATCGTTCAATATCACGGGAAAAACTTCTATTAAGAAGAACGAATTCCCGGCGAAAAGATATGCCCAAAAACGAGAAAGAACCGTGTCTTTTCATTACAACTAAGATTATAATCGGAACGACATACGAACATGGCTGCGGAGTTGAAATAGAGAAAGAGGTGTTTTTGTATGCCAAAAAATCAGTTTCAGAGGATGATCTTTGCCCTGCTTACGGTGGTGATCACGGTTCATGCCTATGTTTTCTACAGTCTGTATGTGATAAACGGCAGTACGCTGATGAGCGTGACGGGAGCGGACAGCGTAATTCACGCGATCCAGACACAGGGCGGCGTTTACATGTTCGGGAGAATGATGCCGGTTTGGGCGCTGATCCTGATCGAGTTCTGTTTTGCGTACGCGCTGGAGTGTGTGCTGGGAAGCCCGTGTTCGTTTAAGATTGCGATGAAGCATTTCGATCCGGCGAAGACGCATCCGGATCTGTTTGAAGCGGTCGTCATCAGCGCGACGGTCGCTCTGATGGTGCCGGTGATGAGCTTTCTTGCGTCGCTGTTTTACTATCCGTATTATAACGGGTTTCATCTGCTGACGCTGCTGGCAAACTGGCTGAAGCTTATGTGCTATAATTTTCCGTTCGCTTTTTTCAGCCAGCTGTTTTTCATTCAGCCGCTGGTGAGAGTGATTTTCGGCTTCCTGTTTCGCAAAAGCATTGCGGGGGATGGCGCCGGTCAGGCAGAGAATTTCGGCGAGGCAATTCCGCAGGGAAGCATGTAAATAAAAAATGTTCCGGCTGCGCATCAGAGCATCGCAGGATCTGACAGGCGGCTGTGGAGAAACTGCAAATTTCAACATTCAGCAGGAAAGTCTGAGAGCACAAATCTGAGATCATGCAGGAAAGTCTGAGGACATAAATCCTGAGATCACGCAGGAAAGTCTGAGGACACAGATTCTGAGATCGTCCGGAAAAGTCCGGAAGCGCATGCTCAGAAATTAAAAAATACAGGAATGTAAATTATAAAAATCCCGCAGTGAAATGCAGAAATGAAAATTCACTGTGGGATTTTTTGCTCTTTAAATATCTGTGACCGAATCATAGCATGGGGAGCAGATTTTTCAGCAGGAGCAGATTGTATTAAGCTGTAAAAAACAGGGGCGTGTTTCTGCCTGAAATTCGTCATTTTTTGTCAGGAAATAACTTGACTCACCCGAATTGCAAGAGTAAAATAAGGCACTGTAAATTTTCTGTGAAGAACATGAATTTTTTTAATCATTCCACAGTGTTTACGAAGTTTATGTTGGTGTCCTGTGAGATAAGGATACATAAAAAACAGGAGGAAGAGTTATGACTCTGTTTGACTTTGGCAGCTTTTCGCTGTCGGTGACATCGGTATCATTTCTGGTGTTTACGGTATTTGTGATCGCAGCGGTGGGTTATGCACTGGGGCGCATTTCCATCAAGGGTGTGGAGCTTGGCACTGCCGGCGTGTTTATCATCGCGCTGGTGTACGGCTGCTTTTTCTACAACAACCTGGAAACACAGCTGACGGTGAGTGAGGTTTCGTTTGTTTCAAACGCCTTAAAGATCGTGGAAAACATGGGACTGATTTTGTTCGTGACTTCGGTGGGCTTTATCGCCGGGCCGAGCTTTGTGGCGAACTTTAAGAAGAATTTCAAGTCCTACGTGTTGCTTGGGCTGATTATCATTCTGTTGGGCGCGCTGAGCTGCGTGGCCTGCATTTACATCGGCCGCGGCTTTACGGATCTGGAGAACGATGAGCTGACCGCCATGATGGTGGGCCTTCTCTCCGGTTCCCTGACCAGTACGCCGGCATTCTCCGCGGCGAAGGCGACGGTTTCGTCTGACCTGGAGAGCATTGTGGCGGTGGGCCACGGCATTGCGTATCTGTTCGGTGTCATCGGCGTGGTGCTGTTTGTACAGATCGTGCCGAAGATCATGCATGCGGATATGAATAAGGAGCGGGAACTGCTCCGCGCGGGTCAGCAGGAGAGCAGAAAGCTTCCGGAAGGCCTGTTGCATATGGACGAGTTTGGTTTCATGCCGTTCTCCCTGGCTGCTTTTGTCGGCATCCTGGTGGGCTCCATCAAGATCGGGAACTTCTCCCTGACCACCACGGGCGGCTGCCTGCTGATGGGTCTGGTATTCGGCCATTTCGGTCATTTCGGGAAGATGTCTGTCACGCCTTCGGCGGGTACATTGAAGGTATTCCGTGAGCTGGGTCTTATGATGTTCCTGATCGGTGCCGGTGTAGCCGGCGGCGCGAGCTTCGTCAAGTATTTCCAGGCGGTGTACTTCGTTTACGGTATCATCATGACCATCGTTCCGATGATCGTGGGCTTCCTGGTGGCAAAGTTTGTCATGAAGCTGCCGCTCTTAAACAACCTCGGTTCCATCACCGGCGGTATGACTTCTACCCCGGCCCTGGGTACGCTCATCAACGTGTCCGGCACGGATGATGTGGCGAACGCTTACGCGGCGACCTACCCGGTGGCGCTGATCGCGGTGGTGCTGGCGAGCCAGTTTATCATATTGTTGTGCTCATAAGGAGACAAGCCCGTGAACCGTATATTTTGGAGATGATTTTTGCTGCTTCTTTAAGGAAAATCGGGCAGACTATTCTGACATTCTGATATAGAGAATACAGACAGAAACCGTGTTATATTAATACGTACTTAAAGACAGGGACGACGCTGCGCAAGTGGCGTCGTTCTGTTTTGAAAAAAGCTTGACATTTTTCTCACGTACAGATATATTCAGTGCGGTGGGCAGATTTAGAGGCTGCCTCACCGATACACGTATCTTTAGGAAAGGGGGATAGCCATAGAATTACTGTTATGACATCCCTTTTCACATCTATAACGGAGATATGGATATGATACAGACAACAGAACAAAAGTATGGCACAGATAGAGCAACTGCCGGAACCGGAAGTTTTACGGAGATCAAAGTGCATGGAATTTCCGGCGCAGCGCCAGGGACTGGTACAATTACGGAAGAGACGTTGCCCATGGACGACGGCCCGAAGGAGGCCTGCGGTGTGTTCGGCATCTACGACTTTGACGGCAAGGATGTGGCCTCCACCATTTACTACGGTCTGTTCGCTCTGCAGCACCGCGGGCAGGAGAGCTGCGGTATCGCGGTGAGCGAGACGGAGGGCGAGTATGGCAAGGTGAGTTCCCACAAGGGCATGGGCCTGGTGAATGAGGTCTTCCAGGCGGACGAGCTGGAAAAGTTGAAAGGAAATATCGGCGTGGGCCACGTCCGGTATTCCACGGCCGGAAGCAGCACCCGGGAGAACGCCCAGCCGCTGGTCATCAATTACATCAAGGGCACGCTCTGCCTGGCTCACAACGGCAACCTGATCAACGCCAATGACCTGCGCAGGGAACTGGCCTACGGAGGCGCTATTTTCCAGACGACCATCGATTCGGAGGTCATCGCTTACCACATCGCAAGGGAGCGGGTGGTAAGTAAGACGGTCGAGGAGGCCGTGCGCAGGGCCTGTCGGAAGATCAAAGGCTCCTATTCTCTGGTGGTGACGAGCCCCAGAAAGCTCATCGGCGCCCGCGATCCCTACGGGTTCCGGCCGCTGTGCATCGGAAAACGCGACAACGCCTACATCCTGGCGTCGGAAACCTGCGCGCTGGATACCATCGGCGCGGAATTTGTGCGCGATGTGGAGCCGGGTGAGGTGGTGACTATCTCACCGAAGGGAATCCATTCGGATAAGACCATGTGTATCCCGAAGGAGGAGCACGCTCGGTGCATCTTTGAATATATTTATTTTGCCAGGCCGGACAGTGTCTTTGACGGCGTGAGCATCTACGGCGCGCGGATCCGCGCCGGCAGGTTCCTTGCCATGGACAGCCCGGTGGAGGCGGACGTGGTGGTGGGTGTGCCGGAATCCGGCAACCCCGCGGCCATGGGTTACGCCATGGAATCGGGCATCCCCTACGGCACGGCATTTATCAAGAACGGCTATGTGGGCAGAACCTTTATCAAACCGAAACAGAGTAACCGGGAAAGCAGTGTGCGCATCAAGTTAAATGTGCTGAAGAACGCCGTAAAGGGCAAGCGCGTCATCATGATCGACGACTCCATCGTCCGGGGCACCACCAGCGCCCGCATCGTGGGAATGCTTCGCGAGGCCGGGGCCACCGAGGTGCATGTGCGCATCAGCGCGCCGCCGTTTCTGTATCCCTGCTATTTCGGGACGGACATACCATCCAGAGATCAGCTGATCGCGGCGGATAAAACCGTGGAGGAGATCAGACAGGCGCTGGGCGCGGATACGCTGGCCTACCTCAGGTTTGACCGGCTCTCGGAGATGGCCGAAGGGCTGGAGATCTGCCATGGGTGCTTCTCGGGCAATTACCCCATGGACCCGCCGGAGGAGGATATCCGGGGGGAGTATCAGAGGTAAAAAAGAAAGGAGAACTTAAGTGGAACCAGTTTATGACAGATACCAGAGTCCTCTCTCGGAGCGCTACGCGAGCCGCGAGATGCAGTATATTTTCTCCCCGGAGAAAAAGTTTAAGACCTGGCGCCGTCTGTGGATTGCGCTGGCCGAGTCGGAGATGGAGCTTGGCCTGAACATTACGCAGGAGCAGGTGGATGAGCTGAAGGCCCACGCGGATGATATCAACTACGAGGTAGCGAAGGAGCGCGAGAAGGTGGTGCGCCATGACGTAATGTCCCATGTATACGCCTACGGTGTGCAGTGCCCGAAGGCGAAGGGCATTATCCACCTGGGTGCGACATCCTGCTACGTCGGAGACAATACGGATTTAATTCTCATGACTGAGGCGCTGAAGCTGGTGAGGAAGAAGCTGGTCAATGTGCTGGCGGAGCTGGCAAAGTTCGCGGACGAGTACAAGGCGCAGCCGACATTGGCGTTCACCCATTTTCAGCCGGCGCAGCCCACCACGGTGGGAAAGCGTGCGACGCTGTGGATGATGGACTTAAAGCTTGACCTGGACGATCTGGATTATCTCATCGGCTCCATGCGGCTGCTGGGTTCGAAGGGCACCACCGGTACGCAGGCAAGTTTTCTGGAGCTCTTTAACGGCGACCACGAGAAGGTGAAGCGGCTGGATGCCATGATTGCGGAGAAGATGGGCTATCCGGGCGTCTACCCGGTGTCCGGCCAGACCTATTCCCGCAAGGTGGACACCCGCGTCATCAATGTCCTCGCGGGCATCGCGGCCAGTGCCCACAAGTTTTCCAACGACATCCGCCTGCTGCAGCATTTAAAGGAGATCGAAGAGCCCTTTGAGAAGACGCAGATCGGCTCTTCGGCCATGGCTTACAAGCGCAACCCGATGCGCAGCGAACGCATCGCCTCCCTGGCGGATTATGTGATGGCGGACGCGGCCAACCCGGCCATCGTCTCCTCTACCCAGTGGTTTGAGCGCACGCTGGACGACTCCGCAAACAAGCGGCTCTCCGTGCCGGAAGCTTTCCTTGCGGTGGACGGCATCCTCGACCTGTATTTGAACGTGGTGGACGGTCTGGTGGTGTACGACAAGGTCATCGAGAAACACCTGATGGCGGAGCTGCCGTTTATGGCCACGGAAAACATCATGATGGACGCGGTAAAGCGCGGCGGTGACCGGCAGGTGCTGCATGAAAAAATCCGGGAGCTTTCCATGATCGCCGGGGATAACGTGAAGCGGAAGGGACTGGACAACAACCTTCTGGAACTGATCGCGGCGGAACCGGCCTTCGGCGTGACGCCGGAGGAGCTGAAAGCCAATCTTGACCCGGCAAAATATACCGGGCGCGCGAAGGAGCAGACCGAGGAGTTTCTGGCGGAGGTCATTGCGCCGATTTTGAAAGAGAGCAGCCGGGACCTTGGAATGAAGGCGAAGATTGAGGTCTGACAGACGAACATTTCAGCATGACAGTGATGACCATAGAATAACAGGTGAATTTCACAGTATGTCAGTGATGACTGAGGAATGCCGGGCGAGGATCTGAGTGGAATGGCTGGCACGAACCGGATTAAGTATACAATTTTTGTAATTTGGATAGTTGCAATAAATCTGTTTCCGTATTATGATGAAGCCAATGTCAAAAAGTTCTGAAGTTCACGTTTTGCATGAACTGCGTGAAACAGGAAATTTTGGAATTCTATGGCGGCAGCGTCAAATGTGTGAATTTGCGTGGAGAAATGCGCAGTGTCATATTTTTGAACTGCATGTATATCGGTCAGGAGGATAATATGATGGCTATTTTTGACGATTTTGGAAAAAAAGTAACACAGATGGGTCAGGGTGCCGTGGCAAAGGCAAAAAACATGACCGATCAGGCAAAGCTTCACGGTCAGATCAATGAAGAAGAAAAGAAGATCGGGGACAGCTATCGCAAAATCGGAGAGCTTTTCTACGGTGTGCGTGGCGGCCGGGATCTTCCGGAATATCAGGTGCTGATGGATGAGATCGACGCGACGAAAGAAAGAATTGAGGAGCTTAAACATCAGCTGCAGGTCGCAAAAGGCATGGTTATTTGCCCGGAATGTGGCGCTGAAGTGAGTATTAACGCTACATTTTGCCCGAATTGCGGCACGAAAATGCCGCAGCCGGCACCGAAGGCGGAGGAACCGCAGGATGAGCCTGCAGATGCAGAGCCGGAAGAAGCGGCGGAAGTGCAGAGCGGAGCGGCAGAGCCGGAAGAAGCGGAGGAACCACAGGACGAGTCCGCAGGGCCGGAAGAAGCGACGGAAGCGGCAGACGAGTCTGCGGAACCGTAAGAAGCGGAGAAACCGGTGGACGAACCCGCAGAGCCGGAAGACGCAGAATAACCGCGAAACAGAGATACAGTCGTTTACAAAGCAGGAATTTCCCCGGTGCAGGATCGCGCGAGCGCGCATGTTGCACCGGGGTTTTATTTTGTGAACGGTTGCGGTGTTTATTCACGGCCTCCCGAAGTTTCGCGAAGCGACACTTCTGAACTCGCAGAAACTTCGCCGATAAATTTCATCGAAACCTTATAATCCACGAAGTTTCTGCGAGTTTGGGGAGGTGACTGTTGCACAGTCATCCTCTATGAGTCAATAATTTCCCTTACTGAGCAAAGAAGAGAAATCGCTTCGCGATTTATCTTCCGACGTGAAATTATTGACTCATAGAGGATATCAGTAACGCTGAGGTAAAAAATACGAATCGGCGGTTGAAAAAATAGAAAAAACGTGTAAGATATACTATCAGGAAAGTACGGAAGAGAATGTGAAACCTGTGCTCATGTGAATCGGAATCACCGTATTCACTTGTGCTTTAAGATTCACATGTTTTGTGGCGCTCCGAAAGGGGGTTAAGATGATATTTGAATATGATTTGAAAAAGAAGAGCCGGTATGAACTGACTCAGATGATTCTGGAACAGGACAAGTCGCTGGATGCACAGAAGGAAAAGCTGGAAGAAGCGGAAAAGGCCCTGGGAGTGCAGAAGCAAAAAGCGGATGCGGCCGAAAGAAAGCTGAAGGAGCAGGAAGATGCTCTGGAAGCCGGAAATATTGCGGAAGCAACTCTTCGCCTGTACCATGTGTTTGAGAGTGCGCAGCAGGCTGCCGACGGGTATCTGGAAGAGGTAAGGAACCTGACGGAGCGGCAGACGGCGGAGCTTGAGAAACAGCGCTCCGAAACCGAGCGTGAGCTGAGAGAGCAGCGTGAGACGACGGAGCGGGAATTGAGTGAGAAGCAGTCTGCCGTGGAGAAGGAGCTTGGCGAGAAACAGGCTGCTGTGGAACAGGA
>JAJQBQ010000059.1:0-20868 GCA_021203205.1 Lachnospiraceae bacterium | reverse complement strand
GAGAAGGAGCTTGGCGAGAAACAGGCTGCTGTGGAACAGGAGCTTGCGGCAAAGCGTGCGGATACGGAGGAGGAGCTTCGGAAGGCAAAAGAGGAAATGGAAGAAAAACAGGCGGCTGCTGCGCAGGAAATCGAGGAAAAACGCGCTGCCTGTGAGAGCGAATTGCGGGAAAAACGCATTGCACAGGAGCAGGCACTGAAAGAGGAACTGGACGCATTGCGGGAGGCAAAGCTGAAAGAACAGGAAGACAAGCTGGAAGAACAGAGAAAAGCTTACGAGGAAAAGCAGGCGCGGGCTTCGGAACGTTTTAAAGAAGAACTTGAGCATCGCAAGCAGGCAGTTGTAGATAAATTGAATGAGGAAATCAGGGCGAAGAGAGAGCGGACGGAAGCTGAGTGTGCGGCGTTAAAGGCAAAGACAGAATCCGAGTGCGCAGCAAGAAAGTCAGAAGCCGGGGACGCGTGTGTGGCGATGAAGAGGGAGGCCGAGTCGGAAAACGCGGCGCTGAGATCGAAAACAGAGTCTGAGTGCGCAGCGATGAAGGCAAAAGCAGAATCCGAGTGCGCTGTGATGAGAGTAGAGAGAGAGTCTGAGTGCGCGGCCATGAAGACGGAGGCAGAGTCTGCCTGCGGCAGAATGAAAACCGAAGCGGAATCTGAGTGCGCGGCGCTGAAGGAAAAGGCCGAGTCTGAATGTGCCGGCCTGAGGTCACAGACAGAGTCGGAATGTGCCGGGATAAGGTCGCAGACAGAGTCGGATTGTGAGGAGCTGAAGTCGCAGACGGAGTCGGATTGCATGACGCTGAGGTCCCGGACAGAACTGGAATGTGCGGAACTGAAATCGAAAACGGAGTCTGAATGCGCAGCCATGAAGACCGACACGGAGGCTGCGTGTGCGGCGGCGAAGGCTGGTGTTGACGAGGAATGTGCGTCCTTAAAACATAAGACGGAAGAAGAATGCGAGAATATGCTTGCCGAAACAAAGAAAAAGTGTAAAGAAGCAGTTCTTGCCACCCGGAAAAAATGCTCCTGGATGCTGGAAGTATCGAAAGCAGAAGAGAGCGAATAGTCACCTGATATAAAAAGTTTTCTTGACGAACGGGGAAACTATTGTTATAATGCATTCATTGTTACTGCCAGTGTCTGACAGCGATGGAGGAGAGCGGGCCTTCGGCTGATATCCATGTTTTTGGGTGTTGTCGGCATCCAAAAGTGTGGATATCTGCCGAAGTCTGATGTCCCAGCATCAGGGTCAGAATCAGGCAGCGGCACGTGTGGCGCGCCTTGAGGCCTAAGAGGTGCACCTGATATCTATAGGAGGATTTTTACAATGGCAAAATGGGTTTACAAGTTTGAAGAAGGTAGCGCAGCCATGAGAAACCTTCTCGGCGGCAAGGGCTGTGGTCTGGCAGAGATGACCGGCCTCGGCATGCCGATCCCGCAGGGTTTCACGGTTACTACGGAAGCATGTACGGATTATTATAACAACGGAAAGCAGATTTCTCAGGAAATCCAGGATCAGATCTTCGCGGCTCTTGACTGGCTTGAAAAGTTAAACGGCAAGAAGCTGGGCGATGTGGAAGATCCGCTTCTTGTGTCCGTGCGTTCCGGCGCGAGAGCATCCATGCCAGGCATGATGGACACCATCTTAAACCTCGGTCTGAACGACGTATCGGTAGAAGGCTTCGCAAAGAAGACCGGCAACCCGAGATTCGCATACGATTCCTATCGCAGATTCATCCAGATGTACTCCGACGTAGTTATGGAAGTTCCGAAGAGCTACTTCGAGAAGATCATCGATGAAGTCAAGGAAGAAAAGGGCGTAAAGTTTGACGTTGAGCTGACTGCGGACGACCTGAAAGTCCTGATTGAAAAATTCAAAGCAGTTTATAAAGAGGCCATGAACGGACAGGAATTCCCACAGGATCCGATCGACCAGCTGATGGGCGCCGTGAAGGCCGTGTTCCGCTCCTGGGACAACCCGCGCGCGATCGTATATCGCCGCATGAACGACATCCCGGGCGACTGGGGCACCGCGGTTAACGTACAGACCATGGTATTCGGTAACAAGGGCAACACCTCGGGTACCGGCGTTGCGTTCACACGTAACCCGTCTACCGGTGAGAAGGGCATCTTCGGTGAGTACCTGATCAACGCACAGGGCGAGGACGTTGTAGCAGGCGTTCGTACCCCGCAGCCGATCAGCCAGCTCGCTACTGACCTTCCGGAGGTGTACGAGCAGTTCATGGGTCTTGCCATGAAGCTTGAGAATCATTTCCACGACATGCAGGATATGGAGTTCACCATCGAGGAGGGCAAGCTTTACTTCCTTCAGACTCGTAATGGTAAGAGAACCGCTCCGGCAGCCATCAAGATCGCATGCGACATGGTTGACGAGGGTCAGATCACAGAGGAAGAGGCTGTGACGAGAATCGAGGCGAAGTCTCTGGATCAGCTGCTTCATCCGACGTTTGAGCCGGCCGCATTAAAGGCAGGCGAGGTGATTGGTTCCGCACTTCCGGCATCCCCGGGCGCTGCTGCAGGTAAGGTTTACTTCACCGCAGAGGACGCAAAGGCAGCCGGTAAGGGCGGCAGAGGCGAGAGAGTTATCCTCGTTCGTCTTGAGACCTCCCCGGAGGATATCGAAGGTATGCACGCATCTCAGGGTATCCTGACGGTTCGCGGCGGCATGACCAGCCACGCTGCGGTAGTAGCGCGCGGTATGGGCACCTGCTGTGTATCCGGCTGCGGCGAGATCACCATCGATGAGGAAGCTAAGACATTTACACTCGGCGGATACACCTTCCACGAGGGAGATTACATCTCTCTGGACGGCTCCACCGGTAAGATCTACAAGGGCGACATCAAGACCCAGGAAGCTGAGATCGGCGGAAACTTCGGCCGTATCATGGCATGGGCTGACAAGTATCGCACCCTGAAGGTTCGCACCAACGCGGACACCCCGGCAGACACCAGAAAGGCAGTAGAGCTTGGAGCAGAAGGCATCGGCCTCTGCCGTACCGAGCACATGTTCTTCGGCGAGGAGAGAATTCCGAAGTTCCGCCGCATGATCCTTTCCGACACTGTAGAGGCAAGGGAAGAGGCATTAAAGCCGATCGGAGAATTCCAGAAGGCAGACTTCAAGGCCATGTATGAGGCACTTGAGGGCAGACCGATGACCATCCGTTTCCTGGATCCGCCGCTTCACGAGTTCGTTCCGACCGAGGAAGAGGACATCAAGGCTCTGGCGGAAGACATGGGTCTCACCGTAGCGGAAGTAAAGGCAAAGTGCGACGCGCTTCATGAGTTCAACCCGATGATGGGCCACAGAGGATGCCGTCTTGCAGTCACCTATCCGGAAATCGCGAAGATGCAGACCAGAGCCGTTATGGAAGCAGCCATCGAAGTAAAGGCAGAGAAAGGCTACGACATCGTTCCGGAGATCATGATCCCGCTGGTAGGCGAGAAGAAAGAGCTCAAGTATGTGAAGGATGTTGTGGTTGAGACCGCAGAGCAGGTGAAAGCTGAGAAAGGCAGCGATATGACCTATCATATCGGTACCATGATCGAGATCCCGCGCGCGGCTCTGACGGCAGATGCCATCGCTGAGGAGGCAGAGTTCTTCTCCTTCGGTACCAACGACCTGACGCAGATGACCTTCGGCTTCTCCCGCGACGACGCAGGCAAGTTCCTCGACAGCTACTATCAGGCAAAGATCTACGAGTCCGATCCTTTCGCAAGACTTGACCAGACAGGCGTTGGCCAGCTGGTTCAGATTGCAGCGGAAAAAGGCCGCAAGACCCGCCCGGACATCAAGCTGGGCATCTGCGGCGAGCACGGCGGCGACCCGAGCTCCATCGAGTTCTGCCACAAGGTTGGCCTGAACTATGTATCCTGCTCACCGTTCCGTGTACCGATCGCAAGGCTCGCGGCAGCGCAGGCGGCGATCAACCAAGGGAGGAATTAAGATCTTACGTTAAGATCGGCGAGTTTACGATTGGACGTGAGGAGGGAAAGAGATATCTTTACTCCGACAATAAACGACATCGTATCATTATCTGGCACGATCTTAGAGTGAGGATTTTCCTTTGAGGTAATTTCACAGTAAATTTATGGGGAGACGGTTCATGTGACCGTCTCCCTTTTTACGCCCATGGGATAGGCCCGTGCAGGGATTCATAAGAGTTAACATCCATGAATTCGTTCTGTGCAATGAAGCTATCGCTTCGCGCTAACTTCTGGCTCATTCATGGCCGATTGACAGACTTTTACAGAAATTCTCAAGAAGAGAAAACTTGCTGTGGTAAGTAGAAAGAATTCGTGGTATACTGTCAGTCATATTGAAATAAGTCGACTGCGATCCCGTTGGCTTTCGTCGATGGGTAGTTCGCTGGAAAATCCGTGGCAGAAAACAGTGTGACCGCTGCGATCACGGAAAGAGCCGGGATATCACAGATTGCCGAGGAGGTGAGCACAGTGGAAAAGAAAAAGCTGCCGGTAGGCGTGGAAGACTTTGCGGAGTTTAAGCAAAAGGATTTTTATTATGTGGATAAGACAGGCATGATTCAGGAACTGCTTGAAAATTGGGGAAAGGTAAATCTGTTCACCCGCCCGCGCCGCTTCGGGAAAAGCCTGAACATGAGCATGCTGAAATATTTCTTTGAAATCGGTACCGATGTGACTCTGTTTGACGGCCTCGCGATTTCTAAGAACACGAAGCTGTGCGAGGAATATATGGGTCAGTACCCGGTCATCTCCATCAGTCTGAAAACCGCACACGCACCGAACTATGAGCGCGCAAAAGCGGAGCTGACGGCGATCATCGCCAAGGAAGCTTTGCGGTTCTCTTTCCTTGCAACGAGCGATCGGCTGACGGAGAATGAAAGAAAACTGTACAATCAGCTGGTGCATGTGGATGAGACCATGCAGAGTATTTTCTACATGTCAGATACCATCATAACCGGAAGCCTGAATACTCTCTCCATGCTGTTAAGGAAGCACTTCGGGAAGAAAGTCATCATTCTGATCGATGAGTATGACGTGCCGCTTGCGAAAGCAAATGAGAATGGCTATTATGCGGAGATGGTCAGCATCGTGCGCAACATGCTGGATGCCGCGTGTAAATCAAACGAGAATCTGGAATTCGCCGTTCTCACCGGATGCCTGCGCGTGTCAAAGGAAAGTATCTTTACCGGAATGAACAATCTGAAAGTCTACTCCCTTCTGGACGCAGGGTACGATGAGTATTTTGGCTTTACAGATGCCGAGGTTCAGGCCATGTTGGCTTATTATGACATTTCGGAATATTATGAAGTGACAAAGGAATGGTATGATGGGTACCAGATCGGTCGAACCAGCGTCTATAATCCCTGGGATGTGATCAACTGGTGCGACCAGCTGCGCACCAGCCCGAACCGGGTGCCCAAGAGCTACTGGGCAAACAGCAGCGGAAATGAAGAACTGCGCAGGTTCATTCAGAGGATGGGCGACGGGGTGACGAAAGCACAGCTGGAACGCCTTGTTTCGGGTGAGACCGTCCAGAAGCGGATCGAAGAACAGTTGACATACGACACGATCTATGACAGCATTGACAACATGTGGAGTCTTCTGTACGCCACCGGCTATCTGACGCAGAGCGAGATGCCGGTGGGGAACGATGTCCGGCTGATGATTCCCAACACGGAAGTGCGCTATATTTTCAGCAATTTCCTGTTGAAATTGTTTGAGAAAGATGTGGCGGAGGACGGCGCTATTGTGACCGGGTTCTGCCGGGCATTAAAAATTGGCGATACGAAAGATGTGCAGGAAATCTTTACGAAATTCATGAGCAGGACGATCAGTATCCGGGATACGGCTGTAAAAAAGGAATTCAAGGAAAACTTCTATCATGGAATGCTTCTGGGAATCCTTGCGTTTAAGAGTGACTGGTCTGTTGTCTCAGCGTCGATGCCTGCGGCATCGACTGCTCGCGGCAGTCGCCAGATGGAGATGCAAGCATCTCCGCCTGGCTCGTTGCTTCGCGAAAACCGAGAATCCGGCAACGGATACTTTGATATCATGATTGAGATTGAGGATGAAGGAATCGGAATTGTGATCGAGGTAAAGTATGCGGAAAATGAGAGCTTCGATGCGCAGTGCGCGGAGGCTCTGGCGCAGATCGATGACACAGACTATGTTGCGGAACTGCGGCGCGATGATATGCAGACGATTTTGAAATATGGAATTGCATGTTATAAGAAGCAGTGTAAGGTGGTTCTGGAACGGGAATGATAAGAAATAAAACATAGCAGGGAGAATACCTCGGAGCATTTGCTTCGGGGTTTTTCTTATACCTGTGAAAAGTCACAGTACAGAGAACAGATCCTTTTATTTGTATAGCTGGCAGTATAACTGTCCCGCATGGTTTATGATCTCGAGCTTTCTTCACGGGACAGTTCCTCCTACTACGATTATGAGAAATGGGGCAGGGAGCTGCCAGCCTGCCCATTAAAACTTCAGAGATCAAGCATTGTGAAAACAGAAAATATGAATAAATTGAACAGGAGGAGGATTATGGTAGTTATTATCTTGATTTTCATTCTTGTGACTGCGAGGATGGTTATGTTATGTCGGGCCGTTTCCTGTTCCAAAAGCAAGGAAGAGCGGATGTTGGAGGATGAAGAACAGGCAGCTTATTTAATGTCCAGAGAGGCGGAAAAGAGGGTGAAAATAGAAGTGCGCAGAATCTGCGCGCATGAAATATATTAACCGCTGGAGCCTGATGCGTAACACGATTACAGAGAATGTTGCGGAACACAGTCTGGAGGTGGCCATGATCGCACATTGTCTTGCGACAGTGAGAAACCTGTATTTTACCGATCCCTGGAATGAAAATAATCAGGACTGTGTAATGGAGAGACCCGTCAATGCAGAACGTGTCTGTCTGCTTGCAATGTATCACGACACATCCGAGATTATCACCGGTGATATGCCGACACCTGTGAAATACTATGCGCCGGAGATCCGGGATGCATATAAGAAAGTGGAACATATTGCATCGGAGAAGCTTTTGAGTGAACTGCCGGAAACGATGCAGGAGCTGTATCGGACCATTCTTCTGGAACAGCCGGAGGACAGAGAACTGTGGAAGATTGTAAAGGCGGCGGACAAGCTCTCGGCGCTTGTCAAGTGCGTGGAAGAGTTATCCATGGGAAATCAGGATTTTGCTTCCGCCGAGCAGACCACCAGACAGGCGGTTACAGATATGCATCTACCGGAAGCAGATTACTTTTTGGAGCATTTCCTTCCGGCCTATCGGCTGGATCTTGACCGGCAGGCAATGAGAGACAGGGGAAATAATACGGAAATAGCCAGAAAACAGCCGATGCCGGCGCCAAGGCGTTAAGGCAGGGGTTACGAGTGCGCAGAATCTGCGCACTTTGGTTGTTAGAACAAAGAGTGGTAAAACCGGAATGGCGGGGTTGAACGATTGCGTCACGGAATGAAACGGCATGAAAACGATAACAGGGACACAAATGTATCAGAGGGGAGACACGATTATGAGTGAACGATGGTACGAGCGGTATTTTTATAACCGTTCAAACAATCAGATTAGGGAGATTTATCTTCTACTATATCAAAAAGCTGAATTGCATTCTGAATTCGCGCTGCTGATTTTTCCGCACTATAATGATTTCGGTTCGCCATTACGGCCCAAACCAGCAGATCAGCAGCCAGCGAAACTACTTTGCCCAATACCTGCTCGTATTCTTCTGCACGTGCCTTACCATCGTAGCAATTCAGGGAAAGAATTTCACGTGAGGCGGAGAGTGGTGGGACACTGTTCACGGTTTCCTCTGCTTTCTCATACGCGCCTGTGTTTTCATACAGCTGCACGAGTTCTCGTACTGCCTTTTGCCTCAAATCACCTTCCCCGAGTGAGCAAAGGACTTTCTCATACAGCTGGATAGCCTCCTGCCATTCGCTATATGCTCTGTGCCGCTCAATATCGAATACATCATAGCCATCAGCGTCCGTCAGATGGTGCTCACCGTGACGGACATAGCCTGCGTTGTAGAGAACGGATGCCCTGAACCATCGAACCAGAATCCTCATGCATACCTTTGAGCCGGTAGTATGTTAAGCCATTGGTGAACAGGAGAGATTTCCTCCAAAATAGAACTTCGGATGGCAGTCCGTTTATAGAATAATAAGAAAGTTTTAATTGCCAGTAAATTGACAATTTTCATTGAAATTCGTATAGTTGCCGCACAAAACCTGCCGGAGCCGGAATGAAATGACAGACTTCAGAGAGGTTTTATGAAAATCATTCACAAAGAAGGAGAAGAGAAAGGCGGTTACATGCTGGAATTAAAATCCATTAAGAAAGACTATCTTGCGGGAGAAAATACGGTTCATGCGTTAAAAGGCATCGACCTGAAATTCCGAAGCAGCGAATTTGTCGCTATCCTGGGGCCGTCCGGCTGCGGCAAGACCACCATGTTGAATATCATCGGCGGTCTGGACCAGTACACGGAGGGCGATCTGATTATCAATGGTGTGTCCACAAAGGAATACAAAGACCGGGACTGGGACAGTTACCGGAACCATACCATCGGGTTTGTGTTTCAGAGTTACAACCTGATCCCGCATCAGACGGTGCTCCGGAACGTGGAGATGGCGCTGACGCTCTCCGGCGTATCGAAGTCGGAGCGCCAGGCGAGGGCAAAGCAGGCGCTGGAAGAGGTCGGACTGGGAAATCAGCTGCACAAGCGGCCGGCCGAGATGTCCGGCGGGCAGATGCAGCGCGTGGCGATCGCCAGAGCCCTGGTAAACAACCCGGAGATCATTCTCGCGGACGAGCCCACCGGCGCGCTGGACACGGAGACCAGTATCCAGGTGATGGAAATTTTAAAGAAAGTTTCCAAAGACCGGCTGGTGATCATGGTAACGCACAATCCGGATCTGGCGGAACAATACGCCTCCCGAACCGTGCGCATGCTGGATGGAATGATCCTGTCCGATTCCATGCCGCTCACCGTTCAGGAAATTGCAGCAGAAACGCATCGCGACAGTGAGATCAAAGCGAAGCGCGGAAGGGAAAAGAAGCCGTCCATGTCGCTCGGAACATCCTTTTCGCTCTCCATGCGGAATCTGATCACAAAGCGCGGCCGCACGATCCTGACGGCCTTCGCCGGGAGCATCGGCATCATCGGGATCGCCCTGATTTTGTCTATCTCACAGGGGCTTACTTCCTATATTGACGAGGTGGAGGAGGATACGCTTTCTTCCTATCCGCTGACCATCGAGTCCGAGAGCGTGGAATTAAGCTCTCTGCTCGAAACATTTATGGGTGTCACGAATGAATCCGCGGAGCATGACGACGATGCGGTTTACCAGAAAGCTGCGCTTCAGGATATGCTGGATGCTGTGAATAACCTGGAGACAACGGAAAATGACCTGACAGCATTTAAGACATATCTGGAGGAGCAGATAGCGGATGAGGAGTCTGAGCTTTCCGGGGCACTGGCCGGAGTGCAGTACTCCTACGATCTGGATTTGTCTGTCTACACGAAAAACGTGGACGGCCAGATTCAGGAGTCGGATGTCATGAGCCTGCTCACGGATATTATGGCCAGCTATATGGATCTGGATTCGGAGACGCTCTCGTCCCTGACGGGCAGTTCGTCGTCCATGACGTCCTCATCCATGATGAGCAGTGAAGTATGGCAGGAGATGCTTGGCGGCACAGACGGTTCGTATGTCAGCGATGTGCTGGAGCGCCAGTATGACGTGGTTTACGGCTCCTGGCCGAATAGCTACGACGAGATCGTTCTGGTACTGGACGAGAACAATGAGATCGACGACATGACTCTCTACGCCCTGGGCCTGATTTCAGAGGATGCAATCATGGAGATCGCGGAGGCGGCGACGGATGAGTCGGACAGTGACGGAGGGGACAGTTCCGATACGGTTTCCTGGAGCTATGAGGAAATCTGCGCACAGGAATACCGTGTGATTTTAAACTGTGATGCCTGGTCTTATGATGAGGCGACAGGCACTTACATCGATCTGCGGGAAACGGAGAGCGGCTTAAGCTATCTCTATGACAATGCCCTGGTGCTCCGGGTGGTCGGCATCATCCGCCCGAATGAGGATGTCACAAGCCAGATGCTTGGCAACGGCATCGCCTACACGAGCGCACTGACGGAGTATGTGATCGAAAAATCCTGTGAGTCCGATGTGGTGCAGGCGCAGACGGAAAATGAGACCATGGACATCCTGACCGGGCTGCCTTTCGCTTCCAGCAGCGACAGCCTGACAGACGAGGAAAAACAGGAAGATTTCTTAAGCTATCTGGAGGAACTGTCCGACACGGAAAAGGCGGCAGTCTATGTTCAGATCATGAGCATTCCGCCAGAGAATGTGCTGGAGGCATCGGTGGAGGAAGTTCTTGCAGGATATACCGTCAGTGACATGCGCTCGCAGGTCTCCCAGATGCTGATGTCAGAAATGGGACTGTCGGAAGACACCGCTGCAGAATACATCGAAAGCATGAGCGATGAAGATGTGGAATCCCTGTTTGCCGAGGCAATCCAGACACAGGTAACGGCACAGTATGCGGAACAGGCGGCCGCGCAGCTTACGGGAATGTCGGAGGAGCAGCTGGCGGCGGCGCTGGACCTTGCAGCAGAAGCATGGACGGCAGAAGAATGCGCCGATTACTATGATAACGTGATGGAATTTTCCGACAGCTCGTACGAGGATAATCTGTTATCTCTCGGCGCGATCGATCTGGACAGTCCTACGGCGATCAACCTGTACGCATCCTCCTTTGAAAACAAGGATGTGATCGAAGATGTGATCACGGATTACAACGAAAACGTGGACGAGCTGCAGCAGATCCAGTATACGGATTATGTCGGCCTGATGATGTCCTCCATCACATCCATTATCAATGCGATCACCTATGTGCTGATCGGCTTTGTGGCCATCTCGCTGGTGGTGTCCTCCATTATGATCGCGGTTATCACGCTCATTTCGGTGCAGGAGCGCACGAAGGAAATCGGTATTCTGCGGGCGCTGGGAGCCTCGAAGCGGGATGTGTCCGGCATGTTCAATGCGGAGACGGTCATTATCGGATTTATTTCCGGCGTGCTTGGTGTGGTGGTAACGATGTTGCTCTGCATCCCGATCAACGCCATTCTTCACTCGGCGACCGGTCTGCCCGGATTAAGTGCACACCTGCCCGGTGTCGCTGCGGTCATTCTGATCGTGATCAGCATACTTCTGACGCTTGTCGCGGGTATTATACCGTCGCGCAGTGCGGCAAAGAAAGATCCGGTGGTGGCCCTGCGGACGGAATAGAAAAAGGTGCTGGTTTGCGGATCTTATAACAGACAATTTGAGAAAACATCATAACTGATCATTACAAAAATACCATCCGGCTGATATGTAACCGGATGGTGTTTTTATCTTCATTGAGCAATCATTCTCCTGTTATGCCGCATGTTAAGAATCCGTCCGGGTTATAAAACCGGCAGACACCATGACGGTACCCGCCAGAATTCCTGCGCAGAAGCCAAATACATGAACAAGGAAGGAACTGACGCTGCTGTTCGCAAATACAAAATATACCAGAACTACGACAACCTCCGGTCGGTACCATGGAAGCTGAAACTGCTTTTGAAACCGGACATAACAGATGAGCAGACATGCCAGAAGTGCAAAAATACCGCTTGATGCGCCGATATCATAAACCGGCTCAGAGGTCACGATGGAATATGCGATTTCAGATACAACACCGCAGCCGAAAAACAGGAAAATTGTCTGCCGGTTTTTTAAGAACGGGCGAAGCAGAGAATCCACAGAGAGCAGAGCCAGAGAATTTGAAAGCAGATGCCGGAGATTGTGGTGCAGAAACAGGCAGATGAACCAGCGATAATATTCCCCATTCATGTAGTTCATGCTGACGGCTCCGAAATCTGAACACAGATCGTCGGTGTCCGGCGATGCGATATAAACCACAAGAAAGATAAACACGAGCATAATCGCGGCTCCGTTGTGAATAACCAGACTTTTTGATTTTTCGAAAAACTGTTTGCGACTCATTCCTGCCTCGCTGTAAAAGTCAATTTGTAAAATCGTAACACAGTCACAGCAAAATAACAAGTAAAATCTGCAACAATGCGACACATGTTGAAGATTGTTGCTTGATGATTTCCATTTGATACGCTACAATAAAACCAGCATTGAAGATTTACGTAAAGAAAAACGATGGTGACAAACGCCTGAGGTACGAGGAGGATTGGTTATGATTGTATGTTTTGTGGTGATTGGAATTTTGTGCATAGCTGTTGCAACGATTCTTCTATATTACAATAAAGCATTTCCGGAAGCGCTACGGATCGCTGATGAGATGCAGAACATAGGGGATGACTACTATTTTTTCGGAAAGAGTAACGTAGGTTTTATCATTTTCACAGGCGCAAAAACAGATGAACGCGCTTATACCTATATCGCAAAACTGTTACATGAGAAAGGACATACGGTCATAATCCCAAAACAGAAGTTTCACCTGAGCGCATTCGGGACGAAGCACGGAATGGAACTTATGTCGGCAAACCCCAAGATAGAAAAGTGGATCCTGGTTGGGCATTCCCTCGGTGGAGTGCCGGTGAGCAGGATCGCGGCAGCCCGGCCGGAACATCTGACGGGGGCAGCTTTTCTGGCGACGTACGAGATTTTCAATCATATGGATTTCGAATATGACTTTAAGAATCTTTACCGTTTCAAAAGCAAGTTTGATCCGTCCGTCTGGAAACCGCGCTATCTGGTATATGACCGCAGGATCACGCTCGTAAGACTGGCTACAACCATAACAAATACAAAAGGAGCGGCGGATCCGGCACTCTACAGGAAATATAAAAAATTTTTCATTACTTCTGCTTTAAAGGTGGGACAGAACGGAAATTCTTGAGGATGGATAGCGGAATTGGAAGGAAAGGAGCTGCCATATGAAATTTTCGAAAGAAAATCGCGGTACAGATAAAATACAGCAGTTAGCCGACTATATTGACCAGAGCCATGCGATGGTGGCCATCACGGGAGCCGGAATTTCGCTTGCGGGCGGCGGCATAACCTATAGCCAGCTTTCCCGAACCGTCCGCCCGGGAGGAATGAAAAGTGAGGCTTTTCTGCGCTCATACGTCAGGGCCATGCATAAATACAAGCCCACATACAGCCACTATGCACTGCGGGATCTGGAGACGGCAGGAAAACTCATCGGAATCATCACGACAAATGAGGACTGCATGCACACGATTGCCGGCTCCAAAAATGTGGCGGAAATTCAGGGAGGGTTTCAGATCAACCGCTGCTCAAACTGTGGCCGCCATTATGACGGCTACGAAATTTGGGATCAGGAAGATCTGCCCCGCTGCGAATCCTGCGGAGGAACGATTCTCCCTTGGGAACTCTACAGCCATATCGGTCTGTGGGAAGAAGGAGTAAAGAAAGCGCAGGAGTGGATTTCCAGAGCAGATCTGATCCTTGTGATCGGAACCAATGGCTATTATAGCAGCGCCTACTGGAATTACAGAAGGAATGATGCTGTCATCGTGCAGATCAATCCGGGGCATACCGGTTTTGACCGGTGTGCGGATCTGAATATCCGGGAAGGCTGCGATGATGTGTTTCGGAAGCTGATGGATCGGTGGGGTGGAAAAGCAGATGATACAGAGCATTCGGATGTGGATCCGTATATTTAAAGAATGGCTGAAATGGAGGAAGGATACATACAGGCGGACATTTCGGTTGTGGGATAAGATGTGATACAGAGTAAGGGAGAAACCATGTCGGGAAGCCGGCGATGGATGCTCTTAAGAGGCTTCGAAATATTTGCTGTACAGAACGGGAGAAGAACAGTTGTAGTGAAGCAACAAGTATAAAAAGACCCCTGTGGGAATTTTCCCGAGAAGTTTGCTATTGTTCAGCCAGGTTCTCCGGATTTATCTCACAGGGGGCATTTTTTGTTGTCAGGTTGGCCGGTATAAAACGCCTGGGATTTTACGGTTCGTGCGGTTTAGCATTGCATGCAGTCTTCTTATTTCCAAATAAAGTTTTCCATGCCTGCCCCGAGTTCAAAATGATATTTGCATATCCCGAGGTCGGCACCGGAAAAAGAGCCTTTTTCATAGGTCATGGTCACCGAGTGATCCTGTCCTTTGATGGAAAAGGCCTGTTTGTTCATTGCAGTGGGAGCCAGCAGGGCAGCCGCAACGCCGGATTTAAACCAGGCAGGCGGATCCCCTGCATAGAGAGATACGGCTTCCGGATTTTTTGATTTATGGGCAACACCCTGTTCTTCGCCGTAACCAACCACGACAACGCCGATGATCTTTTTGGAATCCGGCGCATTCAGGTTTCGTCTTGCTCCTTTGTGGCTGTACATTCCGCCGACCCACCAGGTGTTCAGGCCGAGCGTCTGCGCGTAAAGCATCAGATCCGCGCTGCTGTATCCGAGTTTTTCATCTGTTTCCGGCGCATCCTGCCCTGCCAAAATCATATAGTTTCTTACCCCTTTTGTCATCGTCCTGCTGATGATCCCCGGCAGGGCATCCGTATTGTCCGTGACGAGCTGAATGCTCAGGGTGTGTTCCCGGTTCTGCATGTCGATCCGCTCGTTCAGCTGGCGGACAATATCTGCCGGCAGCGGGGTGCTTTTGTACTTGCGCACAGTGTGGCGTGCGCTCATTGCTTCCTTTAATGTCATGTGGCAGCCTCCTTGTTTTATAAAAATCCTGTTTACGACAACTGTTGCATTTCCTATATTGTACTACAGGAATCCTGAATCATCAAGCAACAATATCCCACATGTGTCGCATGAAAGAAAAACTTTCTGCCGCATTTCTGAAAAATTCCTAAAATTTATCTTTCCATTTTCATAAGCTCTCGAAACATTTCCTTAAATCGAAATTTACCCTCTTGACATTGGAACGAAAATGAGTAGAATCGTGCTCACTGTTTGAGAAAAAACAGTTTTACAAAAAACGAGAAAAGCAAGAGTAATGGAAACGGATATGCAGACGTGAGAATGCGCTGCAAAGTCCGTTTCGATATGGAGGAATGAAATGATTAAGATTTTCAAGAACATGAAATCCAGAGATGTCTGGCTTTCACTGTTATGTCTGGTGATGGTCTGCGGCCAGGTTTACTTTGACCTGAAGCTGCCGGATTACACGGCGGAGATCACGGTACTGATCAGCAGCGAGGTGACCGAGATGTCCGAGTATATTGAGGCAGGCGCAAAGATGCTGGGCTGCGCACTGTGCAGTGCGCTGCTGACCGTGGTGGTAGGCTATTTTGCCGCGCGGATCGCGTCGGACTTCAGCTTTGATGTCCGCGAGAAACTGTTCCGCAAGGTGTCTTCCTTTGGCAGCGGTGAGATCAAGAAGTTTTCCACCGCCAGCCTGATCACCCGTACAACGAACGATATTACCCAGATCCAGATGATCATCGCCATGGGCCTGCAGATGATGCTGCGGGCACCGATCATGGCAGTCTGGGCCATCATCAAGATCGTCGGGAAGAGCTGGCAGCTCTCCGTCGTGGTGGCAGCGGCAGTAGCGGTCATTGTCGTATCTCTCGTGGTCCTGCTGGTGGTGATGATCCCGAAATTCCGCATCGTGCAGAAGCAGATCGATGACGTGAACCGGCTGACCGAGGAAAACTTAAGCGGTATCCGTGTGGTGCGCGCGTTCAACGCGGAAAAGTACCAGGAAGATAAGTTTGAAAAGGCAAACAGCAGTTTGATGAAGACGCAGCTGTTTACCGGCCGCGGGATGGCGTTCCTTACGCCGATCATGATGTTTGTGCAGAGTATGGTCAGCGTGCTTATCTATTATGTCGGCGCGGTCCTGACCAATGACATCACGATCCCGGCAGGCGGGACGATGGAAGCTATGGCGGCGGCAGTGGCCGAGCGAGGTGTGCTCCTTGGGGATGTGGTATCCTTCAGCTCCTATGCGCTGTACGTCATCATGTCCTTCGTGATGCTGCTGATGATCTTCATGATGCTGCCCCGTGCGCAGGTATCCGCAAACCGTATCAATGAAGTGCTGGATTCCGAGGTGGCCGTAAAAGAAGGCATTGCGAACGGCTCCGATGAGACCGGAAGCATTGAATTCCGGAACGTATCCTTCCGCTATCCGGACGCGTCGGATGACTGCCTGAAACATATCTCCTTCTCCGCGAAGAAGGGTGAGACCATCGCCTTTATCGGTGCCACCGGTTCCGGCAAGTCCACGCTGGTGAACCTGGTATCGAGGCTCTATGATGCGACCGACGGGAATATCCTGATCGATGGCAGGAATATTAAAGAATATACCTTTGAAACGCTTTATGAGAAAGTGGGGCTTGTGCCCCAGAAGGCAGTGCTGTTTGCGGATTCCGTGAAGGAAAATATCACGTTCGGCAACTGCGGCCGCAATGTGACCGACAAAGAGGTGGACGAGGCGCTGGACATCGCGCAGGCCACGGATTTCGTCCAGTCTATGGATGACGGCGTTAACAGCTGGATCGCCCAGGGCGGCACAAACGTGTCCGGCGGCCAGAAGCAGAGGCTTTCCATTGCGAGAGCCATCGCGAGAAAACCGGAGATCCTGATCCTGGACGACACCTTCTCCGCTCTGGATTATGCGACAGATAAGCGCCTGCGCAAGAGAATCGCGACGGACTGCAAGGATATGACCTGCCTGATCGTGGCACAGCGTGTCGGCACCATCCGCAATGCGGATAAGATCGTGGTGCTGGATGAGGGCGAAGTGGTCGGCATGGGTACACACGACGAACTGATGGCGACCTGCCCGGTTTATAAGGAAATCGCGCTGTCGCAGCTGTCGGAAGCGGAACTTGCTTAACACCAGGGTTCTAAAGTCATGAATGGAACGTTTACGTTCCAATTCATGACCTTGGAACCCGCAAAACATGAGGATGTAGCCATTTTTCGAAGAAAAATGAGCGAAATCCGTGGTGTTACGAAACTTAAATACGCAAGGAGGGGCAAATGTACGTCGAACACCGACAGGTGTTCGTAAGGGCATTTGTTCATCCTTAAGCGGGTGACTGTGAAACAGTCACCTCCCCACACCGAAAAAAACTTCGTGAAATGTAAAGGTATCATGAAATCACGGTCGAAGTTTTTTGAGGGGCGGGGGAGGAGCCTGTGAATCGGTGGAAAGGAGAAGAAAAATTATGCCTGAAAATAGAAGACCTGCCGGAGGTATGCGCCGTGGCCCGATGGGGCGCGGCATGGGTTCCGGAGAAAAAGCGAATGACATGGGCGGTGCTATCCGCAAACTGATCGCCTACTGCAAAGATTATGTGGTCTGGATCGTGATCGCCCTGGTGGCTGCGGCGGGCGGCGCGGTGCTGACCATCATCGGGCCGGATCAGATCAGCCGGATGACCGATTACCTTTATGACGGGCTGTCGTCCACCATTGACATGGACGGCATCCGCAGTGTGGCACTGGTGCTGGTGGGCATTTATGTGGCAAGTGCGGTGCTTAGTTTCCTGCAGCATTTTATCATGCAGACGGTCACGCAGCGTGTGTCGAGAATGCTGCGCGGGGACATTGATTCGAAAATCAATCGACTTCCGCTAAAATATTTCACGGAGGGTGCCATCGGTGATGTGCTTTCCCGTATGACGAACGATGTGGATATGATCGGCCAGGCGCTTTCCAACAGTCTGGCGACGATGGTCACGGCTCTCGCGCAGTTTATCGGCTGCCTGATCATGATGTACTACACCAACTGGATCATGGCGACGACCACTGTGGTGGCCACCATCGTGGGCCTGATCCTGATGGTCGTGATCATGGGACGCTCTCAGAAATACTTCACGGCCCGCCAGGAAAGCCTGGGCGACCTGAACGGCTACATCGAGGAAATGTACAACGGCCATGACATCATCCGCATCTCCAACGCGGAGGATGAGGTGCTGGAAAAATTCAGTTCCCTGAACCAGCGTGTGAAGGACGCAAACTTCCATTCGCAGTTCCTGGGCGGCCTGATGCAGCCATTAATGACCTTCATCGGAAACGTGGGCTACGTGGCAGTCTGCATCGTGGGTGCGGCGCTCATCATCAACGGGAACATTTCCTTCGGTGTGATCACGGCGTTCCTGATTTATACCAGACTGTTTGAACAGCCGCTGCGCCAGATCTCTCAGTCCATGGTGCAGGTGCAGTCCTGTGCGGCGGCAGCTGAGCGTGTCTTCGACTTCCTTGAGGAAGAGGAGATGGAGGATGAGACCGCGAAGACAAAGCAGATCGGGAAAGTGAACGGCACGGTGGAGTTCTCTCACGTGAAGTTCGCGTACCCGAGTGCGCCGGAGAAGGAAATCATTCACGATTTCAGCGCGAAGGTGAAACCGGGCCAGAAGGTCGCCATCGTAGGACCGACCGGTGCCGGAAAGACCACCATGGTGAACCTGCTGATGCGCTTCTTCGAGACCACCGGCGGCAAAATCCTCATCGACGGCGTGCCGACCACGGAGCTTACGAGGCGGAACGTGCACGACCAGTTCGGCATGGTGCTGCAGGATACCTGGCTGTTTGAGGGAACCGTCCGCGAGAACCTGGTGTACAACACGCAGGGCGTGACGGATGAGCAGATGATCCGGGCCTGCAAGGCCTGCGGCATCCACCACTTCATTTCCTCGCTGCCCCACGGCTATGATACGGTTTTGAGCGATAACACGGCGATTTCCGCCGGCCAGAAACAGCTGATGACCATCGCCCGTGCCATGATACAGAACAGCCCGATGCTGATCCTCGACGAGGCGACTTCCAGTGTCGACACCCGCACCGAGATCATCACGCAGCAGGCCATGGATAAGCTGACTTCAAACCGCACGAGCTTCGTCATTGCGCACAGGCTCTCCACCATCAAGAATGCGGACATCATCCTGGTGATGCGGGACGGCGACATTGTGGAACAGGGCAATCATGAGGAACTGCTGGCAAAGGGAGGCTTCTATGCGACACTTTACAACAGCCAGTTCGAAGAAACAGAAGAGACAGCGTAACAGTTAATAATCTTATTCCCGAAACGGGAAGAAATGATGACACCAGTGTCCCGACATCATTAACATAAGGAAGCAATCGGCTTTCTGTTATGCAAAATAAAAGGGCTGTCCTGCCGGAATCGAATCGGATTTGCGGCGAGGCGGCTCTTTTTGTGCGATTGAAATGCTTTTTTATGAGTGGAAGCATGAAAGGCGGCAAAAAAGAAGGAAGATTCATATATAGGTAAAGGTTGACAAATGGATAAAATCCTGTATAATTCTTATAACAACGGTTTGACAGCAAACGGTCGCGGAAATGAGCGGCCGGAGGATGCAGTATACAGGATCGAATGAATCAGGTATGCAATCCGAAATGAGAAGGTATTTGAAAAGGAGGCGGTAACATGGAATACCACGTGGAAACCCTGTTGAGGGGTAATATGTTTATGGATCTGTTTGAAAGCCGCTGCACCGGAATCATGGGGAAATACGGTCTGCGAAGGGTAGACACCGAAGTGATATCTTACCTGTACAACAATCAGGACAGGAACACGGCGGGAGATATCGGACGGTTTTTAAACCGGAATAAGGGATACATCTCGCAGGTAGTTGACCGGCTGTGCCAGGGAGAATACATTACTGCGGTGCCGGACCGGGAAGACCGGCGTTACGTCCATTATCTTGTCTGTCCAAAATCAAAGGAAGTGGCAGAGGACGTGAAGGCGTTATGGGAGGAAATCAGCGAAGAACTGTTTGAGGGAATTTCCGAGGAGGAGAGGGTTGTTTTCCGTAGTGTGGCGCTGAAGCTTCGGGAAAATATGATTCAGATGAATAAGTGAAAAGTTACAGGAAGTGGACATAAAAAATGATTCGCTTCCTGAATTTTTTATGCACCCGGGCCACATAAAAGTGTCGCCTGACAGCGAAACTTTGGAAAATTTTAAGCTTGCACCGAACGCGGCCCGGCGCGGGCAGATAGGGTGAGAGAACTCCCCTATCCGATTGTACGCATGTCCCGAGGCGAGAAATCGAAGTCATATCTTACAGAAAGATAAACATTCTAAAGCTTTTCTAAAGTGTATTGACAAGCGAAATCTGTGTGCTATAATTGTTTGCGAACAAACGGTTTAGGGAAAAACAAAAACCGGAGTTCGTTTGTTCGAAACTTTTGATTGCTATTTCAAAGTCGCGCAGAAAATACTGCGCAGGAAGGAGACAGGACTATGTTAGTACCACGTTTATTTGATGAAGTATTGTTAGATGATTATGCGAGATATCCGCGCCACGAAGCAAACGGGAGGTTATCCATCATGCACACAGATGTCGAGGAAAAAGAAGACAGCTATGTCCTGAAGATGGACCTTCCGGGGTTCCGAAAGGAAGATGTGAATATTGAACTGCAGGAAGGCACATTGGTCGTCCGTGCGGTATCCAATGCCCATAACGAGAAGAAGGATGACGCCGGCAGGCTGATCCGCAGCGAGCGTTTCAGCGGGAACTGCATGAGAAGCTTTTATGTAGGCGAGGATGTGAAGCAGGAGGATATCAGGGCGAAGTTTGAAAACGGTGTTCTGATTCTGACCTTCCCGAAGAAACAGCCGGAAGTAAAAGTGGAAAATTCGCACACCATAAGGATTGAGGGATAATGATATCTTGCTGGTGAGAGAACGAGGGAAAGGGCAGATGATTATTAAGGGATTCATAATAAATCTTAAGCTTTTCTAAAGTGTATTGACAAGCACAAACATCGTGCTATAATCGTTCGCGAACAAACGGTTTAGCGATAAACAAAGCTGATCACAGTCAGCCGTCTGTTTCT
>JAJQBQ010000024.1 GCA_021203205.1 Lachnospiraceae bacterium | reverse complement strand
AATGATGATGTTCTCCTTTTGCCGCCCCAAATCACCTACTTTGCGTAAGATCCCGCCAAATCAGGACGGCTATTTCTTGTTGTTCATATCCAGAATGGTTACAATTCAAGAAAAACTAAAAAAGTGTCAAGAAAAAAAACTTGACAGACCGCTCGCTATCGGTTAGAATACCGCAGTATTTGCATGGTGGAGCGAAGCTGACGCTCCGAAGAGAGGAATGCTATGAATCGAATCCTGGAGCGCTCCCTGCTGTACGATTTTTACGGGGAGCTGCTGACGGCGCATCAGAAAGAGATCTATGAGGAAGTCGTGCTGAGCGACTACAGCCTGAGTGAGGTAGCGGATGCCCGCGGCATCAGCCGACAGGGCGTGCATGACCTTGTGCGGCGCTGCGACCGGGCTCTTGCCGGGTATGAGGAAAAGCTTCATCTGGTGAAGCGGTTTCTGGAAACAAACGCTCAGGTGAGCGAGATACAGGAGCAGTTAGGGCAGTACCGCGAAACGCGGGATGACGCGCATCTTGAAAAAATTGGGGAGCTGTGCGACCGGATTCTGGAAGAGATGAGGGAAGAGTAATGTAGGGCGAACCGAAAGTTTTCCCGGAGACTGAAATTAAGAATATAAATCGGTAACATAAATCTATGGATGTCGATTCCTGAAAAATCAGGATCATCGTCAGGAAAGGAGCTTACAGTGGCTTTTGAAAGTCTGACAGACAAGCTTCAGAGAGTATTTAAAAATCTGCGCAGCAAGGGCCGCCTGACCGAGGCGGACGTGAAGGAAGCCCTAAAGGAAGTGCGCATGGCGCTTCTGGAGGCGGATGTGAACTTCAAGGTAGTGAAGCAGTTCACAAAAACCGTGCAGGAGCGTGCCGTCGGTCAGGATGTGATGAACAGCCTCACGCCCGGGCAGATGGTCATCAAGATCGTAAATGAAGAACTGACGAACCTCATGGGTTCCGAGACGACAGAGGTTTCGCTGCTTCCGGGAAATGAGGTCACAGTTATCCTTCTGGCCGGCCTGCAGGGCGCAGGTAAGACCACCATGGCGGCAAAGCTCGCCGGAAAGTTCAAACAGCAGAAGGGCAAAAAGTGTCTGCTCGCGGCATGCGACGTTTACCGCCCGGCTGCGGTAGACCAGTTAAAGATCAACGGCGGCAAGGTGGGCGTTGACGTGTTCGCCATGGGCACCGGGCACAAGCCGGTGAACATCGCAAAAGCGGCCTACGAGCATGCCCAGAAAAACGGATATCAGATATTAATTATAGACTCCGCAGGCCGTCTTCATATCGATGAAGACATGATGGGTGAGCTGAACGACATCAAGGAGGCCGTCCCGGTTCATCAGACCATCCTGGTGGTGGACGCCATGACCGGTCAGGACGCGGTGAACGTCTCCGACAACTTCGCAAAGAAGGTGGGCATCGACGGCGTCATCCTCACGAAGCTGGACAGTGATGCCCGCGGCGGCGCGGCGCTCTCCATCCGGGCGGTGACCGGAAAGCCGATCCTCTACATCGGCACCGGCGAAAAGCTCACCGACATCGAGCAGTTTTATCCGGACCGCATGGCCAGCCGGATCCTGGGCATGGGCGATGTGCTCACGCTCATCGAGAAGGCGGAGCAGACCTTCGACGACGAGAAGGCAAAAGAGCTCGGCGAAAAGATGAAGAAAGCCGAATTCACCTTCGACGACTATCTGGAATATATGGATCAGATGGGAGACATGGGTGATCTCACCGACATGCTCAATATGATCCCGGGCGTGAGCGGCAAAATCACGCAGGATATGCTGCCGGACGACAAGGCGATGGCACGCACAAAGGCCATCATCTACTCCATGACGCCGGAGGAGAGGGCAAATCCGAAGCTCTTAAATGTATCCAGGAAAAAGCGCATCGCCGACGGCTGCGGGCTCGACCTTCCCACCATCAACCGCTTCGTGAAGCAGTTTGAGCAGTCCCGGAAGATGATGAAGCAGATGTCCGGCATGATGGGCGGCGGGAAGAAAGGCAGGCGCGGAAAACGCTTCGGCGGCATGTCGTTCCCGTTCGGGTGATTCGGAAAGATATCGGACACTTAAAAGGATGTACGGTCATCGGCTGTGATATCGGATACCCGAAAAGAAATCACGGTTGTTCAGTGAGATATCAGACGCCGGGAAGAATCACAGTCATCGGCTGTGATATCGGATGATCGAAAAAATCGCGATTATCCAGCGAGTTATTGGAAGATCGAAAAAAGGGATTATTCGGAATGTTCCAAAGATTTGGAACCCAAATTTACGGTGGTAAGTGCACAAACTACTGTTCAGAAGATGGACAGAAAACGAAAACAGCACATATCATATATATATTTTATTTTTATTTAGGAGGAAACAACAATGGCAGTAAAGATCAGATTAAAGAGAATGGGTCAGAAGAAAGCACCTTTTTATAGAATCGTTGTGGCTGATTCCAGAGCTCCGCGTGACGGCAGATTTATCGAGGAAATCGGTACTTACGACCCGACAAAGGATCCGAGCGCGATCACGGTGAATGAAGAGCTGGCGAAGAAATGGCTCGCAAACGGCGCAAAGCCGACCGAGACCGTGGGCAAGCTGTTCAAAATCGTTGGGATTTGAATCGGGAAGGAAAAAGTATGAAGGAATTAGTGGAGATCATCGCGAAGGCTCTGGTGGACGAACCGTCAGAGGTTCAGGTGACGGAAAAAGAAGAGGACGGCGAGATTATCGTCGAGCTTAAGGTGGCGGAAAAGGATATGGGCAAGGTCATCGGCAAGCAGGGCAAGATCGCCAAGGCCATCCGCTCGGTCGTGAAGGCTGCCGCCGCTAAGGAAGATAAAAAGGCCAATGTGGAGATCGTCGAATAGATGAAGACAGCGATATTTCAGGCGGGCATCATCACGGCGCCCCACGGTGTTCACGGCGAAGTGCGGGTGTTCCCCACTACGGATGATCCGCTTCATTATAAGAAGCTGAAAACCGTGCTGATGGAGCCGGTGAAGAAGAGATCGGTCGGCACGAACAGAAACATCCGAACGGGCGAGCCGGTGCCGGAAACCGTGCAGGTGGACGGGAAAAATTATCTCGTCTATCACATTTGCCAGGTGAAGTTTTCCAAAAACATGGCGATCATTCAGTTCGCCGAGATCACATCCATGGATGAGGCGGAAGGTTACCGCAACCGCCCGTTTTTCATCCTGCGGGAGCAGTCGGTTCCGTGCGGCGAAAATGAAAACTTCATTGCCGACCTGATCGGCATGGAGGTGCGGGACGAGGAGGAAAAAACTCTCGGCACGCTGACGGATGTCCTGGAGACCGGGGCGAACGACGTCTACGTGGTGACTGGAGAAAACGGGCAGGAGATCCTGATCCCGGCGATCCGGCAGTGTATACTGGACGTTTCGGTGGAGGAAAACCGCATGACGGTGCACCTGCTGCCGGGGCTCGTCTGAGGCAGTTTAACGGGTACCGTGAACCCAGGGTGAAAATGTTTTTTACACCGAAATCATGTTTGGGCGAGAGAACCCGTCTCGCCAACGGATGTGCAACATGACAGCATGACACCGGGATCAAAAGTTGAAGTTATGAATTATTACGTACTCACCCTGTTCCCGGAAATGGTGGATCAGGGACTTGACACCAGCATCATCGGGCGCGCCAGAAAAAAAGGCCTGCTCGAGGTGGACGCCATCAATATCCGCGACTTTGCCGGAAACCATTACGGAAAGGTCGATGATTATCCCTACGGCGGCGGCGCGGGCATGCTGATGCAGCCGGAGCCGGTGTACCGGGCATGGGAAGAGGCGGTGCAGAGAATCCGGCAGAAAAAGGCGGAAGCCGCGGCCGGCACAGCGGATGAACCGAATTCCTGTATCCCCCAAACGGAAACGGGGGAAGAACCGGTGCAGCCGCAGACGGACAATATCCGCAAGGCAGATTGTCCGGAACACTTTGAAGCCGACCGGGGATCGAATGCAACCGCCGGAAAGCCCCGCGTGGTTTACCTCACCCCCACCGGCCGCGTGTTCAATCAGGCCATGGCGAGGGAGTTTGCGAAGGAGGAGAATCTCATCTTCCTATGCGGGCATTACGAGGGAATCGACGAGCGCGTGGTGGAGGAGATCGTCACAGACCCCGTGTCCATCGGCGATTATGTGCTGACTGGCGGCGAGCTGGCGGCGATGGTCATGATCGATACGATTTCGCGTCTGATTCCGGGAGTCCTGAACAACGAATCCTCCGCTGAGACGGAAAGCTTTTCCCGGAACCTGCTGGAGTACCCGCAGTATACACGGCCGGAGGTCTGGCACGGAAAGCGTGTGCCGGAGGTGCTCTTAAGCGGCCATCACGGAAACGTGGACAGGTGGCGTGAAGAGCAGGCGCTGAAAAGAACCGGGGAGCGGAGACCGGACTTGTTATAAAAAACACTTGATATTTGCATCAAAACGTGCTACTATTGAAAAGTTGTGTCGGCGAGCTCTTAAAGGGCACTGGCACTTCTCAAAGAGATTGACGATCCGCTGTTACCACCGCGCGTGCCGCCGTTCCCAGACGGTGCGAAAGCGTGTATTAAGAACGTCGAATATATAAGGAGGTCGCAAATGAACGACATTATTAAGAAGATTGAGGATGAGCAGTTAAAGACAGACATCCCGGAGTTCCGTACCGGTGATACCGTCCGCGTTCATGCCAAAATCAAAGAGGGAAACAGAGAGAGAATTCAGGTATTTGAGGGAACCGTATTAAAGAGACAGGGCGGCGGAAACCGCGAGACCTTCACGGTTCGCAAGACCAGCAACGGCGTCGGCGTGGAGAAGACCTGGCCGCTGCACAGCCCGAATATTGAAAAGATCGAAGTGGTTCGCAAGGGTAAGGTAAGACGCGCGAAGCTGTTCTACTTAAGAGACAGAGTCGGCAAGGCCGCGAAGGTGAAAGAGGTTATCCGGTAAAGGAAACTTCACTTTCAACAGGAAAAGAGCGGCGGTTTCAATCTGTGAAACGATTGAGCGGGCATGAAAACAGATGCCGATCCCGTCGCGCAGATCCACGGATTTCAGGTTCAGGAAATGACACCGGACGATGGCTTAAAAAGTCATCGTCCTTTTTCTTTACTTTCGCCTTGATATTTTTCTGCCTTGTGTTTATAATACAGCCGTTGACCATGAGGCCCATGCCCGCTTCGCGGGCACCACCAGAGATAAAAGCCGATGACTCCGCGCTGCGCGCTCCCGTCATCGCCTCCGAGCATTCGCACTTTCCGCCCGCTGCGCGTGGCCCGTACTCATACTCGGAGGTCTGTCAAATGTCCAGGTGCCTGTGCGTGCCGAGTTCAGAGCAGCTGAACTCATGTGTTCTATTCACCTGGCCGCTTGACAGACTTTTATAGTAAAGAAATGGAGCAGACATACCTGATGAGTTATTTCCATCCGATACCAGATGAGAATAAATGGACCGATGTGGCGGGGAAGTGGATCACGGACTGCATTTTTGTGATCGCCCTCGCTTTCTGGCTTGTCTACATGTTCGGGCAGCAGGTGGTGGTGGTTGGTAATTCCATGTCGCCCACCCTTTCGGACGAAAACACAGTTCTGGTAAACCGTATGGTGTACACTCTTTCCGAGCCGGAGCGCTACGATGTTGTTTATATCGAAACGGAGGAGGAAGACGGCAGCGTAACGACCATGATCAAGCGCATCATCGGCCTGCCGGGCGAGACCGTGCAGATCACGGACGGGCGCATATACATTGACGGGGAGCTGCTGGACTTTCAGCCGGATGCGGAGAGCATCTTAAACGCCGGTATCGCCGACACGCCGATCCTTTTGGGAAGGACGGAATACTTTGTGATCGGGGACAACTGGAACAACAGTCAGGATTCCAGGGTGGAAGAGGTTGGAAATATCGCGGCAGGCGAGATCATCGGAAAAGTGTGGCTGCGCACAAGCCCCTTTAAGAATATCGGATTGGTGGAGTAAGGGATTGCGAAATGGAGTTTTCATGGAAATTCAGTGGTACCCCGGCCATATGGCGAAGGCGAAGCGGATGATGCAGGAGGATGTGCGTCTGGTGGATCTGGTGATCGAGATTCTGGACGCGAGGCTTCCCCTCTCGAGCCGCAACCCGGACATCGATGAGCTGGGGAAGAATAAACAGCGCCTGATTATTTTAAACAAGGCAGATCTGGCGGATGAAGCGGTGACCGCCGGCTGGAAGAAATGGTTTGAGGCGAACGGCTGCTTCGCAGTGACGGCGGACGCCCGCGTGCGCGGCAACGTGCGAAATTCTTATCAGGTGATCGAGAAAATCTGCCGGGAAAAGACGGAGCGCGACCGAAAGAGGGGGATTCTGAACCGCCCGGTGCGCGCCATGGTGGCCGGCATCCCGAATGTGGGAAAATCCACCTGGATCAATTCCTATGTGGGGCGCGCAAGTGCAAAGACCGGAAATAAGCCGGGGGTGACAAAGGGAAAACAGTGGATTCGCCTGGGAAATAATCTGGAGCTGCTGGATACGCCGGGCATTCTCTGGCCGAAGTTTCAGGATCCCGAGGCCGGTTTAAAACTTGCCCTGGTGGGAACCATCAACGATGATATCCTGGAAGAGCAGACGCTCGCGGTACAGCTGCTTCGCTTTCTGAACCGGAATTACCCGGGGAGAGTGGAGGAGCGCTACGGCGTGGGAGCCGGGAAAACGAGTGCAGCCGCAAATCCGGAGGAAAACGACGAGCACTACAGGGGAGAATATCAGCTCCTGAATGAGGTCGCAGTTTCCCGCGGCGCCTTAAAAAAAGGAGGAGAGGGAGACCTCTCCAGAGCGGCATCCCTGCTGCTGGATGATTTCCGGAGCGGCAGACTCGGGCGCATCAGCCTGGAAAAAGCGCCCGGAAGCTCAGAATAAGACAGAATTCCGGTCTTAAAAACGAACGGAAACGAACCGAAACGGACAGGAACGGCGTTTGAGTGAAATAAAAGCAGTACAGGAACGGATTCAGAAAAACAGCGAAAGGACGGAATGCGGCAATATGAAAAAATGGATTCTCGGTCTGGTGTGTGTAATCGCGATTGCGGCCGTAGCGGGCGGCATCGGCTGGTACTTTGTGAAGGACTACAGGGTCGTGGAGGTGACAGGCGAAGGCATGGTTCCAACGCTGGAGGCGGGGGACTATATTCTCTGTGATACATCGGTCACATCTTATGAGCGCTATGACCTGGTCATCGTTCAGAGCGATTATGACGGCGGCGGCCTGTACGCGGAGCGCATCATCGGCCTGCCGGGCGAAACCGTGCGCATCGAGGAGGGCATCATATACATAAATGAGGAGCCGCTGGACGATCCTTATTACTATGAAGCGGATTTTAACGGTTACGACGCCTGGTACGGCGTGACGCTCGGCGAGAACGAATATTTTGTGCTGGGCGACAACCGGAATAACAGCGCGGATTCCAGACTCACGGAATTCGGATCGGTTTCGCTGTCGGATATTGAGGGAAAGATCATTTTCCGTCTGTGGCCGATGGACGGCATCGGCTCCATGAAAAATCAGTGACAGGAAAGACTCATGTTGTGTCCGGAGAAACTTGAAAAATGAGTTTTCGGACAGTCTGAGGGGAGAAAATAAAGGGGGCCTGAGAATGGAAGAAGAAAATGAATTTTCGGAGACGGAAGCCGTAAAGAAGGCGAATGCGAAAAAAAATCGTCAGAAAAAGGAGAAAACCAAACTGATGGAGTGGGTGGAGACAGCGCTCTACGCTTTGGTAGCCATCGGCCTCGCATGGCTGTTTGTGACATTTGTCGCACAGAGAACGGTCGTGGACGGCAGTTCCATGTCGCCGACGCTCTCGGATGGGGACAATGTGATCACGGACAAGATCACCTACCGCTTTAAGGATCCGGAGCGCTTCGATATTATCGTATTTCCGCACACGGACACCGTGACGGGAAATACGGTGGCCTATATCAAGCGCATCATCGGCCTGCCCGGCGAGACGCTTCTGCTGAAGGACGGTCAGGTATATATTAACGGCGAGCTGCTGGACGACCCCTACGGGGTGATGGATGTCAATGACGGCGAGATCTGGGACGAGGAATTTACCCTTGGGGATGACGAATACTTTGTCCTGGGCGACAACCGCACGACGGGCGGCAGCTACGACAGCCGCTACAAGGGCGTCGGCCTTATCAAGCGCGATGACATCATCGGCCGGGCAATCTTCCGCATCTGGCCGCTGTCGGAATTCGGGTCGCTGGGGTAAACGAAAAAAAACATTTCGCGAAGCATGGAAACCAAATCATTTCGCGAAGAATGGAAATCTAATCGTGAAACGATTTGGTTTTACGTTTAAGAATGGGGAGAATGTCCGAAACAGGCTTCGAACTGTTCCTGTGCCGTCCCTGGAAGACGGCGGAATGGATATTTCTATGAAAAAAATATCGGAAATCAAAGAATACTTAAGTAATATCGACCCGGAATCGCTGCCCGGGGCCCTGGATGCCTTCCGTGAGGACGAGCGCAGGGGTGTCCGCGGCCTGGTAGAAGTCTATGAAAGAAAATATGAGTCGTATGAGAAAGAAAAACAGCGGATGCAGGAGATGTTAAGCTTTGAAAGGAGCGGCCGTGAAGCGGGCGCTCTTTTGATATGCGGGATTGACGAGGTCGGCCGGGGGCCCTTCGCGGGGCCGGTGGTGGCCGGGGCGGTGATCCTGCCGGATCCCTGCGACATCCTTTACCTGAACGATTCCAAGAAGCTCACCGCCGCGAAGCGGGAGGAGCTGGACGTCGTCATCCGCGACAAAGCGGTGGCGGTGGGCATCGGTATCGTATCCCCGGAGCGTATCGATGAGATCAACATTTTAAACGCCACCTATGAGGCCATGCGGGACGCGATCGCTTCGCTTTCCGTGCGGCCGGATCTGCTGCTCAACGACGCGGTCACCATCCCGGGCGTGGGCATCCGACAGGTGCCGATCATCCACGGGGATGCGAAAAGCGCCTCCATTGCGGCGGCGAGCATCGTGGCGAAGGTGTACCGGGATCATCTCATGGAAGCGTACGATGACGTCTACCCGGGGTACGGATTTCGATCCAATAAGGGTTACGGTTCGAGAGAGCACATCCGGGCGCTGCAGGAACAGGGGCCGTGCCCGATCCACCGAAGAAGTTTTATACATGACTATGTGTGACTTTAAGACTAAATGGATACTATAATCTATTAAATCTTTTGCAATTAAACACAGACAATGTCAGAAAATCAATATAAAAATGTCAGATAACCTGACATTTTTATTGACAAATTCATTTGACGGTGATACTATGGCACCATGATTGTGAAATCAATCTGTGCTGACATGATTTTGCCCCTGGCATCATAGTGTAATTTGATATCAGGATCAGGGACATTTCTGAAGAATTGAATTATTTACCACGGTAAGAAGAGGTGATGGATATGAATGAAAGACTGAAAGCAGCCAGAAAATATTTAAGATTATCACAGGAGTTTGTTGCGAGGCAGATGAACCTCTCCAGACCGACAATAAGCGCGATTGAATCCGGACAGAGAAAAGTGAGCGCAGAAGAACTTGCAAGGTTTGCCGAATTGTATGGCGTTAGCGTTGAAGAACTGATGTATGGCAGGG
>JAJQBQ010000052.1 GCA_021203205.1 Lachnospiraceae bacterium | reverse complement strand
CCGTCCGCCACGGTCGGGTCGCTGTACTCCGCTGCCGGTTCTCCATTGACTGTCACGTTCTTCGTAATCTTCAGACTGCCGGTCTGGGTCACGGTTTGGGTCAGGTTGTTCGTAAAGGATGCCACCGGAATCGCATCTCCGGTATTTTCTTCCTTTACTTCTACCACAATACTATTGCCGCCCACCAGCTCCATGCCATATGGGTTCAGGGATAATACCTCAAGGATATAATACTTGCCCTCTGCCAGGTTGTCTACCTGCACGGTATTCGACTGACCGTTTTCAATCGTAATCGTAACCGTATCCTTCAGTTCACTCGCCTGTGTAGTCTCATTATAATAATTAATCTGGAACGTGTAGGTACCGTCGGCTGCTGTTCCCGTGGTCGGTTCTCCATTTACAGTTACATTCTTCGTAATCTTCAGGCTGCCGACCTTCTCCATGTCATTCGTAAAGGATGCAGCAGCTGTCGCTGTCGTCCCATTCTCTGTTACTTCAACGGAGATATTGTTACCGCCCGTAAGGGACATGCCGGTCGGATTCAGCGATACATCCTCCTCTACCGTATAAGTCCCAATTGGAAGATTCTTTACCTCTGTGGTCTCCGACACACCGTTTGTAATCGTAATCTCTACGGTTCGCACGGTATTGCCGCTGCTATCCTTCACATAGAAGATATAGGTGCCATCCGCATCGGTGGATGTCGTGGCGGAGCCATTTACCGTTACATTCTTCGTGATCCAGAGGCTTCCCTTCACTGTCGTATTTACAAAAGTAAAGATTTCAGAAGTCTCTGCATCCGTTGAAGAAAGCTCACTTGTTATGTCCTCCAACTTGCTCATGTCTATCGAATACGTCGTGGTTCCGCTTGAGGTCGTTGACTGAATCAGCCTCGACTTTATCACTCCTGTCGCTGCCTTATAGTAGGTAGCCGTAGCAGTATATGCAATATTCGTACTGCCTGTGCCGGTTGTCTCCGATGTGACAACCACTTTTACCAGATACAAAGTAGTGTCGAAGTTATACTTCGTGGTATCGCCGCTATTCTCAGAAATCAGATACCAGTGTGTTCCTGCATCGTCTGCACTGGAATAAGTAATATCACTGAAGCTGACCAGACCGGTTCCATATGCACTTGTGGCCGTCTGAAGGCTATCCCATTCTCCGGATGTCTCATCAAATTCATATAATGTAAAGGTGAACTCATCATCCGCATCCGTCGGAGCCGCGCCGTCCAGTGTCGTTGCTGCAGTAAATCTGCTGAAACAGGAATCCGGCACGATCAGGCTGCCATTGTAGCTCCACATATGGTTTTCCATTGACAGCACGTTAAAGGACGCACAGATAAAACTGCCGTTCGTGTTGCCGCTGGCATCGGAAGTAACCGCCGCGCCCGGTGCTACCACATGGCCGAGGAACGTATGATCGGACTTGCTGCCGATATCCACTTCCTCTGCATTCGGAAGCATGAATACCAGACCGCAGCCGTAATCCGTCTCCGATCCTGTCGGATTCGATCCATTCAGCAGGACTTTCGGAAGAACGATCGCTCCATCCTCTTTGCTGATGATATTCACGTTCTCGTCATTTTCATCATCGCCTGTGATGATATTAATATAATCGATTGCATCCAGATCATCAAACTCATAACTGTAACCGGACTGCACGGTCACTGTGATGCTGGAACCGTTATACGTAACGGTATAATGGTCATCTTCCAGCGTGGCATCTGTGTTTGTGAGGTCAACCGGAATGTTGCTGCTGTTATTTACATAACCATCCATCTCCGCTTCAATCGCTGCCATGGCCGCCGTAAAGTCTATGAAATAGCCTTTATCATGCGTTACGCTCGAATCAATCGTGCCTGTACCACCGTCATTGAAGCGTATATCATAGTCCACATATGCCCAGCTGTACACATTGCTGTCATAGCCGGTAAGGTAAATCGCGTTTCCGCCGATGTTACTTTCAAAGCCGCCTTCCGCGAAGCCGCCCTGGAAATAGCTCGGGATCGGATGTACTCCGTAGGCGGCCGCACCGATACCAAAGGTAAAGAATGAGGTGCCGCCAACCGCTACCGCACCAACCGTACGCTGTGACGACACGTTGCCGCTTGTGAAAATATTGTAGTTATTCAGGATGAAATACAGGGTATAGCTGCCGCCCCAGTCATTAATCAAGGTATCATCCGTAATCGGGAGCATCCGATACTCGGTAATCGTATAATATCCGATGGTAGAGAAGCTCTCCACCGTCAGCTCTACGGTCTCGACTGCTCCCTCATCATCCGTGACAGCATCCTCTGTTACCTCTGCTACATTTTCGCCGTCCGAAGTTTCTTCGATGTGAATTGCCACAACGCTGCTTTCCGCGCTGTCATCCATCACGTATACACCGCACTCTTCGACTACCACGACTTCTTCCGCTGCAACTGCCGTCTTATTTTCAATGGTGACGGTCATCTGTGTGCTGTCCACCTTATACTCTGTTCCTTCATATACAAAATGCATATCGTAAAGAACCAGTCCGCTTAAGACAGCCTGCGCATATGCCACACGCTCTTCCTCGGTGCTTCCATACTCCTCATTGTCCCTGAAGCTCTGGTCAATGATCAGCTTCTTTGCCGCTTCATATTCCTCTTCAGTCAGATCTTCCACGACAAACTCTGCTCCCTCCGGAAGCGCCGCTGCATCGCTGGCATCTACCGTTACGGTCTTTTCATCATCTTCCCATACCCAGACCTGACCGCCTGGCACTGTTTCGGATGTTCCTCCCTCCGAATCATCTCCCTGCGCACTGACCAGTGTCATGCTGCTTATGCACAGCACGATAACCATCAGAAATGCCATGCACCGGCTGAATCTGTTGTGATGAGATTTGCGCATTTCTACCCTTCTCTTTTTCAATGTCATAACCTTATTGCTCCTTTCTTGTTTTCATTCTTTTCAAAGATTATTTCGCTGCTTCCCGAATCTGCTCTGATCCGGCGTTTTCCTTTGTTCCTGCACACGCCAATCAGAGAATCCGGTTCCTGCCTGTAATAAATGCAGGATCCACAGTCAACACACCGCCCCGCTTCCTCCGTCTGCGCAAGTGCGCAGGCATCTTCCGCGCAGAACATGACCGGATAACCATCTGCCGTCCATACCGGCGTTTCCGTAAAGTCCGGATAGTCCTCAATGTAAATATCGAAGACTTCATCATACCGGAGCGGTACATCCAATATGACTCCCTCAAATTCAAATCTTCTTGTCTTCCTGTCCACCTTACCTCCTCACTTCGCATTCAATATCCGCACGTTACTATATGTAAGGAATTTTAACAGGCTTTGTTTTATCTGCCATCCGCCATTTACATAAAAATTTGGCTAGGTTACATATGTTTATGTGGATGAGTTTTCGGACAGACTGATTCGTAAATTAAAAGGCGGGGATCTCCTCACTGTTTCTAAGGAGAACCCCGTGGTGTCATTACAATGTCTGATACTTTTGACCCCAGTATCATAATGTCAGTTCTGACAGTTTTATCATACTCGCTGTTTACCACAGCTGTCAGGTGCGTTTTCTACTGAAGCATATACCGTTTCAACTCACTTCTTTTTGTAATATCCAGCTTACGCAGGATGGAGGAGATGTGGTATTTGACTGTATGCAGGGAAATGTCCATGTGATCGCAGATTTCCTGATTCGTCCAGCCGCGTGCTGCCAGCATGGCAACGGCAAATTCCGTTGTCGTAAGCTTGTCTGTAACATCGCTCCCCGCCCTCGGATTATGAATTTTGCGCCAGCCCTCAGAAAAGCTGTATGTAATCGCAATTATTTTTTTATACTCTTCCGGCCAGTCTTTCTTAAAGGTTGCTTCTACCATACCGCCCAGCAGTCCATGATGCTCTCCGAAAGGCTGCAGCAGCCCGTCCGGCCATGCCAGCTTCCATGCCTCCTGCATGTGTTCACGGGCTTCCTCCGTGCGCTTTAAACTCATGTAATCCATCGTCGCCGCCAGATGCAGATAAATACCCGGAATCGGATATGTTTCCTGCTGAAATGCCAGTGCTGTCTCTATAATGCCAAGACTCATGCCATAATCTTCTTTCAGATAGGCATAATGCGCCTGCACATAACAGACAAAAGCGCGCAGTCCCGGCGTCAGAAGGTTCAGATCTTTCATATTATAAGAAGTGGAATCTTTCGGGGGAAGATGAAGAAGCACGGCCGCCGTTCTAGATAACCAGGAAGCTGTCGCCCGAAGCTGCGGAGACACATTTTCATCCATTGCCTCTGCTGTGCTCTGTATCTCATTTAATGCGTGAATGGATCTGTCCAGATGCCCGGTTGCAAGATTCGCATATGCGTAGACAAGACATGCTGACAGCCGCAGCTCAATATATGGACTTACCAAAAGAGGCTCCGTTTCCTGCGCCGCTTTCTCCGGCTGCCCAATGAAATAATAGTATTCCGCCATGGCAATCTGACGTTCTCTGACATTCTTCATTGTCTGCACGGCCTCCAGACAGTGCCCCGGTATGAATGTCGCGCTGACCAGCGGCATGGCTGTATAGCTCTCTTTTTCTTCCATAATTCAATGGTCTCCGTTTCCTTTATACGGCTGCCGTGTGCAGTCTTCTCTTTCCAAATCTTCGCACCCTTGTAACAGCGATGTTGCTGCCCTGCTGCTCCACCAGCGGATTATGCATCTTTCACTGCCTAATGCGCGAATCACAGGTTCTAAAAGACTTGTCACTCCCCATACGCCGCATAAATCTCCGCGATGATCTCCTCCAGCTCCGCGATCCGCTCCTCCGTCTCCTCCAGATACGCTTCATATTCCGCAAGAGCCTGTTCCTCGTTCGCGGTGATGGCGGAGAGCTCCTCCACCACTTCGGCGACGGTCGCCCACACGCAGTCATCGTACTGATCGACATAGGCTTTCGCTCTGGTGAGGAAGTTTTTTACGAAGCTGTCTCTGACCGTCCCGTCATTTACCTTCTCCATGTCGATGCAGAAGATCATGGCGGCTTCCGCCTGGTGCATGGAGCTCAGCTTGTTCGTGATGGCGTCGGCTGTCTGCTCCGCGTAATAATATTCAAAATAAATGCTGCCGTCTTCTGTCTGCCCGCACTCCGGCGTTTCGCTGTGAAAGACGGTGTAGCCGAGAAAGCCGTCCGCCAGAAGCTGCGCGATATTTTCGTCTGTCGCGAAGTCGTTGCGGAGCAGGAAGATGCCGCTCTCCTCGATTTCATTTTCTTCCATATAAGAGAGCGCGACACATATGACCGTGTTTGTTTCCTCGGTAAAGTCGGACGCGGTCAGCATGATTTCCCAGCCCAGGCCTGCCGCCAGGTCAATAAGTTCCGTGATCTCCGAAAGATCCGCATTCCCCTCATCGCTGCCATCCACGCCCTCCGGGTCTGCCAATGTACAGTCTATGACTGCAACCGGCGAAAACTCATAAGTTTCCGCGAGTTCGCTGATGTAGTCCGCGTCATCCGCCGAAGTGAGTGTGAAGCCGACCATAATCATCGCCTGATCGCTGGTCCAGGTGAGCTCCTTCTGTCTGGCCTCCAGCTCCGTTCGCAGCCTTGCCAGCTCCACCCGGTAAGGGTTTGCATCTTTCTCAATGGCGTCGCTGCGCGCCTGTTGCTCTGCCTTGTCGATCTGGTAAATGTAGGTAATATATGCATAGGCTGCGGCGATACAAAGAATCAATACGGCAAACAACAGCCAGGGAAGGATCCTTTTTCGCGGGGGTTCCTCGCCCTCTTCTTCCCACGCTCCGTGTCCGGCTTCATATGTATGCGCCTCGCCCGGCTCTGCGTATCTGGCTTCATATACATGCGCCTCGCCCGGCTCTGCGTACCTGGCTTCATATACATCCGCCTCGTCCGGCTCTGCGTATCCGGCTTCATATACATCCGCCTCGTCCGGCTCTGCGTATCCGGCTTCATATACATCCGCCTTGCCCGGCGCTCCTTCCATATTTCCCGCATCCGCTTCGCTTTGAACCCCGCCCGTTTCTTCGCCCGGAGTGTCTGTCAGCTCACCGATCAGTTTTCGCAATTGTTCCTTTTCCTGATCTTCCGTCGCCTCACCGTCATGTGCACCTGACAAATCTTCCAGCCGCCCTTCAGAGGCCGCGCTGATCCATTCCGTAATCCTTTTTTCCGGATCTTCTTCCGCTTCCGTTCTTTTGTTCATTTCTTCTTTCTGCTCCATACAAATGTTCCCGTTCCTGTCTGCTTTAAATAAGATATTTTCCTGTTTTCAACACATTTCCCGATTTGTGAAGATTTTCTTTTACCAGGCGCGATTATAACAAATCAGCTTTACACTTGCAAGCAAATCTCCTATGTATCCATTTTGAATTATTTTTATATGAACGCCTTTCGAACCATAAAGTGCAGGACAAGCCGAAAAATTCTGCCAGTCCCGAGGTGTCCGTCACCAAAACTGTTACCGCAAATCGTAATATGCGGTACCGGGGCACCCCGAAAAAATGAAAATTGAATTGACAAGGGCGGCGGGGAAGTTTAGAATGGCGTCCATGCGGATAAACTTGACGAAAGGAACGTATAAATGAAATATTTAATTATTGTTGATGTGCAGAATGATTTTGTGGACGGTGCCCTGGGTACCGCCGAGGCACAGGCAATGCTGCCGCGGCTGACAGAAAAGGCGAAGACCTTTGACGGAACCATTCTCGTGACAAAAGATACCCACGGTGCCGATTATATGAATACGCAGGAGGGTCGAAACCTTCCGGTTCCCCACTGTATTCTGGGTACGGAGGGCTGGAAACTTGCGCCGTCGCTTCTCGCGGTTCCCGCGGTTCGCGAGGCAAAGGTTTACGAAAAGCCATGTTTCGGCAGCACCACGCTGGCTGCGGATCTCGCCATGCTGAATGCGGCGGGGCAGGTGGATTCCGTGGAGCTTGTCGGGCTGTGCACGGATATCTGCGTGGTGTCCAACGCCCTGCTGATCAAAGCTGCCATGCCTGAGGTGCCGGTATCGGTGGATGCCTCCTGCTGCGCGGGAGTTACGCCCGAAAAACACGAGGCAGCTCTGGCGGTCATGGAGAGCTGTCAGGTACAGGTTATAAGATGATCTCTTTCGCAGGGAAATCCAAATATATTTTAAGAAAATTCACAAAATGCGTAAACAGGAGAGAAAATAATGAAATCCCAGTTTGACGAACGTAACCTGTCCATGGTGATGGATCTGTATGAAATGACCATGGCAAACGGCTATTTTTTAAGCCATGAAGATGATGAAACCGCGACTTTTGATGTCTTCTATCGGAACAATCCCGATGATGCCGGCTTCGCGGTCTTCGCGGGTCTTGACCAGATCCTCGACTATCTGGAGCGCATGCATTTTGACAGGGAAGATATCGATTATCTGCGCTCGCTGCAGATCTATGATGAAGCCTTTCTGGAGTGGCTTGCCGGTTTCCGTTTTCGCGGCACGGTCTATGCCATCCCGGAGGGCACCATCATGTACCCCAACGAGCCTATTCTCACCATCGAAGCGCCCCTTGTGGATGCGCAGCTGATTGAGACTGCGGTTCTCGCGCAGATCAACCACCAGTCCCTCATCGCGACCAAGACGCAGCGTATTGTGCGCTCCGCCAGAGGTCGTTCCGTGGCGGACTTCGGTGCCAGACGCGCTCACAATATGGATGCCGCCGTCTACGGCGCCAGAGCCGCCTACATAGGCGGAGCCGCCAGCACGGCTACCGTTCTCGCCGGGCAGATGTTCGGCATCCCGGTGAGCGGTACCATGGCCCACAGCTGGGTGATGTGCCACGAAAATGAGTACGCTGCCTTTGCCCGCTTTGCGGAGCTTTACCCGGACAACTGCATCCTGCTGGTGGACACCTACGATGTTCTGGAATCCGGCATTCCGAATGCCATCCGTGTGGCGAAGGAAGTGCTCGCCCCCATGAGCAAGCGCTTAAAGGGCATCCGCCTGGATTCCGGCGACCTGGCCTGGCTCTCCAAAGAAGCCAGACGCATGCTGGATGAGGCAGGTTTGAATGACTGCATGATTTCCGCGTCCAACAGCCTGGACGAATTCACCATCCGCAGTATTCTGGATCAGGGCGGCTGCTTCGATTCCTTCGGCGTCGGCGAACGCCTGATCACCGCGAAGAGCGAGCCGGTCTTCGGCGCCGTGTACAAGCTGGCCGCCATCAACAACGGGCAGGTTTGCCGGCCTGTCATTAAGATTTCCGAGACCTTCGCGAAGATCACAAACCCGGGCCGTAAGCGTCTGTGGCGCGTCTACAACGCGGAGGGCATCGCCATCGCCGACCTGATCACCATGGCAGACGAGACACCGGATCTCTCCAACAACGATTACCGCTTCATCGATCCGCAGAAACCATGGCGGCAGCAATATTTCAGAGACTGCACCATCAAAGAGCTGCAGCAGGAGGTCATGCGGGACGGAAAACGCCTGATTCCTTCACCTTCGCTGGAAGAGGTTCGCGCTTATGTAAAGAACCAGCTGGCACACGAAATCTGGCCGGCGGAGCAGCGCTTCGAGAATCCGCACATCCATTTTCTGGATATGAGCCCGGATTATTACGAGATGAAGATGGAACTGCTGAAGGCGGAAGAGCGGGGATAATCTGACCATGTCTTGCGGTCAGCTCTCTTTCTGCCCCAATCCTTCTCTTTCATATTTTACAAAATAATCTTCGAAACAAAAAGCCACGAGATCCGGTACTTACATTTCCGGTTTCTCGTGGTTTTCAGAATAGAGCTTAAAAATTTTCGCATTATTTCGGTTTTAACAGAAAGGAATCTTATGCCATGTCCGCTTCCCACCCTTTCTCCTTCGGTCTCCTCGTCGGCCGCTTCCAGATGCCCCACCTGGGCCACCAGTACATGATTGATACTGCACTTGCTGTGTGCGATCGGGTTGGTGTCCTCGTGGGATCCGCGCAGGAGAGCGGCACGGCGATGAATCCGTTTTCCTATGAGCTGAGATACGATATGCTGCGGGAACTATATGATGACCGCATTGCGATAGCTCCGCTGCCCGACATCGGCGTGGGAAATACTTCCGCCTGGGGCAATTATGTGCTCTTAAAGGCGCAGGAGGCCTTCGGAGCAAAGCCTGATCTCGTTGTTTCGGGCGCGGAAGGACGACGGATTTCCTGGTTTCATAAAGAAGCACTCCCTTCTGCATGCCAATTGCATCAAAACGCTCCCGGGCAGTCATTTCCCATTAAATCTGTTCCCGAAGCGGATACTTCGCGATACACTGACTGCCCCGCTGCCGCCGGAAATGTTATTCCGGAGAACAACTCCCACGGCATCGCAGAATTGTATCTTCCTAAGATCATCAATATCTCCGCCTCCGAAATGCGCGCTTTTCTTCTGCACGATAACTACGCCGAATGGAGCAGCTTTATCGATCCACGTCTTCACGGGCGGTACGAAGAATTACGCGGACTGGTTCTTGCCAGCGACGCCCATAAGGAAACCGGCAGCCTGTAGACCGCCGGTTTCTCCTTTTTAAAACATTACTGGGATTTCGTCAACTTAAAGTTCCAGGCTGGAAGCAGAACTTAAAGTTCTCTCCTGAAAACAGAGCTAAAATTCCAACCCGAAAGAAAAGCTATTCTATTATTAATTAGTAAT